>NZ_LTDM01000001.1 GCF_001940565.1 Tissierella creatinophila DSM 6911
CAATTTCCGTTTTGAGTTATAAACAACTTGATACTGTATATATACCCAAAATCGGGGGAATCCCAGCCATTTCAATAGATTGAAATGCAGTAAAATAGCTCGCTACAGAGTTCTGCAACGAGCTATATTAATATTTTTATAAGGGGGATTTTAATGAATCCAGTAGCTTTTGAAATATTTGGATTACCTATTAGATGGTATGGTATTTTTATTGCTAGTGCTGTTTTTTTAGGTACTATTATAGCTTTAAAACAGGCAAAATTAAACAATATAGAAGAAAATGATCTTTTAGATTTATTGTTATATGCGATACCAGTTTCAATAATAGGAGCAAGGGCTTATTATGTAATATTTAGCTGGGATCTATATCGAGATGATCTAATACAAGTCTTGAATTTTAGAAATGGAGGCTTAGCCATCCATGGAGTACTTATAGGGGCTATTGTAACTACTATAATATTCACTAAAAAAAGGAATATTTCATTTTGGAAATTGGTAGATACCGCAGCTCCAAGTCTTGTTTTAGGTCAGGCTATAGGAAGATGGGGAAACTTTGTAAATCAGGAGGCTCATGGAGGTCCTACAGATCTTCCTTGGGGAATAATAGTAGATGGAGTAAAGGTGCATCCCACTTTTTTATATGAATCACTATGGAATTTTGGAGTGTTTATATTTTTGATGTGGTATAGTAGAAATAAAAAACATGTAGATGGAGCAGTGTTTTTATGGTATCTAATTCTGTATTCTTTTATAAGGTTTTTCATAGAACATCTTAGAACGGATAGTTTAATGTGGGGATCAGTTAAAGTTGCCCAGCTTATTAGTGTTATAATAATTATAGTATCTTCATATATGCTATACAAAAAGAAAAAATAAAAGAGAACATTTTATCTAAAGATTAGGTAAAATGTTCTCTTTTATTTTTTCTTTTTAATGAATTTGGAAAGATTAACCATTATATAATAAAAAAGATTAAAAAAACCAATATAATAGTGGAAGGATTATCAAAAATAGTATAGAATATAAAGTATAGTGGGTTAAAGTGGAGTAAAGTGGAAAAAGTTTGATTAAGGTGGAGAAGAAATGTTTATTGGAGAACATAATCATACCCTAGATAATAAGGGAAGAATTACAATGCCATCTAAATTTAGAGAAGAACTAGGTGATGAATTTGTTATCACCAAGGGCTTGGATGGGTGTCTTTTTGTATATACAAAAGATGAATGGAAGATATTTGAAGATAAATTAAAGACTTTACCACTTACAAACAAAGATGCTAGGGCTTTCGTAAGGTTTTTCTTTGCAGGAGCATGTGAATGTAGTTTAGATAAACAAAATAGAGTTTTAATTCCACCTAATTTAAGAACGCATTCAGGACTTGAAAAAGATGCTGTTATTATTGGGGTATCTACTAGAATCGAAATTTGGAGTAAGAACAAATGGAATGAATACTCAGAAGATGAAAACTTAAGTTATGAAAATATAGCTGAAAACATGGCAGAATTAGGAATATAAATTGGAGTGATTTAATGGAATTTAGTCATATACCTATATTATTAGAAGAAGTTGTTGAAGGCCTTTCGATTAAAAAAGATGGAATATATGTAGATGGAACTCTTGGAGGCGCAGGACATTCGATAGAAATAGTTAAAAAACTTGATAATGGAAAACTTATTGGAATTGATCAAGATACTGATGCACTAAAAAAAGCTAGTGAAGTTTTAAGTGATTTTAAAGATAAAACAATATTAGTTCATAATAATTATAAAAACATAGATATTGTTTTAGAAAAATTAGGAATAGAAAAGGTCGATGGTATATTTATAGATATTGGGGTTTCTTCATATCAACTTGATGAAGCAACGAGGGGATTTTCTTATCATAAAGATGCTGAACTAGATATGAGAATGGATAGAACACAAGATTTTACTGCTTGGGATATAGTAAATAAATATTCTAAGGAAGAATTAACCGACATTATATTAAAATATGGAGAAGACTCCTGGGCAAAGAGGATAGCTGAATTTATAGTTGAAGAGAGAAACTTATCGCCTATAAATACTACTTTAGAATTAGTGGAAGTAATAAAAAAGGCAATACCTAAAAGAGTGAGAATGGAAGGCTCTCATCCAGCTAAACAGACATTTCAAGCTCTTAGAATTGAAGTAAATGGAGAACTAGATGCACTTAAAGAATCTATTGAAAAAATGGTAGGTCTTTTAAAACCTGGTGGGAGACTAGGGATTATAACATTTCATTCTTTAGAAGATAGAATTGTAAAAGAAGAGTTTAAATATCTTTTTAGAGATTGTATTTGTCCAAGTGACTTACCCCTTTGTGCTTGTGAAAAGAAAAGAGAAATAAAGATAATTACTAGAAAACCAATAGTGCCTACAAAAGAAGAAATATTGAAAAACTCTAGGTCGAGATCTGCAAAGCTTAGAATAGCAGAGAAGATTTAAGTTCTAAAACACTAAGGAGGAGAATAAATTGTTAGTAGATAAATCTCAATTAACTAATTATGCAACAGCACCTTTATATGATGAAAAAACATACGATGAAAAAAGAGAAGAACAAAAAAGATTAAAAAGAGAAAAGGCTTTAAAAAGGCGTAAAAGACAAAAAATGATATTTAAATTAACCTGCATCTCTTCAATAGCTTTATTTACTGTTGTTTCTTTCTTTGTATTAAAGGGTTATTCTACTATTTCTGAAACTAGAATGAATATTACAAGTTTGGAAAAGAGAAGAAATGAATTAGAACAAACTAAATTTTCTATTATTTCAGAATTAGAAGAGGCTAAAAGTTCTGTAAAGATTAGTGAGGAAGCTATGTATAAACTCAGTATGGATTATCCCAATAGTGATCAGGTAGTTTATCTTTCTTTAGATGGAGCTAGTGGCAAAAATAAGCACAATTAAAGAATTAGGATTTATTCTTAAGTTTGTTTTAGGAGGTTATAAGTTTGAAGGAATCAAATAAAATTGTAAAAAAAAGACTAAAGATAACCTTAGGACTTTCTTTTTTTATAGTATTTGCTCTTATATTAAGGCTAGGAAATATACAAATATTTAGAAATCACGAGTTAAAAAAGGGCGCATTAGAACAGTGGACAAAATCAATAGATATAAGGGCCAAAAGAGGAACAATATACGATAGGAGAGGTAAAAAGCTAGCTATTAGTGTAAATTCTTTTACAGTTTGGGCAACTCCCGCTGACATAAAAGAATCTAAAAAAACAGCAGAAACTGTATCTAGTATACTTCAATTGGAAGAAGATGAAGTATATAAAAAATTAGTTTCAAATCAAAGTACTCAAAAGATAAAACAGTGGATAACAAGAGAAGAAGCAAATGAACTTAGAAAGCTTAAATTAAGAGGTATAACAATAGTAGAAGATAATAAAAGATATTATCCTAATGGAAATTTTGCATCATATATTTTAGGATTTACTGATATTGATAATAATGGATTAGATGGTATAGAATACGTCTATAATGATTATTTAACTGGAAGACCTGGTAAGTGGATGAAAATGACTGATGGTGCAAATAGACAACTTCCATATGATGGAGAGAAGGTTCATGATCCTGAAGATGGATCATCTCTTGTTTTAACAATTGATGAAACTATTCAACATTTTGCAGAAAAGGCGGCAGAAAAAGCTCTTTTAGATACAAAAGCTAAAGGTGTTTCTGTCATTATGATGGAAATTGAAACTGGGGAGATACTTTCTTTGGTAAATAAACCAGATTTTGATCCAAATAGTCCGAGGGAACCTGTTGATGAAAATCTAAAAAAACAATGGGATAAACTTCCAGCAGAAGAAGTTCAAAAGAAGTGGTTTGACCTTTGGAGAAACTTTACTATAAATGATATATACGAACCTGGGTCTACATTTAAACTTATAACTGCAGCAGCAGCCTTAGAAGAAAATTCAGCAAATCTTGATACACATTATTATTGTAAAGGAACTATAAAGATACAAGGAAGAACACTAAAATGTGCTAACTGGTATAATCCTCATGGAGATCAAACATTTAGAGATGCTGTAAACAACTCTTGTAACGTTGCTTTTGTAAATATGGGACTAAACCTTGGTAGAGATAATTTATACAAATATACAAAGGCATTTGGTTTTGGAGAAAAAACAGGTGTTGATCTTTTAGGAGAACAGGCAGGTATTATTCCAAATAATGTAGAAAATATAAAAGAAATAAATTTGGCTACACTTTCTTATGGCCATAGTATAGCAGTAACTCCTATGCAACTTGTAACTGCAGTTTCTGCGATAGCTAATGGTGGCGACTTGTTAAAACCAAAGCTTGTAAAACAAATACTAAATAGTGAAGGCGATGTAATAAAAGAATTTAAGAGTGAAACTGTAAGAAAAGTTATATCAAAGGAAACTTCAGATACAATGCTAAGCCTTATGGAAACAGTAGTAAGCGAAGGTTCAGGCTCTAAAGCTTATATACCAGGATATAAAGTTGGAGGAAAAACTGGTACTGCCCAAAAGATCATAGATGGAAGATATAAACAAGGAAAATACATAGGATCATTTATATCAGTAGCTCCCATTGATGATCCTAAAATAGCAATGCTTGTAGTAGTAGATGAACCTAGCGGTACATACTATGGTGGATCTGTAGCAGCACCTGTAGCTAAATCTATATTTGAAGATACATTTAACTATTTAGAGATACCACCTAAATTTACTAAAGAAGAAAAAGAAGAGATAGAAGAACTTGTAAAAGTGCCAGATGTAAGAAATAAAAAAATAGGAGAGGCTGGCAAAATACTTATGGAACTTGGTTTAAAGCATACTACTGAATACTTAGAGTTAACTGATGAGTCTATTATTTTAGACCAGTTTCCACTTCCGGGTGTAGAAATTAAAAAGGGTTCTGTAATAGATCTCTTCATTGATTTTAAACCAAATGAAGAAATTGTAATGCCATTTTTAACTGATAAGAAAAAAGAAGAGATTATAAAGATATTAGATGAAATGAATTTAAAATATGAATTTAAAGGGCAAGGAAAATCAGTTTTACAAAGTCCATTACCTGGAGAAAAAATCAACTTTAATACAAAAGTAATAGTTGAGTTTAAGTAACTAATAGATAAAATTATAAGGCGACCTTAAAGTTGCCTTATAATTAATTATATTCTATTAGGAGGCGGTCAATAATGAAACTAAAAGATATTTTAGGTGTTTATCCAATCTTAGAAATAATAGGATGTTTAGAAAAAGATATTACAGGTATAGAACATAATTCTAAAAAGATAAAAAAAGATAATCTATTTATAGCACAAAAAGGTTTTAATCATGATGGACACAAGTTTATAGATGATGCTATAAAAATGGGGGCATCAGCAATAGTAGTAGAAGATAATATAGAGCCTATAGAAGGCATAACTATAGTAAGAGTAGCTAATGCACTAGATTCCTTAGCATACTTTTCTGGTAAGTTTTATAATTTACCCTGGAAGGAGATGGAGTTTATAGGAATTACAGGAACAAATGGAAAAACAAGTACTTCTTATATACTTAGAGATATATTTATAAACAATAAAAACAAAGTAGGTCTGATGGGGACTATAGGAGCTATTATAGGAGATACACACATACCTCTTTTAAATACTACTCCAGATTCATTAGAGATAGAGAGAAATTTAGAAAAAATGAGAGAAGGAAAAGTAGACTATTCTATAATGGAAGTATCATCTCATGCGCTAGATTTAAAAAGAGTAAGATATATGGATTTTAATATAGGTATCTTTACTAATTTATCATCTGAGCATTTAGATTATCATAAGACAATGAAAAATTATTTTAAAAGCAAGTTAAAACTTTTTTCAAAAACAAATAAATTTAATATAATAAACATTGATGATCCCTATGGAGAAATGATAACTCATAAGAAGTCTAATATACCTTTTATAACTTACGGAATAGAAAGACCTGCTCATATAAGAGCAAGTAATATAGAATATTTTCTTCATAAGACTACTTTTACACTAAATATTTTTGAAAAAAAAGAAGATGTTGAATTAAACTTGCCAGGTAAATTTAATCTTTATAATGCACTAGCTGCGATAAGTTGTAGCATAATTTACGGAGTGGATTTGGGTGTTATAAAATCAAGTTTGAAAAATATAAAACCTATAAAAGGAAGATTTGAATTTATAAAAAATAGTGAAAACCTAAATATCATAATTGATTTTGCTCATACACCTAATGGATTAGAAGAAGTTTTAAAGACATTAAGATCATTTACAACTGGTAAATTAATAGTAGTCTTTGGTGCTGGAGGAAATAGAGATAAAGAGAAAAGGCCTTTAATGGGAGAAATTGTTGGGAAGTTTTCAGATTTAGCTATAATAACTACAGATAACCCAAGATTTGAAGATCCTTTACATATAATAGATGATATAGCTAAGGGAATGAAAAAAGGGAAATTTAATTATTTAGAAATCCCAGATAGGATTGATGCAATAGAATATGCAATAAAAGTTTGTGAAAAAGAAGATGTTATATTGATAGCTGGAAAAGGACATGAAGAATTTATTGAAATTAATGGCGAAAAGCTACCATTTAATGAAAGAAAAATTATATCAGATATAATAAAAGAATTATAGAAACACTTTACTTGAGAGGAGAAAACAGATGTTAGAATATAAACAGATAATTATAAGCATAATCATGTCATTTATAATAACTTTAATTTTAGGGCCACTTGTAATTCCTATGCTAAAGAGATTAAATATTGGGCAAAGTATTAGGGCAGAGGGACCACAGTCTCACCTTTCTAAATCAGGAACACCTACAATGGGAGGTCTTATTATATTTATTGCACTTTTAATAAGTGTTTTAACTTCGGGAGTTTTAAATAAAGATATGTATGTGCTTTTATTATCAACTTTTGGATTTGGGCTTATTGGTTTTATAGATGATTATATAATAGTTGCAAAAAAAAGAAATTTAGGTTTAAAACCTTATCAAAAGATAATAGGTCAAGTAGTGCTTGCCGTAATGCTTGCACTATATCAATCAAATACTTCGGTGCTAGGAACTAAAGTTATAATTCCTTTTCTAAAAAATCAATATTTAGATTTAGGTATTCTCTACGTTCCTTTTATAGCATTTGTAGTCATAGGTACTGTAAATAGTGTGAATTTGACTGATGGACTTGATGGATTAGCATCTGGTGTAACTTTGATAGTTTTATCTTTCTTTGGGATTGTATCAATGAAGCTTGGAATGGACAGTATATCTATATTTTCAGCAGCATTAGCTGGTGCATGTTTAGGGTTTTTAATGCATAATGCATATCCTGCTAAAGTTTTTATGGGAGATACAGGTTCTATGGGTCTTGGAGGTGCAGTGGCTGCTATTGCCATATTGCTAAACCTTCCTCTTATAATACCAATAGTGGGAGGAATATACTTTGCCGAAGCCTTATCTGTTATAATACAAGTTTTATCATTTAAGCTTACGGGAAAGAGAGTGTTTTTAATGAGTCCGCTACATCATCATTTTGAACATAAAGGTTGGAAAGAAACAAAAGTAGTTATAGTATTTTGGTCTATTACAGCTGTACTTTGTTTAATAGGGGGATTAGCTTTAAACTAAAGGGTAAGGTGATAAAATGAATTTAAAAGATAAAAGAGTGCTTGTTATGGGTCTTGGAATTTCAGGAATATCTACTATAAAAGCGCTAGATGAGCTAGGAGCTAAAATCATTATAAATGATATAAAGACAGAAGAAGAGCTAAAAGATATACTTGGAAAAATTAAAGATATTTCCTTGGAAAAGTATTTAGGAAAAAAAAGTTTAGACCTATCAGGTATTGAACTTATAGTAAAAAGTCCTGGTATCCCACCTAGTAACCAAATCCTTTTAGATGCGGTGGATAAAGATATAAAGATTATAAATGATATTGAACTTGGGAGTAATCTTTCAAAGTCTAAAAACATTATAGCTATAACAGGAACAAATGGTAAAACCACAGCTACAACTCTTACAGGAGAGATTTTTAAGGCTGATAATAAAAATCCTTTTATAGGTGGTAATATAGGTAAATCATTAATAAAAGATATGATAAATGCACAAAAAAATGATATATTTATATTAGAGACAAGTAGCTTTCAGCTAGAACATACTATTAATTTCAAACCAAAGGTAAGTCTTATATTAAATATAACTTCAGATCATATAGATTGGCATGGAACATTCAAAAAGTATATAAAATCCAAAAAGAAAATATTTATAAATCAAGATTCTAATGATTATACTATATTAAATTATGATGACAAACTTCTTAGAACTTTTAAGGATGAAATAAATTCCAACATTATTTGGTTTAGTGTAGATGAAAAGCTAAATAGGGGAATTTATATAGAAGATGAAACCATAATTATAAACATAGATGGAGAAAAGAAAAATCTTATCCCTATCAATAAGCTTTTATTAAAAGGAAAACATAATCTAGAAAACATACTTGGAAGTATAGCTATATCATTCATTATGGGAGTATCTGTAGAAAATATCAAAAGAACTCTTTTAAGTTTTAAAGGCGTAGAACATAGATTGGAATTTGTTTTAGAGAAAGATGGAAGAAAGTTTTTTAATGATTCTAAGGGAACTAATATAGATTCAAGTATAAAAGCAATAGAAGCAATAGAAGCTCCTATTATTTTAATAGCTGGTGGATATGATAAAAGGGTAGAGTTTGATGAGTTTATAAAATCTTTTAATGGAAAGGTTAAAGCTCTAGTATTATTAGGAGATACTTCTTCAAAAATAAAAGAAACTGCATTAAAATATGGCTTTAAAGAGAACTTCTTAGTAAATAGTATGGAAGAAGCTGTAGATTTAGCTTATAGTCTATCCAAAAAAGGAGACAATATATTATTATCCCCAGCTTGTGCTAGTTGGGGTATGTTTGAAAACTTTGAAGAAAGGGGAAGAGTTTTTAAACATAAGGTAGATGTATTAGGGGAGGAGTAATATGAATAGAGTCAAAAAAAAATCTAATAAAAAAGCTGTTGATTTTATGCTTTTAATAGCTATAACTATGCTAGTTTTTATAGGTATAATAATGGTTTTTAGTGCAAGTTGGCCTGTGGGAATGTCAGAAGAAAATGATGGATATTATTTTTTGAAAAGACAAATTATATGGTCGGCAATGGGATTTTTAGGGCTTTTTATAGCTATGAATTTTGACTATAGAAAACTAAAAAAATGGGCACCATATATATTTTTTCTATCTATTATACTAGGACTTTTAGTTTTTACTCCTATGGGTGCTGAAATTAAAGGAGCACGTAGATGGCTTGATATAGGACCTATAAGAATAATGCCTTCAGATGCGATAAAATTTGGTTCGGTGGTATTTTTTGCTAAGTTTTTAGCAAATAAAAGAGAGAATATAGATACGGTTTTCCAAGGAACACTTCCAGCTCTTATATATATTGGACTCGCATGCGGTGTTATAATTCAAGAAGACCTAGGTACCGGAGGAACTATTGCTATAACCATGATGGCAATGTTTTTTGTAGGAGGTATGAATATTTTACACATGGCACCATTAGGTGTTGGGGCAGCAGGAGTATTTTATTTAGCAATCAATGATCCTGATAGTAGCTATAGACTTGCTAGGATAACAGCTTTTATAGATCCGTTTGCCGATAAACTAGATACTGGATGGCAATTAGTGCAGTCTTTATATTCACTTGGTTCAGGAGGGGTCTTTGGACTGGGTCTTGGTAAGAGTAGGCAAAAGTTTTTTTATTTGTCAGAAGCATATAACGATTTTATATTCGCTATAATAGGGGAAGAACTTGGACTTGTGGGAACGGTAATAGTCATATTATTATTTTTAATAGTAATATGGAGAGGTATAATAATAGCTTTAAAAACTGAAGATTTATTTGGATGTTTTTTAGCAACAGGAATAACTGCATTAATAGCAGTACAATCCTTAATTCATATAGCGGTAGTTACCTCATCTATGCCTACAACTGGAATAACACTTCCGTTTGTAAGTTATGGTGGAACATCTTTAGTTATGTTCATGACACTTGTAGGAATATTATTAAATATTTCTAGAAATGTAAATTTTGAAAGGAGTTAAACTATGAAATATTTAATATCGGGGGGCGGTACAGGAGGTCATATTTATCCAGCCCTGGCTATTTTAAATGAGATAAAATTAAATGATAAGGATGCAGATATTCTCTATGTAGGAACAAAAGAAGGATTAGAATCAAAACTAATACCTAAAGAAGGAATTAAATTCAAGACTATAAGGGTAAAGGGTATTCCAAGGAGTATAAATAAAGATTCTTTTATTGCGTTAAGAGAGCTTATCTATGGCTTAAAAGAGTCAGATAAGATAATAAAAGAATTTAAACCAGACATAGTCATAGGCACTGGGGGATATGTATGTGGTCCTGTAGTATATAAAGCTTATAGAAATAAAATTCCAACTCTTATTCATGAACAAAATGCTTTTCCGGGAATAACCAATAAAATTCTTTCAAGATTTGTAGATAAAGTAGCTGTAACTTTTGAAGAATCTATAAAGTATTTTAAGTACCCAGATAGAGTTATAAATACAGGCAATCCTATAAGACGTGAAATATTAAATATAGATAAAAAAGAAGCCTATAAAAAGTTAGATTTAAGTCCTCTTAAACCTACTATACTTTGTTTCGGTGGTAGTGGGGGACAAAAGAGCTTAAATACAGCTATAAAAGATATGATTAAAACTATAGAGACTATAGATTTTCAATTAATTCATATTACAGGAGAAAGATTTTATAATGAGTTTATGGAAGATATAAAAGATTTAAATCTAAACTCAAAAGAGATAAAGATACTACCATATCTATATGAAATGGCAGAAGCTTTAAATATAGCAGATATAATAGTTACAAGTGCCGGTGCTATAACACTTGCTGAAATATCTAGTATGGGAATACCAAGTATATTAATTCCAAAAGCTTATACTGCTGAAAATCATCAAGAATATAATGCTAGAAATTTCGAGAAGAAAAATGCTGCTATTGTAATATTAGAAAAAGAGTTAAATGGTGAAAACTTGAAAAAAGAACTATTAAATCTTTTAAATAACCCCGCAAAGCTTAAAGAAATGGCTAAAATGAGTAAAAACTTAGGGAAAACAAATGCAGCTTATGAAATATATGATATAATAAAAAAAATGCTTGAAAATTAGGAACCTCTTTTTCTTCTAAGCATAAGATATATATATAGTTTTAAATACCATGGAGGTGTTAGACTTGGAAAAATATCTTATTCAAGGAGGAAATAAATTACAAGGGGAGGTAAAAATTACTGGTGCAAAAAATTCAGTACTTCCAATTTTAGCTGCTACTGTAATAAGTGGAGGTAAAAGTATAATATCCAATATTCCAAAATTACAAGATGTAAGTGTTATGGCAGAAATACTTAAAGTTATAGGATCTAAAATTGATAGAGATGGAGATACTATGACAATCGATACTGGACCTATAGGTTCAATTCATTTACCCGAAGAACTAGTAAGGGAGATGAGATCATCGATAGTACTTATGGGAGCACTCCTAGCGCGTTTTGGAGAAGTAAATGTAAGTTTCCCAGGTGGATGTGAGATTGGACCTAGACCAATAGATTTGCATCTAAAATCTTTAAGACAGATGGGAGTTGAAATTGAAGAAGCTCACGGATTTATTTATTGTAAAGCTAAAGAATTAATAGGTGCAGATATACAACTTGATTATCCTTCTGTAGGGGCAACTGAAAATATAATGTTAGCAGCAGTTCGTGCAAAGGGTATAACAGTAATTAGAAACTCGGCTAGAGAACCTGAAATTATGGACTTACAAGATTATCTAAACAAATGTGGAGCCAAGATAAAAGGTGCAGGAACCAGTATCATTACAATAGAAGGAGTAGAAGTTCTAAGAGGATGTAATCATAAAATAATTGCTGATAGAATAGTAGCCGGAACTCTTATGGCAGGCGCAGTTATGACGAAGGGTAAGATTATATTAAAAGATATAGTTACAGAACACCTTCAAAGTACAATAGCCAAACTTCGTGAAACTGGAGCAAATGTAATTGTAAATGGAAATAGCATGATGATAATTGGACCTAAAAATATAAATTCAATAGAAATACTTCAAACATTACCTTTTCCAGGTTTTCCAACTGATATGCAAGCTCAATTCATGGCTATGCTTTCCATAGCTGATGGAACTAGCATAATAAATGAAACAGTTTTTGAAAACAGGTTTAAGCATGCTGAAGAATTAACTAGAATGGGTGCTAATATTAAAACATTTGGAAAAGTATCAGTTGTAAAAGGAGTAAAAAAATTAACTGGAGCTAGGGTTTATGCAAAAGATCTAAGAGGAGGAGCGGCTTTAGTCTTAGCAGGTCTTGTAGCAGAAGGAAAGACAGAAGTAGAAAATATATATCATATAAATAGAGGGTATGAAAACTTACATGAAACACTAAGGTCACTAGGCGCAGAGATAAGCTGTATTTAATATAGCTTGTCTTATGGGTAAAAATGGGACAAGGAGGGGTGAAAAATATGCGAAAGAAAACTCCAATTGAAAGATTACATAAGGCTCGGAAAGTTTTTTTGGGGATAATAATATTTTTAGGATTATTATCTATATTTATATTTTTTGCACTTAATTCACCATTTTTCCATATAAAAGAAATAAATATAAGAAATAATAAAAGTTTAAATAAAGAAGAGATATTAAAACAGTCTAAAGTTAGAACAAATACTAATATATTTAAGTTTAAAATATCGGATATAGAAGATAATTTAAAGACAAATACATTTATAAAATCAGCCAAGGTAAAAAGAGAATTGCCTAATACTTTAAATATAAATGTAATGGAAAGGGAAAAAACTATTTTATTTCAATACATTTCTATGTATTTAGTAGTTGATGAAGATGGATTTATAATGGAACATTTAGATTCTAAAGATGAAAAGCTTCCAATAGTTACTGGATTTAATACAAACTTTACTGATGTGTCAGAAAATATATTCTCTCAAGAACAAAATAGAAACCTAAAAATTTTTATAAAAGAGGGAAAAAACTTACATTTATTGGAGAATATAGATGAAATTGAAAAAGATTTTTCAAATGATGTAAATATTAAATTAAAAAATGGTATTTTTGTTGCCTTTGGTACACTAAATAATGTAAAATATAAGTTAGGTTTATTAAAAGAGATTTTAGAGGATGTAGAAAAAAGAGAAATCAAAGCTAGTAAGATTATAATGAACAAAGGAAACCATCCTATTTTAATTAAGGATGATTAAGAGAAGAGGTGTATGATGAAGAAAAAATCAGAAATAGCATCACTTATTTTAGTCTCTGTTATTTTAGGCCTAATTTTATCTATTCAGTTTAAAACTGTAAATAAATCTGTAGGAGAAGGAGTATTGCCCACTCAAAGAGCTCAAGAACTTGCTGCTGATTTAAAAAAGGTTAAACAAGAAAGAGATGCTCAAATAAATAGAATAACAGAACTTGAAAGTGAAATTGAAAAATACGAAAAAAATGAAATCGATAAAAACTCATATGCTGAAAGCCTTTATAAAGATACTATGAAATATAGAATGTTAGCAGGATATGTAGACTTAGAAGGACCAGGAATTATCCTAGAGATAAATGATCCTCCAAGCGATTTAGAGTTTAGTAATGGATATGGAGTAGTAGACCAACTTGATTTGATCCTTCAAATAGTAAGTATACTAAATGCGGCTGATGCAGAAGCTATTTCAATTAACGATCAAAGGTATACTTCGTTTACAGAAATAGTAAGAGCAGGAGATCATATTGAAATAAATGGAGTTTCTACAAGTTCTCCACTCGTAATCAAAGCCATAGGAAATCCTAATACATTGGAATCAGCCTTAGCTATAAAAAGAGGTATAGTATGGCAGCTGAAAAGTTATAATTATATGACACTTCTTACACAAGATAAGGAAATTACTATTCCCAAATATAGAAAAGTTAAGGAATTTAAGTATAGTGAACCTTCAGAAGAAAATAGTTAGGTGTGAAAAAAATGCAGATAGATAAAGGGAAATTCTTAATCCTTGTTTCCAGCATAGGGCTTGGAATACTAATTAGTACTATGATGAAATCTAATTTAGAATCATATGTGCCTGTAACTCTATTGTCTTTAGAAGTTATGCAAGAAGATTTAAAATTTATAAATAGCGAAGTAAATGAATTAAAAGATGAGTTTAAAGAGAAAGAAGAAGAACTTAAATCAATTAAAGGACTATCTTATAGTGATAGCACTATTGTAGATAAATTAAATATAGATTTAGTTTCAAGTAAATCTATATCTGGTCATATGGCTTTAGAAGGGCCAGGAATTATTATAAAGATGTATGATAATCCAGAAGATGAAATAATTGGACAGGATGTAAATGATGATGTTATTCATGATGTAGATGTACTCAATATATTAAATGATTTAAGAGTGGCAGGAGCTGAAGCTATAAGTATAAATGGAGAGAGAGTAGTTTCTTCATCGGAACTAAAGTGTAGAGGTCCAGTTATAGGAATAAATGGGATAAGTATTGGAACACCATTTATTATAAGGGCTATAGGGGATCAAAAACTACTTATGGCCGCTGTAAATGCTCCCGGAACATATGGAGATGCATTAAAAAACATTTTTGCTATAGGCTTTGAACCAGAAGTGGAAGATGATTTATTTATTCCTGCTTATTCTGGTAACTTTAGCTTTAAATATGCAAAGCCTAAAGGAGAGGGTGATAAATAATGATTTTTGCTTTAATAGGTATATTAGTAGGAGCAGTTATTGGCTTCTTACTGCCATATACTTACAACACTGCTTACTCTTTATACATTACAGTAGCAATACTCGCGAGCTTAGACTCAGTATTTGGGGGAATAAGATCTAATTTAGAAAATAAATTTGATATAAAGGTTTTTTTATCAGGTTTTTTTGGAAATTCAATACTTGCAGCATTTTTAGCGTATATAGGTGATAGACTAGGTGTTCCGCTATACTTTGCCGCTATTTTTACATTTGGAGGAAGGATATTTGATAACTTTGCTTCTATAAGAAGACTATTATTATATAAAACAAGTCAATATAAATAGAAAAAGAAATGATTTAAACAACTATTAGATGAGGGGGAATAATTAATGTTTGATTTTGATATTGAAGTAGAACAGTTTGCTAAAATCAAAGTAATAGGAGTAGGCGGAGGAGGAAATAACGCCGTTAATAGAATGATAGAGCACGGGGTAAGAGGGGTAGACTTTATTGCGCTTAATACAGATAAACAATCACTATTTTCATCAAAAGCTGAAAATAAAATACAATTAGGTGAAAAAATCACAAAGGGACTTGGTGCAGGTGCAAATCCTGAAATTGGAGCAAAATCTGCTGAAGAAAATAGAGAAGAAATACTTCAAGCACTAACAGGTGCTGATATGATATTTATAACTGCTGGAATGGGTGGTGGAACAGGTACTGGAGCCGCTCCAGTTGTAGCTGAAATCGCTAAAGAATTAGGTATACTAACAGTAGGGGTAGTAACTAAGCCATTTGGTTTTGAAGGCAGGAAAAGACTTCTTCAAGCAGAACAAGGTATAAATAATTTAAAGACTAGAGTAGATACTTTAGTTACAATTCCAAATGATAGACTTTTACAAATAGCAGATAAAAAGACAACTATAGCTGATGCTTTTTCTATGGCAGATGATGTTTTAAAACAGGGTATACAGGGTATATCCGACCTTATATCAGTTCCAAACCTTATAAACCTTGACTTTGCAGATGTAAAAACTATCATGCATGATAAAGGTATAGCTCATATGGGTATAGGACAGGCTAATGGAGATAATCGTGCTACGGAAGCAGCTGAGCAGGCTATCCAAAGCCCACTTCTTGAGACTTCCATAGAAGGAGCTAAGTCGGTACTACTTAATATCACTGGTGGAGCAGATTTAGGTATATTTGAAGTAAATGAAGCAGCAGATTTAATTAGAGAAGCAGTGGATGAAGATGCTAATATCATATTTGGTGCTGGAATAGATGAAACATTAGGAGAGGCTATTAAAATAACTGTAATAGCTACAGGTTTTGGAGATAGTCCTTCTACTACTCGTAAAAAGGTTTCTAAAGTGAGTATAGAAGAGCCTGAAAAAGAAAAGGAAGTAACTTTTGAAGACTCTATTGAAGATTTAGATATTCCTATCTTTTTAAGAAGAAAAGATAGAAAATAAAATATTTTGTTGAAAAACGTATCTTTTTGAAGAGATACGTTTTTTTTTATAGCGTAAAATAGACATATTTCTTACAAAACTTCATATATAATAATATTGAAGATAATTAATAGGGAAAATCTATTTAAAGCGAGGAGGAAATTATTGTATATTGTATTAGAGTATTATTTATTGGAAAATCTTATAATAAATTTTTTAATTCTCTATAGTACTAAAACAATTACTAAAAATAAAACTCCTATCAAAAATATAATAATTGGAACATTATTTGGGACTGTGTATTCTTTAGTTTTTTTTTATCCTTCTCTATTATTTTTAACAAGACCTATGATGAAATTTATATTATCCCTCATAATAGTAAAAATAAGTTTTAAAAGCAAAACTCTAAAGAGTTTTTATTATGAATTTCTTGGATTTTATATTATATCTTTTATATTCGCTGGAGTTATAATAGGTATGAGTTGGAATTTCAAACTACCTAGTAGCTTATTGCAAAGAGGATATTTATTAGATATGTTTAATATTAAAAATGTTATTATAGGAATAATAATAGCAATTTTCATGGTAAAGATAGTGTTTAATTATACACATAGGAAGAACATGAAAAAAGAATATATATATGATGTAGAGATATACTTTAAAGATAAATTTACAAAGGTTACAGCTTTAGTAGATACAGGAAATTCATTGGTAGATCCATTTTCAAGAACCCCGGTGTTTGTAGTAGAGTTAGAAAAAATAGATGAATTTATTCCTACTAAAATTAAAGATATAGTTGTTAGTTTATCTAAAAATAGTATTATTAGTTTTCAGGATATTTTAGATGATTTAAATAAAGAGTTTCCATTAATACCTATACCGTTTAAATCTATTGGAAATGAAGGAGGGATAATTCTAGGCTTTAAACCAGACTATATAATAATAAAGTCTTTAAAAGAGGAAATTTTAAAAAAAGATATAATTATAGGAATATATAACGGAAAACTTTCAGATGAGATGGAATACGATGGATTGCTTCATTATGAAACTATTTTTTAGGAGGAGTAAAATGGAAATGTGGAAATTCAAATTAAAGCTTTGGATATTTAAAATTTTAAATAATTTAGGACTTACTAAAAGAGTAGATTATATAGGTTCTGGTCAAGTACTTCCCAAACCATTAACTGCTGAAGAAGAAGCCTATTATTTAAAAAACCTTAAATCAGATGACTCTATAAAAGCTATACTTATAGAAAGAAACTTGAGGCTAGTAGTATATATTGCTAGAAAGTTTGATAATACTAAAATAAATATTGAAGATCTTATTTCTATAGGTACAATTGGACTCATAAAAGCTGTAAATACATATGATCCTGATAAAAAGATTAAACTAGCTACATATGCTTCAAAATGTATTGAGAATGAAATTTTAATGTATCTTAGAAAGACAAATAGAATTAGAAATGAAATATCTTTTGATGAACCTTTAAATATTGATTGGGATGGAAATGAATTATTATTATCAGATATATTGGGCACTGAAGCAGATATCATATACAAAAGAATAGAAACTCAAGTAGATAAAAACTTATTAAACGAGGCCATAGAAAAACTATCCCTAAGAGAGAAGACTATTGTAAGATTAAGATTTGGACTTACAAATGGTGTAGAAAAAACTCAGAAGGAAGTAGCAGATTTACTGGGAATTTCTCAGTCTTATATATCTAGGCTTGAAAAAAGAATCATGAAAAGATTAGAAAAAGAAATGAGTAAATTTATATAAAATATTATTGATTAAATCAATAATATTTTTTTGTATTTAAGGATTTAAAATCGCAAAATGAATAAAAATAATTATGAAGGCAATAATTTAATTAGAAAGGGGCAAATGACAATGAAAGGATGAACATAATGAATATAACTAAAGTGGAGATTTGCGGTGTAAATACCGCTAAGCTTCCAGTTTTAACTAATGATGAAATGCAAAAATTATTTATTAAAATAAAAGCAGGAGACTTAGCAGCGAGAGAAGAGTTTGTTCAAGGCAATCTAAGACTTGTTTTGAGTATAATACAAAGGTTTAATAAAAGAGGAGAGCCTGTAGATGATCTTTTTCAAGTAGGTTGCATTGGCCTTATTAAAGCTATAGACAATTTTGACTTAAGTCATAACGTGAGATTTTCTACTTATGCAGTTCCTATGATAATTGGAGAGATTAGGAGATACTTACGGGATAACAACCCTATAAGAGTAAGTAGATCTTTAAAAGATATAGCCTATAGAGCCCTTCAAGCTAGAGATGAGCTGGTATATAAAAACTCTAAAGAACCTACTATAATAGAAATAGCAGAAAAGTTAAAACTTCCAAAAGAAGATGTGGTCTTTGCACTTGAAGCAATTCAAGATCCTATTTCTTTATTTGAACCTATATTTCATGATAGTGGGGATTCAGTATTTATAATGGATCAAGTAAAAGATGAGAAGGAAGAAGACAGTATATGGGCAAGTGAAATAACTTTAAAAGAAGCACTTAAAAAGATAAATAAAAGAGAAAGAGATATATTAAATTTAAGATTTTTCGAAGGAAAAACTCAAATGGAAGTAGCAGATGAAATTGGAATTTCTCAGGCTCAAGTATCTAGACTTGAAAAAAACGCTTTAAAACAAATGAGAAAATATATTTAAAAAACTTCTATTTAATAATAATATAAAAACTAATAGTAATAATATAAAAAAATATGAATATAGATATATTAGTATAAGATTAAAAGAAAGCATCAGATAAAACTATCCAGATGTTTTCTTTTATTTTAAATTAGATAAGAGGGTGGATAATATGCTAAAGATATCTGACATAAGAATGAAAGAAGTTATAAATATTGCAAGTGGAGAAAGACTTGGATTTATCTATGATTTTGAAATTGATATAGAAAAAGGAGTAATAGAAGCTATGATACTACCAGATAACAATAAAGGTGGAGGATTTTTTTCTAAGCCCGTAGATATAAATATAAGTTGGGAAGAAATAGTTAAAATTGGAGAAGATATAATTCTTGTGAACTTTCCCAATTTAGTATAGCTTTTCTAGACAAGATTCCTCTATTAGCTTATAATAAAAGAAATAGACAAATGAAGAGGTGAAAAAAAGATGAAATGCCCTTATTGTGAATTTTTAGATTCTAAAGTTATAGATTCTAGACCTACTGATGAAGGACAAGCTATTAGAAGAAGAAGAGAATGTATTAGTTGTGGAAAAAGATTTACTACTTATGAAAAGTTTGAAGAGATACCTATAATGGTTGTAAAAAAAGATGGAAATAGGCAGAGTTACAATAGAAACAAACTATTAAACGGAATAATAAAGTCTTGTGAAAAAAGACCAGTATCTATAAATACTATTGAAAAGATTGTTGATGATATAGAAAAAAAACTTTCAAATTCATTAGAAAAAGAAGTAACTTCTATTGAAATTGGAGAAATGGTTATGAATAAATTAAAGGATATAGATGAAGTGTCCTATGTTAGATTTGCTTCAGTATATAGGCAATTTAAAGATTTAAATACATTTATGGAAGAGTTAAAAAAGATATTAAATGAATAAAGGATTAAATTTATGGAGTGTTTATTAGAATTAAAAGAAGGTGATAGAATGGATTTATTTACATTATCAATGGAAGAAAAATTAAAAAGAAATGCACCACTTGCAGATCGTTTAAGACCTAGAAAATTAGATGAATTTGTAGGACAAGATCATCTCCTTGGTGAGGATAAATTTTTAAATAGATCTATAAAAGCCGATAGAATAACATCGATGATACTTTATGGACCACCAGGAATTGGTAAAACTACTTTGGCTATGATAATTGCAAATACTACGGCTATGAAGTTTGAGAAACTATCTGCTGTTACATCGGGCGTAAAAGATATTAGAGAAGTTATAAAAAATGCTGAAGAATATTTAAAAATATATAATAAAAGAACGATACTTTTTATAGATGAGATACACCGATTCAATAAATCACAACAAGATGCCCTTTTACCTTTTGTTGAAAGGGGAATCATAATTTTGATAGGCGCTACTACTGAAAACCCTTATTTTGAAATCAATAAAGCACTCCTTTCAAGAGCTATGGTGCTATCCTTAAAGCCTCTCTCAGATAAAGACCTATTAGACCTTTTAAACAAAGCTTTAAAGGATAAAGAAAGAGGATTAGGATGTTACAATGTAGAGATAGATAAAGAGGCTATAGACTATTTAATAAGTATCTCTGAAGGAGATGGAAGAGTACTGCTTAATTCTCTAGAGATAGGAGTGCTTTCTACCTCAGAAAATAAAGATGGTATAAGAATAATAGATTTAGAAACTATAAAGAATTCAATACTTATAAAAACTGCTAAATATGATAAAGGTGGAGATGAACACTATAATACTATTTCAGCATTTATAAAAAGTATGAGAGGGACAGATCCTGATGCTACTCTTTATTATTTGGCAAAGATGATAAATGCAGGAGAAGATCCTAAGTTTATAGCTAGAAGAATTATAATAGCAGCATCAGAAGATGTAGGAAATGCTGATCCTAATGCATTAGTAATAGCAAATGCTTGTTTTGAAGCAGTAAGAAACATAGGTATGCCTGAAGGGAGAATAGTACTAGCTCAGGGGGCATTATATGTTGCTACAGCTCCCAAATCTAATAGTTCTTATCTTGCTATAGATAAGGCTTTAGAAGATATAAGAGAAAAGAGAGTAGGAGAAATTCCAGCACACCTAAAGGATACCCATTATTTAGGAGCTAAAGAACTAGGTAGTGGAGAAGGATATAAATATCCTCATGATTATAAAGACTCCTTTATTAAACAAGACTATCTTCCTTTGGAATATAGGGATAAAAAATACTATAATCCTACCCAAAATGGATATGAAAAGGAAATAAAGATGAGACTTGATAAATTATTTGACAATAAAGAATAAAAAAATTATAATTAGATAAAAGTATAATTAACTATGATGGGAAAAGTAGATATAAGAACTGGTCAAAGGGAGTCGATAATAGTGGAACATCGACACAAAGCTTAGAAATTGAAAAACCACCCTGAGTTTCTAATCTAAAACAAGAGTAAGATTAGACGAAGCTTAATCCGCGTTAAGGTATAAAAGTGGCTATTTAGCAATTAGGGTGGTACCACGAAATACAAACTTTCGTCCTTTACATAGGATGAAGGTTTTTTTTGTTAAATTAAATTTTACTATTATATATGGAGGTAAAGTATGAAAACTTTTGTTAAAGATATTTACAAAACTGATGAAAAATATTTAGAAAAAGAAATTATTTTAGAGGGATGGGTAAGAAATATAAGGGCCTTAAAAAACTTTGGATTCATTGAATTAAATGATGGAACCTTTTTTAAAGGAATTCAAATAGTATATTCTGATGAATTATCTAATTTTGCTGAAATTGAAAAACTTCATTTAAGTAGTTCTTTAAGAGTAAAGGGAATACTAAAACCCACTCCACAAGGTAAACAACCATTTGAAATTCAGGCTACAGATATAGAAGTAGAAGGTCTTTCAAGTAGTGACTATCCACTTCAAAAGAAAAAACATACTATGGAGTACTTAAGGACTATAGCTCATCTAAGACCTAGAAGTAATACTTTTAGTGCGGTCTTTAGAGTTAGATCTATTGCTTCATATGCAATTCATAAGTTTTTTCAAGAAAGAGACTTTGTATATGTTAATCCTCCTATAATAACTTCAAGTGATGCTGAAGGTGCAGGTGAAATGTTTAGAGTAAGTACATTAGATTATAAAAAACCTCCACTTGATAATGAGGGAAGTATAGATTATAAAGAAGACTTTTTTGGCAAGGAAACTTTTCTAACTGTAAGTGGACAGTTAGAGGCAGAGGCTTATGCTCTTAGTTTTAAAAACATATATACATTTGGACCTACATTTAGAGCCGAAAATTCTAATACTTCAAGGCACGCCGCAGAGTTTTGGATGATGGAGCCTGAAATTGCTTTTGCTGACTTGAAGGATAATATGAATTTGGCAGAAAAGATGATGAAATATGTGATATCGTATGTAATGGATGAAGCAAAAGAAGAAATGGAATTTTTCAATAAATTTATAGATAAAGATTTATTAAGTAGATTAGAAAATATAGTTAATTCAGAATTTGAAAGAATAACTTATACAGAAGCTGTAGAAATTTTAAAGAAATCCAATAAAAAATTTAATTATCCAGTAGAATGGGGAATAGATCTTCAAACAGAGCATGAAAGATATATAACAGAAGAAGTTTTTAAAAAACCAGTATTTGTAACAGATTATCCAAAAGATATAAAGGCGTTTTATATGAGGGAAAATGATGATAATAAAACTGTAGCAGCTATGGACCTACTAGTTCCTGGAGTAGGAGAGATAATAGGAGGAAGCCAAAGAGAGGAAAGACTAGAACTCTTAGAACAAAAGATTATAGACAATGGAATGAATCCTGAAGATTATTGGTGGTATTTAGAACTTAGAAAATATGGTGGAACAAAACATGCGGGATTCGGACTAGGGTTTGAAAGACTTATTATGTATATAACAGGAATGACCAATATAAGAGATGTTATTCCATTTCCAAGAACTGTAAACTGGGCTGAATTTTAAAAAACTTTTAAATAAAGATAAAATTAGGAGGAAAGATTTTGAGAGAATATACACCTGGAAAAATTGAAAAGAAATGGCAACAAATTTGGGATGAAGAAGAGCCCTTTAAAGCTTTAAATAATTCTGAGAAAGAGAAGTTTTATGCTTTAGTAGAGTTTCCATATCCGTCAGGAGAAGGTCTTCATGTGGGACATCCAAGACCTTATACAGCTCTTGATATAGTCTCTAGAAAGAGAAGGTTACAAGGATATAATGTATTATTTCCAATGGGATGGGATGCATTTGGTCTTCCGACAGAAAACTTTGCTATTAAACATAAAATTCATCCTGCAACTGTTACAAAAAATAACATTAAAAGATTTAAAGCACAACTTAAATCAATAGGTTTTTCTTTTGACTGGTCTAGAGAAATAAATACAACTGATCCACAATACTATAAATGGACACAGTGGATATTTTTAAAACTATTTGAAAAAGGACTTGCTTATAAAAATGAAATGCCTATAAACTGGTGCACTTCATGTAAAGTAGGACTTGCAAATGAAGAAGTAGTTCAAGGATCTTGTGAAAGATGTGGATCAGAAGTAATAAGAAAAGTTAAAAATCAGTGGATGCTAAAAATAACTAAATATGCTGATAGATTGATTGAAGACTTAGAAGATCTAGATTATATAGAAAGAGTAAAGGCTCAACAAATAAACTGGATTGGAAAATCTGTAGGGGCTGAAATAGATTTTCAAATTGAAAATAAAGATGATAAATTAAGAGTATTTACTACTAGACCTGATACTTTATTTGGATCAAGCTATATGGTTATATCAGCTGAACACCCATTAATAGAAAAATATAGAGATGAAATAGAAAATTTAGATGATATAAAAATATACCAAGAAGAAGTAAGTAAGAAATCTGATTTTGAAAGAACCGAATTATCTAAAGAGAAAACTGGTATAGAAATAAAGGGATTAAAAGCAATAAATCCTGCAAATAAGCAAGAAATACCTATTTGGATTTCAGACTATGTACTTATGACTTACGGTACGGGAGCTATAATGTCAGTTCCGGGTCACGATACTCGTGATTATGAATTTGCTAAAAAGTTCAATCTTCCTATTATAGAAGTAATAAAGGGCGGCAATATAGAGAAAGAAGCTTTTACTGATATTGAAAACGGGACTATAATAAATTCAGACTTTTTAGACGGAATGGATGTAAAAAAGGGTCAAGAATATATGATAAATTGGCTTGAAGAAAATGGGCTAGGTGAGAAAAAGATAAACTTTAAGTTGAGAGACTGGGTATTTTCAAGACAGAGATATTGGGGAGAGCCAATCCCTTTAGTTCATTGTGATGAATGTGGATGGGTGCCTGTACCTGAAGAAGATTTGCCTGTAGTTCTTCCAGAAGTAGAAAACTATGAACCAACTGCAAATGGAGAATCACCCCTTGCAAATATTACACAATGGGTAAACACTACTTGTCCAAAATGCGGTGGAAAAGCTAAAAGAGAGACAGACACTATGCCTCAATGGGCAGGTTCTTCTTGGTATTATCTAAGATATATAGATCCTCATAACAATGAAGCTCTTGCTTCAGATAAAGCTCTAAAATATTGGATGCCTGTTGATTGGTATAACGGGGGAATGGAGCATACCACACTTCATCTGCTTTACTCAAGATTTTGGCATAAGGTTTTATATGATGTAGGAGTAGTGGAAGAAAAAGAACCTTATAAAAAGAGAACTTCCCATGGAATGATTCTAGGTGATAATAATGAAAAAATGTCTAAATCTAGAGGCAATGTGATAAACCCTGATGATATAGTAAATGAATATGGAGCAGATACGCTTAGAACATATGAAATGTTTATAGGAGACTTTGAAAAATCCGTTCCATGGTCAGAAAATGGAGTTAGAGGGTGTAGAAGATTTTTGGAAAGAGTTTGGAAACTTCAAGAAATTTTAGTAGATGGAGAGGGATATACAAAAGAATTAGAATCAAGTATCCACAAGACTATTAAAAAAGTATCTGAAGACTTTGAGCATTTAAAATTTAACACAGGGATAGCTGCTCTTATGAGTCTTTCAAATGAATTTAATGATTATGGAAAGATTACAAAAACAGATCTAAAAACATTTATAATACTTTTAAACCCAGTAGCACCACATATAACAGAAGAAATGTGGGAAAACTTAGGCTTGAAAGATTATCTTCATAATAGTATATGGCCAGAGTACGATAAAGAAAAAACTCTAGATAAAATTATAAATATTCCTGTACAAGTAAATGGAAAAGTAAGAGGGACTATAGAAGTAGATGTAGATGCTACAAAAGAAATAGTAATAGAAAAAGCTAAAGAAGATGAAAATATTCGTAAATTTTTAGATGGGAAAAATATAATAAAAGAAATATTTATTCCAGGAAAAATATTTAATATAGTTGTAAAATAAAATAAAAAAAGATTAAACATTTAAAGCATGGCATTTAGTCATACTAAAAAGAGTTTAATCTTTTTTTATAATTAAAATTTATTTAATAAAAAATATCATAATAAATCTTATCATAAATGATAATAAATTAAGATTTAAATTACATATCATTGTGGTATAATAAACGATGAAATATTTTTTAAACAATTTTGGAGGTGTGACAATGAGAAAAATCTTAGTAACAGGAGCTTTAGGACAAATAGGTTCTGAACTTACAAACAAACTTAGGGGAATCTATGGTTCTAACAATGTTATTGCTAGTAACAGAAGGAAAAAAGAAGGACATGAAGAATTAATAGAAGCAGGTCCTTTTGAAATATTAGATATAAATGATGGAGAAGAGTTATTAAAGATTACTAAAAGATACAATATAAATACAATTATAAATTTAGCTGCTATTCTTTCAGCCATAGGTGAGGAGAGACCGCTTGACTGTTGGAATGTAAATATGAATGGTCTCATAAATGTACTAGAAATAGGTAAACAAACAAAATCTCAAATATATACACCCAGTTCTATAGCTGCATTTGGACCTACTACCCCGCCAGATAAAACGCCACAAGATACTATTCAAAGGCCAAATACTATGTATGGAGTTACAAAAGTAGCTGGTGAATTATTATGCGACTATTATTTTGAAAAGTTTGGTGTAGATACAAGAGGAGTAAGATTTCCAGGATTGATTTCATATAAAACTCTTCCAGGTGGAGGCACTACTGATTATGCTGTTCATATATATTACGATGCTATAAAACAAAAAGAATATACTTCTTTTATAGACAAAGGTACTAAAATGGATATGATGTATATGCCTGATGCACTAGATGCTATAATCGATTTAATGGAAGCAGATCCTTCTAAATTAATCCATAGAAATGCATTTAATATATCTGCCATGAGTTTTGATCCCGAAGAACTTGCAGATTCTATAAGAAAAGAAATCCCAGGATTTAAATTAAATTATGATGTAGATCCCGTTAGACAATCTATTGCAGATTCTTGGCCAAATTCGTTAGACGATACTGCTGCTAGAGAGGAATGGGGATGGAATCCCAAATATGATTTGGACACTATGACCCATGATATGATATCTAAATTAAAAATAAAATTAAATAAATAATCAAACAATAAAAACTAATCTTTAAAGATTGAAGAAAAAGATTGGTTTTTAAGTTTTTAATGTTGACAGGTTTAGTGGGATATTATATACTAAATCTTATAATACTTGAGTGAAATAGTGGGAATTAAAAGAGGTGATTGATATTAAACTATCTACTAAAGGAAGATATGGTCTTATGGCTATGTTTGAACTAGCAATTAGTTATGGAGAAGGACCAATTTCTTTAAAAAAGATTGCTCAAAAACAAGAACTTTCAGATAATTATTTAGAGCAACTTTTTTCAGTACTTAAAAGAGATGGTCTATTAAATAGTGTCAGAGGCTCACAAGGTGGATATATGCTATCCAAACCGCCTAAAGATATCACTGTAGGAGATATACTTAGAAGTTTGGAAGGAAGTTTGGCTCCTGCGAGCTGTGTAAATGATGATAGCGAGTGTTGTAAAGATGATGCTTGTGCCACTAAATTAGTACTTATGAAAATTAAAAATAGTATAGATGAAGTAGTAGATTCTATTACCTTAGATGATATGATAAAAGATATATAGTAGTTAAATAAAAATATTTAGGAGGATGTTTATGAGAGAATATATATATATGGATAATGCTGCTACTACACCTGTAAAAGATGAAGTTTTAGAAGAAATGATGCCTTTTTTTAAAGAAAAATATGGTAATCCTTCTAGTATATATAGTTTAGGACAAACTTCAAAAGTAGCTGTTGAGAAAGCTAGAGAACAAGTTGCAAAATCTATAGCAGCAAAAAAGGAAGAAATATACTTTACAGCAGGGGGATCTGAATCAGATAACTGGGCTATTAAAGGGATTGCATATAAAAACAAAAAAAAGGGTAATCATATAATAACATCTAAAATAGAGCATCATGCAGTACTTCATACATGTGAGTATTTAGAAAAAGATGGTTTTGAAGTAACTTATTTAAATGTAGATAAAGATGGTATAGTTGATTTAGAAGAATTAAAAAACTCTATTAAAGATACAACTATCCTTATAACTATTATGACTGCAAATAATGAAATTGGGACTATAGAACCTATTAAAGAAATAGGAGAAATTGCAAAATCAAAAGGAATTATATTTCATACAGATGCCGTTCAAGCTATGGGAAATATTAAAATAGATGTAAATGATATGAATATAGATCTATTATCTATGTCTGCCCATAAAGTATATGGACCAAAGGGCATTGGAGCACTATATGTTAGAAAGGGAATAAAGCTTGATTCTCTAATAACTGGAGGCGGACAAGAAAGAAATAAAAGAGCTGGTACAGAAAATGTTCCTGCTATAGTAGGGATGGGAAAAGCAATAGAATTAGCATATGAAAATTTAGAAGAACATAATAATAAACTAATATCACTTAGAGATAATTTAATAAAAAAAATAGAAGATAGTATAGATGAAATAAAATTAAATGGACATAGAACCAAAAGACTACCGGGGAATGTAAATTTCTCTTTTAAATATATCGAAGGAGAATCATTACTTCTTAGTTTAGATATGGTAGGAATTGCTGGCTCTAGTGGTTCAGCTTGTACTTCTGGTTCACTTGATCCTTCACATGTATTATTAGGTATAGGACTTGATCATGAGATTGCTCATGGTTCACTTAGACTTAGTTTAGGAGATTTTAATAACGAAGAAGAAATAAATTATGTAGTAGAAGAACTTAAAAAAATAGTACAAAAGCTTAGGATGATGTCACCGCTATATGATAAACTTGAGGGGGAAAAATAATGTATTCAAAAACAGTTATGGAACACTTCACAAATCCTAGAAATGTAGGAGAAATAGAAAATGCAGATGGCATTGGAGAAGTAGGAAATGTAAAATGTGGAGATATAATGCGAATGTATTTGAAGATAGAGGATAATACTATAAAAGATGTTAAGTTCAAAACCTTTGGATGTGGTTCTGCTATTGCATCATCTAGCATGGCTACAGAGCTTATAAAAGGCAAGACAATAGATGAAGCTATGAATCTTACTAATAAAGCTGTAGCTGATGCATTAGATGGGCTTCCACCTATTAAAATGCATTGTTCAGTTCTTGCTGAGCAAGCTATTAAAGCTGCATTATTAGATTATTCTAAGAAAAACAATATTCATATAGAAGGTTTAGAAGATATAAATTTTGATGATGATCTTCATGATCATGATATAGAAGAATAAATTATAATTAGGCAACTATTTGTTGCCTAATTATATATGGGAGTGAGATTATGATTGGGCAAGGATCTCCAGATATTTTTATAAAAGCTATTGGTATATTATCTATTACTTTAACATTTTTAGTTATTTATTATCTTATAAATATAGGAAATAGATTTGTTGAAAATAGTAAAAAGATAAATATACAAAATAAATGGATAATTATAACATTCTTAGCTTTAATATTTGCTTATTTTTTATATGTATTCTTAAAGCGAAACCCATTTTTATATGATATATTTATTACTACAATAATATCTATTATACTTGCTTATACATTAAATCCATTAATAAACAAATTAGAAAAACGAGGAATAAATAGATTAGAAGGAGTTCTTATACTCTATATCTCTATACTTGGAATATTCTTCATTTTAGCATTTTTGATAATACCAAAGTCTGGAAGAGAGATAAAAAGGTTAGTTACAGACCTTCCTATGTATTTTGATAGGCTATCAGATTTAGTAGATAAAATGTATACTAAATACTATTCTATACTTGGCGGGTTACCTCCTATGTTTAAAGATGTAGAAAAAGTAGTTATGGAAAACATAATAAAGATTGAAAATGTTTTTGTAAACGGATTAAAAAACTTTGTAGGTGCTATAATAGGTATGACATCTAAAATAATAAATATTATATTAACTCCTATTTTAACGCTATATTTTTTAGTAGATAAAGATTACTTTGTTAAAAAAATAAAGGGATGGATTCCTAAAAAACATAAAAAAGATATTATATATTTAGCTACTACAATAGATAATTCTCTTTCAAAATTTATTAAAGGGCGACTCTTAATGTCTTTATACGTTGGTATATTTACTAGTATAATATTATTTATATTGGGTGTTGATTTTGCATTTGTTATAGGGCTTGTCACAGGAATCTTTGATATTGTGCCATATATTGGACCTCTAATGGGTTTTATACCTGCTCTATTTTTTGGTTTTGTAGAAAGTCCAATAAAGGCTATATGGGTAAGCATATTATTCGTAGTAATTCAATGGGGAGAAAACAATATTTTGGCTCCCAAAATAATAGGAGAAAATATGGGTATACATCCACTTGTAATACTATTATCTATAATAATAGGTGGAGGAATATTTGGGGTATTTGGTATGATAATTTCAGTTCCCCTTGTGGCAGTTTTGAAGATAATATATGAGTTTATAAAGGAGAAAAGACTGATTTATAAAGATAGAAAGAATTGACAAAAGCTTTAGATTAAATTATAATCCAAATAGGTATAAAAATCTCCTCCCAAAATAGGAGGAGATTTTTTTATAATTAATCGAACGAAAAAGAGGTGTAAATATGAAAAAAATAGGACTACATGAGATTAGAAGAGAATTTTTAGATTACTTCGAGGAAAAAGGACATTTAGTTGTACCTAGTTTCTCTTTAATACCAAAAAATGATAAATCCTTATTACTTATAGGTGCTGGTATGGCTCCTATGAAAAAATATTTTACTGGAGAGTTAAATCCTCCAAGAAGAAGAATGGCTACCTGTCAAAAATGTATTAGAACTGGGGACATTGAAAATGTAGGTAAAACAGATAGACACGCAACATTTTTTGAAATGTTAGGAAATTTTTCTTTTGGAGATTATTTTAAAAAAGAAGCTATAGAATGGGCTTGGGAGTTTTTAACAGAAAGACTTGAAATAGAGCCAAAAGCTCTTTGGGCATCTGTATATTTTGAAGACACTGAAGCTGCCAGGATATGGAATGAAGATATAGGGCTTCCTATGGAAAAAATAGTTCCACTTGGAAAAGAAGATAATTTTTGGGAGCTTGAGATTGGACCTTCAGGACCTTGTTCAGAAATATATATAGATAGAGGAGAAGCATATGGTTGTGGTTCTAAAGACTGCAAGCCAGGATGCGAATGTGATAGATTTATTGAGGTATGGAACTTAGTGTTTACTCAATTTGATAAAGATGAGAAAGGAGTATATCATCCTTTAGCACATCCAAATATAGATACAGGTATGGGTCTTGAAAGAATTGCAGCCGTTATGGAAAATGCAAACAATATATTTGAAATAAAAGAAATAAAAAAGATTATAAATAAAATTGAAGATGTAAGTGATTATAAATATGGAAGTGATAAAGCTAAAGATGTATCTATAAGAGTAATTACAGATCATATTAGGGCGATGACTTTCTTAGTAGGCGATGGTGTGCTTCCTAGTAACGAAGGTCGTGGATATGTCCTTCGTAGGCTTATAAGACGAGCTAGTAGACATGGAAAGCTTTTAAGAATAGATGGAACATTTTTAACAGACATAGTAGGAGAATTTATAAATTCTTGGATGGTAGAGTATAAAGAAATAAAATTAAGAGAAGACCATATTAAAAAGATTATAAAAGCTGAAGAAGATAAATTTCAAGAAACTATAGACTCCGGTATGCAAATTTTAGAAGTCTATATTAAAGATATGGAAATAAACAAAGAAACTATGCTCTCTGGAGAACGTGTTTTTAAACTTTATGATACTTATGGATTCCCTTTAGACTTGACTTTAGAGATATTAGAAGAAAAGTCATTAAAAGCAGATGAAAGAGAATTCAATATCCAAATGGAAAATCAAAGAAAGAGAGCTAGGACTGCTAGAGATGAAGGTGATAGTGGATGGGGAGCAAGCATAGACCTTGAACTATTTAAAAAACTTAACTCTATATTTAAGGGATATGAAACTACAAAGACCAAGTCCAAAGTTATATCTTTAGTGAGCAAGGAAAAGGGTGTAAACTCTATGAGTGAAGGTGAAGAAGGAATGCTTGTGTTAGATGAAACTCCTTTTTATGCTGAATCTGGTGGTCAAGTAGGAGATAGTGGACTAATTAAAAATGATAGTTTTGAAGTAGAAGTAATAGATACAAAACACAATAAAGATGGACTTATTATTCATATGATTAAGGTAATGGAAGGAACTATAAATTTAAATGATGAAGTTGTTGCAATGGTAGATATTTCAAGAAGAGATTCTATAAGAAGAAATCACTCTGCTACACATCTTCTTCATAAAGCACTAAGAGAAGTATTAGGTGAACATGTAAATCAAGCAGGTTCAATAGTTCTTCCAAATAGACTTAGATTTGACTATACTCATTTTGAAAGTCCAACTGTGGAACAATTAAATCTTATAGAACAAATAGTAAATAGAGAGATTTATAATGGTTTAGAAGTTACTACAACTGAGGCTTCTTTAGAAGAAGCTCAAAAACAAGGAGTAGTAGGATTATTTGAAGAAAAATATGGAGAAATTGTAAGAATAATAAGGATGGGAGACTTTTCTCAAGAACTTTGTGGAGGAACCCACGTTATAAACACATCTAACATAGGAATGTTTAAAATAATCTCAGAAGGTGGTATAGCATCAGGAGTTCGAAGAATAGAAGCTATAACAGGTCTTTCAGTATATGAGTATTTAAATGAAAAAGAAGAACAGATAGAAACTTTAAGTGAAATTTTAAAAACGAATAAGATCGATTTAATAGATAAAACAGAAAATCTTGTAAGTGAACTAAAGGCTCAAGAAAAAGAAGTTAGTGAATTAAAGAAAAAGCTTTCTGGAGATCTTTCTAAGGAAGTTTTAGAAACTTTAGTTAAAGTAGGAGATACCTCTCTTGTAACTTATAGAGTTGATAATATGGATATAGATGATCTTAGAACTTTAGGAGATAAAATAAAAGATAAACTAGATTCTGGAGTTATAGTACTTGCATCTGTAGTAGATGAAAAAATAATATTTTTAGTTATGGTAACTAAAGATTTAAATTCTAAAGGGATTTTAGCTGGAAACATTGTAAAAGAAGTTGCTAAAATAACCGGAGGAAATGGTGGAGGAAGACCTAATATAGCTCAAGCGGGGGGAAGGGATGTTTCTAAATTAGAAGAAGCATTTTCAAAAGTTGTAGATTTAATTTCAGATTTTAAATAGATAAAATGGAAGATTTATGAAATTAATAAAGCTTTTCTTATTTAAAATAAGAAAATTATGGTATAATAAAGATAATGGAGGTACTCAAAATGGATAATTATAGAAACGAGACAATGAAATTTGAAGTGCCAAAGGAAAATATGACCGAACCAAAAGAAATACTTTTATATGTGTATAAGGCATTAAAAGAAAAAGAATATGAACCAGTAAATCAAATAATAGGATATATATTATCTGGAGATCCAACTTATATAACAAGTCATAAGGACGCTAGATCTATTATTAAAAAGATAGAAAGAGATGAAATACTAGAAGAAATTCTAAGAGAATATTTAAAACACAATATTTAACTTATAGAATGGATCATAGATCCATTCTATAAGATTTTTATAAAGCATGGGAAGTGTAGTAATGAAAAAAGTATTATTAGGAGATACTAATATTGAAGTATCTAGACTTTGCTTTGGTTCTTTAACTATGACTCCTTTTCAAGCAAATCTATCTGTAAAAGATGGAGCATACTTAATAGAATATGCTTTTGAAAGAGGAATAAACTTTTTAGATACTGCGGAGATATATGAAAACTATCATTATATAAAAGAAGCTTTAAAGGGGATAAAAAGAGAAGAGTATGTTATAGCTACAAAGAGCTATGCATATACAAAAGAAATGGCTAAGGCGAGTTTAGATTTGGCTTTAAAGAAAATTGGAACGGATTATATAGACATATTTTTACTTCATGAACAGGAAAGTATATATACTGTAAAAGGTCATTTTGAAGCTATAGAATATTTCTTAAAAGCTAAAGAAATGGGACTTATTAGAGCATTTGGTATATCAACACATAATATAGCGGGAGCAGAGGCAGCAAGAAAAATAAAAGAAATAGAAATAATTCACCCAATAGTAAACAAACAAGGATTAGGAATTCAAGACGGAAATATAGATGGTATGTTAAAAGAATTAAAACAAATACATGCTTTAGGTAAAGGCATATATGGTATGAAACCTTTAGGTGGAGGACATTTAATAAAGAACATAGAAGAATCCTTTAATTTTGTAAAAAAGATTCCTTTTATAGATTCTATAGCTATAGGAATGCAATCTACTAAGGAAATAGATGCAAATATAAGTTTAATAGAAAAAGGATATATCCCTCAAAGTTTAAAAGAACAAATAGATAAGAAAAAAAGAAAACTTATAGTAGCTGATTATTGTATAGCATGCGAAAATTGTGTAAAAAGATGCAAACAAAATGGAATAAATATAATAGATAAAATAGCTGTGCCCAATGAAAAATGTATACTTTGTGGGTATTGTGCCACTGTATGTCCAGAATTTTGTATAAAAGTAATTTAAATGGGGAGTATTAATGGAAAGAATTTTAGGATTAGATGTAGGAGATAAATATATCGGTGTGGCAGTAAGTGATTTACTACAATTAACAGCTCAAGGTGTAAAAACTATAAAAAGAGTTGGTAAAAAGAAAGACTTTGTAGAGTTAAAAGATGTAATAGATGAATATAATATAAAAACAATAGTATTAGGACTTCCTAAGAATATGAATGGAACCATAGGTCCTCAAAGTGAAAAGGTATTAAAATTTGGAGAGAAAATAAAAAATAAATTTAACATAGATGTAATATATATAGATGAAAGAATGACTACTATGTCTGCAGAACGTATTTTAATAGAGGGAAATATAAGACGTGAAAATAGAAAACAGTATATAGATAAAATTGCAGCAAGTTTTATTTTACAATCTTATTTAGACAGTGTAAAAAGGGGGAATTAAAAGTGATGCAAAGACATTTATTTTATGATGAGCTTGGAAATGGGATAGAGTTTTTAATAAAAGCTAAGTTTACTTTAGATGATATAGACTATGTTGCTATGTTACCTGCTGATGATATCGAATCTGACACATATATTTTAAGAATTGATTTTGATGAAAATGGAGATGAAATATTAGTTGGAATAGATGATGAAGAATTAAAAGAAGCTGAAGAAGTGTATGAAGAATTATTAAAGGAAAATTTACAATAATATAAATATATTTTTAACTGATAAGCAGGTGAGAAACATGCAAATAAATATTGATGAATATAAAGAAATATTAAAAACAAAAGGTTATAAATTAACTAATCAAAGAAAAGCAATTTTAAATACAATAATAGAAAATGTTCATGAACATTTGAGTTGTGAAGAAATCTTTAATCTTGTATCAGTAGATTATCCTGAAATAGGAATTGCTACTATATACAGAACCATACAACTATTTGAAAATCTAAATATAGTTGTAAAGGTTAATTTTGATGATGGATTTAGTAGATACGAGATAAAGGAAAATACTAATGATCATCACCACCACCATTTAATATGCTTAAAATGTGGAAATATTTTAGAAGTAGAATTAGATCTTTTAGAATCATTAGAAAACACTATAGAAAGTCAAGAGGCTTTTTATATAACTGATCACAATGTAAAATTTTATGGATATTGTAAAGATTGTAAAGATTTATAAAAAGATATATTAAATTAATTTTTCTAATATAAAGTTCTTACTTATCCAACAACTATACAAGTTTAAGATATAAGATGAATTTATTATAAACAATAAATATAGATTTTAAATAAAGGACTTTAAAAAAAACAAGGAGTGATAAAGTGAGTAAAAAAGCAAAATTGAAAATAATTCCCTTAGGAGGGCTGGGGGAAATTGGAAAAAATATTACTGTGCTAGAGTATGGGGACGATATTATACTCATAGATTGTGGTATGACTTTTCCAGAAGATGAAATGTTAGGAGTAGATATAGTTATACCTGATATATCTTATCTATTTAGAAATAGAGATAAGATAAGAGGTTTAGTTATAACCCATGGTCATGAAGACCATATAGGAGCGATTCCATATACTTTAAAAAGACTAAATATACCTATATATGGTACGAAACTTACATTAGCACTATTAGAGACAAAATTTAAAGAACATAAATTAGAAAATGTAAATTTAAATATTGTAAAACATGGTGATTTTGTAAAACTTGGCAAATTTGAAGTGGAATTTATTGCAACAGGACACAGTATACCGGATAGTTCTGCACTAGCTATTCATACTCCAGTAGGAATTGTATTTCATACTGGGGATTTTAAAGTAGATTATACACCAATATCTGGAAATGTTATAGATTTAACTAGATTTGCTGAACTTGGCAAAGAAGGTATACTTTGTTTAATGGCAGATAGTACAAATGCTGAAAGACCAGGTTATACTATGAGTGAAAGTACAGTAGGCACTGCATTTAGAGATATGTTTGCAAATGCAAAGGGACGAATACTAGTAGCTACATTTGCTTCTAATGTTTACAGGGTGCAACAGATAATAACAGCGGCTGAAAGGAATAATAGAAAGGTTGTATTATCTGGAAGATCCATGATAAATACTACTACAGTTGCATATGAACTTGGGTATTTAGACGTACAAGAAGGAACTTTTATAGACATAAATGATATGGATAAATATAGAAAAGATGAAATCGTAGTTATAACTACAGGTTCACAAGGGGAACCAATGTCTGCTCTAACTAGAATTGCTTATGGAGAGCACAGGAAAATTTCCCTCTTAGAGGATGATTTAATAATAATATCAGCAACACCTATACCTGGGAATGAAAAAACAGTTTCTAAAATAATAAATAAACTTATTGAAAAGGGAAGCGAGGTTATATATGATTCATTAGCTGAAGTTCACGTTTCAGGTCATGCTAAACAAGAAGAATTAAAACTTGTTCACACCCTATTAAAGCCAAAGTTTTTTATTCCAGTACATGGTGAGTATAGACATTTAAAGATTCATTCAGATTTAGCTCATGATCTTGGAATGCCAAGAGAAAATATATTTATTATTGAAAACGGTCAAACTCTGGAATTTACACAAGATGAAGCAAAAAGAGGTCCTATAGTTCAAGCTGGAAACATCCTAGTTGATGGACTTGGCGTTGGAGATGTAGGAAATATAGTATTAAGAGATAGAAAACATCTTTCAGAAGATGGGCTTATAGTTGTTGTAATGAGCATAGATAAGCAAAATAGAAATGTTGTTTCAGGACCTGATATTATATCAAGAGGATTTGTATATGTAAGAGAATCTGAAGATTTAATGGCGGAATCTCGTGAAATTGTAAAAAAAGTATTATCAGACTGTGAGAAAAATAAAATAACAGATTGGACTACATTAAAATTTAATGTAAGAGATTCTTTAAGATCTTACTTTTATGAAAAAATGAAAAGAAATCCTATGATATTGCCTATTATAATGGAAGTTTAATTTTATCCCTGGTATAAATTTATACCAGGGATTTATCTTTTATTATTTTAAAAAGATGGTATAATAGTATAAAAGGAGGAGTTTAGGTGAATGTCAGATATTTAACTAAAGCAAGTCTAATTGCTGCAATATACATAGTACTTGTTATGATACAAGTTTTACCTTTTCCGTTAGCAAATTTAACTTTTGGACCCATTCAACTAAGACTTGCAGAAGGTTTAACTCTTCTACCATTAGTTGAAGCTGCTGCTATTCCAGGTTTGTTTGTGGGATGTCTTATTTCGAACTTATTATTAGCGGCATACTCGGGATTTGGACTTATAGATATTATAGGTGGAAGCGTTGTAACTTTATTTGCAGCATATTTAACTTCTAAGATGAAAAATAAATTTACAGGTATGATTCCTCCAGTTGTGTTAAATGGTGTTATTGTATCTATTTGGGTATCGTATTTTACTAAGATACCATACTTTTATACAGTTCTAGGAATATCCGCAGGGGAATTAGTTTCTGTTGTTATATTTGGAAACTTAATCCTATATGTATATGAAAAAGCTACAAATTTTAAAGAGTATTAAAAAACTAAAGAAGGTGAAAATAAAATGTATAAAGTAAAGTCTAAAAATAAAATACATACTATGTTTTATGTTTTTTTTGTTTTATTAATTCTCATAATCTTTTTATCTTTTAATTACTATGCTAAATCGTTAGAGCCAGTTTCTAGTATGGATAAAAAGCCTATAAATATAGATATTCCAAGTTCGAGCTCTACAAAAAATATAGGAGAGATACTTGAGAAAAATAATCTGATAAAAAACAAATGGATATTTTTATTGAAGGTAAAAACTCTAGATAATAAAGCTTATCTTAAAGCTGGAAATTATAGTTTAAGCAAATCTATGGATTTAGAAGAAATATTAAATGCTCTTATAGAGGGTGGTAGATCTGGTAATACTATTAGTTTTACTATACCTGAAGGCTATGAAATAAAAGATATAGCAGAAAAACTAGAAAAAGAAGGGCTTATTAATTTAGATAAATTTTTAATTCTTGTTAGTGAGAAAGAAAACTTTGAAGGGGAATTTAGTTTTTTAAAACATCTAGATAAAGAACAATCCTTAGAAGGATTTTTATTTCCATCTACTTATGAAGTCTATGAAAATCATAGCGAAGAAGATATAATCAGAAAGATGCTTGAAGGTTTTGAAGAAATATATATAAAAGATATAGAAAAAAACTTAAAGAATACAGATTTTGATTTAAATGAAATAATAACACTTGCTTCTATTATAGAAAGAGAGGCAAAATTGGATAAGGAAAGACCTACTATTTCTGGAGTGTTTCACAATAGATTAAAAACTGGTATGAGATTACAGTCATGTGCAACGGTTCAATATATCCTTGGGGAGAGAAAAGAACGTTTAACTGATGAGGAAACAGGAATAAATTCTCCATTTAACACTTATATAAATGAAGGTTTACCACCATCTCCTATAGCATCTCCTGGAGAAAAGTCTTTAATAGCTGCAATAAGACCAGCGGATGTAGATTATCTGTTTTTTAGACTTGCTGATGAAGATGGAAGTCATACCTTTACAAAGACTTATAAAGAACATTTAAATGCAGCACCAAAAAAATAAGCTAGGATGATAAAATTTGAGTAATATAAACAATGACTATATAGAAGAATATATAAGGGGATTACTTCCTGAAAAGAAAAATAGTTTTAAAGAAATGGAAATGTATGCACAAGAAAACCATATTCCAATAATAGAACCTGAAGTAGCACAATTTTTAACTGTACAATTAAAATCGTTAAAGCCTAATAGTATACTTGAAATAGGTACAGCAATAGGGTACTCCGCTTTAGTATTTGCAAAGGCATTAGACGGCAACTGTACTATAACCACGATTGAAAGAAGAGTAGATATGATAGAATTAGCTCTAAAAAATATTACCGATTCAGATTATAGAAAAAACATCAAGATATTACAAGGTGAAGCTGAGGAAATTTTACCCAAATTAAAAGAGAAATATGATTTAATATTTATTGATGCGGCTAAGGGACAATATTTAGAGTTTTTTAATGAAGCATTAAAACTTTTAAATTCAAATGGAATGATTATATCTGATAATGTTTTATTTAGAGGAATGGTTGCAACAGATGATTTAGTAATAAGAAGAAAAAAGACTATAGTTAAAAGGCTAAGGGGCTTTTTAAAATATATAAATGAAATTGAAGGTTATTCATCTTGTGTAATCCCAATAGGCGATGGAATAGCTTTAACATATAAGGAGATGTGATTTTTTGACACAAACAGTAGAATTATTAGCTCCAGCAGGAGATTTAGATAAATTAAAGATGGCTATTATGTATGGGGCAGACGCAGTATATCTTGGAGGAGAAGCATTTGGACTTAGAACATCTTCTAAAAATTTTTCACTTGAAGAGATTAAAGAAGGTGTAAAATATTCACACGAAAGAGGAAAAAAAGTCTATATAACCTTGAACATAGTTCCTCATGATGAAGATTTAATTGGATTAGAAGAATATATAAAGTATCTTTATGATATAAACGTAGATGCAGTTATAGTATCAGACCCTGGTATGTTTTCAATGATAAAAAGAACTATACCTGAACTTCCCATTCATATAAGCACTCAAGCAAGTGTTACAAACTATGAAACTATAATGTTTTGGTATGATTTAGGAGTAAGAAGAATAGTTCTTGCAAGAGAACTTTCATTTGAAGAAATTAAAAGTATTACTAACAGAATTCCAAAAGACTTGGAAATAGAAGCTTTTGTACATGGTTCTATGTGTATGTCTTATTCTGGGAGATGTTTAATGAGCAATTATATGACAGATAGAGATGCAAATAGAGGAGACTGTTCTCAGCCTTGTAGATATAGATATCATGTAGTGGAAGAAAAAAGACCAGGTGAATACTTTCCTGTTATAGAAGATGACAATGGAAGCTTTATATTTAACTCTAAAGATCTATGTATGATTGAATATATAGAAAGACTAGTAGAAGCAGGTATTACTAGTTTTAAAATAGAGGGAAGGGTAAAGAGTGCCTATTATGTTGCAACTATTATTAGAGCTTATAGAATAGCACTAGATGAATATCTCAAAGACCCCAAAAACTATATTTATAATCCTCAGTGGCTAGATGAACTTAAAAAAGTTAGTCATAGAGACTTTACTACTGGATTTTATTTAGGTAAAACTGATAAAGATTCCCAAGTTTATTCTAGTAGCTCTTATGTAAGAGGTTTTGATTTTGTAGGTAGGGTATTAGATTATGACCCATCTAGTGGTATAGCTACTATAGAACAGAGAAATAGAATCTTTGTAGGAGATGAAATAGAAGTATTTGGACCCAATAAAGAATATTTTACTCAAAGGGTTGAAAAGATGTGGAATGACAAAGGCGAGGAAATAGAAGTTGCTCCACATGCTCAGCAAATAATAAGTATAAAACTTAAAAAAGATATTGAAAAATACTATTTAATTAGAAAAAGGAAAGAGGACTGATAATATTGCATTCACCTATTTTAATTGGAATTACGGGAGGGACAGGCTCTGGAAAATCTACTGTATCTAAGGAAATATTTAAAACAATTCCTCAAAATGATATAGTAATAATAGAACAAGATTCCTATTACAAAGATCAAAGCAATTTATCATATGAAGAGAGAATAAAAACTAATTATGATCATCCTTCAGCTTTTGATAATGTATTATTAGTAGAACATTTAAAAAAGTTAACTTCTGGTCAGCCTATAGAAAAGCCTATATACGATTTTGAGCAACATAATAGAAAAAAAGAAACCATTAAAGTAGAACCTAAAAAGATAATTATATTGGAAGGGATTTTAATTCTATTTGAAAAAGAAATTAGAGATCTTTTGGATATAAAGGTGTTTGTAGATACTGATTCAGATGTAAGAGTTATTAGGCGAATACTTAGGGATATAAAGGAAAGAGGCAGAACTCTAGATTCTGTAATACTTCAATATATGGAGACAGTTAGACCAGCTCATCTACAATTTATAGATCCTAGCAAAAGATATGCTGATATAATTATACCAGAGGGTGGATACAATAAAGTTGCAATAGATTTAATAGTTCAAAAAATAAAATCTATACTCTATGAAAATAAATAAATTTACAAGAATAACTCCTTATCCAGATGATAATAATATGGATAAGGAGGTTTTTTATGAAAAAAGAGGATAATAATATAAATAAAAAAAGAGTGATAGTATTTTTCATTTTCATAATTTTATCTTTTTTACTACTTAGTTTTAGATTATATTACTTACAAGTGTTGAAAGGTGATGAATTTACATCTAAAGCTTTAAATCAAAGAGGTAAAAAAATAGATTTAAACCCTAAAAGAGGTATAATCTTTGATAAAAACCTAATACCACTAACTAATAATGAAAAGATACTTACATTGATAATCCCTAAGGATATATTAAAAAAGCCTTCTGTATATGATTATATAAAGACAAATACTAATTTAAATTCTAGTGAATTAAATGAAAAATTAAATAGCGAAGATACGCTTTTAAAGATTCCATTAAAAAACAATATAGATATGTCTTTTTTAAAAGAAAACGCATTTTTAGTAGATGTGATAAATAGATACAATAGTGATGGATTATTATCTCATGTTATAGGATATATAAATGAACTAGATAATAAAGGAGAAAGTGGCATAGAAAAGGTTTATGATGAATTTCTTAAAACCTATGAAAAAGATTCTTTTATAGTAGAATACGATAGAAAAATGCAAATGGTACTGGGCGGAACTTATAATGTAAATCATAATTATAATCCTTATGATCCCTCGGGTGTAAAACTTACTATAGATTCAAATATACAAAGAGATATTGAAAGGATAATGGATGAAAATAAAATAAATGGTGGTATAGTGGTAACTGAGGTAGAATCTGGAGAAGTACTAGCCTTAGCTTCTAGACCAAACTTTAATCCTGAAAGAATAGAAGAATATTTTAATGATAAAGATATGGCACTTTATAATAAAACTATTCAAGGTAAATATCCCCCAGGATCTATTTTTAAAATAGTAGTGTTATTAGCTGCACTTGAAGAGAATCCTAGTATAATAGATAAAAACTTCTTTTGTGAAGGTTTTGAAGAAATAAACGGGCTTAAAATCAATTGTAATAACATACATGGATTACTATCACTAAAAGATGGATTTGCGAATTCCTGCAATAGCACATTTATGCAAATTGCAAAAGAAATAGGTGCAGAAAAAATAATTGAAATGTCTAAACGTCTTGGTTTTGGATCCAAAATAAATATTGGTTTAATGGAAGAGGTAGAGGGAAACTTACCTGAAACTGATGAATTATATGGAGCAGCTATTGGAAATATAGCTATAGGTCAAGGAAGTTTAGAAGTAACTCCTCTTCAGGTTGCAAATCTTCTAACCACTGTAGCAAATGGTGGAATAAATAAAAAACTTACATTAGTAAAGGGAATTACCAATTCAGAAGGTAAAATAATTAAAGAATATTTTAAAGAAGATGACAAAAGACTCATTTCGTATAACGATGCAAATATAGTAAAAGAAATGTTAATAGAAGTAGTAAAATCTGGTACAGGTAAATCTATGGATTTGAAATTTTTAGGAGGAGCCGGTGGAAAAACTGGATCTTCTCAGGCTACCTATAATGGAGAAGAAACTGTTCATGGATGGTTTAGTGGATTTTATCCTGAAAACAATCCTAAATATGTAGTTACCATTTTAATTGAAAATGCATCCAGAGGCTCTGTAGATGCCTTGCCAATATTTAAAGAAATAATAAAAAAATTGAAGTAGACTAGCAACATCTCCTCCTATGAATCATATATATATCATTGGAGGAGATGAAAATGGAAAATACTTTATATCTTATTTTAAGTGTTATTTTTAGGCCATTTATAGTTCTTTGTGGCTATATGATAAACTCTAATGCCTTTCCTAAACCTTTAAATCGTGAAGAAGAACAAAGATATTTGCAATTACATAGTAAAGGAGATAAAGCTGCTAAAGACATACTTGTTGAAAGAAATTTAAGACTCGTAGCCCATATGGTAAAAAAGTATCATAATACAGGAAGAGATGTAGAAGACTTGATATCCATAGGAACTATCGGACTTATAAAAGGAATAGATACTTTTAAAGCTGATAAAGGAGCAAGACTTGCAACATATGCTGCTAGATGTATTGATAATGAAATACTTATGAGTATAAGACAAAACAAAAAAACACAGATGGAAGTTTCACTTCATGATCCAGTAGGTTCAGATAAAGAAGGTAATGAAATCAATCTATTAGATATTCTTGGTACAGATCCTGATGAAGTAATAGATAAGGTGGATTTAAAATTCGAAACTAAAAAGCTATATAACTGTATGGATGAAATATTAGGTAAAAGGGAAAAGATTATTGTACAACTTAGATATGGTCTTATAGATGGTGACTATAAGACACAAAGAGAAATAGCAGAGATTTTAAAAATTTCAAGATCTTATGTATCTAGAATAGAATCCCGTGCACTAAATAAATTATCTCGTGCAATGGAAAAATAAAAAGTTTGCTTTCTTTAAACAAGGAAAGCAAACTTTTTATTTTACTTCATACTATTAGGTGTTATCCTTCTAATTAAATCTTTTACTTCTTGGGCAAAGTTATCTACAATATTTCCATTTCCTATATTAGTAGTCATAGTATTTATTCTAGTAACTAAATTAGGATCAGTAGTTATTGATATTTTATCTATTGATTTGTCTTCATTTTTTACTATTTTTTCAATCTTTTGTCTTAAATCATTTGTCATAGTTCCTTGAGTATTTCCTCGAAGGTTTACCCCAACAACAGCCTCATTTTCTGTTATTAGTACACTTGCTTTATTTACTTCATTAAGATCTGCGATCTTTTTAGCTATTTTACTAGCATCTTTGTTCATACTGCTAATATCACTTAAATTAGTTGTATTTTGTGTATTAACATTATTTGGTCTAGTCATTCCATTATTGATATTAGTATCTAAACCATTTCTTAACCCATTATTTAGACCCATATCGACATTATCGTTTAGGGGATTGTTTAGTCCTATTTTATCCCTATTATTTATGTCAACATTCTCTCTTACATCAATGGATTCATTTATACCCATGTTGTTTCTGGTGTTATCCCTTACAGTATCTGTACCTGTTAGATTCCTATCTGTGTTCCACCTATTGTCTCTAGTTTGAGTAGAAAGGTTTCTATTAGTGTTACGACTTACCTTTGGATTTTTTGTGGTACATGCTGCAGATGTAAACATTAAACCTAAACTTAAAGCTAAAACAAATATTTTATTTTTTTTCAAATCTTCCACCTCCTATTAAATAGTCTTACACTTTATTAAAATAAAACACGAGTTATTTTTTAATAATTATGTATAAACTATCCAATATATATCTAAAAAAATCTTATCATAAATGATATACTAAAAATAAAATGTAATTTCATAATTATGATGTATAATATATTATAAGATAAAAAATTTACTAATAAACTACTTACGATTATAAAAAAATTTCAATTAACTTAGTAAAATTTAAAATATAAGAAGGAATTTTAAGACTTATGTAGAACTCTATATTATAGAAGTATAAATAAAGAAATAGAAAAAGGGAGATTAAATGCTAAAAAGAAATTTAAAATTTGGAGAATTGCTTTTAAACTCTGGAAAAATAAAAAAAGAAGAACTAGAAATGGCTCTTATTGAACAAAAAAATACTAATAAAAAACTAGGGGAGATTTTTGTGGAAAAAGGTATATTAACAAACACCGATATAATAAATATACTCTCTACACAATTAGGATTTCGTAAAGTAGATGTAAGAAAATATCCTATAAATATAAAAGCAGTACACATGATACCGGGTTCTATGGCAAGAAAGTACAAATTAATTCCTATTGATAAAATAGAAGGAAAATTGATAGTTGCTATGTCAGATCCATTAAATTTTTATGCAAGAGATGATATAAAGCTTTTTACGAAGATGGATTTAGAGATAGTAATATCTTTAGAAGATGAAACTATGAGTATAATAGATAAATACTTTAGCAACGAATCTTCAAAGAAAATATTAGAAGAATTTGAAGAATATGAAGCTGTAGATGAAAGATTAGAAGAGGAGTTACTAGAGGAAGCAGAAGTAGCATCAGCTCCTATAGTTAGACTCTTAAACTCTATAATAGAACAAGCGGTAAGAAATAAAGCTTCTGATATACACATAGAACCTTTCTCAGACTATGTAAGAGTAAGAATAAGAGTTGATGGTGACTTAACAGAGATAATGACACTTTCTAAAAACAATCTCTCACCTATAATTACAAGAATAAAAATAATTGGCAAGATGAATATAGCTGAAAAAAGAATTCCACAAGATGGTAGAATAGATATAAATATATTTGATAGAGATATAGATATGAGAATATCAATACTTCCAACTGTATATGGAGAAAAAACAGTTATAAGATTACTAGATAAATCAGGATTTAATTATTCAAAAGAGGCACTAGGACTAAGTGAAAATAATTTAAAAAACTTTAACGATATATTATCCAAACCTTATGGTATAATACTTGTTACAGGTCCCACTGGAAGCGGAAAAACTACTACTTTATATAGTATATTAAAAGAGTTTAATAAGATAGACAAAAACATAATAACAGTAGAAGACCCAGTGGAGTATAAATTAGATGGAGTAAATCAAGTTCAAGTAAATACGAAAACAGGGATGAACTTTGCATCAGGACTTCGCTCTATACTAAGACAAGATCCTGATATAATTATGATAGGCGAGATAAGAGATGTAGAAACTGCAGAGATAGCTGTAAGAGCCTCTATAACAGGTCACCTTGTTATTTCAACTCTTCACACCAATGATAGTCCATCTACAGTTGCAAGACTTATAGATATGGGCATAGAACACTATTTGATTTCATCTTCTATTATAGGGATAATATCTCAAAGACTATTAAAAGTTCTTTGTAATAATTGTAAAACTTCTTATAAAGCAAGTAATGAAGAAAAAGAAATCTTAGGAGTAAGCTCTTGGGATGATTTAATCTTATATAAGCCAAATGGGTGTAATTCATGTAATGGAGGCTATAAAGGAAGAAAAGCTATACACGAGATAATGGTAATGGAAGACAATATAAAAAGAAAAATCAAACAAGATATTGATATAGAGATTATAAGAGATCAAGCTTTAAAAAACGGTATGAATACTCTGTTTAAGGAAGCAAGAGAATTAGTATTAAATGGAGATACTTCTATATCGGAAGTTTTAAAGATAGGAATTACAGACTAGTAGGAGGAAGATGAAATGAATTTAATAGAACTTTTAAATTTAGGAATAGAAAAAAATGCTTCAGACATTCATATAACAGTTGGTATGCCTCCTATTCTTAGAATAAATGGTGAATTAATTGCATTAGAAAAACCAGTGCTTATGCCTGATGACACTAAAAAATTAGTTTTTGAAGTTTTAACAGAAAAGATGATTGTAAACTTAGAAAAAAGTGGAGAAATAGACAGATCCTTTTCTTCTAAAGGTATAGGAAGGTATCGAATAAATGCTTTTAAACAAAGAGGAAGTTTTGGAATGGTCTTAAGGATAATCCCTCTTAGAATTCCTTCTATGGATGATTTAAAACTTCCAGCGGCTATAAGAGAACTCTCCTCTTTAAGAAGGGGACTTCTTCTTGTAACAGGCCCAACAGGTAGTGGTAAATCTACTACTCTTGCATCTCTAATTGATAAAATAAACCATGAGAGAAGCTGTCATATTCTAACACTAGAAGACCCTATAGAATACCTTCATAAGCACAATAAGTCTATAGTAAATCAAAGAGAAATAGGAAGTGACTCTACAAGTTTTACTTCCGCGCTAAGGTCTTCGCTAAGACAAGACCCTGATGTTATATTAGTAGGAGAAATGAGGGATTTAGAAACCATATCTATAGCTTTAACGGCAGCTGAAACAGGTCACCTTGTTCTTTCAACCCTTCATACATCAGGAGCTGCTAAAACAATAGATAGAATAATAGATGTATTTCCACCTCACCAACAGCAACAGATAAGAGTTCAACTTTCATCTGTACTTCAAGGGGTTATATCCCAACAATTACTTCCAACTAAGAAAAATGATGGAAGAATTGCAGCTTTTGAAATAATGATGATCACATCAGCTATTAGAAATTTAATAAGAGAAGATAAAATCCATCAAATAGATACAGCTATACAAACAGGGGCAAGCTTTGGAATGATGACTATGGATACAAGTATTTTAAATCTATATAAAAATGGATTTATAGATAAAAATACTGCTATAAAGCAGGCAATAAATGAAAGTCATATAAAAAAATATATTATATAAGAGGGGAATATTATGATATATAAATATAAAGCGATAAATGGAAATGGAGAAATAGTAGAAGGTTTTTTCGAATCATCAAGTGAATCAGAAGTAATAAATATGCTTAAAAATGAAGAATATATGCCGATATCAGTAGAAAAGGATATAGAAAAATCTGCTAAAATAGAAATACGCACTAGTAAAGTAAAGAAAAAAGATCTAGCTATATTTTGTAGACAGTTTTATACTATGGTAGATGCGGGTATATCTATTATAAGGTGCTTAGATATACTATCAGTTCAAACTGAAAATAAAACTTTAAAAAAATCCTTAGAATCCATATATATAGATTTACAAAAGGGAATAACTCTTTCAGGGGCTATGAAAAGACATGAAAAGACTTTTCCACCTATACTAATAAATATGATAGAAGCAGGAGAGGTAAGTGGAAATCTAGACAATATACTAGAGCGAATGGCAGTGCACTTTGAAAAGGAAAATAAATTGGAAAGCAAGATAAAATCTGCACTTATATATCCAGTAGTTTTAATCGTTGTTTCAATAGCGGTAGTTATATTTATGCTAGTAGGAGTTATGCCTACATTTATAGAGATGTTTGAAAACAGTGGGGCAGAACTTCCATCTATTACTCTTTTATTGCTAAATTCAAGTAAGTTTTTACAAAGGTATTGGTACCTAATCTTTGGAGGAATAGCAGCTTTAAGTTTTTTATTTATATACTATAAGAGTACAAAAGAAGGTAAAAAAGCACTAGCACTTTTAAAGATAAAAACACCTTTTATTAAGATTACAAATCAAAAGATAATCACATCAAGGTTTACCAGAACTCTTTCAACTCTTATGAGTTCAGGTATACCACTACTTGAAGCTCTGGAAATAGTGGGGAACATAGTAAACAATGCAGTTATAAAAGAAAGATTGCAGGATGGAATGGAAGGAATAAAAAAAGGAGTATCGCTTTCTAAAACTATAAGAGATATGGAAGTATTTCCACCTATGGTCTATTCAATGGTAAATATAGGAGAAGAATCAGGTTCACTAGATAATATACTAATAAAAACAGCAGACTTCTACGATGAAGAAGTAGAACTATCACTTCAAAAGATGACAACTCTAATAGAACCAGTACTATTAATAGCCATGTCGGTAGTAATAGGTTTTATAGTTATAGCAATGGCACTACCTATGTTTGATCTCGTAAACACAATTTAATCGTTATTAATGCTTTAAAAGTATTTAATATAAAACAAATTTAAGGGGGAATAAAAATGTTAAAGAAACTAACACAAAAAAGAAATAGAAAAGGTTTTACACTTGTAGAACTAGTAGTAGTTATAGCAATATTGGGTATATTAGCAGCAATAGCAGTGCCGAGGTTGTCTGGAACAAGAAATCAGGCAGGTGTAGCAGCTGATAAAGCTACAGCAGCAAGTATAGCAAAAGCAGCGGAGTTATATGCGTCTACTGAAAATGCAGATGCTGATAAAATAGCATCATTTACTAATGAAAAGGGAGCAATTCAAGATGGAGTGACTGTTCCAGATCCTCATGAATTACAAACAAAAGACTTAATAGAAAAAACTTTGAAACCTCAACAAAAAGATAAAAAGAACTTTGTTCTAAATTATAATGCAACAAAAAAAGTTTTCTATATAACCTATGACAAGGCTAGTACTACTGCAACAGAGGTTCTATATCCAGAAAAATTTGATCCTACCAAATAAACATGACTACACTAATCCTACTCTACGGACTAATAATAGGGTCGTTCCTAAATGTATGTATTTATAGAATTGCAAAGGGGGAGAGTATTTCTTTTCCCCCTTCCCATTGTGGAAGTTGTAATGAAAAGATAAACTGGTATGATAATATACCAGTATTTTCTTATCTAATTTTAAGGGGAAGATGCAGAAATTGTGATTCCAAGATATCAATTCAATATCCTTTAATAGAAGCTTTAAACGCCATTATTTATATTATCCTTTTTAAAAGTTTTGGACTTAGCATAGACTCTCTAGCCTATGCATTTATCCTTTCAACTTTGATAGTAGTTTTTTTTATAGACTTAAACCATATGATTATACCGGACAAGTTAGTTTTAACTATCTTTATATTTGAAATATTACATAAGATTGTTTTGTATTTTCTCAATAGAGAAACGTATCTAAAGACAAGTATACTTGGAGCTGTTTTAGCGGGGGGGATATTTTTACTTATAGTTATAATCTCTCGTGGAGGCATGGGAGATGGAGATATTACCCTTATATCATCCCTTGGTTTTATATTGGGAGTAAAGCTAATACTATTAAATATATTTTTATCATTTTTAATAGGAGCTATTGTTTCGTTAGTACTATTAGCTCTCAAGATAAAGACTAGAAAGGATCCTATTCCTTTTGGTCCATTTATTATCATCGCATTTTTTATAGTATTATTATTTGGAAATAGAATTATCGATTTATATATGCATTTATTTATTTAAGGAGGCAGTTAATTTGAAACTTAGATCTAAAAAAGTTCTTTCTATGGACTTTGACACAAGAAGTATAAAGATGGCTGAAGGTATATTTAAAAAGGGGAAACTAAATATAGAGGCTACATTTTTACTAGATTTACCAGAAGGGGTATATGAAGATGGATATATAAATGATAAAAATCTTTTAAGCGAAATAATGGATTCTTTTTTAAGACTTAACAATATAAAGACTGATAACATAGTAGCTGTTGTAAATTCTTCAGATATTTTAACCCGTGATATAATCATTCCAAGTGTAGGAGAAGATGAGATAGAAGGCATATTAAAATACAAGATAGCAGACTATATACCCATAGACCCTGAGGACTATATAGTTCAGTATATAAATGAAGGTGTCTTTATGGAAAATGGTAATGAAAAATTAAAGCTTTTTATAGTAGCTATGCCAAAGACACTTGCCAAACAACACTTTGATCTTTTAAGAGATTTGGATTTAAAACCTCGAATTTTAGACTTTCAAAGTAATGCCATAAGAAAATTTTTATCTTTTAATGAAACTATTGAGAAAAATTCTATCATTAAAGAAAAAACTATTGCTTCTATAAATGTAGAGTTTGCCACTACAAATCTAACCATACTTAAAGATGAAGCGATAGAAATATCTAGAAACATTCCTCTGGGAATAAAAAACATATTGGAAAATGTCGATGTTAATTTAAATTTAACAGAAAGAGAAATCTTAGATAGCATCTTTAGTTTTAAAAAGTCAGATAAATCTAGTCTAACAGAGGAAGAAAATCTAGAAATTACTGGGGCTTTAAACAATCTGTTATCTAGATTGTTTGATAGTTTAGAGATGGTATTTAGATATTATAGCTCTCAAGAACAAAACAATAAGATAGATTTAATAATTTTGCAGGGAAGCATTGCAGATGTGGATGATATAAAAGAAAGGTTTGAAAATTATTTGAATATAAAAACTTTAAGTATAAATTCATTAAATGGATTATTGGATAAAAATCTAGACATATATTCAAATGCTATAGGTAGTTTAATAAGAGGTGAAAGTATATGAATGATATAAATTTTTTCAAACCATATCTTGGGAAAAAGAAGATTAATTTTAATAATAAGTTCTTTTTATCTATATTACTTTTAATTATTTCTTTATCTATATTGGGATATGGGGTAATAAATCACTTAAAGATAAATAAACTTTCTGAAAAAGTACTTGAATTTCAAAAGGTTGCAGAAAATCCTAAAGTTCTAAAAAGAGTAGAAGAGATAAAGTTGGAAGAAGAAGAGTTAAATGCATTTAAACTAGAAGTTGAGTCTATCAGAGATTTAAAGAAGTCTTTAGTTAAAAAAGACATTATAGGATCATTATATATAGATGCTATAATAAGCAAAAGACCTAATGATCTATTTCTTACAAGTCTTTATATAACACCTGAAAATGTAAGTATAACTGGGATATCAAATAATAGATTAAGCATAGCAGAGTTTGCAAAGGGACTAGAGTCTATAGAAGGACTTGGAGATATATTTGTTTCAAATATAGTAAGAGAAGAAACAGATTATAAATTTGAACTAGAAAGCAATCTTTTAGAAGAAGAGGAGGTAGAAGATGGAACAGTCAAAGAGAAAGATGAAGAACCAGAAGAAGACGAGAAGGAAAATTGATGTAAGAGAACTTACTAATAATGAAAGAACTCTTATAACTCTTTTAGCTATTGTTATCTTATTTTGGCTTAGCTTTAAATATATAATAGATCCACAAATTCTTAAGATTTCTACCTTGGAATCTAAAATGAATGCTTATGCGCTAGAAGTAGAAGAAAACAATAGAATAATTAAAAACAGTGAAGTGATATTAGATGAAAAAAGCAAACTTTTTATAGAAAAGCAAAATATAGAAAAAGACTTTTTTAAAAGTTTAAATCAACCTCAAATCATCTATGTATTAAATGAACTTTTATTGAAAAGTGATATAGAGATGGATAGCATAAGTTTTAGTAAGCCTTTTATGGAAACTTTAAATGCACAAGAAATACAAAAGATGGATATTTCGATACCGTTTAAAGGAAGTTTTTCATCATTAAATGAAATAATTAAAAGCTTAGAAACTGAAACTCGTAAGATAGTTATAAACAATATAGATATTCAAAAGGGTGAAGAGACAGAGATAACGGGAAATATAAGCTTAGGGGTATATAGCTTAAGCGGTATAGTAGAAGGTAAAGATGAAGATCTTCCTATAGAAACTACAGATGAAAACAAGTTAAATCCCTTTATTCCATATGAAGGATATGTAGATTTAAGTAAAGTAGAAGATAATTCTTCAGAAGAAATAGAGAGTGGACAAGCAGAGGATAAGCCTATAGAAGAGTCAATTTATGACACTTATAAAGCGATTAAAGGAGATAATATTTCTTATATATCTAAGAGAAAATATGGAACGGAAAAGTATGTAGATGAGATATTAAGTTTAAATGGTATGTTAAGATCTAGTATACTACCTATTGGAAAAGAATTAAAGCTTAAGAAAAAGTAAATTTCTCTAGTGGAGGATTTTTATGAAAAATCGAACTGCTTATACCTTAGTTGAGATAATAGTAGTGATTGCTTTACTTGGAATAATTATAGCAATGACTATACCTCATACTAATTATTTTAAAGCTATAAGGGAATCTTTAGAAATTAAAGAATTAAAAAGAGATATATTATTTACTAGAAATAAGGCGATAATAGATTCCAAAATATATAGAATCAAATTTATTGAAGATGATAATAGTTATACAATTTCTACAGGATCAGCATCTGAATCTATTACTATAAAGACAAAACATTTTGAGCATGGAATCAAATTAAATACAAAAGAAGGTTCAAAGACATTTATTTTTAACTCTAATGGCACTACTACTGATAGTGGAACTATTTATTTTTTGGACAGACTTGGAAATCAACATAAATTAAGCATTACTCCAGTTTCTTGTAAGGTTAATATTGAAAAAGAGATTCAACCTATAAAAAAATAGGAGGAGAATTTATGAAAAGAAATGGGCTTATATTTTTTGATATAATTATGGGGCTATTTGTAATCAGTCTTGTAGTAGTAGTATTATTTCCCATCTTAAGCTTAACTCAGAAAAGTTTTATTCATCATAAAAAACTAGCTCAAATGTCATATATATCAGAATCTACAATAGAAAGATTAACTCTTAAAGATAAGAAGTCTTTAGAATTTTTAGAAGAACTTGAAACATATGGGGAATTAGAATATCCTTATTTAAATGATATAGATTATAAGTCTATTGTAAAATTAGCAAGTGATAATCCTTATCTATGGGAAATAAGTGTTACTGTAAAAGAAGCTAAAGGTGGTGAAGATAATGTGCAACTTAACGCCACAATACGGAGGTAAAAGAGGATTTACTTTGGTAGAGCTAATCCTTGGTATAGCCATTATGTCACTACTTATAATTACGTTTTATACTGCTTTAAGTTTCAATTTAAAAGTAAATGAAAGTAGTCTTTTAGAAGATGAGATCCTTTTAAATGGCAGATATACATTAGAATATATAAAAGAAGAAATAATATCAGCAGATAGAATTGTATCTTCTAATAGATTTAAAGATTTGGATACAAAGTTTCCAACAAATATTGGATTTGTAATAGTAAAAGTTATAGATTATGAGAAATTAGAGTCTAAAAGAAATGATAATAAAAAACCTAATACTGAGAAAAAGGAATATATATATAAAGAAAAGGATTGCAACTATATAACTTACTATTTTAAAGAAGACTCTATTATAAGGATTAGTGGAAAAGCACCTAGTAATATATTTCCCTATGCTGATATATTTGAGGGATATAACCAAATTGGAGAAGGACTTTTAGAAACTTCTAAGATAACTCTACAAAAAGATAATCTTATAAATATCGACTTATCACTTGGGAAAGATAAAAAAGAAATTTCTAATTTTAAGTCTACTATAATTGTAAGATGCCCAGTGGTACGATGATATGAGAGGATTATTTAGAAATAGAAAGGGAAGTATAACTATAATAGGTCTCTATATCTTTATTATAATGACAGCTTCTACTACTATGATGCTATATTTTGCTACATTACAATCACTAATTTCTAAAAATCAATTAGAAAAAGTGCAAGCAAGATACGATAATGAAAATGATCTAAATAAACTAATATATTATGATGAAAATCTAGATAAGTATATTAAAGATAAAATATTTAGGCGATATAGATCAGGTTTTGAACCTGATGATGATAAATATATTATTGATTTTGAAAAGGATGATGAATTAAAAAAGTCTATAAAACAAGCATTTTTCAAGATAAGGAATATAGATGATAGAGAGTGTATATTCTTTGATATAAGTTCAAAATATAATAATATAATTTACAATACTGTAGCTTATGGACCATTTATAAACAATATATTTGAATGTAATAAACCTTTTCTAAGCGAAGAGTCTCTATTTGATTTAGATAAAAAGATGTTTTTAGATTTTATAACACAAATGGAAAAAGAAAATTGGGATTATGATTGTAAGGTAAATACCAATTCAAGAAAAATAAACATAGATAAGAATTCGGATTTAAAATTAATTTCAAACAATTCAAGAGATAATTTATTTTCTTCGAAAAGGCTTATGATAAATTCTGGATTAGCAAATGAAAAGATTATAAGTTTTACTTATGAGTCTATAATAGTTCATTTAAAAAGTGATGGTATAAAAGATAAAAACTTAACAATAGGTAGCAAGGAAGATGAAGGTTTAATTAAAATGAATGGAGTACTCTATATAGAAGGAGATTTGATTATAAATCAAGATTTTGAGTTTTTAGGTTTAATTATAATAAACAATGGAGATATAATTATTAATTCAGAAAAAAAGCCTATAATTAATGGTATGCTTCTGTACAAAGGGGATACAATAGACATAGACTCTATAACTTTAGTATATGATCAAAAAAACATATATAAGAGTGCATCTTTTTTACCAGGATTTTTAGATATAGATATAGATGTTATTAAGAAATATTAAACTTTCTTAAAATATACTTACTTGGCACTTGTGATAAATACTAGATATTGGTATAATGAGAATTAAGATTATCTTTTTTTTAATAGGTAAGTTACGATAGGAGGAAAACTATGATTTCAGCAGGTGATTTTAGAAAAGGTGTTACTTTTGTAATGGATGGAGATGTGTATCAAGTAATTGACTTTCAGCACGTGAAGCCAGGTAAGGGAGCTGCTTTTGTTAGAACTAAGATTAGGAATGTTCTTACTGGTTCAACTCGTGATAACACATTTAATCCAACAGAAAGATTTGAAAAAGCAAATATAGAGACTACGGAAATGCAGTACTTATATAACGATGGTGAACTATACTACTTTATGAATTTAGAGTCATATGAACAAATTCCTTTAGAAAGAGAAGCTGTAGAAGAGGCTATAATGTACTTAAGGGAAAACGACAATGCAACTCTTAGATTCTTTAAAGGAAAAGCCTTTGAGGTAATACCACCTAATTTTGTAGAATTAGAGGTTACAGAAACAGAGCCAGGAATCAAAGGTGACACATCTAGTGGTGCTACTAAACCTGCTACGTTAGAAACAGGACTTACTTTAAATGTTCCTTTATTTGTAAATTTAGGAGATAAGATAAGAGTTGATTCTCGTACAGGGGATTATATGTCTAGAGTTTAAACTTTATAAAATAACAATTGGAGGGATTATTATGAATTATTTATTTCAAAAAGTATCTTATTTACAAGGTCTAGCTGAAGGTTTAGGAGTAGATGATACTAGCAATGAGGGTAAACTATTATTACAAATAATAGATGTACTTGGAGAATTTACTGAAGTATTAGATGAGGTAGTAGAAGATCAAGTAGGATTAGAAGAATATGTAAGTTTTATAGATGAAGATCTATCTGATGTTGAAGATGAGGTATACGATGATTATGATGAGTTTGATGAATATGATGATTTTGACTTTGAAGACTATGATGAATTTGAACTGAATGATGATTGTTTAGACTGTGGCGATTCATGCAATTGCGAAGAATAGAAAAAACAAAACTTTAAAAAATAAAAAAAGAAACATAAAATCTTGAGATTTTATGTTTCTTTTTTTATTTTTGTCATATTTTTTTATTTAATTCATAGAATTTATATAAAGGAGGACAAGGCTATGAAGAGAAAAACAGAAACTTTCGAAAATTTATGTAGATTTATAACTGAAGATATAAGACAAACTCTATTAAGGCTTCCTAAAGAATATAAGGAAGATATAGAAGAAATTAGACTTAGAAACAACAAACCTTTAAATATATATATTAAAGGCAAAAACTTCTTTGTAGGGAAAAATGGTACTGTTCTAGAAAGTGAAAAAGAAGGGTTAATAATAAAAGATGATGATATAAAAAATACATTTCAACTTATTACAAATCATTCAGTATATGCTTTTAGTGAAGAGATCAAGAATGGATTTATAACAATAACTGGAGGCCATAGAGTTGGAATAGGTGGTAAAACAGTATATGGATTAGATAAAATTGAAGATATCACAAATATATCTTCTTTAAATTTTAGAATAGCTCGTGAAAAAAAAGGTATATCAGATTTTTTAATTCCAAATTTAATAGATGAAAACAATGACTTTTATAACACATTAATAATTTCTCCACCTCAATGTGGTAAGACTACTCTTCTTAGAGATATTATAAGAAATTTAAGTAATGGAAAAGATAATGAGTTTGAAGGTTTTAAAATTGGCCTTATAGATGAAAGATCAGAGATAGCAGGAGTTTACAGAGGAGTATCTCAAAATGATGTAGGACTACGTACGGATATATTAGATGGATGTTTAAAATCACATGGAATAATTATGTTAATTAGGTCTATGTCACCTGAAATAATCGCAGTAGATGAAATTGGAGGAGTAAAAGATATAGAAGCTATAGGAGAAGGTTTAAGGGCTGGTATTAAATTTATAGCTACTGTTCATGGAAGTAGTCTAGATGAAATAAAATGTAAAAAAAACTTAAATGAAATTATAAACGAAAAAATCTTTAAAAGATATGTTGTTTTAGATAGATCTAGGGGAGTTGGAACTATAAGAGAAATCATAAATGGTAAGAGTTTTAAAAAAATTGATTTAAAGAGTGATAATTATGGGTCTAGTTAAAGGATTATTTTCTCTTATAGTTCTAATATCATCGAGCTTATTAGGAATACTTTATGGAGGAGTTTTTAGTAAAAGGGAGAGAAGTCTAAAAGATTTAGAATACAATATAAGACTATTAGAAAGTGAAATAATAGCGGGTAATTCTACACTCCCACTCGCTTTAGAAAACACATATAAAAAAGGTAAAGGAGAGATAAAGAATGTTTTTCTAAGTATAAAAGAAGATCTTTTAGATAATGGAAGAGAAGATATATTTAAAAGTTTTATAGCACAAGAAAATTTACTTCAAAAAAAATATATGCTAAAAAAAGAAGATATAAGTATATTTTTATTTTTAGGTAAAATATTAGGAAAAACAAATAAAGAAGATCAACAAAAAAACTTACACTTTATAATAAAGCAAATCCAAAACATAAAAGAAGAGGCAAGTTTAGAAAAAAATAACAATGTAAAGCTCTATAGAACCTTAGGTGTCTTACTGGGCGTTGGGATAATAATTATAATGATATAGGAGAGATGATATATGGATGTAGATTTAATATTTAAGATAGCAGGACTTGGAATGATAGTTGCTGTGATTCATATTGTACTTGATAAATCAGGCAAGGAAGAGTACGCATATTTAGTTACTTTAGTAGGGGTTGTAATTGTACTTGGGGTTGTTATAAATTTGGTAAGCAAACTATTTGATAATGTAAAAGTTTTATTTAAGCTTTACTAGGGGTGATACAAATGGAAATATTTCAAATAGTAGGTTTAGGTATAATTGCTACAATCATGATAGTTATTTTAAAAGATTTTAGACCTGAATTTATAATTTTTATTTCTATAATTACTGGTTTAATTATATTTTCACTTATCTTAAATAAGTTAGTATATGTAGTGGATGTTATGAAGAATTTATCTCTAAAGGCAAATTTAGAGATTGAGTATTTTTCTATTATATTAAAGATAATAGGAATGAGTTATATAGTTGAATTTGGATCTCAAATTTGTAGAGATGCAGACCAAAACTCTATAGCTATGAAAATAGAGTTAGCAGGAAAGGTTAGTATAATGATTTTAGCAATTCCCATACTTATGTCTCTTATGGATCTTATTTTAAAAATTTTACCTTAAGGATGAGATAGATGAAGAAAATAATTAGTGTAATTTTAATTCTATTGTTTTTTTCTGGATTTGTTTATGCTGAAATAGACGATTTGGATTTAGGAATAGATACTAAAGAAATAGATAGATTTACAAATGATTTAGTTAAAGAAAAGGATTTAAATTTAAATTTTAATGTAAAAGATATAGTAAAAAAGATAGTTAAAGGAGAAAAAATAATAGATAGTGAAGCTATAAAAAAAAATATAGCAGATATATTTTTAAAAGAAATTAAAATAGCTTTAGGATTATTATCAAAAATTCTTATAATTAGTATTATCTCTAGTATATTAAATAATCTTCAAAATTCTTTTGAAAACTCCTCTGTAAGTGAACTATCAAATATTATAACATATATCATGATAGCCATACTTGTTATAACAAGTTTTAATGACATAATAGAAATGGCCAAGCTATCAATAGATAAAATGATTAGTTTTATGCAAGTTTTACTACCTTTACTATTAAGTCTTTTAGTTATAGGTGGAGGTCCTAATACAAAGATAATATTTCACCCTATGATTCTTTCTACGGTAAACATTATAGGGATTATGATTAAAAACTTTATTTTTCCTTTAATTTACTTTTCTTTTATTATAAGTATTTTATCTAATATCTCAGAGAGAGCTCAATTTAAAAATCTTACTGATGTAGCGAGAAAAGTAATTATATTTACAATAACAGGATTTTTTACTATATTTATTGGATTACTTACCATATATGGATTGTCTAGTAAAATAGATGGTATAAGCATAAGAACTGCTAAATTTGCTATAGATAATGCGGTACCTATTGTAGGAAAATTTTTATCTGATTCGGTAGATGCAGTTATAGGATCTATAGGGATTCTAAAAAATGGAATAGGAATAATGGGACTTATGGTATTAGGGCTTATTATACTTCTTCCGATGATAAAGATGGCAGTAATATTATTAGTTTATAATTTAACATCCGCTATTATAGAACCAATAGCATCTAAAAATATAGTAAAATTCTTTGAAGATGTCTCCAAGAGTATTACTTTAATTCTTATAAGTACTATGTCACTTGGAATTATGTTTTTTATAACTATAACAATTATAGTAGAAGCTGGAAATAATTTATTGATGCTAAGGTAGGTGAAACAAAAGATGATTAGTGAATTTATATATTCTTGGTTAAAAGATATAGTTGTACTTTTTATAATAATAACTTTGGTAGATTTAATAATGCCAAAGGGAACTATGAAAAGGTATATAGATATTTTTATAGGATTGATACTAATTTACATGGTAGTGTCACCTTTTCTAAAACTAACCTCGATTGATTTTAAATTAGATAGACCTGTTTTAGAAAGTTTTAATCAATATGAAACAAATGATGTGGATTTTATAGAAGACCAGTCTGAAAAGATAGAAGAATTATATATAGAAAAACTAAATTCTAGAATAACATCATTAGTAAAAGATAGTACTAAATATCAGATAGATAGTATAGATATAAACATAGAAAGAGAAGAAAAGTATTTTGGTGAGATTAAAAGTATACAAATAGTTTTGTCAGAAGAATTTAATGAAGATATGGGAAAAACCAATGGGAAAATAAATATTCAAAAAGTAAAAAAGATATCTTTAGAGGAAAAAGGAATGATAAAGGATGATATTAGCTTCCAAAACATAAAAAAATTAATAGCAGAAGAATTAGAAATAAATAAAGATCTAATATATATCAATATAAAAACTTAGGAGGATGAAAAATGGATAAAATTCTAAGAAGAATAAAAGAACAGTTTAAAAACCTAGAAGATAAAAAAATTATAGGTTACTTAATAGTTATTTTAATAAGTGCTAGTTTAATCTTAACTTTTTTAAAGGGAATCTCCCCTAAAGAACAAAAAGATATTAAAGGAGTAATAAAGGAAGATTCTACTGAATACAATAGTGAAGTAAGAGTAGAAGATTATGCAGGAATATTGGAAAAAAAGCTTGTCCACATTTTAAAAAAGTTAGAAGGAGTGGGAGAAGTTAGTGTAATGTTAACCTTGGAAGATAGTAGTGAAAAGATACCTGCAGCTAATACTACTAAGAGCCGGGAAAGTACAAAAGAAACTGATGCTGAAGGGGGAATACGGGAGATAACAAGAGAAGATGAGTCAAAACAATTATTAAATTCATCTGATAATATTGTAGTCTTAAAGGAAATAAGACCTAATATTAAAGGTGTAATAGTTATAGCAGAAGGGGCAGAGAATGCAGAGATTTTAGAAAAGATTTATTTAGCAGTACAAACTGTATTGGGACTTACAACTAATAAAGTACAAGTTTTTTCAAGTAAATAGGAGGGAAAATTATGTTTAAAATTAAAAGACCAGCTATTATAGGATTACTGTTAGTATTACTAGTTTTTACAGGTTACTTAAATTATGAATTAACTCAGCAAGCATTAAAAAAGACCTCAGCTGAATATAAAAAACACGAATTATCAGAGAAGGTTGACTATAAAAAAAGTGATATGTTAGCTGATAAAAATAAAGAAAAAGATTTTGAAATTGTAGATTCTGAGGAATCTAATAATACTAACAATCCCTTAGAAAGCGTAGATAAAGATACAACTTCTAATACAGATAATATTAAAGAAGTTGTAAATACTAATAAAGAAACAGTAGATAAGATTATCAATAAAGAAGTATCAGCTAATAGCAGAAACTATTTTATTGAATATAAATTATCTCGCGATAAACTTAGAGCTAGTTTGGTAGATAGACTTGACACTATAGTAAAAAATGATAAGACAGATTCTAAGATTAGAAGTGAAGCTCAAAATGAAATTATTACTATAGGGAAAATTTCAGAAAAGGAACTAAAGATTGAAGGATTAATTAAAGCCAAAGGATTTGAGGAAGTTTTAGTAGTTTTAACAGAGGAGGATGTAAAAGTAATTGTATCTATAGATGATTTATCTGAACAAGATATGGTTAAAATATTAGATATTGTGAAAGAAGAAACTAAATTTGATATAAACAATATAAAAATAATTAAAAAACAATAGAAATATTTGTAAAGGATATACTCCTTTGATATAATAGCTTTAGAAGTTAATGGAACCTTGGAGGTGTCTGTAATGACAGAAAATATAATAAATGATGAAAAAGAATTTGGAAGTATTAAAATTTCTAATGATGTGATAGCTACAATAGCAGGTATTGCAGCTACTGAAGTAAAAGGAGTAGCTGGAAAAAGTATGGGTTTTACAGGTGGAATAACAGAAATGTTAGGAATGAAAAACCTTACAAAAGGAGTAAAGGTAGAAATTACAAATAGGGTAGCTAAAATTGATATTTCTATTATAGTAGAATATGGAGTTGACATAGCTACAACAGGTAAAAATGTACAAGAAAACATAAAGAAATCAGTAGAAACTATGACAGATCTTTTAGTGCCTGAAGTAAATGTAAATATTCAAGGAGTAAATATGGAAAAAGAAGAAAAAGAAGATGAGCTAGTAGTTCAATAGTAAAATTACCCTCTGTTTTCACAGAGGGTAATTTTAAATGTATATGTATGAATTTATCCAAACTAAGGGTATAATATTAGTATTAGCTTTATCATTAAAACAGATTTACACTAATTAGGAGGAAAGTGCATGAGTAGGAAACAGGCAAGAGAAGGTGCAATGAAGTTATTATATCAGATGGAATCAAATGATGATTTCTCAGATAATGAAATGAGGGTTTTCCTGGAGAACTTTCCATTTGATGAAAAGGAAGAAAAGTATATAATTGAGAGCATAAATACAATAAAAGAAAATTTAGAAGATATTGATTCCCATATAAAACAAAATTTAGAGAGTTGGTCTATACATAGACTTGCTAAAGTAGATTTAGCAGCACTTAGAATTTCTATATATGAAATTCTCTATAGAAAAGATATCCCTACAGAAGTATCTATAAACGAAGCAATTGAAATAGTTAAAAAGTATAGTAATAATGATTCCTTTAAGTTTATAAATGGAGTATTAGGCGGGTTTGTAAAAAATATAAATGAAAAGAAGTAAAAAATACAACAAAATAGAATTTAATGATTAAAGAAGTTATAATCAAAGGGGTGATTAAGATAAAACCTTTAAAGGTAAGTGAATTAAACAATTATATTAAAAAGATTTTTTCTTCAGATATGATTCTTTCAAACATACAAATTGAAGGTGAAATATCAAATTTTAAAAAACATATAAGTGGACATTTATATTTTTCTTTAAAAGACAATAATTCACTCATAAAATGTGTTATGTTTAGAGGCGATGCACTTAATATAGTTTCTAATTTAGCAGAAGGACAAAAAATTATTGCAGAAGGATATGTATCTATATATGAAAGAAATGGAGAATACCAATTATATATAAAAAAAATCAAAGATAATGGAGTGGGCGAACTTTATGAAGCTTATGAAAATCTAAAAATAAAATTAGAAAATGAAGGGCTATTTGAAAGTAGATTTAAAAAAGAATTGCCTTTTTTACCTAGCAATATAGGTGTTGTAACTTCACCTACTGGGGCGGCCGTTCATGACATTATAAATATAATAAACAGAAGGTTTCCATCTTGTAAGATTACTATCTATCCTTCTTTGGTTCAAGGCATGAATGCTCCTAAGGAAATTATAAAAGCTCTAAAATTTTTAGATAATAATGAAGCTATAGACCTTATCATAGTGGGTAGAGGTGGAGGATCTATGGAGGACTTATTTTGCTTTAATGATGAAGACTTAGCTAGATGTATATTCAATTTAAAGACACCGATAATATCTGCTGTGGGTCATGAAACTGACTTTACAATAGCGGATTTTATATCTGATTTAAGAGCTCCTACACCATCAGCTGCTGCTGAACTTGCAGTTCCAGATGTAGAACATTTAAGTCACAATCTAAATTCTTTATATTATGATTTAAAAAATTCTTTTAAAAAACATCTAAGATACAGGGAGAATTCTATCAATATCATAAAAGGTGAACTTAAATATAATAACCCTTATCTGAAGTTAAGAAATAATAGACAAGATTTGGACATGCTTTTAAAAGATTTTGTATCCTCTACAGATAATAATATAAATGAGAAATTTAAATCATTAGTCAGTTTAGAAAATAAGCTTCAACTTTTAAATCCTTTATTAGCCTTAGAGAATGGATATGGAATACTTACAAATAAAGATGGAGATATTATAAGGTCTGTAGAAAGTTTAAAATTAAACGATATTATAAACATTAAGATCAAAAATGGTGAATTAAAAGTAATATTAAAGGAAATTAAAAAGGAGAGTTGATGGATATGGAAGAAAAAAAGTTATCCTATGAAGACGCTTTTAAGCAATTGGAAGATATTGTAGAAAAGTTAGAGGGTGATAAATCTTCTTTGAATGAATCAGTTGAACTATTTAAAAAAGGTGTTGAACTCTATAAATATTGCAATAATCTTCTTTCAAATGCAGAAGGAGAAGTTAAAGTTCTTTTAGATAATTCGAATGATTCTTTAATTGAATTGGACTTTTTAGGGGAGGCTGAGGGTGATAGTTTTTAACGAGATGAAAGAAATTATAAACAAAATAGATGAAAGCCTTTATTCATATTTACATCTTAAAGGTAAATATCAACAAAAGATATATGAAGCTATAAAATATAGTTTATTCACAGGTGGTAAAAGACTACGACCTATATTAGCTATAAAAACATTTGAATTATTTAAAGAAAATACTCAAGCAGTTATTCCTTTTGCATGTGCTATAGAAATGATACATACATATTCTCTTATACATGATGATTTGCCTGCCATGGATGATGATAAAATAAGAAGGGGTAATCCCACAAACCATATTGTTTTTGGAGAGGCATTGGCTATTTTAGCTGGAGATGGGTTGTTAAATTTAGCATTTGAAACTATGCTAAAAGATACTATAAAATCTGCTAAAGATTTTGAGGATTATAAAACTCGTGTAAGAATTATGGAGATTATTTCAAATTGTTCTGGTGTAGAGGGAATGATAGGAGGACAAGTTGTAGATTTACTTGCGCATGATGAAAATATGGATGAAGATAAATTAAACTTTATGTATAGTGCTAAGACTTCTGCTCTTTTTGAGGCGAGTGTTTTAACAGGTTCGATTCTTGGAGGAGCTGATGAAGTAGAATTAGAGATTATGCATAAGTTTGCTAAGAATATTGGTCTTGCATATCAAATTAAAGATGATTTCTTAGATGTAAATGAAGATGAAGCGATAAATAAATATACATTTTTAAGTTTTAATGATAATGGTAAGGCCGTGAATAAATTAGATAAACTTACAAATGATGCATTAAATGAGTTAGATAAGTTGAAAAATAGAGATACAGAGTTTTTAAGAGAATTAACTATCTATCTTTTAAATAGGAAAAAATAAGGTTTATTTAATAAAAGCTCCCTTGTCAAAATCTAAAAATAATAAAAAATCTTCAAAGGATCAAAAGGTGAAAATGATGAAAAAAAGAGCTGATGTTCTATTATTTGAAAAAGAGCTTGTAAGCTCTAGAGAAAGATCTAAAAAAGTTATTCTAGAAGGTCTAGTCTACATAGGTGATAAAAAGGTTAGTAAGCCTTCTGAGATGTTCTCAGATGATTTAAATATAGATATAAAGGTCAATCCATTAGTATACGTTAGTAGGGCTGGATTAAAGCTTAGAAAGGCTATTGATGAGTTTGATTTAAACTTAAATAATTTAGTGGCTATGGATATAGGATCTTCTACCGGTGGATTTACAGAATGCATGTTAAATGAGGGTATAAGAAAAGTTTATGCTATAGATGTGGGTAAAGATCAATTAGTAGAAGAGTTAAGAAATGATACTAGAGTAATTGTAATGGAAGAGACCAATATAAGGGATTTAACTAGAAATGATATAGAAGAAGATATAGATTTTATTTCAATAGATGTTTCTTTTATATCTTTAAAACTAGTGCTACCTATAACAAATAATTTTTTGACTACAGGTGGAGAAATTGTGGCTTTAGTAAAACCACAATTTGAAGTAGGTAAAGAAAATATAGGGAAAAAAGGAATTGTTAAGGATAAAAAATTACATTTTAAGGTATTAGAATCTATAATAGATTATTGTGTAAGTTTAGGTTTTGAAGTAAAAAGTCTAACATTTTCACCTATTGTAGGATCTAAAGGGAATATAGAATTTTTAATTTATCTAAAAAAAAGTGATATAGATATAAAGAAGTGTATTTCAAAAGCATTAATATCCGATGTTATAGATACAGCACACAAGAATTTAGAATGATTTTTAATATTCGGAGGAGATAAGTATGCTAGTAGAATTAAATATTAGAAATTTTGCTATAATTAAAGATTTAAGAGTACAGTTTACTAGAGGATTAAATCTTCTAACTGGAGAAACGGGTTCTGGAAAATCTATAATAATTGAAGCTTTAGGGATTATATTAGGAGGTAGAGGTACTAAAGAACTAATAAGAACAGGTGAAGAAAAATCATTTCTTCAAGCTGTCTTTTTAGTTGAACATTTAGATAAAATGAAATCACTTTTAGATAAACATGGTATAGAGATAGAAGAAAATAGACTTTTAATAATCTCTAGGGAAATTTCACTTCATTATCCTAGTATGTCTAGGATTAATGGAAGAACTGTAACATTATCTATATTAAATGAGATTACTTCTAATCTAGTAGATATATTCGCTCAACATGAACATCAATCTTTACTAAATATAGTAAATCATAAAACATTAATTGATTCATTTGGGGATAAAGATTTTAAAGATTTAAAGCTTGGGATTAAGATAAAACATATAGAATATACAAAAGAAAAAAAAGCTTTATCTCAAATGAACTTAGATTCGAGTCAGAGGGAGAGAGAAATAGATTTACTAAGATATCAAATAGAAGAGATAGAAAACTCTAACTTAGATAATGAAGATGAAGTAGAACTAGAAAACGAATTTAATAAGATATCTAATATTAAGTCTATTAAAAGTTCTATAGAAGAAATACTTGAAGAATTTAATAGTGATAATTATGAAAAAATCTCAGTTTTAAAATCAATTAACAGAAGTGTCGGTATATTAAATAATATTTTAAAATATGATAGTAATTTAAAAGAATTTTTTGATAGATTAGAAGATATAAACTTTGAACTTAGAGATATCAGTGATGAACTAAATCATTACTCTGAAAACATGGATATAAATGAAGAAAAGCTTTATGATTTAAATGAAAAAATAGATATACTAAATAGATTAAAGAAAAAATATGGTAATACTATAGAAGAGATACTAAAATATAAAGAAAATGCTTCAAATAAACTGGAAAAACTTTTAAACTATGAATATGAAATTGAAAATCATAAGACTATGGTAAGGAAATATGAAAAAGAGTTAAATGATTTATCCTTGGAGCTTAGTAATAAAAGGAAGATTATAGCAAAAGAATTAGAAAAAAGAATTTCTTATGAATTAAAAGATTTGAATATGGGTAATATTACTTTTAAAGTTAATTTCTCTAAGAACTCTATTTTATTAAGTGATGGATTTGATATAATAGAATTCCTTATATCGACAAATATAGGTGAAGATTTGAAATCTATGTCCAAAATAGTTTCAGGTGGAGAAATGTCAAGAATAATGCTTGGATTTAAAAGTATATTAGCAGATTATGATGGAATTCCAACTCTTATATTCGATGAAATAGATACAGGAATAAGTGGTAGAACAGCTCAAGTAGTTGGAGAAAAAATATATGATATATCCAAGAAGAGGCAAGTTATATCAATTTCTCATCTTCCACAGATAGCTGCTTTAGCAGATAGTCATTATGTTATATCTAAACGTTTAAATAAAGATAAAAAAATAAACACAAATATAGTAAGGTTAACTGATGAAGAGAGAGTTATTGAACTTGGAAGACTTCTTGGAGGTGTAGATGTTACAGACACTACACTAAAACATGCTAGAGAGATGTTAGATATGACTAAAAAAATCAAAAAATAATTAAATTTAATTTTAAAAAGCATAATAGACTTTTAAAAGTCTATTATGCTTTTTTTATGTTTTTATGTATTATATAGAAGTTTTACAAAATATTAATCAGTATAAAAAGACAGAAAAAGGCTAAATTATCAGTAGAAACTAATTATTTTTATGGAGGTGAGTTATAAAAATATAAGGAGAGTGATATATTGGATAGATTAGATGGAAATAAAAAGAATATTATTTTCCCATTAATTTTATTTATAATTTTAATGGTTTTTTTATCGCTCAATCAAATACTTTTTTATCCTTCGAATTTTAAATTGATTAAAGGTGAAAATAAAACAATTAGTGCATCTTTTCCATTTTCAATTGAAATAAATAACAATGAGGAAATTGTTAAACCTATATTTAATGAACAGACCAGTTCTTTAAAACAATCTTATAATTTAAATGCTGTTTCAATAGGAAAAACTAATGTTCAGTTAAAATTATTAGGTTTAATACCAGTTAAAAATTATGATATAGATGTGGTAGATAGACCGAGACTTGTTCCCGGAGGAGATGCTATTGGAGTTAGCTTAAATACAAAGGGAGTATTAGTTGTAGCTATTACAGATGTAATAGATACAGATGGTAAGAGAACAAGTCCTGCCAAAGATGCTGGAATAAAAATAGGAGATAGCATAATAAAAATAAATGATGAAAAAATAATTTCCTCTGAACAAGTTGTAAATATCTTGAACAATGAAACCAAAAAAGTAAATATAACAATTTCCAGAAATAATGCCGAATTTAAAACAACTGCAGTACCAATTAAGGCTCTTCAAGATAATTCTTATAGATTAGGAATTTGGGTGAGAGATAAAACTACTGGTATAGGTACTTTATCTTATTACAACTATGATAATCAAAGTTTTGGAGCTTTAGGTCATGGTATAACTGATGTGGATACCGGTAAATTATTAACTGTAGAAAATGGTTTAATAATGCAGGCTAAAGTAGCTGGAATACAACAAGGAAAGCAAGGTAAACCCGGAGAAATAAAAGGTGTTTTTTATAAAACAGATGATGTATTAGGTAATATAAAGATAAATAACGAGTTGGGGATTTATGGAAATATGAAAAAAAGCACTAAAAAACAAATTGAAGGAAAACCTATACCAATTGCATTTAAAGAAGAAGTAAAAGAAGGAAAAGCTCATATATTGACAACTTTGGATGATAATAAAATAAAAAAATATGATATAGAAATAGTAAAAGCCGAGTCTCAAAATAAAGAAAATCAAAAAAGTATGATTATAAAAATTACAGATCCTGTTTTATTAAATAAAACGGGTGGAATCGTTCAAGGAATGAGTGGTAGCCCTATAATACAAAACAATAAAATAGTAGGTGCAGTTACACATGTTTTTGTAAATAATCCTAAAAAAGGTTATGGTTTATATATAGAATGGATGTTAAAACAAGAAGATAAGCTTTAAGCTTATCTTCTTGTTTTAAATTTATTTAAAAAAATCATAAATAAAAGAAGGAATTTCAAGTTTAATGTAGAATTACTAATAAAGAAGTATAAATTTCAGGGGGAGATATATAATGAAAAAAGTTAAAGTAGCAATAGCCGATGATAATAGGGAGTTTTGTCAAATAATATCTAGAGTTGTTACAAATGCAGAAGATTTTGAGGTAGTTGGAACTGCAAAAAATGGCATAGAGGCTCTTAGCATAGTTGAAGAAACAAGGCCTGATATCTTAATATTAGACATAATAATGCCACATTTAGATGGATTAGGAGTATTAGAGAAGTTAAATGAAAATTATACAGATTATTTTCCTAAAGTAGTTATTTTATCTGCAGTAGGCCAAGATTCTATAACTCAGAGAGCTATGGAATTAGGGGCTTCATATTATATTATAAAGCCTTTTGATTTTAATATGTTTATTGATAGGCTAAAACAAATAAATAATATGAATCCAAGTAGAGCTCCTAAAAACCAAAATATAGAACTCTCAGAAGAAGACTCCTTGATCAAACAAGAGAAAGGATTGGAAACTAAAATAACTAAAGTAATTCAAGAGATAGGTGTACCTGCACATATTAAAGGATATTTATATTTAAGAGAAGCTATTCATATTGTTATAAATGATATGGATTATTTAGGAGCTATCACAAAAGAATTATATCCTGCCGTAGCATTAAAGTATAATACAACGACTAGTAGAGTAGAAAGGGCAATTCGTCATGCAATAGAAGTTGCATGGAATAGAGGAGATTTAGAGACTTTAGAGAGGATATTTGGATATACTATAAATACTAATAAAGGCAAACCAACTAATAGTGAGTTTATAGCTTTAATAGCTGATAAGCTAAGACTTGAAATGGAGGCATCACCAAGTATATAGATTAAACCATATTTGAAATAGATTTTCTCTTTTTTATTTATATGATATAATGAAGTTTATAGTATTTACATTATAAATTAATAAATAAACTATGGAGGTATTTAATTAATGCTTTATGAAGAAAAAACTATGAAATCTGATAAAGTGTATGAAGGTAAGATTTTAAATTTAAAAGTTGATACAGTAGAGATGCCTGATAAGAAATACTCTAAAAGAGAAATTATAGAACATCCTGGAGGAGTAGCAATAGTAGCTATAACTTCTGAAGGTTCTATGGTTTTAGTAAAGCAATATAGAAAACCTGTAGAAAGCTTTTTAGTTGAAATTCCTGCAGGGAAATTAGAATTAAATGAAGAACCTAGAGAAACAGCAATTAGAGAATTAAAAGAAGAAACAGGCTTAGAATCTGATAAACTTACTTATATATCTGAATTCTATACTTCTCCAGGTTATTCTGATGAAAAAATACACCTATTTCTTGCAGAGGATTTAAGAAAAGTTGAATATATAGCTGAACCAGGTGAGTTTTTAGAGATAATAGAATTACCAATTGATGAATTAACTAAGATGGTAAAAAGAGGAGAAATAGTAGATAGTAAAACCATTATTGGAATATTTATAGCGCAAAAATTAATAGAGGGAAGATAAGAGTAATAAAATCCATTATTTTCTCATACAATGCCTAAAAGAGCTTGTATGAGAAAGGGGATATTAAATTGCTATATAGAAGATTGTTAAAACTTCTAAAAAAACATTTCCAAAACCATTTTATGCTTTATTTTATATTGTTTTGTACTTTTGTATTAGGAAATATATGTGGATCAATTTTTTTAAAGAAAATAAGCTATGATACAAAGATGTCAATATTTACATTTTTTCATCCTTTTTTAAGGAATATAGATATATATACTAAATCTATGACTTTTAGAAACTTATTTTTATATAATTTATTTATATTATTATCTATGATATTCTTAGGTTTATTCAATTTAGGCTATATATTTATTCCTATTATAATTACTTTTATAGGAGCTTCAGTAGGTTTTAGAGTAGGATTTTTAGTTAGCTATTTCAAACTTAAGGGTCTGTGGATAGCTCTTGTAGGAATTTATCCTCAATATTTATTTTTTATCATATCATTTTTAGGTATAGGGTCGTTATCTATGTCTTTATCACAAAACCCTTTTAAATCCTTAAATAATACTAGAATTACAAAAAATATATTTACCAATAGAGAATATTCTCTATTATTTTGCTTTTTCTTAATCTTTTCTTTTTTAGGAATAATTACTGAGATTTCTTGTTCACCTATATTGAAACTTATTTTAAAAGATATGATTTTATAATTTAAAATCTTAAAAACTATATTTAATAATATATAAAAAGGTGGGTAATACAATGAGAATATACGATATTATTAAAAGAAAAAGGGATGGATTAAATTTATCTCCAGATGAAATAGATTATTTTGTAAAGGAATATACTCATGGAAGTATACCAGATTACCAGATATCATCTTTACTTATGGCAATATTTTTAAAAGAAATGAATGATGAAGAAACACTTTTCTTGACAAAAGCGATGGTCGAATCAGGTGAAACTGTTGATTTGTCAAGTATAAAAGGATTAAAAGTAGATAAGCATTCAACCGGTGGTGTAGGAGATAGTGTTACTTTAATATTAGGCCCTATGATAGCTGCATGTGGGGTACCATTTGTGAAGATGTCAGGGCGTGGACTTGGACATACTGGTGGAACTTTAGATAAACTTGAATCTATAGAAGGTTTTCAAACAGATATATCTAAAGAAGAGTTTATAAATAATGCTAATGAAATAGGCATATCTATTTGTAGCCAAACTGCAAACATCACTCCGGCAGATAAAAAACTATATGCTTTAAGAGATGTAACCGCTACGGTAGAGAATATTTCACTTATAGCTAGTAGTATAATGAGTAAAAAGTTAGCAATAAATTCTGATGGAATTATATTAGATGTAAAAGTGGGTAACGGAGCATTTATGAAAAATTTAGATGAAGCAAAACATCTAGCTAAAACTATGGTTAATATAGGGAACAATTATGGAAGAAATACAATGGCTATTGTAACTAATATGGATCAGCCACTAGGAAATGCAATTGGAAACAATCTTGAGGTTAAAGAAGCGATAAATACTCTAAAAGGTAATGGACCAGATGATTTATTTGAATTATGTATTATACTTGGTTCGAAACTTCTAGTTTTAGCTAAAAAAGTTAAAACTGAAAAAGAAGGAAGGGACCTTTTAAAAGAAGTTATAAATTCAGGAAAAGCTTATAATAAGTTTTTAGAATTAGTTAAATATCAACATGGTGATATTCGAGAAATTGAGAATCCGAATTTATTTCCAAAGGCTAAATATATAATAGCAGTAAAATCTAATAAAAAAGGATTTATAAAAGAAATAAATGCAGAAAAAATAGGCAAATGTGCCTTAAGTCTAGGAGCAGGAAGAGAAACATTAGAGAGTAAATTAGACTTATCTGTGGGTATTATGTTAAATAAAAAGATTGATGATGAAGTAGAGTTAGGAGAAGATTTAGCTTATATCCATACAAATGATAAACAAAAAGGTGAATTGGTTAAAAACAAGATATTAGAGATATATAAGATAGGTGAAAAAAACAAGCAAAAACAAACTTTGGTATTTTATGAGATACATTAATAAAATGGATTCAATATAGATTTTTAATTAAGCATATAAATTTGATGTTTGGATACTATAAATATAAATATAGTATTGGAGGTATTTATATGCGAAAAAGATTAATATCCTTTATATTGATAACTATTATGACAATGACTTCAATTGCTTCTTATGCAGAAATAGATATGAAATCCAAATCTTCCTTACTTATGGATTCGAGTTCTGGGAAGATTATTTACGCTAAAAATGAACACGAAAGATTGTTTCCAGCTAGTATTACAAAAATTATGACTTTATTAATTGTAATGGAGTCAATTGAAAATGGAAAAATAACTTTACAGGACGAAGTACAAATTAGCGAACATGCTTCAAAGATGGGAGGTACACAAGTATATTTAGATGCAGGAGAGATGCAAACAGTAGAAAATTTGATTAAAGCTACTTCTATAAGATCAGCAAATGATGCAGCAGTTGCATTATCAGAATATATTTCTGGTTCAGAAGAAAGCTTTGTAAAAGAAATGAATAAAAGAGCTAAAACTTTAAAAATGAAAAACACTAAATTTTCAAACAGTAGTGGATTGCCAATAAAAAATCATTATTCTACAGCATATGATATTGCTATAATGTCTAAGGAACTTTTGAAGTATGAAGGTATTTATAAATATCTATCTACTTATATGGATGAAATAAAGGTAGGAAAATCTAAAACAAGCACTCAGTCAATGGTAAATACTAATAAACTTATTAAGACTTATGATGGAGCAAATGGCGTTAAAACAGGTTTTACAAATGAATCGCTTCATTGTATATCTGCATCGGCCAAACGAGGAGATCTTCAACTTATTGCTGTCGTTTTAGGTGGTGAAACTTCAAAATCAAGATTTGAAGAAGCTAAGAAATTATTAGATTATGGATTTTCAAATTATGAATCAATTACAATAGGAAAAAAAGGTGATTCTATAGCTACTATACCATTAGAAAAGGGTAAAGATGAAAGTGTAGAACTTGTTTTAGAAAGAGACAGTCATATACTGTTTTCTAAGGGTGATAAAGTTAAATTAGAAAAGTCTATAAAGGTACCTGAATATATAGTAGCTCCAGTAGAAGATAATAAGCCTATAGGAAAATTAATTATAAAAGACAAAGAAAAAGTTATAGATGAAATAAATTTAATTGCAGTAGATGACATCGAGAAAGGAAATTTTGTTAATATGTTTAAAAAAGTATCTACAAACTTTCTATTTAACAATTAAATATTATGATCTCAGTTTTGTTAAAAAACTGAGATCATAATATTTTTCATAAAAAATAGAAATAAAAATAGATTTATATATTTTACATAATAAAATTGGAGAAAACTATGGATTACAAAAGTACGGATTATAAAATTACACTTGAATCATTTGAAGGACCTCTAGATTTATTGCTAAATCTTATTAGTAAAACTAAAATTGACATATATGATATACCTATCCATATAATTACTCAACAATATATAGGATACATATATTATATGGAAGAATTAAACCTAGAAATAGCTAGTGATTTTTTGGTTATGGCTTCAACATTATTAGAAATTAAATCTAAAATGCTCTTACCAAAAGAAAAAGTAGTGTTTGATGGGGAAGAATTTGAAATGGATCCTAGAGAAGAGCTTGTGATGAGGATATTAGAATATAAAAAGTTTAAAGAAGCCGCTGATAAACTAAAAGACTTTGAAAAAGAGAAGTCTAAAACCTACTATAAGCTTAAAGAAGATTTATCTATTTATGAAAATGAATCTATAGATTTTAATGAATTTGATTTAGAACTTTTAGTAAAGTCTCTAAACCAAATTCTAACTAAAAGAGGAATAAAAGAAAATAAATTAACAGTGGAAGAAATAAAGAGAGAAGAATATACAATTTCTCAATGTATAGATAATATTTTTAAAAAACTTGAAAAACTAAATAAATTTAGCTTTTATGACTTAATAGGTGAAGAGGCAAATAAAAATGAAGTTATAGCATATTTCTTATCATTATTAGAATTAATAAAAACAAAAAATATAATCGTAAAGCAAGAAGGTGCCTTTTCCAACTTAATAATAGAAAAGGTTATTATAGAGGAGAATTAACAATGGACATTAGAGAAATTAAATCGGTAATTGAAGCTTTATTATTTACTTGGGGAGACCCTTTAGATATAAAAGATATCTCTAAAATAATAAATATTTCTGAAAGAGATGTATCATTTATTATTAAAGATATGATAGATGAATTTGATTACAACAGAAGAGGAATACAAATAATAAAGGTAGGTAATTCATATCAGTTATCTACAAGGGTAGAACACTATGAATGGATAAAAAAACTTAATCCAACAAATGATAAAAAAAATCTTTCTATCGCTGCACTAGAAACTCTTTCTATAATAGCCTACAAACAACCTATTATTAAATCAGATATTGAACATATAAGAGGTGTTAAATCAGATAAAGTAATTGAAACATTAATTCAAAGGAATTTAGTTAGAGAGCTTGGAAGGTTGGAAAAACCAGGAAAACCAATTATATATGGAACTACTAATGAGTTTTTAAGGGCGTTTGGATTAGAAAATTTAGATGATTTACCATTTATACAAAATTTAGAAGAAATAACAGAAATTAAAACTCAAGAAACCTAGTATTTAAGTATTATTCTTATTTAATTTGGAATGATAATATAAAATGATTAGGAGATGTTAAAATGAAAAAAAGACTAATTAGTTTATTTATCGTAAGCTTTTTTATAATAAGTGGTAACTTTACAAATGCTGAAGGTTTAAGTTTAAGTGGTAATAACTATATACTTATGGATGCTAATTCAGGCAGAGTTATAATAGAAAAAAATTCTAATGAAAAGATGGCTATGGCAAGCACTACTAAAATAATGACTGCTTTAATAGCACTTGAAGAAGGTAATTTAAAAGATAAAATAACTATAGATGATAGAAGTATAGACATAGAAGGTTCTAGTATATATTTAAAAAAGAATGAAGTTTTAAGTTTAAAAGATTTATTATATGGACTTATGCTTAGATCAGGCAATGATTCTTCTATAGCTATAGCAAATCATATAGGAAAAGATGTAGATGATTTTGTAAATAAAATGAACTCCAAAGCTAAGTCAATCGGTGCACTCAATACTAATTTTGAAAATCCACATGGATTAAGTGAAAAAAATCATTATTCAACAGCATACGACTTAGCACTTATTACTAAAGAAGCATTGAAGAATGAACATTTTAAACAAATATTTAAAAGTAAAATTTATAATGCTAATAGAGAAAAAAATGGTTATTTTGTAAATAAAAATAAAACTCTTTGGGAATATGAAGGTGGAAATGGAGGAAAGACAGGATATACAACTAGTTCTGGAAGATGTTTGGTTTCTACTGCTCAGAGAAATGGTATGAATCTAATAGCCGTAAGTCTAGGTGCTAGTGATTGGTTTAATGATAATTATAAATTAATGGATTATGGGTTTGAAAATTTCAAACCATATATTATATATGATAATAATCAATTAATTAAAAAGATAGATATAGAAGATGGAAATAAAACAATATATGCATTAGCAAATAATGAATTCGTATATCCACTTTCAGATGAAGAAAGAAAGGATATAAAAATAAAATTAGAAATAGATAAAAATATAAAAACTCCGATTGAAAAAGGTCAAAAAATAGGTGTGATAGAAACGTATTTAGAAGGGGTATTAATTAAAAAAGAAAATGTAATATCTAAAGATATAGTCAAAAAAGATAATATTATACAAAAAATTTTAGAAGAAATAAAATAAAAGATAAGCATATTAGAAGAAATAAAATAAAAGATAAGCATAAATGAAAGGGGAATAAAATGAGACTTCAAAAATACATGGCACAATGTGGTGTAGCATCAAGAAGAAAATCTGAAAAGATGATAGAGGAAGGGATTGTAAAATTAAATAATAAAATAGTAACAGAACAAGGAATTGATATAGATCCTAATAAGGATATTGTAATGGTCAATAACAAGGTAATTAAACTAGAAGAAAATAAAATTTATATTATTTTAAATAAGCCTCTCGGTTACGTAACTACTATGGATGATGAAAAAGATAGAAAAATAGTAACAGATCTTATAGAGGATGTAAACGAGAGGATATATCCTATCGGGAGACTTGATATGGATACAAGTGGGCTTCTTTTACTTACAAATGATGGCAAAGTTACTAACAAAATAACTCATCCACGAAATGAAATTGTCAAAAAATATATTGCTATAGTTGAAGGTACTCCCAATAAGGGAGAGTTAACAAGATTTAGAAGTGGAGTTATAATTGACGGTAAAAAAACTTCACCAGCTAAGATGAAAATTATAAAAAACTATGAAACAGAGTCTATATTAGAAATAGAAATAAATGAAGGTAGAAACAGACAAATAAGAAAGATGTGTGAAGCTATAAATCATCCTATTAAAAAGTTAAAGAGAATATCTATTGGAGAAATTCAACTTGGTGGACTTGAAGTTGGAGAATGGAGATATTTAGATGAAGAAGAAATGAATTATATTAAATCATTGTAAGGAGGACAAATGCAATATAAAATATTAAATAATACTGTTTCAATTACAAAATCATATATAAAAAGCTATATAAAACAAGGACAAGTTGTTTTGGATGCTACTGTAGGCAATGGAAAAGATACAGTTTTAATGGCTAATATGGTAGGAGATAGTGGTAAGGTTTATGGATTTGATATACAAGAAATAGCTATAGAAAAGACTCGAGAACTTTTAAAAGAAAATAATCTTATAGAAAGAGCTATTCTTATAAAAGATAGCCATGAAAATCTAAATAAATATATTTCACTTAAATTAGATTTTATAATATATAATTTAGGATATCTGCCAAATGGAGATAAAAGTATAGTTACAAAATCTACTTCAACTATAAAAAGTTTGAAAAGTTCTTTAAATTTACTAAATTACAATGGATTATTGCTTATAAATTCATATATAGGTCATGTTGGAGGACTAGAAGAAAATATTCAAATAGAAAACTTATTAAAAGATTTAAATCAAAAAGAATTTAATGTATTAAAACATACTTTTATAAATCAAAAAAATAATCCTCCTATATTATATATAGTTGAAAAATCTTCATAATTTAAAATCTAAATTAGTATGTTTTATTTAAGAGAGTATATATTTATCATAAAAAATCTTATCATATATGATAACAATATTAAAAACAAAGGAGATTACATGAAGAAAAAAATAGGTGTTATAGGAGCAGGGCCTGCAGGAATTATAGCTTCAGGTATAGCTTCTTCCAGTGAAAATCAAGTTTATTTAATAGAAAAAAACAATAAAATAGGTAAGAAATTATATATAACAGGTAAAGGTAGATGTAATGTAAGTAATGATTTACCAATTGAAGATTTTTTTAATTTTATAGTTTCTAACAAAAATTTTCTATACAGTAGTCTATATTCTTTTACAAATGAAAATCTAATCGAACTATTAAATAAATATGGTGTAAAGACAAAAGTTGAAAGAGGAAATAGAATTTTTCCAAATAGCGATAAATCAAGTGATATATTAAAAGCACTGACTAAATTCATAGAAGAACAAAATGTAAATGTACTTTTAAACACTAAAGTTAAAAAAATTATAAATAAAGACAATAAATTTAATATAATTACTGAAAAAGAAACTTTAGAGTTTGATAAACTTATATTAGCCACAGGGGGAGTGAGTTACCCACTAACTGGTTCTACTGGGGATGGATTGAACTTCGCTAAAGAGCTTGGACATTCTGTGACAGAACTAAGACCTTCTTTAGTACCAATAGAGATAAAAGAGTCTTTTATTAAAGATTTACAAGGAGTATCCTTAAAAAATGTAACATTAAAATCATTTAGTGGAAAAAAACAAATCTATGAGAGTTTTGGAGAAATGATATTTACCCATTTTGGGATATCTGGACCTATAGTACTTTCTAGTAGTTCTTATATAAATAAATATCAATCAAAAGATTTAAGATTTGAAATTGATTTTAAGCCTGCTTTAAATAACAAGCAATTAGATGAGAGAATTTTAAAAGATTTTGAAATATATAATAACAAACAATTCAAAAATGCTTTAAATGATTTACTACCACAAAGAATTATACCTATAATTATATCAAATTCAAATATTGAAGGAGAAAAAACAGTCAATCAAATAACAAAACTTGAAAGAGAAAACTTAGTAAAAGCTATTAAAGGCATGCCTTTAACATTTAAGAAGTTAAGACCTATAGAAGAAGCCATAATTACAAGTGGAGGAATAAATATTAAAGAAATAAACCCTTCTACTATGGAATCTCTTATTGTAAAAAATCTTTTTTTCGCTGGAGAAATTATAGATGTGGATGCTTTAACTGGTGGATTCAATTTACAAATAGCATTTTCGACAGGGTTCTTAGCTGGAAATAATGTTTAAAAATACAAACACTAATTTAAAACTTAATATCCTTGTATACTAAGGATATTTAATATATAATTAATAGAGATATAATGATAACTAGAGTGAGGAATAGAGTCTTGGTAATTATATTGGACAATTTATAGATATTAGGAGGACTTTATGCAAAATGAGTGTTATTCTATTGCAATAGATGGACCAGCAAGTTCAGGAAAAAGTACGATAGCTAAAGAAGTATCTAAAATCTTAAATATGGAATATATAGATACAGGTGCTATGTATAGAGCTTTAACATGGAAAGTATTAGAAAATAATCTTGATCCTAAAGATAAAAAACTAGTATTGAAACTATTAGAAACTACTAATATTGACTTTAAAGATGGAAATATTTATTTAGATGGTAAAGTTATAAATGATGAAATAAGACTTAATTATGTAAGTCAAAGTGTTTCGTATATAGCTATAATTCCTGAAGTTAGACAAAAAATGGTTGAATTACAACAAAATATGGCAAGATGTAAAAATATAGTGATGGATGGAAGAGATATTGGTACAGTTGTACTAACGAATGCTAAATACAAATTCTTTTTAACAGCTACTATAGAAGAAAGGGCTCTTAGAAGGTATAAAGAGTTAAATCAAAATGGAGATAAAGAAATAAATCTCAAAGTACTTGAAGAAGATATTAGAAAAAGAGATAAAATAGATAGTAATAGAGAAGCTGATCCCTTAAAGCAAGCTGAAGATGCAATACTAATAGATACTACTGAAAAAAGTATAAAAGAAGTAGTAGATGCAATTGTATTGTGTGTAAAGGGAGGGAATACTGTTGCTTTATGATATATTAGTAAATATAGCTTACATTTTATTTAGTGTAATATTTCGTTTCAAAGTAATTGGTAAAGAAAATATCCCTTTGGATGGAAAGTTAATTGTATGTTCTAATCATAAAAACAATTTAGATCCCGTTATAATATCTATATTTTTTTCTCGTCAAATATGTTGGATGGCTAAAAAAGAAATTTTTAATAATAAACTAATAAATTTCATAGCAAGAAAAGTAGGTGCTTTTCCAGTAAATAGAGATGAAGTAGATATAGGGGCAGTTAAAAATGCATTAAAAATTCTAAAAGAAGATAGAGTTTTAGGAATTTTTCCAGAAGGGACAAGAGTTAAAAAAATGGATTTAAACAATGCAAAATCAGGGGTATCATTACTTGCCATAAAATCTAAATCTCCAGTTTTACCTATATATATAGAAAGTAATTATAAGTTATTTAGTAAAATTATAATTCATATAGGTGAACCTCTATATCTATATAAAGATATAGAAGGTAAATTAACTCCAGAACAGTATAGTGACTTAAGTAAACATATTTTATCTCAAATATATAGTTTAAAATATGAAGGAGGTAAATAATTATTGAATATTATTATAGCAGAGCATGCAGGATTTTGCTTTGGGGTTAAAAGAGCCATAGATAAAACAGAAAATGCATTAAAAGTAAATAAAGGATGCTTATATTCTTATGGCCCTCTAATTCATAATCCACAAGTAGTTGATGAATTAGAAAATAGAGGTTTAAAACAGATTCAAAATATAAAAGATATTCCAAATGGTAATATTGTAATTAGAGCCCATGGAATTACTAAACCAGAAATTCAAAAAATGGAAGAATTAAATATAAATATAATAGATGGAACTTGTCCTTACGTAAAGTCAGTTCATAAAAGAGTAGAGGAGTATATGAATAAAGGGTATAATATAGTTATAATAGGAGATAAAAATCATCCAGAAGTAGTAGGTATAAATGGTTGGTGTTCTAATGGTGCTTTTATAGTAAATAATGTAGAAGATATAAAGAAGATGCCTGAATTAGATAAAATATGTATAGTATCCCAAACTACTAATACTTATGAACAATTTTATAAATTATCTGAAGAAGTAAAAAAGAAAGGACAAGTAGTAGAAGTTTTTAATACTATCTGTTTAGCTACTAAAAATAGACAAATAGCTACTATGGAATTGGCAAAGGAAGTAGATGCTATGATAGTAATAGGGGGTTATGAGAGTTCTAATACTTTAAAACTTAAGGAAATAAGTGAAAAATTTTGTAAGAATGTATTTCATATAGAGAGAATTAATGAATTACCTTTACAAAGTATATCTAAATTTAATACAATAGGAGTAACAGCAGGTGCTTCTACACCTGATTGGATAATTAAGGAGGCTATTTATACAATGGATAATTTTAATGATAATGAAATGATGGAAGCAATTGAAAATTCTTTTACTAGAATTCATAAAGGCGAAATAGTAACAGGTGAAGTAATATTTGTAACTTCTAATGAAGTTATGGTAAATATTAATTATAAATCTGATGGTATAATAAGTAAAGATGAACTATCTAATGATACAAATGTCAATCCTAAAGATCTTTTTAAAGAAGGAGATAAAATAGACGTTTACATTCTTAAAGCAGATGATGGAGAAGGTAATGTTGTATTATCTTATAAAAGAGTAGGAAATATTAAAAACATGGACATACTTGAAGAATACTTTAATAGTGGTAAAATAATAGAAGGTAAAGTTTTAAGGGCGGTTAAAGGCGGTCTTATAGTATCAGTAGAAGGAATAGAAGCTTTCATGCCTGCTTCTTTAATATCAGTAAGTTTTGTTAAAGATATGGAAAAATATAAAGATACAGTAATACAGGCAAAAATTGTTGATTTTGATAAGAAAAAGAGAAGAATTATATTGAGTAGAAAAGAAATTGAAAAAGAAGAATTAGAAGTTCAAAGGGAAGAAACTTGGTCTAAACTCAAAATAGGAGAAAATATAGAAGGAATAGTACAAAGGCTTACTGACTTTGGTGCATTTGTAGATTTGGGTGGGGTAGATGGTCTAATCCATATATCAGATCTATCTTGGAATAGGGTAAAACATCCCTCAAGTATATTAAATCCTGGAGATAAAGTAGAAGTTGAAATTTTAGACTTAAATAAAGAAAAAAACAGAATCTCTTTAGGGCTAAAACAAACTATTCCTAAACCTTGGGATGAATTTGAAAAGAATATAAGCTTAGGAGATGTTGTAGAGGGTAAGGTAGTAAATATTTTAGCATTTGGAGCGTTTGTAAGATTAAATGAAGGCGTTGATGGACTTCTTCATATTTCTCAAATATCTAAAGATCATATAGAGAGTCCTTCTGAAATTTTAAAAGTAGGAGAGACTGTAAAAGTTAAGGTTATAGATATAGATCTAGAAGAAAAAAGAATTAGTCTTAGCATAAAAGAAATTGAGAAAGAAGAAAAAGAAGAAGAATCTTTAAGCCAAAATAAAATCACTGAAGAAGAAAATGAACCTACTATTGGTGATATAATAAATAATAAATAATAAAATTTAAAATTAATAGTACTAAAAAATTAGTACTATTAATTTTAAATCAAAAAAATAAAAAAAGTTTATAGTTGTTTTAATTTTTACAGGGGTTATTTATCTTTAATCGAAAACTATTTATAGTTAAGTATTAAAGAGGGGGTAAATTATGTTAGATCACAATATAGAATATACAATATCTGAAGCTTCAGATATTACAGGATATGCTCCTCATGTTTTAAGATATTATGAAAAAGAATTTGAAATAGAAATACCAAGAAAAGACTCTAATCATAGATACTATACTTATAAAGAAATTGAACTTATTCAATATATTAAAGGGTTGAAAGATAAAGGCTTTGGCAACAAACAAATAAAACTAATAATAAATTCTCCTGAAACTATTATGAATCATGAAGATAATTCAATAGAGATAGTTAAAGAAGAGGATAACACATTAGTTCCTTCAGAAATAGCTATAAAGATTTCTGAGGTTTTAGAAGATAGATTTTTTGAACGGTTAGAAGAATATCTTTATCTAGAAAATCAAGATACATCTGATTTAATATCTGACTTAAAAGAAGAAATTATTTTACTTAGAAATGAAATAAATTTAAAAGAAAGAGATGTTTTGATTTGCGAAAATGCTAAACTTAAGATGAAATATCAAGAACAAATAAACGAAAATAATAAATTAAAAGAAGAACTTATAAGATATAAGGAGCAAAGTATTTTTAAAAAAATATTTGGGACTAAAGTTAAATAATAATAAAAAAGAGCCTTTATTGGCTCTTTTTTGATATATATCTTAATATTTATTAAGATAATAATGTATATTTTAATAAGTTTATAATTTATAAGTTGACAAATGCAATGTATTGTGCTAAAATTATGAAAATTCGATAAAAATCTTCATTGTTTTTATGGTAATATAAACATTATAATTAGGATATATAAACAGAAATTGTAAGTCTTTAAAATACTATAAAAAATTTGTTTATAAAGATATACATATAATATTATATTTATAGAACTATGTTAAATAAATTTAATATTACCATTATAATGATTGATTTTATTAGGAACCTATTTATTTAATTATTATCTAAGATAAGAATAGGTTTATATTTTATATCTTTAAATATCTAATTTTATTAGGTGTTTCTTTTTTTTAAAATTTTATAAGGAGGAATTTCAAATGATTACTAAATTAGTCAATTTATACAAATATTAGATTAGATAAAATATAAAATATTTTAATATTAAAAAACAAACAAGAAAACTCTTGATTTAATAAAAAAATTTTAAAAAAGAGTTTACAGTATCATTAATTAAATATACAATATAAGGAATACTTTGATGAATTAGTGTGTAATATAGCATATATTTTCGGAGGTGTAACTATGATAAATAAATTTAAAAAGATATTGGTTGCAAATAGAGGTGAAATTGCAATAAGAATATTTAGAGCTTGCAGTGAACTTGGTATAAGAACGGTAGCTATTTATTCAGAAGAAGATAAAAGTTCCCTGTTTCGTACAAAAGCAGATGAATCCTATCTAATAGGTAAAAATAAAGGTCCCCTTGAGGCTTATTTAAGTATAGAGGAGATAATCAAAATAGCACTTAAAAAGGGTGTAGATGCTATACATCCTGGGTATGGATTCTTATCTGAAAATCCTGAACTTGGAAGGAAATGTAGGGAGGTTGGAATAGAGTTAATAGGTCCTACTCCTGAGATGATGGAAAAATTAGGGGACAAAATAAAATCTAAGAAAGTAGCAAGTAGTGTAGGGGTAAACATAATACCAGGTATAGATAGATCCGTAACTAGTGAAGCAGAAGCAAAAGAATTTGCTGCTTTTAGCGGATACCCAATTATGTTGAAAGCTGCCGCTGGTGGTGGTGGTCGTGGAATGAGAATAGTAAGACAAGAAGAAGATTTAATAAGAGAATATTATAGTGCTAAAAATGAGGCGAAAAAGGCATTTGGGATAGAAGATGTTTTTATAGAGAAATACATTGAAGAACCAAAGCACATTGAAGTTCAAATACTTGGAGATAAATATGGAAATATAGTGCATCTATTTGAAAGGGATTGTTCAATACAAAGAAGACATCAAAAGGTAATAGAGTATACTCCGGCCTTTTCAATTACAGATGAACAGAGAAAAAACATATGTGATGACGCGGTTAAGATAGTAAAAGCAGTCAATTATATGAATGCAGGAACTGTAGAATTTTTATTAGATAAACATGGAAACCATTTCTTTATAGAAGTAAATCCAAGAATACAAGTAGAACATACTGTAACAGAAATGGTTACAGGAATAGATATTGTTCAAACGCAAATTCTTATTGCTGAAGGATATAGATTGGATTCAGAACAAATTGGTATTAAAAGTCAAGATGATATAAGAGTTAATGGATATTCTATTCAATGTAGAGTAACTACAGAAGATCCTCAAAACAATTTTGCTCCTGATACAGGTAATATAGATATCTATAGAACAAGCTCAGGATTTGGAATTAGATTAGATGGCGGAAATGGATTTACTGGTGGAACTATAAGCCCTTATTACGATAGCCTTTTAGTAAAAGTTACTTCATGGGCAAGGACATTTGATGATGCATCTAGAAAAGTTGCTAGAGCCTTAAAAGAGATGAAAATAAGAGGGGTTAAAACCAATCTACCATTTCTTATAAATGTGCTAAATCATCCTGATTTTCTCAATGGGCAATGTAATACCGGCTTTATCACCTCCAATGAAGAATTATTTGATATAACTGCAAAAAAAGATATTGAACTTAAAGTCTTAAATTACATTGGAGAAAAGGTAATTAACAAAACTAAAGGCAATAAACCAGAATTTGATTTACCAAGAATCCCAACGGTAGAAAGACCTGCACAACAAAGAGGAACAAAGCAGATATTAGATGAGAATGGTCCAGAAGGTCTTATTAAATGGATAAAAGATAAAAAAGGACTTTTAATTACTGATACTACTCTTAGGGATGCTCACCAATCACTTATGGCAACTAGAATGAGAACTACTGATATGTTTGATATTTCAAAAGCTATTTCCGTAATGGGAAATGATATCTTCTCACTTGAAATGTGGGGTGGGGCAACATTTGATGTAGCTTATAGATTTTTAAATGAATCTCCATGGGAACGTTTAGAAATTCTTAGAAAAAAAATACCTAATATATTATTTCAAATGTTAATTAGAGGATCAAACGCAGTTGGATATAAAAATTATCCGGATAATGTAGTTAGAGAATTTGTACAACAATCAGCTAAGAGTGGAATAGATATATTTAGGATATTTGATTCATTAAACTATCTTGAAGGAATGAAAGTAGCTATAGATGAAGTTTTAAAAACAGGGAAAGTAGCAGAAACTTGTATTTGTTATACTGGGGATATATTGGATAAAAATAAGACCAAATATACATTAGATTATTATATTGAGACTGCTAAAGAATTAGAAAAAACTGGGGCACATATATTAGGTATAAAAGATATGTCTTCTTTATTAAAACCAGAAGCAGCTTATAAATTAATAAATGAATTAAAAAAAGAAATAAAGATTCCAATTCACCTTCATACTCACGATACAAGTGGAAATGGGATAGCGACAGTTTTAATGGCTACTCTTGCAGGCGTAGACATAGTAGATGCTGCATTTAACAGTATGTCAGGGCTTACAAGCCAACCTGCTTTAAACTCTGTTGTAGCAGCTCTTGAACATACAGATAGAAGTACTGGTCTTGATTTAGATAATCTTCAACTTATTTCAGATTATTGGAGTGATATAAGACCGATATATTCTGAATTTGAATCAGAGCTTAAATCTGGAACAGCAGAAATATATAAATATGAAATACCTGGAGGACAGTACTCAAATTTAAAACCTCAAGTTGAAAGTTTTGGATTAGGACACAGATTTGGTGAAGTAAAAGAAATGTATAAAACAGTAAATGAGATGTTAGGTGATATCATAAAGGTAACTCCTACGTCTAAGGTAGTAGGAGACTTAGCTATATTTATGGTTCAAAATGATTTAAATAAAGAGAATATATATGAAAAAGCAAAAGATATGGCTTTCCCAGATAGTGTAGATTCATATTTTATGGGAATGATGGGTCAACCTACAGGAGGATTCCCGGAAAAACTTCAAAAGCTAGTTTTAAAAGGCAAAGAACCTATTACTTGTAGAGCAGGAGAACTGTTAGAAGATGAAGACCTTTCAAAGATATCTAAATATCTAGATGAAAAATATAATATAAAATCAGATATGAAAGATGTACTTTCATATGCTTTATATCCAAAGGTATTTGAAGATTACCTAAAATATAAAGAAGAACATGGAGATCTAACTAGAATGAAAAGTGATATATTTTTCCATGGACTAAGAGAGGGAGAAATAGGAGAAGTAGAAATAGAAGATGGAAAAATACTTGTAATAAAGTTAGTTGAAATAGGCAGGATAGACGATAAAGGATATAGAACACTTTACTTTGAAGTAAATGATAGTAGAAGATCGATAAAAGTACTGGATAAAGCAAGTAATGTAGTAAACACGAGTATAGAAATTCAAATGGCAGATCTGGATGATAAGAAAGATATAGGTTCAAGTATACCTGGTACTGTCGCTAAGATTTTGATAAAAGCTGGAGATAATGTAGAAAAAAATCAATTAGTGGCTGTAATTGAAGCGATGAAAATGGAAACTCAAATCACATCTTCTGTTGAAGGGGTTATAAAATCTATTAGTGTTAAAGAAGGAGATAGAATTGAAGCAGGTCAACTATTAATTAGATTAGAGTAAATAGCCCATATAATAAAATATGAATTTTATTATTAATTAAATAAATAAAACCATATTAAAAGACCAGAATACTCTTCTGGTCTTTTAATATGGTTAAAGGTTTGATATAATAGATTAGATAAAGAGAAGTAGGAGGAAAAAAATGAAACAAAATAATAATAATAATACAGATAAAATAAAAAAATATATTGTACAAACCTATGGTTGTCAAATGAATGAGCATGACTCAGAAAAGATTTCTTGGATATTAGAGGCAATGGGGTATGTACTAACAGATGATATAAAAGAATGTGATTTAATAATATATAATACATGTGCCGTAAGGAAATCAGCTGAAGATAAAGTGTTTGGAAAATTAGGTGAATTAAAACAAGAAAAAAGGAAAAATCCAGATTTAATTTTAGCCGTATGTGGTTGTATGATGCAAAGGCAAGAGGTAGTTGATATAATAACTTCTAAATATAGACAGGTTGATATCATATTTGGAACTAATAATATTCACAAGCTTCCTGAGCTTGTAAATACTCATTTGAATACTGGTAAAACCATTATAGATATAGTAGAGGATACTAAACAAATAAATGAAAATATAGATGCTAATAGAAAATATGATTTTAAGGCTTTTGTAAATATAATGCATGGGTGTAATAATTTTTGTACTTATTGTATAGTTCCTTTTACAAGAGGTAGAGAAGTAAGTAGAGCTCCTCAAAATATATTAGAGGAAATAAAAGGATTGGCAGATAATGGATGTAAAGAAGTTACTCTTTTAGGACAAAATGTTAATTCTTATGGCAAAACATTAGAGAAAAAATATAGCTTTCCAGATTTATTAAGAGATATAAATCAAATAGATGGAATAGAAAGAATTAGATTTATGACATCACATCCTAAAGATATTTCTGATGAACTTATAGATTCTTATGGAAAATTAGATAAATTATGCAATCATCTTCATTTGCCAGTTCAATCTGGTAGCAATAAAGTTTTAAACCTTATGAATAGAAAATATACGAAAGAAGATTATTTAAATGTTATTGACAAGATAAGAAAGATAAATCCAGATATAAGTATTACTACAGATATAATAGTAGGTTTTCCTGGAGAGAAGGAAGAGGATTTTGAAGAAACTTTAAATCTTGTTAAAAAAGTAAAATTTGATTCAGCATATACTTTTCTTTATTCAATTCGAGAGGGAACACCTGCAGCTAAAATGGAAGATCAAATTCCTGATAAAATAAAACATAATAGATTCCAAAAACTATTGGATGTACTACATGAAATAGGATTAAAAGAAAATGAAAGTCTGCTAAACAAAGAAGTTTCAGTTTTAGTAGAAGAGATTAGTAAAAATCATGAAGATACATTAAGTGGTAGAACTTCAAGTGGTAAACTTGTACACTTTAAGGGTAGTAAGAGGTTAATAGGGAATATAGTAAATGTTAAGGTTGATAATGTTAATACTTTTACTTTAGAAGGAACAGTAATTTAAATAGCAATGGAGGTTACATTTTGAAAGAATTAACACCCATGATGAAACAATATATGGAAGTGAAAGAAAAACATCCTGATTCTATACTTTTTTTTAGACTTGGAGATTTTTACGAGATGTTTTTTGAAGATGCTCTGACAGCGTCAAGAGAATTAGAGATTACTTTAACACAAAGGGATTGCGGAATGAATGAAAAGGCTCCTATGTGCGGAGTTCCACATCATGTTGCTGAAGTTTATATAGGAAGACTTGTAGAAAAAGGGTATAAAGTTGCTATATGTGAACAGTTAGAAGATCCTTCTGTAGCAAAAGGGATAGTAAAAAGAGATGTAGTGAGAGTAGTAACACCTGGAACTATTACTGATACTAATATACTAGATGAAAAGACTAATAATTTTTTAGCATCTATATTTATTGATAATACTGGGGTTGGATTAAGTTATGTTGACAATTCAACGGGAGAGATGTATACTACTGAATTTTTAAACAGAGATGAAGAGAAATGTTATAAATTTATTATAGATGAACTTGGTAAAATTTCACCTTCTGAAATAATTTGTAATGAAAATCTATTTTCAAACAATAAATATATTAAAATAATTAAAAATAATTTAAATCCGTTTTTTAACATTTATAAGGATACAAATATTGAATATGAAGATTTAAAAAGCTTGATAACTAAACTATTTAATAAATCATTAGATAATTTAACTATAGAAAAAAGAATATATTCTATAATTTCTACTGCTAAACTTATAGATTATCTAAATGAAACTCAAAAGCATGCTTTAAACCATATAAATAATTTGTTTTTTTATGAAGCTAAAGATTATATGATATTAGATATAAATACTAGGATTAATTTAGAAATTCACGAGACAATACTTTCTAGGCAAAAAAAGGGTGCTTTAATTTATATATTAGATAAAACAAATACTTCAATGGGAGGAAGATTACTTAAAAAATGGTTAGAAGAACCATTATTAAGTATAGTAGAAATTAATAAAAGACTTGATATGGTACAATATTTTTTTGAAAATATACCAATCCTAGAAAAACTTAGAGAATTATTAAAACAAGTTTATGATTTAGAAAGACTCTCGGGTAAAATTTCTAATGGTAGTTGCAATGGTAGAGATCTTATAGCTTTAAAAAATTCTTTAGAGATACTACCTTTATTAAAAGAGATATTGGTAGATACTGGTGATGATAATCTAGTGAGAATAGGTGAAAAATTGGATGATTTAAATGATATATTTATTCTTATAAATAAATCTATTAAAGATAACCCTCCTATTGCAATAAAAGAAGGAGATCTAATTAAAGCTGGATTTGATGCAAATTTAGATAGAGTTAGAGAAGCAAATGTTAAAGGAAAAGAATGGCTAGCTAATTTAGAAGCAAAAGAGAAACAGAAAACGAGTATTAAAAACTTGAAAATAGGTTATAACAAAGTATCTGGATATTATTTTGAGATTACTAAATCTAACATCTCTCAAGTCCCAGATTATTTTATAAGAAAACAAACTTTAAAAAATGCTGAAAGATATTTTACTGAAGAATTAAAAGAAATGGAAGAAACAATTCTTAATGCTAAAGATGAGTCTTTGAAATTAGAATATAAAATATTTCAAGCAATTAGAGAAAAGATAAAAAACGAAATTCCTAGGATACAAACATCTAGTAAAGTAGTTTCTTTAATTGATGTAGCAACCTCTTTGAGTAAAATCTCTTACGAAAATAATTATACTAGACCTAAATTAAACAATAAAGGGTATATTAATATCAAAGATGGACGACATCCAGTAGTAGAATCTTTAATAGAAGGCAATCTATTTATACCTAATGATACCTATTTAGATAAAGATAAGGATATGGTTCATATAATTACAGGGCCTAATATGGCTGGTAAATCTACCTATATGCGACAAGTAGCTATCATAATCTTGATGGCTCAAATAGGTTGTTTTGTACCAGCAATGGAAGCAAATATATCTATAGTAGATAGGATTTTTACAAGAATTGGAGCTGCAGATAACCTTTCTAAGGGAGATAGTACTTTTATGGTAGAGATGAATGAAGTATCTAATATCATAAAAAATGCTACAGAAAATAGTCTAATAATATTAGATGAAGTTGGTAGAGGCACTAGTACCTATGATGGGCTTAGTATAGCTTGGGCGGTAGTAGAGCATATTACTAATAATATAAATGCTAAAACTTTATTTGCTACTCATTATCATGAATTAACTCAACTTCAAGATAAGTTTAGTAAAATAAAAAATCTTACCATGTCAGCAAAAGAAAATGGTGAAGAAATAATATTTTTAAGAAAGATAATAAAAGGAAGTACAAATAAGAGTTATGGAATTCAAGTAGCAAGACTTGCTGGTGTTGATAAAGATATAATAGATAAAGCTAATGAAATTCTTAATACGATAGAGATGTCACACGAAATCAATATTACTAGAGTTTTAAGTGAATCTAAACAAGAAAAAAAGCAATTAGATTTAATGGATTATAAAAAGGAATATTATATAAATGAAATTAGAAATATAAATATAAATGAATTAACTCCACTAGAATCATTAAATATATTGAGTAAATTAATTAAAGAGGCTAAAACTTTAGAGGAGAATTAAAATGAGTAAAATTAAAATATTAGATGAATCTACTATTCAACAAATCGCAGCCGGAGAAGTCATTGAAAGACCATCTTCAATAGTAAAAGAGCTTATAGAAAATTCTATAGATGCTGGTAGCGATAATATAATAATAGAAATTCAAGATGGTGGTAAGTCATATATAAGAGTTACAGACAATGGAGAAGGCATGAATAAAGAAGATATAGAATTAGCTTTTAAAAGGCATTCAACTTCAAAACTTCAAACGGTAGAAGATATATACAATGTATTATCCTTGGGATTTAGAGGAGAAGCTCTGGCTAGTATTTCTAGTGTTTCAGATGTAGAAGTATTAAGCAAGACAAAAAACTCAGATATAGGCATACAAGCTTTTGTTAAGAATGGACATGTAGTAGAAAGCAACTCTATAGGATGTCCTAAGGGAACTACTATAATAGTAAGAAATATCTTTTATAATCTTCCCGTTAGACAAAAATTTTTAAAGAGTTCTAATATTGAATCAAATCATATAAGCGAAATTATAAATAAATTAGCATTAGGTAATTCTAAAGTATCCTTTAAATTTATAAAAGATGGAAATATTATATTAAAAACTCCTCAAAATAACACTTTATTAAATACTATTTATAGTGTACTTGGAAAAGACTATCATAAAAATCTAATTCCTATTAACTATTTAGTAAATGATTTAAAAATAAGTGGATTTATATCAAACAATAATCTTTATAGAGCTAATAGAAATCATCAATATCTCTATATAAACGGAAGATATATTTCAAATTTAAATTTATCTAAAATTATAGAAAAACAATATAAATCATTAATTCCTTTAAATCGGTTACCAGTATTTATATTAAATATAGAATTAAGCCCAAATGAAGTTGATATAAATATTCACCCTACTAAACAAGAAGTTAAATTTGTTAATTCAGAGTATATATATAATAATATCACTAACATAATAAGAGAAAAGCTTATGCCTTCTGTAGTGGTGCCTGAAATGAAACCTTTTAACAATAAAGGTGAAGATAAAAATCCACTTCCCGAACTATTTGATTCACTAGATTATACTGATAAAATTGAAGATAAAAAAGATGAAAAAGATATAAATATAATTGTAAAGGATTTAGCATTAGATACCTATACTTTAGACAATTATACAGGAAAAAAAGAAGTGTTTTCTGTTGTTGATGAAAAAGAAAAACTTTCAAATTATAATAAGAAATACTTAAACATATCTTCAAATAAAAGTTTATATAAAGATGAAGTTGTAGTTGAACAAAAAATTGAAGATATTTTATTGGATATAAAACCAATAGGTAGGGTTTTTAATACTTATATATTAGCTGAAAGTAAAAATGAAAATAAACTTTTTTTTATAGATCAGCATGCTGCTCACGAAAGAATAATGTATGAAAAATACAGGAGAGAATATGAAAATGAAAAAATTATAACCCAAGGTCTTTTATATCCTGAAGTCCTCCAGCTTACAAATCAAGAACTAGATATGGTTAATGAAAATAAAGATTTATTTGAAAAATTAGGTTTTATTTTAGATGAATTTGGTGATAATAGTATAGCTCTTAGAGGGGTACCTATGATATTTGGAGAACCTAAAATTAAAGATTTATTTTTAGATATATTAGATGGTTTGTCTAAAAACATAAAAAATAATTATGAAACAAAAATAGAAAAGATAATGAAGATATCTTGTACTAATGCTATTAAAAGTGGAGATAAGATAGATAATTTAGAAATAATGACCCTATTTGAGGATTTGAAAAAATGTAACAATCCATATACATGCCCTCATGGAAGACCTACTCTTATAGAACTAAGTAAAAAGGATATAGAAAAACAGTTTCTACGAATTTTATAAAAGGATGAATAAGATGAAAGAAAAACTATGTGTTATAACTGGTCCTACTGGTATTGGTAAAACAAATTTATCTTTAGAATTAGCTAAAAGTTTAAATGGTGAAATAATATCTGCAGATTCAATGCAAATATATAAATATATGGATATTGGTACTGCTAAAATATCACCTTTAGAAATGGGTAATGTACCACATCATTTAGTAGACTTGATATATCCTAATGAAGATTTTACTGTCTCTGATTTTAAATCAAAGTGTAAAAAAATAATAACTGAAATAAACCAACGCAAAAAATTGCCGATAATAGTAGGGGGAACAGGACTTTATATTAATTCTTTAGTATATGATTTAAATTTTACGGAAGTAGCTTTTGATCCAATCATTAGAGATAAATATGAGAACTTAGCAAATGAAGAGGGTCTAAAGTACCTTCATAAATTATTAGAGGATGTAGATTTTGTAAGTTCAGAAAGAATCAGTGTGAATGATAAAAAAAGAATTATAAGAGCTTTAGAAATATATGATTTAACTGGGAAAACAATGTCTGATTACAACAAAGATTTTCGTAAAGAAAATAAAGATTATAATTTAGTTATTATAGGTTTAAATATGGATAGGCTCAAGCTATATGATAGAATAAATAAACGAGTAGATATTATGATAGAACAAGGACTTGTTGAAGAAGTAAAATTACTTTTAAATATTGGATACGATCCTAATTCTGTAGCACTACAAGGGATTGGATATAAAGAGATAATCCTGTATTTGGATGGAAGATTAACATTAGAAGAGTCAATAGATCTCATCAAACAAAAGAGTAGAAATTATGCTAAAAGACAGCTTACATGGTTTAGAAGGGACAGTAGGATTAAATGGATAAATGTAGATGAGTTTGAAGATTTTAACTTACTGAAGAATTTCACTCAAAACTATATATTAGAAAATATAAATTAATTTATTGGAGGTAAATAAAGATGAAACAATCAGTTAATTTACAAGATACATTTTTAAATATAGCTAGAAAAAACAATATAAAAATTACTATATTTCTTATGAATGGTTATCAAATAAAAGGTATGGTAAGAGGTTTTGATAATTATACTATTATTTTAAATAGCGAAGAAAAGCAACAGCTTATTTATAAACATGCTATTTCTACTATAATTCCTAATGATGAAATAACATTAGAAATTTAATTTTGACAAAAGAAAGGTGAATAAATGTGCAAGTACAAATTAAGAAATTTTTAAGCAATAGATTTGGTATTAAAAGTGAAATCGTAGAATACGTATTAGATAAAGAAAAACTTATAAAAGATAAATTCTCTTCTATAAATGAAATTAAAGAGTTTAATCAATATAAGGTGATAAGGGCTATGCAAGAGAGCAAACTTAGTTCTCCTGATTTTTATTGGACTACGGGGTATGGTTATGGGGATGTTGGAAGAGAAAAGGTAGAAGAAATATATGCCAACATATTTAACACCGAAGATGCTTTAGTAAGACCTACAATTTCATCAGGAACACATGCACTTACTCTTACGTTGTCAGGTATATTAAGACCAGGAGATAGTCTTTTATCTATTACAGGCACTCCTTATGACACTCTTCAAACAGTAATAGGTATAAGTGGCAATGAAAAAGGAAATTTACTAGAATTTGGAATTAATTATAAAGAAATAGACCTTATAGATAATAAGATAGATATAGACAAAGTAATAGAGACGATAGATGAAACGACTAAGATAATTATGATTCAACGCTCTACAGGATACAGTGACAGAAGAGCTTTAACTATTACAGAAATAGGAGAAGCCATATCTAAGATTAAATCTTTTAATAAAGATGTTATTATTATGGTAGATAATTGTTATGGTGAGTTTTTAGATACAAAAGAACCTACAGAAGTAGGTGCAGATATAATGGCTGGTTCTTTAATCAAAAATCCTGGAGGAGGATTAGCTTTATCGGGTGGTTATATAGTAGGTAAAAAAAATCTAATAGAACTTATAGCAAATAGAAGCACCGCTCCCGGGCTTGGTAAAGATGCCGGACTTACATTTGGAACTACTAGAACTACTCTTCAAGGTTTGTTTTTAGCACCTCATATAGTATCAGAGGCTGTTAAAGGGGCTCTTTTAGTTGGTGTTGTATATAAAAGTTTAGGATTTAGAATTGTACCAGATTTAGATGATAAAAGAAGTGATATAATACAAGCAGTAGAATTTTTAAATGGAGATAGAGTAGTAGCGTTTTGTAAAGGTATACAAGCAGCTTCTGCAGTAGATTCTTATATAAGCCCAGAGCCTTGGGATATGCCAGGATATGAAAATAAAGTTATAATGGCTGCAGGGGGATTTATAGAAGGTTCTTCTATTGAACTAAGCGCTGATGGGCCAATGAGAGAACCATATTTTGCTTATTATCAAGGGGGACTTACTTATGAACATTGTAAGTTGGGAGTATACATGTCCTTAAATAATTTATATAGTGATAATTTAATTAAATTATAAAAAACATAGACTACTTATAAGTAGTCTATGTTTTTATTTTAATAGTATTTTAAATCTTATATCCTTCTAAAGAGTCCTATGGCTTTACCCAAAACTTTAACATCTTTGGAATAGATAGGTTCCATGAATTGGTTTTCAGGTTGGAGTCTAATAGTATCTTTTTCTTTAAAAAAACGTTTTATTGTAGCTTCATCTTCTAATAAAGCAACTATAATATCTCCATTCTTAGCTGTTGACTGCTCCTGAATAAGTACCAAGTCTCCATCTAAGATTCCAGCATCTATCATGCTTTCACCATTTACTTTTAACATGAAAACATCACGTCCTTCTACTAATTCTAAAGGAACAGGATAAGTATCTTCAATATTTTCTACTGCAAGTATGGGGGCTCCAGCGGTTACTTTTCCTATGATGGGAATATCTACAGTTCTTTTTTTAGTTAATAAAAAATCATCATTTTTATCTAGTATTTCTATAGCTCTTGGTTTTGTTGGATCTTTCCTGATATAACCTTTGGATTCTAATTTTTCTAAATGACCATGAACTGTTGAAGTAGATTTTAATTCTACACCTTTACATATCTCCCTCACGGCAGGAGGGTAACCCTGACGTTGTATTTCACCTTTGATATAAAGCAGTATTTCTATTTGTTTTTGAGATAAATCTTCATACATCGAATACACCTCTTTCTATTGATTGTAATTATATACTTTTTAGAATACATATATTAATTTTAATTATAACACATATATATAAACAATTCAAACAAAGGTTCTTTTTTATTAAAAAGGCTTGACAAAGAACGCAGGTTTGTATATTATATTATATATAGAACTATTGTTCAGAACGATTGTGCGAGGTGAATAATGTGAAAAAGTATAAAATCGTAAATAAAACTAGATTTTATGTATTTATTATTTTTATTGTATATTTTATTTTTTCAACTTTATCTTTTTTTAAATCATTTGGTAGAGCAGAGTATATTCTATCTAATGTAAAATATAAAGAAGTTTATATATCTAAAGGAGATACAGTTTGGGATATTGCATTAGAATATAAGCCAGATAAATCAGATGTAAGAGATATGGTGGCAAAAATAAGAGATGTTAATAAAATGGAGAATTTATCCATAAAGCCAGGAGATGTTATAAAAGTTCCATTAAGAAAAAAATAGTCTATATAGACTATTTTTTTCTCTTTCCTAAAGGATTACTTTTAACTGCATCTCTTAATCTTTCATTATCAATATGAGTATATATTTGAGTTGTAGCTACTGATTCGTGCCCTAAAATCTCTTGTAAAGCTCTTATGTCTACATTGCCATACTTATACATCAAAGTAGCAGCTGTATGTCGTAATTTATGAGTGGAGTATACACTGGTATCTAATCCTATTTTTTCTAAATATTTATCTATCATATGCTGAATTGCTCTATTACTTAAACGATTTTTTTGTTTACTTATAAATAAAGCTTTTTTATCTTTGGGATTTTTGGGTCTTACTTTTAAATAATCATTTATAGCTTCTATACAAGCTTTATTCAAAAATATAGTTCTTTCTTTATTTCCTTTTCCTATAACTAATAGAGTGTCATCATTTCTAATTTTATCTATATCTATGCTAGAAAGTTCAGATAATCTTAGCCCACAGTTAAGAAACATCATAATTATAGCATAATCTCTTTTAGCATATTCCTCATTTTTATTAGCCAATGCTTCATCTAAAAGTTTATGAGATTGTTCCAAAGTTAGATATACTGGTAGTCTAGATTTGGTTTTAGGAGATTCTAGTTGAAGAGCTGGGTTCATATCTAATAAGTTTACTTTCGAATGTAAATAATTAAAGAATGATCTAAGGGAAGCAACTTTCCTTGATTTAGTAAGATTTCCATTATCACGTATTTTATCTATATAAGATATATAAGCATGTAAATCTTGTATATTAACTCTTTTTATAAAATCTATATCAATATCTTCAATAAAGATATCTTTTAATTCTATCTTATCGTCAACTAATTTATATCTTATTTTTAAAAACTTAAAAAATGTCCTTAAATCAAAAAAATATTCTTTTATTGTGTTAGGAGAGGTACCTTTAATTGTCTCCATATAATTTAAATAGTCCTCAAGAATAATTGGTATTTTTGTCATATTAATCACTCTCTTCTATGGTAGTATAATATTAGTCACAAAATATCAATTTTGTGACTAATATTATACTACCATAGAAGAGATATATATTCAATACTTTAAATAATCATATATACTTTATTAATTAAATATATATCTCCATAACTTACAATCATATATTTTTTTTACATATAAACTTATAAAATGGTCTCTAAAATCATCTGTATCAAGTTTTTATTGCTTAGTTCATAGATTTATATAGATACAATACAAACATATAGCTCCATGCAGTTTAAACGATCTAAACTACATGGAGCTATAATTATCCTTTTATAATATTTTCAATTCTGTTAATTCCCTCTTTTATATTATCTAGAGATGTAGCATAGGATAATCTAATATAGTTATCATTTCCAAATGCAATGCCAGGAACTACTGCAACTTTTGCTTTATCCAACAAGATATTACTGAAATCTAAAGAAGAATTAATAGTTTCACCTAATATGTTTTTATTAAGTAATTTAGAAAAGTTTACCATCACATAAAATGCTCCTTCTGGTTTTTTACAACTTAGCCCATCTATATTATTTATAGCATTAACCATATAATCTCTTCTTTCAATGAATTGTTTATTCATCTCTATAAGTTTTTCTTGATCTCCTATTAAAGCTTCTATACTTGCATATTGTGAGATAGAGCAAGGATTGGATGTGGAATGACTTTGAATGCCTGCCATTACTTTTATTATATCTTTATGAGCTGCTGCATATCCTATTCTCCATCCAGTCATAGCATAGGCTTTTGACATGCCATTTATAGTTATTGTCAAATTTCTAATATCTTGATTTATAGATGCAATAGATACATGTTCTATATTATCATAAGTTAATTTTTCATATATTTCATCAGATAGTATAAATATGTTGTTTTTGACAGCCCATTCTCCAATGTTTATTAATTCATCTTTAGTGTAGACACAGCCAGTGGGATTATTTGGACTGTTTAATATAATCATCTTTGTATTAGAAGTTTTAACCCTATTTAAATCATCAATTGTAAATTTAAATTTATTTTCTTCACTAGTTTCTATAAGAACGGGAATCGCCCCCGTAAGTTTAACAATTTCAGGATAACTTACCCAGTAAGGAACACCAATTATAACTTCATCTCCTGGATTAAGTATAGCCATCAAAGCGTTATAAATAGAGTGTTTTGCACCATTTGATACTATTATGTTTTCGGTATTATAATCTAGATTGTTATCCTCTTTTAGTTTATTACATATTGCTTTTTTCAATTCTACTACTCCAGAAGAAGCTGTATATCTAGTTAGATTTTCTTGTATAGCTTTTATACCCCTAGATTTAATGTTTTCCGGAGTATTAAAATCAGGTTCACCCACACTAAAGTTTATTACATCTATTCCTTTGTCTTTCATAGACTTTGCCTTAGAGGAAATATCCAATGTTAGCGATGGTTCTATATTAAGCCCTATATTTGATAATTGTAATTTCATAACTATAATACCTCCTATTATATATTGACTTTAATTTATTTTTCTCCATATATATCTTTCAATACATTCTTAATTATTGTAAGTGAATCATTAAATGAAGATTTATGTTTTAACACTATATTATTATAGTATTTTATACCAGAATCTGTGATTTTATATCTTCTTATAGACCTTTTAGTAGGCTCTTCCCACCAACCTTCAATATATGATGATGATTCAAGTTCTCTTAAAAGAGGATAAATCATGCCAGGACTTGGGCTCCATTTATAATCAACTCTTTTACTTATTTCATCTTTTAGTTCATTGCCATAATAATGTTTTTCGGTTAGTAGGTGTAGAATATAAAGTTTTACAAAAGTAGTTGTACCAATTGTAGTAGGGAATTGTCTTTGTCGCTCTCCTTTATATACATTCATTTATATCAACCTCTCAATTCGTGACATTTCATCTTTACCTATATAAAATTTGCCTAAAAGTAAATCATTATCTATTATTTCTCCATGGCAGTCAGATCCCGCAGTTATTAATAATTTCTCTTTTTTTGCTATATTTTTAAACATTTCAGTATCTATCTGTGAGTGTTTTGAATGTATACATTCAATTCCTTGGATACCATTTTTTATACAATAATTAATTATTATTTCTTTTTCTTTTAACAATCCTGGATGTGCTAATACTGCTATTCCATTAGTTGAGTTTATTAAATTTATAGATTCTTCTATAGTCAAAGTTTCCCTTGCAACATAAGCAATAGAATTTTTATTTAAATAACGTTCAAAAGCATCAGCAATAGAAGCAGCATAGTTTTTTTTAACTAGAACTCTAGCTATATGGACTCTACCTATAAAATCTTCTTTGCTTAAACTTTGAACTTCATTTTGGCTTATACCTATATTTAAATCCCTTAATTTATCTATAATTTCTTTTCCTCTTTCAACTCTATTTTTTCTCAACTGTTCTGTAACTTTTAATAATTCTTTAGAATTATAATCAATAAAATATCCTAGAATATGAACTTCTTCATCATTATATACACATCCTAATTCTATCCCAGGTATAACTTTAAAATTTTTATATTGTTTACTATATTCTATAGCTTCATCAAGACCTGAGACTGTATCATGATCTGTTATAGCTATTCCATTTAAATTCCTTTCAACAGCTATGTCTATCACTTTACTAGGTTTGAATTTCCCATCGGAATAATTAGTATGAACATGTAAATCAAATTTCATTTCTTCACCTTTTTCTTGAATTTTGATATAAAAGAAACCTGCCCCGGGGCAGGTTTCTTTTATATCACTTTATCTTCTAGGTTTATAATTAATTAATTTTACACTCTTATTTCATTCAATTATAATAGCACTTATTTTAAAATTCTCATTATTATCTACTATTAATAACTTTATATTTAAAATAGAATTTTACTTTGCATATTCAATTGATCTAGTTTCTCTAATAACATTTACTTTTATTTGTCCAGGGTAATCAAGTTCACTTTCTATTCTTTTTACAATTTCTCTTGCAGTATGAATAGTATTCGCTTCATTAACTTCTTCAGGTTTAACCATAATTCTTATTTCACGACCAGCTTGTATCGCAAAAGATTTTTCTACTCCGTCAATAGAATTAGCTATATCTTCTAGCTTTTCTAGTCTTCTAACATAATTCTCTAAAGATTCTCTTCTAGCCCCAGGTCTAGCTGCTGAAATAGCATCCGAAGCTTGGACTAAAATTGCTTCTACAGTAGTTGCTTCTAAATCGCCATGATGAGCTGCTATTGCATGAATAACTTCTTTGGACTCTCTATATTTCTTTGCTAAGTCCACTCCAATATCTACATGTGGCCCTTCTATTTCATGGTCTACTGCCTTACCAATATCATGTAAAAGTCCCGCTCTCCTTGCTATTTTAACATCAGCACCTAATTCAGCAGCCATAATGCCAGCTAAATGAGATACTTCAATAGAATGGTTTAAAACATTTTGTCCATAACTAGTTCTATATTTTAGTCTTCCTAATAATTTTATTATTTCTGGATGAAGACCATGAATACCAGTATCAAATGCTGCTTGCTCTCCAGCTTCTTTTATTATACTATCTACTTCTTTTTTAGCCTTATCTACCATTTCTTCAATTCTAGCAGGATGTATTCTTCCATCTACAATAAGCTTTTCTAAAGCTATTCTAGCTATTTCTCTTCTAATTGGATCAAATCCAGATAAAACTACAGCTTCTGGAGTATCGTCTATAATTAAATCAATTCCAGTTAATGTTTCAAGAGTTCTAATATTCCTACCCTCTCTACCGATTATTCTACCTTTCATTTCATCATTTGGTAAGGAAACTACGGTAACTGTTGTTTCAGCTACATGATCCGCCGCATATCTTTGTATTGCTCTAGATATAATTTCTTTAGACCTTTTTTCAGCTTCTTGTTTAGCTTCATTTTCAATTTCTTTAATCATTATTGCAGATTCATGCGATACTTCTTTTTTAACATCATCAAATAAGATTTCTTTTGCTTCATCAGTACTTAAACCAGAAATTCTTTCTAATTCCAAGACTTGCTCATCATAAATACTGGTAATAGAAGCTTCTTTTTCATCTAATTGCTTATTTCTTTTGGTAATTTGTTCTTCTTTTCTTTCGATGTTTTCAGACCTTTTATCCAAACTTTCTTCTTTATTTAGGACTCTTTTTTCAAGTTTTTGGATTTCATTTCGTCTTTCTCTTGTCTCTCTTTCTGACTCCATTCTAAGTTTATGAATTTCATCTTTAGCTTCTAATAATAATTCTTTTTTATGAGCTTCTCCATCTTTTTCAGCATCTTCTAAAATTCTTTTAGAAAGTTCTTCTGCTACACCTATTTTTCCTTCACCAATATTTTTCCTTACAAAATACCCGATTACTAGTCCAATTATTATTCCGCCAATTCCAAATAAAGCTTCAATAATTAACACCTCCTGTTGTATTAAATTTTCAAGTTCCATACTACATTCTCAATTTTTGATTTTAAAATAATTTAGCATAGAAAATTATAAATTTCATGTATAGTTATACAACTTTATTTTATTACTTATAACATTATATGTCAAGCAATAATTACTCTTCTATTTGTTTTACAATACTTACGGTATCTATCAAATTAACTTTATAACTCCTATCGCTTAAAGAAGCTAAGTAGTTATCGTGAGTTATCATTATTATTTGCCTATTAAACATTTCTGAAGTTTGTTTTAAAAATTCCCCCACATTATTTATAAACTCTTGACTAACATGTTTAGCTGGTTCATCTAATATTAATGGACCTTGTATACTGGGCTTGTGTATTTGTAAAAATGCGATTCGAAGCGCCAATGAAATAATATCCACTACCCCACCACCTCTAGATAATTCTGGCTTTGTCTTTATTTGTAAATGTTCTGTTTCATCTACTACATAAAATTCTGCATTTGCTTTATTTCTTAAATCTTCCAACTCTATAGTAAATTTTACATTTGATTCAAATATAAATTGAAGGCATTTTGTTACTAGATTTTCAATTTGCGATTTAGCTTGATTTCTAGCAAATTCAGATGTTTTTTGAAATAAGATTACTACTTTTTCTAACAGTTCAATTTGTGAATTTATATAACTATAATCTTTTAAATAAAGATTAAGTTGTTCATCAAGTTTTTCTCTTTTTCCTAACTCTCTAGAAGTATAGGTTTTAAGTTTTTCTATTTGTCTATCTAATTCATTAATATCTTTTATCATAATATCACTTCTTTTCTAAAATATCTTTAGGCAACAGCTCATTAGACTTTTGGAATAATTCATCTATTTCATTAGTTAATTTTTCTATCTCAAGATCTAAATCTTCTGGGTTTACATCTAATTCTTTAAGCTCATTTATTAAATCTTCTTCTTGTTTTTTTAATTGTTCAAGCCTTGCCTCCGCTTTATACTTTAATGTTTTAGCTTTTTCTAAATTTTCTTTTAGAATACTTAATTCTTTTTCATATTCCATATAAATATACCTCCTAACTATAATGTTCAATAATATGTTCTATTTTATTTTCATTTATATCACTTAGACAAAATGGACATATCTCACTTTTCATAAGTAAAGCTTCATAAGTTTTTAGATTATCATTTATACTTTTCTTAGCATCAATAAAACTTTTTTGCTGATTTTCAATTTCTAGTTTGTAATTATGAAAACTTGTAGCTAGCTCTACTATCAAATGTTTCCTATCTATCTTATTATCTAACTCTTTCAATAATATATCAATCTCCTCTAAACCTTTTAAATCTTTTATATAAGATTCACCTGTATTTAATCTTATACTAACTGAATCTACCTTTTTTTTAATACTATTTAAACTTTTAAGCTTATTAATTTTAATTTCAACGATATCAGTTTTATTTTTAATTAAATCTATATCTTTTAAGTTATCATTTATTAAATGTAGCTTTTGTAGTTCTATTTTAGAATAATTCATCTGTAGCTTAAATTTCTGTAAATTTCCTAGTTTGCTTTTTAAATTATCTATTTTTAGTACTATGCTTTCTATAATATTTATATTGGACAAATAATTTATTAATTTTTCATTATAATTTATTTGTTTTTTATTTTCATGCAAAACATTATTTATATTTTTATATAAAATCAATTTTTTACTTTTATTTTTTAAGTCATAAATATTTTTTTCTAACATATCTAACCCATTTAGTTTAAGTAAAATATTGTTTACATATTTATTCTCTTGGTTAATATTTTTATAATTTTCTACAATTTTATTAAGTTTATCTTTAAG
>NZ_LTDM01000002.1 GCF_001940565.1 Tissierella creatinophila DSM 6911
TTATATTTATACTTTATCTGGTTTTGTATATTTAGCATCAATAATGGATCTATATTCAAGAAAAATAGTCGGTTGGCATTTAACTGATAATCTTTCTACTAAAAGTGTTTTAAGAGCAATAGAAAAGTCAAAGCAAAACAGAAAAATAGATTGCCCCATAATTATTCACAGCGACAGAGGCGTGCAATACATCTCAAAAGCTTATATTGACGCTACTCCTGCAGAAAGCTTTATAAGGAGTTACTCAAGGAAAGGTAACCCTTGGGATAATGCAGTAATCGAGTCTTTTCATGCACTTATTAAAAGAGAATGGCTGAATAGATTTGTAATTCAGCATCTAAGTCATGCTCATGAGTTAATATTTGAATACATTGAAACATTCTACAATACAAAGAGAATACATAGTCACTGTGACATGAAGTCGCCTTATGACTATGAGGAAGAAAATATTATTTAACAGAATATAGATTTATTATGTTTAATTTGTCCTTTTTCTTGACAGAGGACCAGACTATGGACTTGCTGCAATGTGTATATCAAAAGAAGCTTATCCTATAAACCAAAATGGGTTAGTATATACTTCTTACAATATTGATGGAATGCTTAATACTCGTCATATTCATAAAGAGTTAAGAAAGACTGGAAAACACCATAGTAAATTTAAGAAGAGAACAAAGGAAAATGATGATAAGTTTAGAACAAGTTTTAAACGACTTATAGAAGATAAAGAAAGATTGTAAGACAAGCTTAAAGGACAGAGTATAAAACATACTCTGTCCTTGTAATATTAACGGTTCTGTAGCTTTTGTAGTGTAAAATTTAATTAGTAAATATGCCCTCACCATTTCCTATCAATATCTTATTTGCCATTAAAGAGCTTGTTCTTTTATTTCCATCCCAAAATAATTGACTTTTTACGGCTCATACAAAATATTCTAATGCTCTATTAGTTGAGTTTTTTATATCCAAGTTTGGCATAATTTTCACAAAGATACTTTTTCTCTCTTATAAACAAGTTAGACATATGCTATCACTACCTTTCTGGATTAATTCAAGAAAATCATAATAACTTACACACTATTCTATTATTTTCAATTTAAATCTTTAGTAAATCTACATTTTGGAAAATTTGAACAACCCCAAAATGAACCTCTCTTACCTTTTCGAATTAATAATTTACTTTTGCACATAGGACAATACTCTGCTTGAACCTCTGTTTCATATTTTAACTTTTCAGCTAGATTCTTACCTTGGTTTTTAGACATGATGCCAATAAGCATATCTCTATCCCATAACTCTATATTATTAGCCTTTGCTAAGTTCTGAGCATTGGATGTAAAATAGCTATTAGTAATAACCATACCTTTAGATGCGCCATAATAATTAATAGCTCCCACAATTTCTTGTATGGCAGTAATTCCTACCTTATCTTTCCATCGTTTAGCTTGTACCACAATCTTTGAACCATCTTTATTTAAAATTAAATCAGCACCATAATCATTAGTAGCCTTTGTAACCTCACCTTTATATCCTTGATTTTGGAAATGTACTAATATAAATTTTTCAAAGTCTAACCCAGACATTGTATCTAAATCATCAATTCCACTGTTTAATAATTTCTGATAATCCTTTTTCTTTTTCTTTAAACTTATCTTTACAACAACAAAAATTGATATAGCGGTTCCCAGTAAAAAAGTTATAATAGCCAGCACTATATTTTTAGTATTAAGATAAAGCATGAGACTTATTAAAGCCATTAAACTTGTAGCTATATCAATAGGATGATCTTTCTTTTTCTTAGTTATTTTACTCATAAAACTCCTCCTATAATCCTAATATAATTTTATTTTCTAAGTCTATAACTGATCCTTATTCTATAAGTTCTAATAGTTACAACATAATCCAATATTAATCTTTAAAGTATACTGCTTTAATTTCACCAAAACCTTGATATGTTAAATCGAAATATTGAGAATCTGAAATAAATTCTACACCATTTTCTTTTAAACTAGCATAAATTTTATATATACCTGTTACTGTTGTACCTATGTGTACTACTTGTTTAAGTATGTTAATACCTCGCCTTCTTTTAATATAAGTGAACCCTTGATTTAAAAATTGATTGTCATAGGATGTTAACAATGAGAATAAAAAAACATAGGTAATTTTTACGATTTTTTACCTATGTTTTTTTAATATGGGTAAGCTTTACCTATGTCTTTTACTTAATCTAAATCAATTTTATCCAGATTATTTTACTCTTGTACCCATATATTAATTCAATCAATACAATCCATTTTTATTTTTAAAGTTTTCATATGAACTTGCCCAAGTAAATTTAATATCTTTTCCTGATTCTTCACTTATAGTTTCAAAATGTGCTTCTCCACATTTTATCTTAAATTTTTCTACTCCCATTAAATCTTTTTCTTCTTTTTGAAACTTTGTTTCTGCTATGAAATAAAGGTTATCTTTTCCATCATCTTCATAAACTATAGCCCAGTCAGGAGTGTAATTTCCATAAGGGGTGTCTATTACAAATCCACCTTTACTTAATTTAGTAAACAATTTTACTTTAGCATCCTTATCCAATTGAATAGCAAATTCTTCTTCCCCTTTACTATCAAATTTATAATATCTATTAATTCCTCTTTTAGTACTGTTATTATCAACTCTTGGATCATTTGGATATAGATATACACCTTTTTTACCTATTTCAGTATTTATTACCGTATCCATTTTAAATATATCAGTTTGAGATATAGTATAGCCTTTCAATAAGTCATATTCTATTGGACTTTCACTTATTTGTTTTAAAAGAACATCTTTTATTTCTTTCAAAGCTCCGTCTAAATATTCTTGGCTGTTAAATAAGTGTTTTTTATCTATACTGTCATATATATATTGAATACTTCTTCTTGGTAAGTCTGTTCCTTCCATTATAAAATTTATAATTTCAGCTGTACTTCTCTCTATTTTAATTTCCATATTTTCTATTTTTTCTTTTATTTCTAAAGCTTTTTCATATCCAGCTCCAGTTATTTTATTTATATGATGTTTACCTTCTTCTAAAGTATAGTATTGCTCAGTTAAATCTCTATATAAGAAGTATTCATTTAATCTTTCTATAGCTGATTTTAAGAACTTATCCTCATCTATGTCTATTCTATAAGTAGTCTTATAAGATAATTTATCTCCTAATCTAAAAACTATTTTCTTAAAATCTTCTTCATTAACAAAGCTATTTATTTTATTTACTATATTTTCTTCATCACCATTTTCAATCACTATACTTCTAGAGCCTCTTTCTTCCATCACATTTATAATCTCTTCTTTTATTTTTATTGAATGTGCTTTCAATACTTTATTTTTAAACTCTATACTGTCTAGTTTTTCTTTTATATTTTCATTTAATATTCCCTCAGAGTTAATAATTTCATGTTCCTTTAACTCTTCAACCATTCTTAAAGAAAGCTCTGAATCTATTTCAGTTTCTTTGATACCTGCATTTTTAAATATCTGGTTTATTATATCTTGACTTATTTGTTCTTTATTAAATCCTGCTTCTTCATTGTAAGATTTTTGTAAGCTTTTACTGAATTCTTCATAACTACTATTAGCTACAACAGTTAGTACATTGTCTTCTATATCTTTATTTCTTTTACCATCAATATCTACAGGAAGTCTCAGCCCCCTACCTATCTCTTGTTTTTTAGCAATTTCATTATCACTTTTCTTTAAAGTACAAAGGGTAAATATATTAGGATTATCCCATCCTTCCCTTAAAGCAGAATGTGAGAATATAAAAGCTAAAGAAGTTTTAAAATCTATAAGGTCTTCCTTCCTTTCTAATATAAGTTCTATTCCATTTTCGATACTTCTCTTCTCTTTTTGATTATATGACTTTTTATTTTCATCTATTTCTATAATCTCAGTTCTGGTTTTTAACTTATCTATTGCAAAGTACCCTTCTCTAACTGATTTTACATCTTCATAATATGGAAACTTATCTATATATTTTTCAAACTTTACTTTCCATTTATCTTGTTTTACTATTTTAGAGTACTCTTGATCAAATATCCTAAAATATTCTCCATCTTCTCCATCTTCTTGTCTAACTTTTTTAACTTCATCTATAAAAAATAGTGATAAAGCTTTTATTTCTTTTCCTTTATCCAACAATTTAAATTGTTGTTCTAAATGAGATTCTATAGCAATTCTCATTTGTAGTCTGACTATATCCGATTCTGTAAAAGGAGTTATAGACTCACCTTCATCAATTTCAATCATTTTACCATTTGCATCTATTTTTAAAGGATGTCCTTTAAAAGGATTTTCTAGAAGTCTATAGTTCTTATATTGCTTTAACTCTCCTGAAAATTCATAGATATTATCTTTTTCTTTATTAATATCAAAGGTTTTAGTTTTTACGCCTTTTCCAGTATCATTATATAGTATCTCTATCTTAGCATCATTGTTTTTAGTCATCTTTATATATTTTATATAAGGAAAATCCTTAGGTAATTTTCTAGTTATAGATCTTACTCTTATTCTCTTAACTAGTTCTTTTACATAGGCATCATAAGAACTCAGTTCATAAACTAAATTCATCTTTTGTCTATGAGTGGCTGAATATCTTATTACAAATCTAGGATCTGTTTCATATATAGCTTTCATTGTCTTTGTCATTTCTTTTTTAGAATCTCCACCATCAAACTTTTGTGGTTCATCAAGAATTACTATAGGATGAACACCCTTCATCTGATCCCAAGCAGAAACATTATCTAGATTGTACTCGCCTGAGGAATCTCTTAATCTATTATTTGTACTATTAAAAGCATGAGTATTTACTATTAAAATACTTAATTCATTTTTATCTATAAAGTTATCTCTTACACTAGCTGCTACATCTTTTATACTTGCATCGAATGTAAGAACATGTTTAGAAATATCTATTCCATCGTAATCTTTTGCTATTTGGTGCTTAAATATATCTATACTTTTCTGGACTCCAAGCCTTATAGCTACAGAAGGAACTATTATTATAAATTTATTAAAACTTCCTTCATATTGCTTATAAAGCTCCATTATAGTTTTTAAATATACATATGTTTTACCTGTTCCTGTTTCCATCTCTACTGTTAAATTTAGTATTCCTTTATCTAGGTCTATACTTTCATTTGCCATAATATTGTTGCCAAACTGAACATATTTTAAATTATTTAGAAACTTTTCTCCAAGAGATATTTCTTTATTTCTAATATACTTTCCTGATCCTCTAGTAGAAGCTCTTATAACATTTAACTTGTCTCCGTATATAGGATTGGTAACTACTTTAGGAATATCTACAAATAAATCTACTAAAGAATTGACAGCATATTTTTGATAATCAAGTTCTTCTATGTCAAATTGTATTTTTTTCTCAGTCATCAATATTCCTCCTATATCCAATAGATTTTTTGATCTTTTATATCATTTATCTCTTTTATTACTGCTCTCAATCTTTTAACTGCATTTAGTTTTAAGTTTATATTGCTATCAAATGCACTATCTCTAAGAATTATCCATGATAGAGCTGGTTTAATACTACCTATTTTATCTATCATCTCTTCATTTATCTTCTCTTCTAAGCATACCAATATCGCTTGTCCTACTAAATAAATTCTATCTCCTATATAGTCTAGTCTAATAACTTCTTCTGTTAATTCTATATCTTGTCTTTTAAGCATCATTTCATAAACTACATCTATATCTGTGAAATGAGGGTTAAAGTCATCAGAGTCTTTTGGAGATATTGCTTTAAGTTTTTCTAAGTCTATTCCTTCTTCTACAGTGTCTTTAACTCTCTTAAGGTTTGTATCTTCTACTTTAAATACTTTAAATCCTATGTCTAGGTTCTCTGGATCTTTCATCAATTTTCTTTCCTCTTCACTGGCTTTATTAAATCTTTCTTTTAGATCATTTTTAATGTTATCTCCTGATTTTCTTATTCTTGCTTTACCTATTTCAGATATGTTTTTATAATCTGCTTTATAAGCTTCTGATTTTTCATCGGTTGGTTCTGGAAGTTGTACCATTATATATTTTCTATTACCATTGTCTTCTGCATTTAAATCTAAAATCGCATGGGCTGTAGTAGACGATCCTGAAAAAAAATCTAATATTATATCTTCATTATTAGAACCAGTTTTAGATATTATTTTTATCAAAGATACAGGCTTACTAAATTCAAAAACATCCTTTTTGAATAAATCTTTTATTTCTTTAGCAGAGTCAGAAGAAAACCCACCCTTTTCAATTATAGTAGGTAGAGTTGCACCTTGTCTTACTTCTGTTATATATCTTTTTAGAAATGGACTTCCAGAATTCTTTCTAAATCCAATCCTACCTTCATTAAGTAATTGCTCTATTTTTTCTTTATTATATAGCCAGCATTTATTCTGAGGAGGATCAAACATTTCTTTTGTATCAGGATTCATTATTGGAAATATACAGCTTTCTACTAATCTGCCACCTTTCCCATTCGCACTTAAATCTGATGCAGCCCACCTCCCGCGTGAATCATTATCGGGGTTTTTATATCTTTCATTTATGCTATCATTTCTTGGCTGTAGATTAAGAACCACAGATTCAATGTTTTTTGCAAAACAAATAATGTATTCATGATTTTTACCAATAATTCTATCATTGGGAGCAGTCGCCCTTCGTTTCCATATTAATTGTTCTACAAAATTCCTTTCTCCAAATATTTCATCACAAATCTTTCTTATATTATGAACTTCATTATCATCTATAGATATAAATATAACTCCATCATCTTTAAGCAAATCTTTTGCTACCTTAAGTCTAGGATACATCATATTTAACCAGTCAGAATGAAATCTTCCTGAGTCTTTTGAGTTTTTCACAAGTCTTTCGCCATATTCATCTACTTCCCCGGAAAGCTTAGCATATTCTTCTTCACTCATAGCAAAGTTATCTTTATATACAAAATCGTTCCCTGTGTTATAAGGCGGATCTATGTAAATCATTTTAATTTTACCATAATAAGATTGTCTAAGTAATTTAATAACCTCCAGATTATCTCCTTCTATATATAAGTTTTGAGTGGTTTCAGGATTTTTACTATCTTCTTCTACATATTTAAGAGTTTTACCTACTATATCTTCATCAGCTTCTCTTATAGCTTCTCTTTTACCTATCCAAGTCATATTATATTTTTCTACGTTTTTGTCCTCTTCTTCATATTTTCCAAACCTATCAAGTAAGGCTTGAAAATCTACTACTCCATCTCTAACTGTTTCTGGGAATAGTTCTTCTAAATCATTTACAAATTTACTTATAAATTGTTTTTTATTATCTTCTATTTTATCAAATATTCCACTTGGTACTTTTTCAAATTTATCCATTTATTATATCCTCCAATTTTTCATATAGTTTAACTAATTTTTTATTGATTTCCATTCGTTCAGAAGTTAATTTTATCTTTTTATCTTTTTTATTTAATAGTTTAATTTCTTCAACCATATCTATCAATTCCATTATGTTATTTCTGCTATACCCTAGTTTTGAGTTTAATAGATCTTTATAGTTTTTTATATTGTCTTTATTATTTATCCATTAATAGTTCCAACTATATCTGTATTATCTTTTGTGTAAGCCAAGTGTTTCACCTCATCTAAATTTATAAACTTGATTTTTACGATTTTAAGCGCTATTCCTATTATATCAAATTCTGAAAATTAGACAATCTATCTAATTATAACTATTTTTTGTTAAATAGTATTTTAACTTAAATTTCTAAATCTATTTGGCTATAATCTTTATTTACTTACCACTACTCCATTTTAGTACTTTCAAGATAATTTGACAGGCTCGAAAGGTGAAGATCTTCAAATCTTCCTAATACTGCCATAAGTTTTTCATTTCTCTAATTAGATGTAAATGTCAATATAAGAACCGTTCTTATATTGACATTTACAGTAGTGAACAAATACCTAATATTTAGCAGCTACGGGATACTTTTAGACTTTATTCACATACAAATTCATATATATCTATTATAATTTAATTAAATGTTAATTGTTTTGAAACTTTTTAAGATAGTTATCCGTCTATATATTGTAAAGGCCTTTACGATAGAAATGAAATATGAAGGGAAGCTTAAAATGCGCAAAGTTGAATTGGAAAAATATGTTGAGGATTATATAATTGAATATCAAGATGCCATCTATAGATTAGCTTATAGCTATGTAAGAAATGTTGAAGATTCTCTAGATATTGTTCAAGAATCTATATTTAAAGCATTTTCATCTATTGATAGCCTCAAAGAACCTCAATTTATTAAGACTTGGTTTTATAGAATAGTTGTAAATACTTCTATAGACTTTATTAGAAAAAGAAAAAGAGAAGTTTTAGTAGACGATGAATCCTTACTTTATAATGATATTGGTCGTATTGATATTTATGAAGATATAGACTTAGAAAAAGCATTAAATGAGCTTCCTAATAACTATCGTACAATTATAATATTAAGATATTTTGAAGATCTACCGTTAAAAGAAATAGCATCTATATTAGGTCAAAATATAAATACTGTAAAAACTAATCTTTACAAAGGTTTAAAAAAGCTAAAGATAAATATTAATATTGGTGATAAGGAGGTTAAAAATGTTTGATAAAAAAATAGAACAGTTAAAAGAAGACTATAAAAATATTCCCATTCCAAAGGAATTAGATTCCTTAATAGAACAGACATTAAGAGAGAGGAGAATTGAAATGAGAAAGCAAAAAAGTATTAGAAAAGCCTTAACCCTATTATCCTCTGTTGCTGCTTTATTTGTACTTGTAATAGCAGGTGTAAATACTAGTTTTGTTATTGCAGATAGCTTAGGTAATATTCCAGTTATTGGAAGTGTAGTTAAAGTCTTAACCTTTAGAGAGTACAAAATAGATCAAGATCATTATCAGGGAAATATAGTAACCCCTAAGATAGAAGGTTTAGAAAATGAAAATCTACAAAATAGTTTAAATGAAAAATATTTAAAAGAAAACAAAAAACTTTATGAAGAATTTATGAAGGAAATTGAAGATTTAAAAGAAAATGGGCAAGGTTATTTAGGAGTAGATAGTGGATATATTGTAAAAACTGATACCGATGAAATCTTTTCAATAGCTAGATATAAAACAAATACTGCCGCTTCTTCTTCTACAGAATTTACATTTGATACAATTTCTAAAAAAGATAATATATTAATAACTCTACCTTCTCTATTTAAAGATGATAAGTATATAGAAATTATAAGTGAAAATATTAAAGAGCAGATGATTGAAAACAATAAAAAGGATGATTCTAAAATTTATTGGTTAGAAGAACTAGGTAACGATTTAGATAACTTTGAAAAAATCGCTCCTGATCAACATTTTTATATTGATGAAAATAGTAATTTAATTATATCTTTTGACGAATATGAAGTAGCTCCTGGATTTATGGGTGTTTTAGAATTTACTATACCTACAAAAATTTTATCAGATATTCTAATTAGTAATGATTATATAAAATAAAATAAATTTAATTTATACATTAGAAATCAAAGCTACCCCGACTTAATAAAACGTTGGGGTAGCTTTGTTTTCTAATTTTAATTTTGTTTTAGCAAGTTTATTTTTTAGAAATATTATCTATACCAACTGCCATTAGAAGCACAGCTCCTTTTACTACTGTTTGAAAGTAAGTGTCTACTCCTAGAAGTATCATCCCATTAGAAAGTATAGCAATTATCAACAATCCAATAACTACACCCTGAAGCTTTCCCTCGCCTCCGTTTACACTTATTCCTCCTAGTACCACTGCTGTTACAACGTCAAATTCTAAGCCGACCCCTGTACTAGGAAGAGCACTATTTATTCTAGATAACATTACAACTGATGCAAGAGAAGCTAGTAGACCTGATAAAATATAAACTACATATTTTATCTTTACAACATCTACTCCAGAAAGAATAGATGCTTTTTCATTGGCTCCTATTCCATATAGATATCTTCCAAACCTTGTATAGTTTAAAATAAAGAATCCAAATATATATACTATAACTAGTATTATTATAGGAACTGGTACTCCGAGGATATAACCTTGACCTATAAATGAAAAACTTTTAGGAAATCCAAATATGCTTACCCCCTTTGTAACTATATAAGTGATGCCACTATATATAGTCATTGTTCCAAGTGTTGAAATAAGGGGAGATATCTTTATCTTATTTATTAAAAATCCATTAAATAAGCCAAGACCCATTCCTGATATAAGTGTAATTATAATAGCTATAGGGACACTAACGCCTGCAACCATAAGTTTTGCAAGTATTACGGAAGTAAGTCCTAGTATAGAGCCTACAGATAGATCTATTCCTCCGGTAAGAATTACCATAGTCATACTTACTGTCACAATACCTACCACTGCAATTTGTCTTAAAACCTTAGTTAGATTATCTACTGTTAAAAAATATGGACTACTGAAAGATAAAAATAAAAATAAAACCATTAAAAATATCAATATTCCATAAGTAAAAACTCCACTTCTTTTAATTTTATCCATTTTTTTGCTCCTTTAATAGACTTGCTGAATCTATAAAAATCTTTTCCGATGTAATTTCAGATGATTTATATTCTGATACTATATGCCCATTACTCATAACAAGTATTCTATCAGAAATATTTATGACTTCCTGCATTTCTGAAGATATCATTATAATGGACTTTCCTTCCTCTGTTAAACTTCTTAGTATATTATATATCTCTTCTTTAGCACCTACATCTATTCCTCTAGTAGGCTCATCAAATATAAATATAGATGCGTTTGACAGAAGCCATTTTGCTATAACTATCTTTTGTTGATTTCCTCCACTTAGGTTTAAAACTTTTTCTCCGAGTGTGGAGTACTTAACTTGTAATTTTTCTAATATATTTTTTACAAGCTTTTCTTCTTTTCTTTTATCTATAACTCCTATTTTACTAATGTTTTCTAGTGAAGAATAAGTTACATTTTCTAAAACTGATAGATCTAGTAACAATCCTAAAGATTTTCTATCTTCTGTTATGAATGCTATGTTTTCTTCTATAGCATCTCTTGGCGACTTTATCTTCTTTTGTTTTCCCCCTATAAAAACTTCTCCTGAAAGTATTTCATCTACTCCAAATATTGCTTCTGCAAGTTCTGTCCTTCCTGATCCTATAAGTCCAGCTATTCCTAGTATTTCACCTTTTAACAAGATAAAAGATATATCTTTTATCTTGTTCGTATTTACATTTTTAAATTCTAAAACTCTTTGAGAAACTATTTCTTTTTCTTTTTCTTTTTTATTTCGGATAAGGTCTCTTCCAACCATAAGATTTACTAGCATTTCTTCATCAAGTTCAGTTGGTGATTTGCTATCTATCACTTTACCATCTCTTAAAACTGTAATGGTATCTGATATCTCTAAGACTTCATCTAGTCTATGGGATATGTATATTATAGTTACCCCATCGGTTTTAAGTTTATTTATTATATGAAATAAATTTTTTATTTCATTATCAGTTAGTGATGCAGTGGGTTCATCTAATATTAACACCTCAACATTTCTTACAAGGGCTTTTGAAATCTCTACTAATTGTTGATTTCCAATCCCCATATCTCTTATCTTAGTTTCAGGCGATATATTAAGTCCTACTTCTGTTAATAATTCTCTAGTTTTTTTGAGCATATATTTTTTATCTAAAATCAATCCATTTGTTTTTTCGTTTCCATAAAAAATATTTTCTACAATAGAAAGTGTCGGTATCATATTAAGCTCTTGATATACTGGTATGATTCCTTTATTCAAGCTATTTATGGGGGAATTATTTTCAATTTCATTTCCTTTATAATAAATTTTTCCAGAAGTTTTATCTACTGCCCCTGTGATAAGCTTTATAAGGGTAGATTTGCCTGCACCATTTTCTCCTACAAGAGAATGAATCTTACCTTTTTCAAATTCTATACTTACATTATTAAGTGCAACTACTCCTGGGTACTCTTTAGTAAGGTTTTCTAATTTCAATATAAACTCTTTCATGGTATCTCCTTATCTTTATATAAATTATCCTCCATTAAAAAATGGAGGATAATTTATTATTTATTTAAAAATTTATCTACATTTTCAGGTGTTACTTTAGTAACTGGAAATTCTATTAATTCTTTTATTGGTCCATCTTTTACTACTTTTTTTGCAGTTTCAATTATAACTTTACCACTTTCAAATGGAGCTATATCTATAGTACCTCTATATATTCCGCCTTCTTTAATTTTCAGTAATGCTTCTTCTATTGCATCAAAACCTACCAAAACTATATCTTTTCCATCTTTTCCAGCTGACATCATCGCCTGATATGCACCAAGCACTGAATCATCATTTATTCCTAATACTACATTTAAGTCTGGATTAGATTGCAAAAGTGTTTCTATAGCATTTAGTCCAAGTTCCCTAGTACTAGCTTCAGGTTCGGCAACTATCTTAGCATTTGGTGCAATAGATAGTACACCTTCTCTTTGACCCCTTGTTCTTTCTAAAGCAGCTGGGATTGTACCTAGTTTAAGGATTGCAACCTTTGCTTCACCATTTAGATTATCTCTTATATATTCTCCTGCAATTTCTCCAGCTTGAAAGCCATTGTCATATTCTATAGATCCTATAAATGCATCTGGATCTCCTACTTCAGCATTTGCAGCTATAACTTTAATACCTGCACTTTTAGCCTCTTGTATCATAGGGTTTAAAGCTTCTGAACTATTTGCACTAAGGATAATTGCATCCACCTTTTGTGTTATAAGATCTTCCATAGCTTTTATTTGAGGTTCTACATCACTTTTCCCATCATGAATGGTTAATTCTATATCTAGTTCTTTTGCCTTTTCTTTCATACCTTCTATTACTCTTACAAAATATGGATTTCCAAGATCCATTGTGATATATCCCATTCTAAGTTTTTCTCCTGTATCTCCTGGAGTCTTTGATGGTTTTTCTCCTTCTTGTGTACATGCTACTAAGCTAAATGCTAATACGCATATTAACATAAGTGAAATTATTTTTTTCATACTATTCTCCTTTAAGTTTTCTTAAGTTTATGATACCCATTTATAGGATTTATAAAATTGTTATTTAATTTTTTTTAATACCTTACTTTTTAATTCCAATTTCATTTTACTATCTATATCTCATAGTAATAAAACACTAGCAATATCTTCTAGTGTTTTATTACCCCATATCATTATGTTTTATCTTTTCAAATTCTACCTGAGTCACTTGTGCTATTTCAGCTACATTTTGTGCTACTTTTTCTAATTCTTCCATCGATTCATTTTGTTTTGAGCTTATTTCTAAATTGTTAGTAGTAGCATTTTCAATTTTTTCCATAGATTCTACCATAGAATCTGAAATCTTAGAAATCTCATTTATCAAATTTATCATTTCATTTGTGCTTAATTCACTTTCTCTGAAATCTTTATTTACATTAGAAATAGCATTTGTTACTTCTTTTATCATAGTGCTTATCTCTTTTATTGTAGTTTCAATTTCTTTTGAAAAGTTATCTGAACTCTCTGCAAGTGTTCGGATTTCTTCTGCTACAACAGTAAATCCTCTTCCAGTTTCTCCAGCTCTAGCTGCTTCAATAGATGCATTAAGTGCTAAAAGATTTGTTTGTGCTGCAATATTTTGTATTTGAGTTATTGCATTTGCTATAGCTATAGATTTTTCCTCTAAATTATTAATCTTTTCTACAGAATAATCCATTGAAGTGTTTACTTTATCTATATTTTCTTTAACACCATTTGCATATTCTACACATTTATTTGAATGAGAACTCACTTCTTCAGTAGCAGCTGATACTTCTTGGGATGCTTTTGAAACTTCGATAGTTTGGTTCTTTACTTTATCTGACATATAACTTACTTCCTGCGAAGAAGCTGCCATTTCTTCAGAGATAGCACTTAGTTGCTCAGTACTATCACCTACCGCTTGTATCATACTTTTATATTTAGAATTATCTTTTACAATCTCTACAGCACCTAGTGGATTTCCTTCTTTATCGTAGATACCAGCGTTGGAGACAAGTGTATTTAACACTTTTCCTCTTTTAGTATATACATCCACACTAGCATCTTTTAAGAACTCTTTACTAGCTATACATTTTTGAGTAGGACAATCTTTACAAACGGTAGCTTTAAATAGATCTCCACACTTTATAGTTTTAGCTTCTTTTTCGCTATATCCCATAAGATCTTCCATAGACTTAGGCCAAAGGATTATATTATAGTCCATATCTCTTACAAAATAAGGATCTGGCATAGCATCTTGAATACCTTTTAATATAAAGAGTTCTTCTTCTAATGCTTTGACTTTTTTATCTTTGTCTCCTAATAAATCAACATCATTATTTTTTTTAAACATTTTTTCAACCTCCCAAATCATTATATGAGGTTTGGAAAAATTATGTGATAATCTAAAAATTTAGTCTATAGTGATATTGTATAAATATTAACCTTTCTAGTATAACATTTTATATTAAATCAATATTTCTACATTTTTTTACAATATTTTCTTTTTTATTGAATATATGTTCGAAAAGATATATAATGTAATAGTCTAAGAATTTGGCTAAATTTTATCATCGAGGTGAAATATATGACGGGAAAAACCCATATAGCTATAGGTGTTGCGGCAGGTCTTACTATGGCCTATGATAAACCTATAAATGAGCAACTTATAATTATCATTGCTTCATCACTTGGTTCTTTAATACCTGATTTAGATCATCCTAAATCAAAGTTAAATCAAAAATTACTGTTTCTAAAAAATGAATTATATCGTGTGGTTTTTTTCATCTCTATAGCTTCTATCTTTTTATATCTATATATGGATAAAAAAAATACTACCTATGCTCTTTTGTCTCTTATTTTCTTATTTATAGGTATATCTACACATCGAGGTTTTACTCATAGTATTATGGGCTTTTTAATATTTGCTTACATAATCAAAACTATAACAACGCAATACAATCTGGATTATCTCTATCAAAGTATAAGCTTAGGATATTTACTACATTTAGTTGCCGACTTTCTAACTCCAAAAGGTGTAAAACTATTTTATCCTTTAAATGTAAATATAGCATCTCCTATAATTATAAATCCAAAGAGTGGAATTGATAGTGTTATATTTACACTTGCAAGTATCTATTCTATAATTTTACTTTTTAAATTTATCATGTAAAACTCCTCTGTAGCTACAGAGGAGTTTTATTATGATTTTTTAATAAAGTTTAAAAGATGCTCCTCCTATAAATTCTCTTAATATAGAATTTGGTGGTATAGTATCTTGTTTTTCAATATCAGAAAAATATTCTAGAAATTTTATAAGTTTTATAGCTTCACTATAATAAATATTGCTTTTATCTATTTTCTTTAACAGTGGAATTATATGTTTTTTAAGCACACCCATTTCATAAACTAATGATGAGTTAAACATTATATCTGCTTCTTCTTGATATGGGAATATATACTTCTCTTCACCCTCTCTTACTCCAGTCCACAATTCAAGTGTTTTTAATGGTCCGTTTCCTCTAAACTTAAAATCTCTTACCATTCTTCTAATTAGTCTTATATCCGTAGTTGATATTCTATTGTGAGGATCTAAGTTTAACTGAGTAAGAGCAGAGATATATATTTTAAATTTATTTTTTTCTGGTATCGTTTTAGTAAGCTCAGGATTTAAACCATGGATTCCCTCTATTATTATAGGATGATTTTTATCTAATCTTACTATTTTACCTGAGTTTTCTCTTTTACCAGTTAAAAAGTTGAATTTAGGAAGCTCGACATCCCTTCCTTCCAATAAATTTACAAGATCCATATTTAAACTTTCTAGGTCTATAGCTTTTATTGTCTCAAAATCTGGAAGGCCATCTTTTTTTAAAGGAGTGTTATCCCTATCTAAAAAATAATCATCTAATGATATAGTAACCGGTCTTTGTCCATTTACATTCATTTGAACCGCTAACCTCTTTGAAAATGTAGTTTTACCTGAAGAAGATGGTCCAGCTATCTGTATAATATTTACATCCGTATCTTTATATATAATATCTGCAATTTCAGCTACTTTTTTTTCATGATGAGCTTCTGTTATTTGAATTATATCATCTATATTTCCATTGTTTATTTTTTCATTTAACGAACCTACATAAGATAAATCCAATATATCAAGCCAATCACTTGTATCTTCAAACATCTTAGCTAGTTTCTTTTGTTCTTTAAAATTATCTATATTGTAGTTGTTTTTCTTACTTGGAAAGAGTATTATAACGCCAGGATAATAATATTTTAGTTTAAACTCTTTTACATATCCTGTAGAAGCAGCTAAATATCCATGAAAAGAATCATAATGATTTTCTATCTTATATATACTTATTTCTTCTTTATCTATAGATTCCAGAAGTCTTAATTTATCTGCATATCCATTTCTTCTAAAAATCTCTATTGCTTTATGTTTTTTATACTTTATTCTCTCTATGATAGAATCCTTTTCTACTATCTCTCTCATTTTTTGTTCTATATTTATCAAATCATCAAAACTAATAGGGTAATCTTCATCTAATTTGGCATAAAGCCCTGAACCTAAAAAGTATTCTATACTCACTTTACTATTTGGATAAAGTTCTTTACAAGCCATTATAAATACAACTGATATAGTTTTAGTATATATCCTATATCCATCAACATCAGTATTGTCTAAAAATTCTATGTCCACGTTTTCTTCTATACTTTTATCTAAATTATATATTGTATTGTTTATCCTCGCTCCTAAATACTTCTTATAATTTTCTCCAAAGATATTTTTTGATAGTTCTAAAAGACTTATTCCTTTTTCTACTTCTAGGTATTTTAATCCAACAATATTTACCTTAACTTTCATAAAATCCTCCTTTAAAACTTATGCTATTTCACTTTTATAATTGTACATGATTTCTATAGACTTTAACTCATATAGTATTTCTCTTAAATGATAGTTGTATATTATATATATTTGTTCTTTTTCTATATCTTCCCTCTTAGGTATCTCTTCTAAAAACATAGTTTCTAAAAGCTCTTTATTTTCTTCATCTATATATACTCCACTATCTAGTAAGTTTATTACTCTAAAATGACTATGAATATTTTGAAACATCTCAAATATATATTCATAATTTATTAAACTTTGATGTGTATTTATCTTAAACTTTGTATCTTTTTTAAGTGTCTCATAATTTTCTTCAATATAATTTATTTCTTTTTTTAAATTGTCTAATTGAGGTTTTTTATCACTCCAAATCATCCCTTTTATGTTTTCTATTACTTCTGTAGTCATATTATCTATAATGGTCTCCATTTTTATCTCTATTTTAGGTGGTCTTATAAAGTAGTTTATAGTTGTACCTACTATTACTCCAATAAATGTATCTAAAGTTCTATTTAATGCATAGGTAAACCTATAACCTTCTTCAAAATCTATTATAATTACTAAGAAGACTATCATTGCCATCCTAACTGCATCTTGCCATTTTAGCATATTAGATATATATAGTATGACAAAGAGTCCAAGGGCTGTAGTTACAAAATTTACTGGTGAAATCCACGTTATTATAAGTGCTATTATAGCCCCAAAAACTGTTCCATACATTCTGTATTTTCCTGTACTAAATGATTCTGATACGGAAGTTTCCATAGTCATTATAGCTGCAATTCCTGCAAGTATAGGGCTATTTATATTTAAAATTTTGGATATTTCTAGAGTTAACACTACTGCTATAACTGTTTTTACAGTTCTCATCCCAACTTTTTTAAATTTCATAATTCACCTCTATAATTTATCTTTTATGTCTTTTAGACTATTATATCATATTTACACAAACAAAAGGTATGAGCCATATCTCATACCTTTTAACTATTTTTCTATTTCCCAAGCTATATCTACTGTATCAGTTGATTTTAAGTCTTCAGGTACTATTGATATGTTCTCACTAATAAAGCTCATGCCTTTTTGTAGGCTTAAAGGGGTGCTATAAAATTTTTCTTCATCTAAACTATAATTTATATTTAGAATCTCACCCAGCCTTACCCCAGAAGCTTCTGCAATAACTATCGCTTTTCTTCTTGAATCTTCTATTGCATTTTTTAACATTTGATTTTTAAATTCAGTTTCATCTTTTAAATTATAAAAAATAGAAAACTCTGGATTAGATTTTGATTTAGTCAGTTCATTTAGAACTCTACCCAGTTTTTGGGAATCATTTTCAAACTCAATCTTAAGTGAATGAATTACTTCATATCCAATAAATTTTCTTTTGTAGTTGTTAAAAGAAGTGGTTTCATTTTCATATTTTGTATCCACATTAAAATTAACAGTTTTTATATCCTCTTTTTCAAATCCTTCACTTTTCAAAGCCCTCCTTATGTTTTCTAAATCTTTATTAGCCATTTCAATAGTCTTTTCATAAGAAGCATTAGAAGATTTTAGATTTATATTTATTTTAATTTGATCTGGAGTCATTGATGCTTTTCCTACACCTTTTACCCTTATAATTCTCTTATCCATATAATATCCCTCCTGATAATCATCTGTATCAATAAAGATACCCATAAAAGGATATTTTAATATACTAATGTCTATTCTATTCCAAGAATAAATATTCCTATCATAATAGCTCCAATAACTGCATACTGCATCTTTGTAAGTTTTTCCTTTAGAAAAATTCTAGAGAGTATTATAGAAACTATACTATATGAAGCAATAAGTGGTGCTGTTACTATAGAATTTTCTGCCATAGCATATACATAAAAAAACTGCCCAAATGTTTCAAACCCAGCAGCAAAAAGTTTTGTTTTTTCTTCTTTAAAAAATATTTTTTCTTTTTTTATAAATCTGATATAAATAAATGCTATTATTCCTACAAGTAAAAATGTAAGTTCATAAGAAATATTTGCATCTGCCTCTGTTAGTATTCTATCTAGATAAAAACCATCTAAAAATGTACCCACCCCATCTATGATGGCATAAAGAATTGGAAATATAATAGCTATGGCACTTATACTATACTTTTTATCTTTATTTTCTTCTACAAGTGTTTCATCTTTTCCTTCTAATTTTGCAAGCAGTATAATCCCTAAAGTAATTATTGTTACAGCAAAAAATTGTAATCTTCCCATAGTTTGTCCTAAAAATAAGAATGTTAAAATTGCAGCAACTGCTCCAGATGAATTACTTAGTGGGGATACTATAGATAGTTCAAGATATCTAAGCCCTACATATCCTATAGTCATAGATATTATATACATAGATGATACAGGTAAGTACTTTATCATATTTATAGGATTATAACTTATACCATTATATAATATATAAGAAACCGCATGAATCCCCATTACAAGTCCTACCATTATGACAATCTTTAAATGACTATATTTATCTTTGGGGTCAGTTCCCATTTTATAAAATAAATCAGCTGTCCCCCAAGATAATAGTGTAATAATTGCAAATATAAACCACATAACTGTCCTCCTCTTTTTTAAAAAACTATAACTATAATATCATAATATTGGAAAATAAAAAAGTATATAAAATTTAAAACTAATACTATATAATATTAATAGACTTGTATTTTCATATCACTATAATGAAAGAGTAAAAGTCGTAAGAGAAGGGTATTATGTTAAAAATATATAATTTTTATATATTAAAATAAAGAGGAGGAAAGTTCATGAATAATACTGTTTTAATACTTATAAATATTTTAGCTATGGCGGCAATTATATATACTTTAATGTTTTTGAAAAAGAGAAACTTTTCATTTACATTTAGAGTTATTCTAGCTATGGTAGTAGGTATAGTCTTTGGTGCAGCTCTTCAAATAATCTATGGTGCATCATCGGATATAGTAGTAGAATCAAACTCTTGGTTTTCTATAGTAGGTACAGGTTATGTTAGGCTTTTAAGGATGATAGTTATTCCCCTAATATTTGTATCTATAACAAGTGCTATAATAAATCAAGAATCTAAAAACCTAGGGAAAATGGCAACTCAAATAATATTGATCTTAGTAATAACAACTGCTATTTCGGCTTTTGTAGGTGCTATGACTTCAAATGCCTTTAACTTGACTGCAAAGGGGCTTTACTCTGGTGAAATCGAAACACAAGCTGGTGAAAGTTTAGAAGAGAGTCTAGAAGAGTATCAGTCTAGACCTATCCAAGAACAAATTGTAGAGATCATTCCTATAAATCCGTTCTATTCTATGACAGGTCAAGGAAATTCTGCTACACTATCTGTTGTTGTATTTGCAGCTTTTGTGGCTATAGCAGCTATTGGTATTCGTAGTATAAAACCAGAATCATCAAAGTTGTTTGCCGACTTAATAAAAGCACTCAATGATGTTGTAATGCGTATGGTTACAATGATTTTAAGACTTACTCCTTATGGCGTTCTAGCTCTTATGACTAGAATGGTATCAACAAGTAATTTTAAAGATATTTTAAGGCTTATAAATTTTGTAATAGCATCTTATGTGGCCTTAATAATAGTATTTATAATTCATTTACTATTATTATTAGCTTTTGGAATAAATCCTGGAATATATTTAAAAAAATCAGCTACCGCTTTAATGTTTGCTTTTAGTTCTAGATCTTCTGCTGGAACACTACCTATAAATATTCAAACTCAAATCGATAAGTTTGGAGTCTCCCCTGGACAAGCTAATCTATCTGCTTCTCTTGGAACTAGTATAGGTCAAAATGGTTGTGCAGGGGTATATCCTGCTATGCTTGCTGTTATGATTGCACCTACTGTGGGTATAGATCCTATGGATCCTACATTCTTAATAAAACTTATTGTAATTACCGCTATAGCTTCATTTGGAATAGCAGGTGTAGGTGGGGGGGCAACTTTTGCAGCTCTTACAGTGCTTTCTTCTATGGGACTACCTGTAGGATTGGTAGGACTTTTAATAGCTATAGAACCTCTTATAGATATGGGTAGAACACTTGTAAATGTAAGTGATTCTATGGTTGCAGGTCTTATATCAAGTAAGCTTATGAATGAACTTGATTTAGAAAGGTATAATAGTAAAGTTTCAAAGAATGTTGAGGAGGGATAAAATGAAAATATCTATTGATGACAAAACAAAAAAGTATCTTACATCAAAAAAAGAAGATTCTATAATTATCTGGCTTGAAGGATGTTCTTCATGAGGCACTAGTGAACCTCAACCATCAGTTAAGATGGGAAAACCTGAAGATGTGGATGATTATGATAAGTATGATGTAGATGATATAAAAGTATATGTTAAATCAGATGTTAAAGCTAAAGAAGACTCATTAAAGATAAAGTATTCTAAAATGCTTTGGGTGGAAAAACTTGTTGTAGAAGGTATTATATTTTAAAAATACTCCCTAGTATCTACTAGGGAGTATTTTAATGATATTTTATTCTTTTAACACTTATATCTTTAAGTTGTTCAATATTATATATTTTATCTAAACATAAGGCTGAATATGTGAGTTTTATATCATGAACATCCGTAGATTTGAGAGATTTTTGTATGATACACTTCCAAGAAAACCCTGTTTCATTTTCTTGCATTTGAGGATAATCCATAATACCCGTAGCTATTAGATTCGTAATTATACATGTGGTAAATATATCCATTGCTTCTTCAAAATCATCATAATAGTCTTTTAAAACAATTAGGGCGTGGAGACTAGTTATGCAATGAAGCACAACTATATTTCTATCTTTGTAAAATAGTGGTATTAATAAATCAAGAAGTGCTCTAATTTTTTCATCGTACTCCCCTTTTAATATAAATCCATTTTTAAGATATATTTCATCATTATATAGCGCCTTTAATCTTTGACCTAATCTATCATTGTTTTCAAGTATTTCTTTAATATGTACACTTCTTGCCAACTTTTTTATTTCTTCTCTTATATCTTTTGGTTCAACTTTTCTTTCAAGTAATCTAGCTTCTCTATAAGCTGTAATATAATATGCTAATCCCCTTGTCAGTTCCTCTTTTAGCTCCGATTTTTCTCTATATCCTTCTACTCCATAAGAAACCCTTATAAGTGTGTGAAATAGTCCTGAGCTCATACCAAGTGGATATTTGTTTAATATATAACTTGTCAATTCTTCTATATTTTTAGTTAGCAATTCTTTTTTTAAAAAATCTAAAGCTCCTTCATATAAATCCCTGTTTCCTAAAGCCTCTTCTATAGAGTTTACATCCTTGTATTCTTTTTTAACCTTATCTATATGAGATTTTTCAAGATACTTTGTAGTAAATTCATCTACAGATTCACTTTCTCCTGATAACTTATATGTTGCCCATTGAGCCATTGGTAAATGGTTTATAAGCGAGCCCATATATGGCGAAAACATTTCTCCTGTCTTGTTTATTATACTTTCGACTGTCATCTCTCTACCTCTCTTTGATGATTATTTTGTATATTACATATAATCTATACCCAGTTATAAAACTTTAAACTCATTTAAATAAATAATCCCAAAGATTAGATATTTTTGCATCTAATCTTTGGGATTTGATTTTAAGACTAATGTTTATTTGTTTGCTTCATTAAATCTTTTTTCTACTTCTTTCCAATTTACAACATTCCAAAAAGCTTCTATATAATCTGGTCTCTTATTTTGATATTTTAAATAATAAGCATGCTCCCATACATCAAGACCCATTAGTGGAAACTTTCCTTCAGAAACTGGACTATCTTGATTTGGAGTTGACATAACTGAAAGTTTTCCATTTTCTAGTACTAACCATGCCCAGCCACTACCAAATCTAGTAGTTGCAGCTTTATTAAATTCTTCTTTAAACTTTTCAAATCCTCCTAAATCCTCTTCAATTCTTTTAGAAAGTTCTCCATCTGGTTTTCCGCCGCCATTTGGTGACATTATCTTCCAGAAAATAGAGTGGTTATAGTGTCCACCCGCATTATTTCTAACTGCAGTTCTTATCTCTTTTGGAACTTCATCTAATTTTTCTAGTAATTCTTTAACGTCCATATCTTGAAGTTTTTCGTGACCTTCTAAAGCATTATTTGCGTTATTTATATATGCTTGATGGTGCTTAGTATGATGGATCTCCATTGTTTTAGCATCTATATAAGGTTCTAATGCATCGTATGCATAATCTAATTCTGGTAATTTAAAAGTCATTTAATATCTCTCCTTTTATTTATATGATTGTTTTAAAAGCTTCTATCTATTATTATATATATCCATTTTTCTAATTGATAAACATTATCATCTAATTTTATTTAAAAATCCTAGAATTTTTCTAGGATTTAAAGTAATCTAGATTAAAAATAAAACTCCTACACCTAATACAGAAAGTACTGCTCCTAATATTTCTTTAGCAGTTATCTTTTCTTTATAAATTATTATGGAAAAAGGTATTATGATTATAGGCATTATAGATATAATGGTAGCTGATACTCCAGCTGTTGTATATTGAAGTGAAATAAGCTGAAGAGACACTCCTAAAAATGGGCCGAGGATAGCTCCAACTGCTATTAAAATCATCGCTCTTTTATCTTTTAGAGCCTCTTTTAAATCTGACCATCTATTTAAGAATAAAAATAGAATTACAAAAGAAAAAAATCCAGATATAATCCTTATTTGAGTTGAAGCAAATGCATTATAGCCATTCATACCAACTTTACTAAAAATAGTTCCTACTGATTGTCCTATAGCACCTAAAAAAGCATATATTAAACCTTTTATAGAATGAGTAAATTTAAATTTTCGCTCTCCAGTATCTTTGCTAAGTATAACTAAAGCTATGCCTAAAAATGTAACAAACATTCCAAGTACACCTAATATAGAAACTTTTTCTTTTAAAAATATAAATCCTAAAAGTGCAGTAAGAGGTGGGCTTGATGCTAATATAAGTAGTGAAATTCTAGTTCCTATCTCTATATAAGCTTGAAAAAGAAATAAATCACCCAGAAAAAACCCAATAGCTCCAGATATACTAAGCCATGTCCAGTTATGAAGTGTTGCATCTACCGGAAAGAAATGCCCTCTAACAAAATATGTAAATATACTAATAAATAAAAATCCAAACACAAGTCTTATAAAATTAACTGCAAGTGAACCAACTCTTTTTCCTGCAGATTCAAAAAACATTCCCATCACAGCCCAACAAATCGCCGTAGTTAAAGCTGCTATTTCTCCTATTTTAGAACTTATCAATTTTTCATTCCTCACTTTTTATGTATTTTTATAACCAATAACTTTGTTCTTTATGATGTCTTTCATAACCATTTTGCTCTTTCGCATTATTATATGATATCATCTTTCTTTAAAATATAAAAGAATATTTTAAATCGTGATAGATACTCTTTCAGGTATACTATAGAAAGCTACACACCCTTATGTTTTGATTCTTAGCCGTATAAAATATGCTAAAATTAATAAAACTATCATATATTAGTTTATAGTTGATACTTTTATCTAATTAGCAAATAATATCGTAAAAGAATAGTATTCTTTCTTATAAAGTATTATAATTGTATAAGATATCTATAAAATTAATTCTAAAGCCTTGAACTGTAATATTATATATAAAAAAACAATTTATTAGGGGGAAAATATATGAAGACAAATCTGTACGTATTATATGGTGGTAGATCTATCGAACATGAGATCTCTATTATATCTGCCACTGCTGTTTTAAATGCAGTAGATAAAAGTAAATACAATGTATATCCAGTATTTATAACTAAAGAGGGACAATGGTGTCCATTTGGAAAACTAAATAACAATATAGAAAAAGAAAAAGAATTGGAACTCTCTAGCGATAAATCTATAACTCAATCCATGGGAGATTTTATAAAATCAATAGATGGTAATGAAAAAAATATAGTATTTCCAGTCCTTCATGGTAATAATGGAGAAGATGGTACAGTCCAAGGATTATTAGAATTGATAGACATTCCTTATGTAGGAAATGAAGTCCTATCTTCTGCTCTCTGCATGGATAAAACTATGACAAGTGATATTTTAAATGCACATAATATACCACAAGCACGTTACACAAGTATAAAAAAATATCAATGGGATAAAGATTTAGAATCTACATTAGATAATTTACTTAATGATGTTAATTTACCTGTATTTGTTAAACCTGCTAATGCTGGTTCAAGTGTTGGAATTAGCAAAGCTACAACTCGAGATGAATTAATAGATAGTATTAATTTAGCATTTACCTATGATGTTAAGCTCTTGATTCAAGAAGAAGTTGTAGGAAAGGAAGTTGAAACTTGTATAATAGGAAATAATTATCCAAAAGCTTCTCTTTCCGGGGAGCTTGAGATGGAAGATGCTTTTTATGATTACGAAGCTAAATATATTAAAAAAGCTGCCGTGCCAGTTATTCCAGCTAAATTAGATATTGAAACAAGTAAAAGAGTAAGAGAAATAGCTCTTAAAACATATGAAATATTGGACTGTAGAGGAATTGCTAGAGTAGATATATTTGTAACTCCTGAAAATAAAATCCTAGTAAATGAGATCAATACTATGCCTGGATTTACTTCAATAAGTATGGCTCCAATGTTATGGCAAAAAACTGATGAATCTAGTTTTAAAGATCTTGTAGAAAGGCTTATTGATTATGCTCTTGAAAGATATGATGAAAAAACTTCGATCTCAAAGGTAAAGGTGACTAATTAATGATAAAAAAAGATTTGCAAACAATAGAAAAACTTTCAGAAGGAAATGGACTTTTAGAGAAGTTTTATAAAATTAAAATTTCTGGAGTTTCCACTGACACTAGAGAAATAGTAGATGGAAATCTATTTGTTCCTCTTGTAGGAGAAAATTTTGATGGGCATAAGTTTTTAGATAAAGCCATAGAAAATGGTGCTGTAGCTTGTCTTTGGCAAAAAGATATTCCCCTGCCCGATATAGACTTTCCATTTATATTAGTTAACGATACTTTAAAGGGAATACAAACTCTAGCTAAAAACTATAGAAACTCTTTAAAAGATATAAAGATTATAGGTATAACAGGGAGCAATGGCAAGACATCCACTAAGGATATTATGGATGGTATCCTCTCTACTAAATACAAAACTCAAAAGACTATGGGAAACTTAAATAACCATATAGGCGTTCCTCTTACTCTTCTTTCACTGGATGAAGATACAGAAGTTGGTATAGTGGAAATGGGTACAGATGGATTTGGTCAGATAGAAGTTATTACAAATTTAGCTCATCCTGATATGGCTTTGATCACTAATATAGGTGCATCTCATTTAGACTTGCTAGAGACAGTGGAAAATGTGGCCCGTGCTAAATTTGAAATACTAGATGGATTAAAAAAAGATGGACTATTTATATATAATAATGATGATAAAACAATTGAAAAGGTTATAAAAGAATACAATATAAAACAGAGGATTCTAAACTTCGGTCAAAAAGATTCTAGCGACTTTAAAGTAGAATTACTAGAAGAGGGAATGGACGGGATTAAGTTTAGTATAAAGGAAAATAATGAACTTCATAAACTCCATATACCTATGATAGGTCGTCACAATATATATAATGCTGCTGTATGCATCATAGTAGCTAGAGAATTAGGCATATCGTATGAGGATATACAAAAGGGATTATATAATATTAATGCAACCCAAATGAGAAATGAAATTATAGAAAGAGAAAATTTCACCATATTAAACGATGCATATAAATCCAATCCCGATAGTCTATTAGCTGCATTAGATACACTATATAGTATTGATGGATATAAGCATAAGGCCGTTGTACTTGGAGATATGCTTGATTTAGGTGAAGATATAGTCAAACTTCATAGAGAAGTAGGTTCCAAGATAGATTCTACTAAAGTAGAAAAAATATTTACTATAGGTGAATTAGGAAAACATATAGGTGAGGCAGCTAAGAGCAACTTTAAAGAAAAGAATATCTATCACTCTGAAACTAAAGAAGATTTAGAGGCTTCTATCTTACAAAATATAGAAAAAGATACTTTGATATTAATAAAAGCATCTAGGGCTGTAGCATTAGAAGATGTTATAAAAAAATTGATAAAATAGTAGTTTTAGATATATTATCTCTCAATCAAACAATAAAAATATATCCTAAAAAAACTGGCTTCTATATTTTATAGAAGCCAGTTTTTTTAAAAACCATTTACTATTTCATAAAGTAAATTTAGTAGCCTCATATTATACTATTAAATTTATGCTTAAACTTAAAAAACTTATTTAGCTTAAATCTATATAAATTGTTTCATCCTTACCATCTTCCATATCTATTGATCCATTCTCACTCTTCCACTTTTTATAAGTTTCTAGTTCATCTTTTATCTTTTTTATTACGTAGGCTAATACCAATATATCATCTACATATTTTAATGGTATAAACTTAGGTATAATACTTATCGGGCTTAAAATATATAAAAACCCTACAACTATTATAGTTAAACTCTCTTTAGATAAATCTTTATAATCTCCATTTTTCCAGTCTATAAGCATTTCTATTGTGAGTTTTAAATCAGATCCAACTGTTTCAAATATTTTACTATCTTTTATCTTTTCACTAAACTCATCTATAAGTTGCCCTAACTTTTCATTATCATCATAAAAGGTTTTAGCTCTCTCGCTGAATTCATTTTTTATTTCTTCAAAGTCGATTTTCAATTTGTCACCCCATTTTATTTTATTTTATTTTATTAATAATTTACCCGTACAACTTATATTTAATCCTTAAAACTTACTTTAGTTCCATGATCGCAGCAAGACTTCCTGTCTTTTTATTATCTCCTCTGTGAGAGAAAAATATGTCTTTATTGCATTTTGTACATATATTACTTACTGTTATATTTTCCTCTAAGACACCCATCTCTATAAACTGATCTTTATTTAAAGCCCATAGATCAAGCATAAATTTCCCATTATCTTTTTTATAAAAATAATCTTTTGCATTTGCAAATTTTTCATTTATTACTTCTATAACTTCTTCTCCAACTTCAAAACAGCATTTACCAATGGAGGGTCCTATTCCTATAAGTATATCATTTGGATTTGTACCATAAGTTTTTATCATCTTTTTAAGAGTTTTTTGACCTATTTTACTTACAGTTCCTTTCCATCCAGCATGAGTAAGACCTATAGCTTTATTTACTGGATCTAAGAAAAAAAGAGGTACGCAGTCTGCATAAAAGGTAACTAGTGCTACCTTTCTTTTATTTGTTATAAAACCATCTGTATCTACTATATCTGTTTCTCTGGTTAGCCCCTTTCCCCTATCTTCTTCATCTACTTCCATTATATTATCTTTATGAACTTGATGTGTCAAAACTAAGTTTTCTATATTTATTCCTAAACTTTTAGTAAATATTTTATAATTGTTTAATATATTCTCTCGTGTATCTTTCTTTTTAACCCCTAAATTTAAACTATTTAAATTTCCAGTACTAACTCCTCCAAGTCTTGTTGAAAAACCATGTTTTACAAGATCAGTTTTCTCAAAAGATTCTATAGTATAGTAAACTAAATTGTTATCTTCATTTTTTATAAACGGCAAAAATACCACCTCATTTAATTAATATTTGTATTTAATTATATCATACAATAAAAGACAAATAGAATAAATCTACATTTTTTGATTATATTAGTTATCCTTGGGTAAGTTATATAATAAGAAACTTTCAAAATAAAATTTATAGGAGGCTATTACTAATGAATAAAGATATTTTTGAAGGAAACTGGAAACAATTTAAAGGAAAGGCTAAGAAAAACTGGGGAAAACTTACAGATGATGATCTAGATGTAGTAGAAGGAAATTCTGATATATTAGCTGGAAAAATTCAAGAAAGATATGGCATTACAAAAGATGAAGCTAAAAAACAAATTGATGAGTATAAGTGGAATGACTAAAAAGTTTCTTTTAATATAGTATATAGAAAAAGCACTTCATTTTGAAGTGCTTTTTCTATATTTATAATCTTAAACTATAATGTTCTAAGAGCATCAATAGGGTTTAGTTTACTCGCTTTTCTTGCTGGTGCATATCCAAAGACTATCCCTACAACAGATGAAAATCCAATCGCTATAAATATAGTCATAGCAGAAACTGAAAAAGGATATCCTATAGTTTTTGCAGCTACATATGCTATTAAAAGTCCCAATAAAAGACCAAATAATCCACCAAATAGAGATAGAAATATCGATTCCAATATAAATTGTAATTGTATTCTATTGGGCTCGGCACCTAGTGCTTTTCTAAGACCTATTTCTGATGTTCTCTCAGTTACTGAGACTAGCATCATATTCATTATGCCAATTCCACCTACTAAAAGAGAAATAGATGCTATCCCTGCAAGTAAAAGTGTCATAAGTCCAGTAATATCATCTATAGCGTCTATAATATCCTCAAAATTAAATACGAAATAAGCATTGTCTTTATAATTAAACGCTCTATTTAAAATTAATTTTATATCTTCAATAATTTCATCTGATTTAGAACTATCCTTCATATATATATCTGCTTCATTTATATTTCTAGTACTAAGTGTGGTTATGGCAGTAGTATAAGGTATGAATATAGAATCATTATTTGATGAAAAATCAAACTCACTACCTGGCTTTAAAGTTCCTATTACTTTAAAACTTAAACCATTTATCTTTATATCTTTACCTATAGGGTTCTGATTTAAAAATATGTCTCTATTTATGCCACTTCCCAATACAGCAACTTTGGTTTTTCTTTCTAAATCTAAAGGATTAAACCCTCTTCCAAAATTTATATCTTCACTGCTTTCTTCAAAAAATATATTATTTCTCCCCTTTATATCTATATCTTTCATAGCCATTCCATTAGCAGCTATAGATACTTTGCTGGTAATGGTAGGAGAGACTCCCTTTATATTGTCTATCTGGCTTAAACTTTCTAAATCTTTATCATTTAATCCTTTCTTTAATGGTGTTCCTGGTGCTTGTATTGTTATAGTATTTGCTCCAAGACTTGAAACCTGATTTGTAACCTCATCTGTAGCCCCTTGTACAATAGTTATAAGAGATATTATTGAGGCTACACCTATTACAATTCCTAGAACAGTTAAAAAAGATCTAACTTTATTGCTTATTATATTATCCCATGACATTTTTATACTATCTTTTATCATAGAATTCACCGCTTTCTGTTATCTTCCCGTCAACTATATTTAGTATTCTATCACCATATTGAGCTATACTTTTATCATGAGTTATCATGATTATAGTTCTGCCTTCTTTATTTAATTCCTTAAATAATTCTAAAATCTTTATACCTGTTTCTTGATCTAAAGCTCCGGTAGGTTCGTCAGCTAATAGTATAGACGGTTCGGTTGATATAGCACGAGCTATAGCAACTCTTTGTTGCTGACCTCCAGATAATTGAGTAGGTAGATTATTAGCCTTATCTCCTAGCCCTACTTTTGAAAGTATTTCCCTGGAAATTTCTTTTCTTCTATTTAAATTTACACCTGCATAAATCAATGGTAGTTCTACATTTTTAGCAGCTGTCAGTTTAGGAAGTAATTGAAATGATTGAAATATAAAACCTATCTCTTTATTTCTTATATTTGCAAGTTCTTTTTCATTTAGTCCAGCTACTTTCTTATCTGATAAGATATATTCTCCCTTAGTTGGAGTATCTAAACATCCTATTATATTCATAAGAGTTGATTTTCCAGAGCCCGATGGCCCTAAAATAGTGACAAATTCTCCAGTATTTATAGATATACTGACATTATCTAGTGCAACTACTTTTTCAGACCCCATCTCATAGATCTTAGTAATATTTTTCATATCAAGTATTTTACTCATCCTTGTTCACCTCAGAGTCATCTGAACGCCTTACTCCTTCAGGTGGTCCAAAGTTATTGGTTTCTACTTTAGGTATAAATACTTTATCTCCTATTTCAAGTCCTGATTTTATTTCTACATTTACACCATCAGTAATCCCAATTTCTATTTCTTTTTCTTTTACACTTTTATCTTTCTTTATATTTACATAAGGGGTGTTGTCATTTCTAAATTCTATAGAATTCATGGGCAATATTTTAGTATTATTTGATTCTTCATTTAACACTTTAGCTTCAGCACTCATTCCTACTCTTATACCCTCTTCACTCTCTACTGATATCAAAGTTTCAAAAAATGTCACACCATTCATATATACTCCCTGCTTTGAAATATCAACTATTTCACCTTTAAATATTTTATCCAGTGCGTTTACTGTTACTTCTACTTTAGTTCCTACTTTTATTGAATTTAAATCATATTCATCTACTTTTACTTTTAATTCTAACTCATTATAGTCAACTATTTCGATTATCTCAGTTCCAGGAGATATCTGAGCATTTTCTTCTACCCCTATCTTAGAAATTTCTCCAGATATATCAGCTTTTACATTTTGCCCAGTTGAGCTTTTATATATTACATCTCCTTTTTCTACCTTTTCACCCTTTTCTACTAAAAACTCACTTACTTGAAGAGGTAGTTCTGCAAATATAGTGCTTTTATTCTTAGCTTCAATGCTTCCTGAGAAGTTATAGTAAGTAGATATATCTCCCTCTTTTACTTCGATTTCTTCCCCTTGTATCTCTTTGTTGCCAGTAAGTCTGAAAATTAAAAACATAGCTAAAGCAACAATTGCAATTCCTATAACCCATTTTGACACATTCTTTTTATTCAACTTTTTTTCCTCCAATTTTTCCAATTCTATAAACTTTTGAAACCATAGAAAAACAAAATCATTCAAATACCTTTTATTTTTCTATCATCCTTATCCTTTTGCTCTTCTTATCCTTCATAGATAGAAGTGTTGCATTTACTTCTGCACCTAATACTATTACTATGCTACTCATATAAAGCCATATTAAAAACACTATGACTCCTCCAAGACTTCCATAAGTTTTAGAATAACTTCCAAAATTACTTACATAGAATGAAAATGTAATTGATAATACAATCCAAAGCAAACTTGCAAATATAGCACCCGGAATACTCTCTGAAAACTTTATCTCTATGCCTTCTTTTACAGATGGGGAATATTTATAAAGTATAGTAATTGACAAAACCATAAAAACTAATGGAATTAAAAACTTTAATATCTTCCATATGATAACTGTTGGCCATGTATAAGAAATAAATAAAGCATTAAATATGACTTCACCAAATATTAAAACAGTAAAAGCAATTATAAGAATTAAAAATAATCCTATTGTAAATAATATAGATAGACCTCTAAGTTTTATATATGGTCTATCTTCATCTAAATCAAGAGCTCTATTTACTGCTTTCATAACAGCCATAACTCCATTTGAAGAAGACCAAATACTTCCTATAGCACCAAATGATAAAAGTGCAATGCTTCCATCTTTTATTATATTATTTATAAGATCATATAATAGTTTACCTGTTTCTCCTGGCAATGGTGATAAAAGCTTTTGAAGTACATTTACATCAGCAAGTGGAGTAAATTGTAGTATACTTAAAAAAAATATAATAAAAGGAAATATAGCCAAAGTTAAATAATAAGCTAACTGGGCTCCAATTGCTGTTACCCCATCGTCATCGAATCTAAATAGAAGTTGTTCAATGAAGATAATCCACTTTTTATCTCCATATTTTTTACGTAGTTTATCCATAATTTTATCCATAAAATCACCACCTAATTTATTTTATTATAAATCTTATACCCCTATAAGGATTTTCTTATTCATATCTATGCTTAATAACAAGTTCATAAGGGTATATTTATAATAATTCATAAATAGAAAGGGGCTTTAAATATGATGGAAAACAAAGTAGAACTTTTTGATAATGAACTTGAGGTTATAAAGAGAATAGATGATTTAAAAAGAGAAGGATATGAAGAAGATGATATGTATATAATAGTAGATGATGATGAAGAAATTTCAATGCTAAAGGGTTACACAGGCGTTATGATAAAACAAGAAGATGATTCGCTATTTGATAGATTTAAAAGTTTTTTAAAAGGAAATGATTCTGTAATAGATGCTTTTAATAAAATGGATTTAGATGAAAAATATAGAGATGATTGTTATGAAGAAGTACAAAATGGAAAAATACTTCTTATGGTAAATAAAAATTATGAGAGTAAATTTGAACTAACTGAAGATGGGCTCATTATCCCAACAGAAAATTTAGAATCTGAAGTATTACGAGAGGATTTTCAAACTCAAGACGATTTACACGATAAGTAGAAAAGTATTCCAAGGATGCTCTTTTCTTAGTTTCGTTTTAGAAAAAGAAGAGAGCATCTTATATTGTCTATTAAACAAAATAGTATATAATAATAGGTATTCATTGGAAATTTAATTAAACAAACAGGAGGTAATAATTTGAATTTTGAAATAGGTAAAATATATAATGGCTTTAAACTTTTAGAAGAAAAGAATGTTAAAGAAGTAAATTCTATCTCAAGGCTTTTCACTCATGAAAAAACTGGTGCAAAGCTTATTTATTTATCAAATGAAGACAATAATAAAGTATTTACTATAGGATTTAGAACACCACCAGAAGATAGCACCGGAGTTCCTCATATAATTGAACACTCAGTTTTATCTGGTTCTACAAAATATAGAACAAAAGAACCATTTATGGATTTGATAAAGGGTTCACTTCAAACTTTTTTAAATGCTATGACCTACCCTGATAAAACAATTTATCCTGTAGCAAGTAGAAACGATAAAGACTTTCAAAATTTAATGGATGTATATCTTGATTCAGTATTCAACCCTAGGATTTATGAAATGCCTGAAATATTTATGCAAGAAGGTTGGCATTATGAAATCATGGATAAAGATAGCCCTATAGAATATAAAGGGGTAGTTTACAATGAAATGCGTGGAGCATATTCTTCAGCAGAATCTCTTTTAGGTGAAAGAATATCTCAATCACTATTTCCTGATACGATCTATAGACACTCTTCAGGGGGTGATCCATATATTATACCAGAGCTAACGCATGAGAACTTCTTAAAGTTTCATACTAAATACTATCATCCTTCAAATAGTTATATTTATCTATATGGAGATGGAGATGTATTAGAACATCTATCATATATCGATAAAGAATATTTAAGTAATTTTGATAAAAAAGAAATAGATACAGAAATACCAATTCAAAATGCTATAAAAAACGATTTAGTAGAATACTATCCTATAGCTCAAGATGAAAGTGATGAAAATAAAGACTATCTATCTTTAAATTTCGTAATTGGTAAAGCAACTGATAAAAAAGATAGTTTGATGAATGAAATATTAAATGATGTGCTTATAAACTCTACTGCAGGCCCTATAAAAGAAGCACTTTTAGATGCTGGAATTGGAGAAGATATAATAGGTTCTTCATCTGGAGGCATTCAGCCTGCCTTCAGTATAATAGCTAAAAATGCAAGCGAAAACCAAAAAGATAAGTTTAAAGAAGTAATATTTAATACTTTAAACAAACTCATAAAAGAAGGTATAGATAAAAAGTTAATAGAAGCTACCATAAATAAATTAGAATATAGTTTAAGGGAAGCTGGTGGATATGCTACAGTAGGTATAGTCTATGGTTTTAATATATTTGACACATGGCTATATGATGGAGATCCTCTAGCTAATTTAGAATATGAAGAAACTATTAAATTTTTTAGAGAAGCTTTAAAAACAAATTACTATGAAGACTATATACAAAAAAACTTTATAGAAAACAATCATCAATCTCTAGTAATTTTAAAACCTCAAAAAGGGCTTGCTGAAGAAAAAGATAAAATAATAGAAGAACAACTAGCCTCCTATAAGGCCTCATTAACCGCTGATGAACTAGATGCATTGATAGAGGAAAATAAGGCACTTGAAAAATTTCAGCTTTCTGAAGATACTATAGAAGATAAAAATACTATACCAAAACTTTTAATAGAAGATGTAAATAATAAACCTTTACAAATAGATCAAGATATATACGAAAAAGATGTTACAATACTTCATCACGACTTATTTACAAGTGGAATTATTTATTTAGATTTAGTGTTTGATTTAAAACACATAGAAAAAGATTTGGTGCCCTATGTAAGCTTATTGGCTCAAATAGTAGGAAGTGTAGATACTAAAAACTATAGCTATGGAGATCTATCTAATGAAATCTATATAAATACTGGCGGAATCTATCTAAATATATCTGCCCTATCAGATAAGAAGAGCGATGATTTCTATCCTAAATTAATGTTAACAAGTAAGGTAATAAGACAGAAAACTACTGAACTTTTTAATCTTATTAAAGAACTTATAACAAATACAAAACTTGAAGATAAAAAGAGGATAAAAGAAATAATAAATCAAATAAAATCTAGAATTGAAATGAATATATACAGTTCTGGTCATGCAGTAGCTTCTGGAAGAGTGACATCATATTTTTCTAAACCAGGTAAATACTTAGAACTCATATCTGGCCTTGATTTCTTATGGTTTATTGAAGATTTAGCTCAAAACTTTGACGACAAATCTGATAGCATATTAGAAAATCTTCAAAAAGCTTATGATTTAGTATTTAATAAAAATGGTTTAATAGTAAATGTTACAGGTGAAAAAGAGGATTTAGAACTAGTAAAGAAAAACTTAAATATTGTAAAAGATGTATTAAACGAAGAAAAATATGAAGAAAAGATTATAGATTTAAGTGTAGAAAAGTTAAATGAGGGTATTCTATCTTCATCCAATGTTCAATATGTTTCTAAAGGATATAATTTAAAACAATTAGGATACGAATACAATGGAAATATGTCGGTTCTTTCTACTATACTAAGTAGAGACTATCTTCATAACTGGATTCGTGCAAAGGGTGGAGCATATGGTGCGGGTATAAGTTTTAATCTTAAAGGTGATGTATCAACTTACTCATATAGAGATCCCAACCTTGTAGAAACACTTAAAGTATATGATAATTTAGGTGAATATCTTAAAAATCTAATTTTAACTAAAGATGATCTTACAAATTATATAATAGGAACTATGAATAAACTAGATCCACCACTAACTGCTTCTCAAAAAGGACAAATTGGTCTTAGCAGATATATAACCCATTTAGAATATGGAGATGTAAAAAAACAAATGGAAGAAGTTTTATCTACTACTGAAGAACAAATTAAGTCCTACGCAAAATTACTTGAAAAAATAATGCAACAAAATTATCTATGTGTATTTGGAAATGAAACAAAAATAAAGCAAAATAAAGATGTATTTTTAAATTTAGTACCACTAAAAAAATAAAGATATCAAAATGAGCGATAAAATTATCGCTCATTTTGTTAAGTAAAATTAATGTCCCATATTAAGTCTGTTTATTTCATATCCTTCTTTATTTAAGGCTTCTATAATCTTTTCTATATGTTCTTCACCATTTGTCTCTGCCGTTACTTGAAGTTCAACATCGTGAAATCTATCAAGGTTTTTAAACTGATTGTGATCAAGTTTTATTACATTGGCATTTGAATCTGCCAATATTTGTGAAACATTTACAAGTTGTCCTGGCTTATCTGGAAGACTTATTGAGAAGCTAAATATTCTACCCCTTTGTATGAGCCCTTTACTTATCATTGAAGAAATAGTTAAAACATCTATATTGCCTCCACTTACTATAGCTACTATTTTCTTTCCCTTAGCTTTTATCTTTTTAAGTCCTGCCACAGCTAATATCCCAGCATTCTCAGCTATAATCTTATGTTTTTCTACCAATAGTAAAAATGACTCCATAAGTTCATAATCAGAAACTGTTATTATTTCATCTACATATTTACATATATAGTCAAAGTTTACATCCCCTATTTTCTTTACGGCCGCTCCATCTGCTATTGTAATGGCTTCATCTAATTCTACAATCTTTCCCTCTTCCATACATTTACTTGCACATGCTGCACCTTCTGGTTCAACCCCTATTATCTTTACTTCTGGGTTTTTGAGTTTAGCTGCTGCAGCAATCCCAGAAACTAGTCCTCCTCCCCCTAGAGGTACTAATATTATATCTGTATCGGGAAGTTCTTCTAACACTTCTAATGCAATACTACCTTGACCTTCTATTATATCTTCATCATTAAATGGATGTATAAAAGTATATCCACATTCTTGTTGAAGCTCTAAAGCCTTCTTATGAGCATCATCATATACTTCTCCATGTAAAACTACTTCTGCCCCATATTCTCTCGTTGCCTGCACCTTTATTAAAGGAGTATATTTAGGCATTACAATTGTGGATTTGAGACCTAATTTTTGGGCAGCTAATGCTACCCCTTGAGCATGATTGCCCGCAGATGATGATATTACGCCTTTTTCTTTTTCTTCTTTAGGGAGTTTTGATATTTTATTATAGGCTCCCCTTATTTTAAATGATCCTGTTCTTTGCAAGTTTTCAGGTTTTATAAAAACTTCATTTCCAGTTTCTTTTGAAAATATTGTGCTATATATAAGTTCTGTCCTAGTAATTACTGTTCCAAGTCTTTCTCTAGCTTCCATAAAATCATATAATCTTAACATCTACTCAGCTCCTTTTTAGCATTAAAAAATCCCTAGTATATAAAAATATACTAGGGACGAGATTATCGTGGTACCACCCATGTTTACACTTAGTTTAAGTGCCTTTAAGGCCCAAAGATTTTACTTTTAGCCCGAGCCATATAACGGTGGCGCATCTTTAAAAAAAGATTACCGATAAAAACTACTTTTAATATTTCGTCTTTATAGCCTTAGAGGGATCATTATACATCTTTAATACTGATTCTCACCAAGTATCAGCTCTCTGTAATTAAATTTTTTGTACTTTTATCTCTAAGATAACTTTTGTTTATTAAATTATTATTATCTTATTACATTTTATTCTAAATTGCAAGAGTTTTTTAAAATAAATTGATTTTTCTTAAATATTGGATTATTATATTAACTCTATACTATTTAAATATAGAGTTAAAGAAGTTTTTTATAGCATCTAATATCCTTTGAAGAAGAGACTTTACTTCTTCATTATTTTTTATTGTATCATCTAATTTATTTCCTATGTCTTTAAGCTGATCTTTTATGGTTTGGGTATTTAAGTCAAGATTTGTTATTTTTTCCATAAGTCCACCAATCTTTTGAATTTGATCAGTGTTTAGATTTATATTTAGATTACCTGCAATCTCTATTATAATCTTCTTAATTTCTTCTGGGTCTTTTACATTCTTTTCTATTACCTCTTCTTTTACTTTTTTAACTAATTCTGCCGCCTTATCTTTTCCAACTTCTTCTCCTAGCTCTCCAACTCTTACAACTTCCTCATTGGCTACCTTTTTTTGCTCTTCACTTATTTTCTCACCAGTTGCCTGCTCAAATGCCTTCATAACTCCTGTAAGAGCTCCTGTACCTGACACTGGAAAAGGTGCTGCTGTTATTATCTTAGCATTTTTAACTCCTGCTGTAACAAGTGCATTGGCATACATCTCTTTTGTAACCCAAGATATATTATAAGTTTCAACTTCTATTCCAGAACCCTCTTCCAATAGTTCTACATAAGCTGAACTCATGGTAATCTTACCAAGCTGTGCTTCAGTAGCTACTCCTTCCAAATACTTTCTTTCTTCCTGATTGTTTACTTCTATTATCTTAACATCTTTTTCATTTACTTTAAAAATTTCTAATATCTGCTTTCTTTGGGCATCATCTAAGTTTTTTCCAAGTGTCACTACCTTATCGCTATCTGCATATACAAAGCTACCAAATATAAATATAAATGATAAAATCATACTTATATTTCTTAGTGTTTTACTTTTTTTCATCTTTCCACCTCTTTTAATATTTTGGTTAATGTTGCTATCTCTTATTTTATCATAAAGTCTCTATTAATGATATTTATTTTCCAATATTAAAAGTTTCCATTATTCTTGGTACTTCTTCTACCATTTTACTAACCGTATTAAAATGTTCTTTATTTTCTTCTTTTAATAATTCGTCTGTAGGTTCCATAGCTGGTAAATAGCAATAAGTCTTTCCATCATGTTCCATTATATATGTTAAAAGAGGATCTTCCCATTCTTCTTTTTTTATTTTTTCATCTAGTATAATAATAGTAAATATATTTCCAGAAATATCATTTATATCAAAGTTAAAACTTACACTTTTACTCATTTCATCCATCCAAATTCCATTTTCGACCCTATAACTATCTTTCCACCACGAAGGAATTTCTAAGTTAAAACCATATTCTTCATTTTTATATATAATCTTTCCTTTTCCAGAAGTATCTACTGTAGGCTCATTAATATCCTTTTCTTTATCTTTATCTTTATCTATGTCGTTTTTTACTACTCCATCTACACCCGTCTTATCATCTACATCTTTACTGCACCCACTTATCAAAGATACACTAACACTTAATAACAATATTATAAATAGCTTTTTCATGAAAAATTCCCCCTAGATAATAACCCATAATTTAAATATTCTTAACTATAGTTTACCCAATATATGGCTTTTATTTCTTTTAACTTTATATTATATTTAACATACTTTAATAGTAGAACTAGCTATTAATATTGTTCACCATCACTTAAATAACAAATGCATATAGAAATCCATTTTGCTATCAATTTACCAATGGATTTCTATATGCATAATTTAAAATTAATTATACTACTGTGTTTCTATTCATAAGTTCCCTTTACTATTATTTTAGAATCATTCATCATCAATTTACCTTTAGATATTACTGAAACTAATTCTATATCTTTATTTAGCATCAATAAATCTGCATCTGAACTTTCTTTTATTATCCCTTTTTTAGGATATAAACTTAATGCCTTTGCAACATTTGTAGTAAAAAACATCAATGCTTCTTGGAGGTCAAAATTTTCTTCTTTTGCCATTTTAGTTAATTCTAATAATAGATCTTTTACTGAGGATACTCCTATTCTCAATAAATTTCCATATTCATCATAATCTGAAAAGCTTCCATATCCATCAGAACTTATAGTTATATTTTCTAAAGGTACTCCTTTTTCTTTAGCCTGTTTTATAACTTTTCTTGGTGATAATTCATCGGACATTCCACATGTTAGATCAATTATTCCACCTTTTTTTGCATACTCAAAACTTTCCATCAATAGTTCTTTTTTTCTGTTCACATGAGTAGGTCTTATAGTTCTAATTGGTATTTCAGTCTTTTCTAAAACCCTATTTACTATTCCTAGTCCATCTTCACCATCTCCCATGTGAGCTACCACTATGCCTGCCTTACCTGAAAGCATTCCTGCAATCCTAGCATCAGATGCCAGATGAGCTAGTTCATCTTCACTTAAACTTGAAGATCTATGATCTGAAAGAGCTATCTTTACCCCTATTATTTCTTCTAAAAATGTTATATCTTTTTTAACTTCCCCTGTCAATGTAGGTGATGGATAACTATAAGCACCGGTGTGAACATAAACAGATACGCCTTCTTCTTTTAACGCTTTAGCCTTAGCAACTAGATTTTCTACACTTCGAGTAGTAGAATCTGTACCCATAAGTCCTATAGCTGTTGTTATACCCCCTTCAATTAATTTAGAAAGTGTAATCTCTGGCACTCTAGTTTTAAAGCTACCTTCCCCACCTCCACCAGTTATATGAACATGATTGTCAATTAGTCCTGGGGTTAATATCTTATCTTTACCATCTATAACTTTTATCTTTTCACTAAATTTTTCTATATTGTCTTCTATTAAGCTTATCTTTTCATTTACAATTAATACATCTTTTTCTCCAATATACTCTGGAGAATAAACTTGTACATTTTTTATTAATAACATAAGTCCACTCCATCCTTTATTATTTTCAAACCCAAATCGTTTAATTTTCTTTTTGTTTGCTTTTATTGATTTTTTTATTAATTTCTTCTAATAATTTTTCATCGTATTCCCCAAATAAATCTTTCAATTTTTCTTTGGCTTTTGTCTTAGCATCTTCATCTATATAAAAAGCTACCATTACTATAGCTGCCATTAAAATTCCTAAATCATCAGTATAGCCTGCAAGTGGTATCATATCAGGCACCAAGTCTATGGGCAAAATAAAATATCCTAAAGAACCGATTACTACATTTTTTAACTTGCGAGGCAATTTAGGATTTTGTAATGTATAAAATAATAGCAAGCCTACATATACAACGTTTATCCCTGCTGTCTTTGCATATTTAAATACTTTACCTAAAAACTCTTTCTCATCATAATGTTTTTTATATTTTTCTATTTCATTTGACTTCTTCATCTTTCTCTACCTCCAGTTTTATTATTATAGTTATAATATACCTATTTATTATGATTATATAACAAGTTTATACTTTAAAAAAGCTATACTCACTATTATAATAAGCATAGCTTTTTATTTTATATAATTGAAGCATTATAAATTTTCTCTATAGCAGTTCCTAGGGTATCATCAAATTCTTTTTAGCTCCATCTTGATCTGTATTCGGCAATATAATAATAAACTCCTCTCAATCTTACTATTTCATAATAGTTCTTTTAAATTCCACGTTTTTAATGTAAAATAATAATATTAAAAACATATAATATTTGGAGGTAAAATATGAAAAGAGTCGCAATAATATCCGCTATTCTAGAAGATCCTATTAATAATAATCATCAATTTAATGATGTAATTTCATCTTATCAGCCTATAATACGTGGTAGAATGGGTATTCCATTTCATGATGAAGGCATTAGTGTTATTTCTATTACTGTAGTTGGTTCCTTAGATGAGATTAATAGTCTTACTGGAAAACTTGGTAACATTAGCAATATGAGTGTAAAAACCTCTATTTCAAAAAAAGAAATTATATAGCATTGTATAATACTATTGACATTGAAAGTATTTTCTGATAACTTATTAATAAGTAACTTTCCAAGTAATTATTTTAATTTTTACTTGGCGAGTTCTTTAAAAAAACTATCACCTAAAGGAAAAGAGAAATCTAATCTATAAGGAAGTTATACTATCAATATGCCAAATTTTCTTTATTGAAAAAGGCATTTTTGTTATTGATTTTATTTACTTCTATGTTTACTAAACAAGAAGTTTTTTATTTTTTTGAAAAGGAGTAAATATGAATACTACTAAAAATCTAATACAAAAGTTATATGATAATTCTAATTTAAGTCGTGATGAGTTTACCTTACTAATTGATAATATTGATGAGAATGACTATGAATTTCTCTTTAATCTTGCTCGAAAAAGAAAGGAAGAATATTATGATAAATCCGTTTTTATGCGTGCACTTATCGAGTTTACAAATTACTGTAAGCAAAACTGTAACTACTGTGGAATTAGAGCTTCAAATTCAAAGGTTGAACGATACAGATTATCAAAAGAACAAATTTTAGAATGCTCTGATGAAGGTTATAGACTTGGATACCGATCATTTGTTATGCAAGGAGGCGAAGATCCTTTTTTTAGCGATGATCTACTTTGTGATATTGTCAAATCTATTAAATATAAATATCCAGATGTTGCAATCACTCTCTCTGTAGGTGAAAAATCTATGGAATCTTATAAGAAGTTAAAAGAAGCTGGAACTGATAGATACTTGCTTCGCCATGAGACTGCTTCAAAAGAACTTTATGAAAGTTTACATCCCAATATGAGTTTTGACAATAGACGTAACTGTTTATTTATATTAAAAGAACTTGGCTATCAAGTTGGAGCTGGTTTTATGGTTGGTCTTCCAAATCAAAAAACATCAGACTTTGTAAACGACTTAGAATTTTTAAAAGAATTAAATCCTGAAATGATAGGAATTGGTCCTTTTATACCTCATGAAGATACACCACTTGGCTCATCTATTGGAGGAACAGTCGAAAAAACTCTTGTAATGGTAGCAATCACAAGACTTCTTTTACCAAGCGCATTACTTCCATCAACAACAGCACTTGGTACCCTTGATTCAAAAGGTAGAGAAAAAGCTTTAAAAGCAGGAGCAAATGTTGTTATGCCTAATCTTTCACCTACGAATGTACGTGAATTATATGAGCTTTATAAAGATAAAATTTGTACTGGCGATGAGGCTGCTCACTGCAGAAAGTGCATAGAAGTTAGGATTAACTCAACTGGTTATAGTGTAGATATGGGCCGTGGAGATCATAGCGAATGGGGGAAATAATATGTTTATAAATCATGATTATATAGGTGAACTTTTAGAAAACAATAAAACTACTTCAAAAGATGAAATTAAAACTATACTTCAAAAAGCAAAGAATTTTCAAGGTTTAACACATGAAGAAATTGCAAAACTATTATATATAGAAGATGGCGAATTATTAAAAGAACTTTACTCTGTAGCCGGTTCTATAAAAAATAAAATATACGGCAAAAGAGTTGTTATGTTTGCTCCTTTATATATCTCTAACTACTGCGTTAACAACTGCCGTTATTGTGGATATCAAAGGTGTAATGAATTCCCTAGAAGACGACTTGACAAAGAACAAATACAAGAAGAAGTTAAATTACTTGAAAAAATGGGTCATAAAAGAATAGCACTTGAAGTTGGTGAAGATCCAGTTAATTGTCCTATTGATTATGTTTTTGAGGCAATTGATACTATATACGAAACGGAAAATGTTAATGGTAATATAAGACGAATTAACGTTAATATAGCTGCAACTACTGTTGAAAACTACAAATCTTTAAAAGATAGAAATATAGGTACTTATATTCTCTTCCAAGAAACATATCATGAAGATATATACAAAGAGATGCACCCTAAGTGTTTAAAGGGGGATTATAACTACCATCTTACTGCTTTTGACCGCGCTATGGAAGCAGGCATTGACGATGTTGGTGGTGGAGTATTATTTGGTCTTGCTGATTACAAATTTGAAATTTTAGCTCTCATGCTTCATAATGATCACCTTGAAAAAGAATATGGAGTTGGCTTCCATACAATATCAGTTCCTAGACTTAAAAAAGCTGAAGGTATGTCATTAGATCAATTTCCAAACATCGTAACTGATGATGAATTTAAAAAGATTGTTGCTATTATTCGTCTTGCTGTTCCTTTTACTGGAATTATACTTTCAACTCGCGAAAGTGTTGATATGAGAAATGAAGTTATTGACTATGGTGTTTCTCAAGTAAGTGCTGGTTCATGTACAGGTGTTGGTGGATATAAAGAAAGTGATGCTAAGAAAGATGTTGGTCAATTTATAACATCTGACGAGCGAACTCCTCTTCAAGTTGTTAAAGATCTTATTAAAGATGGATATATTCCTAGTTATTGTACTGCTTGTTATAGATCTGGACGTACTGGAGATAGATTTATGCAACTTGCAAAGTCTGGCAATATCGAAAATGTATGTAATCCTAACGCCCTTATGACTCTTATGGAATTTATATGTGACTACGGTGATGAAGATTTAGCTATAACTGGCAAAAAAACAATATACGATGAAGCAAATAAAATAGAGCGTGAAGATATGAAACAACTTACACTTAAAAATCTAGAAAAGATAGAAAATGGCGAAAGAGATTTATTCTTATAGGAGGTATTTATGAGTTTAAATGTAACCCCTAGTGCAAATAGGCTACACATTGGCATATACGGCGCTACAAATGCAGGAAAAAGTTCGCTTATAAATGCAATTATTGGTCAAGACGTTTCACTAGTCTCTGATGTAAAAGGAACTACTACAGACCCTGTGACAAAACCAATGGAGCTACTTCCCCTTGGACCGGTTGTATTCATAGATACTGCAGGACTTGGTGATGATGGAGAACTTGGAGCACTTCGTATTGAACGAACTTTAAAAGTACTTCAAAGAACTGATTTTGCAATCTATTTAAATGATATCACCAATTTTGATGAAAAAGAGCAGGAAAATATGATACATCAATTTAAAAAATTTAATATACCATATATGATTGTATTTAATAAAATTGATAAAGCTGACAAGGAAACTTTGAACTCATTTAAAAAATTATATAAAGACGCTCAATTTATAAGCACAAGTGATGACAAACAAGTTATAGAGTTAAAAAATGCTTTAATTGATAAAATTAAAAATGAAGAAAACGAACCTACTATAATTGGAGATCTTGTTCCATACGGTGGCACAGTTGTTATGGTTGTGCCTATTGATAGCGAGGCTCCTAAAGGTAGGATTATACTACCACAGGTACAACTTATACGTGATTGTCTTGATAATGGTATAAAAAGCTACCTTGTACGTGACACCGAGCTTAAAGACGCCTTGGGTGATTTAAAACATATCGATTTAGTTGTTACTGATTCGCAGGCTTTTAAAAGTGTAAGCGCTATGGTTCCTGAAAACATACCACTTACATCTTTTTCTATATTATTTGCCCGATACAAAGGTGATATAAAGAGCTTTGTTCATGGAGTTAATGTGATAAAAGATTTAAAAGATGGTGCAAATATATTAATAAGCGAAAGTTGCACTCATAATCACTCTCACGAAGACATTGGAAGATATAAAATTCCGAAATTACTAAATCACAAAGAAAATAAAACTTTTAACTACGATTTTAGAATGGGACATAATTTTCCAGAAAATCTTAGCGAATATAATCTTGTTATTCACTGTGGTTCTTGTATGCTCAATAAAAAAACTATGCAAAGTAGAATAATGATATGTAATGACGCAGGTGTTCCTATAACGAATTATGGAGTTGTTCTTGCTTATGCTACTAGCATACTCGATAGAACTTTAAAAGTTAAAAATTTATAACTTTAAATACCAATTAATAAAAATAGGCTACTTTGTATAAAATGCAAAGTAGCCTATTTTTATTAAAGCTGTAATATATTATTTGATATGATACAACTTCTGCAGTAGTCGTAATTGGATGGATTCAAATAGCTAAAATTTCTTCTTTGGCAATATTTGGACTTTGTAAAATTATTCCTGGATTTATTATTTCATCATTATTTATTTATTTTGTATCCTTAGTTACGGAAGAACCAAATCAAGAAATCCTTGATGAATATGATGAAGCTCTACTATTTTATTCTTAAATTTAGTTTTCCTAATATTTTTTTACCAAATTGTCTTTATGACTTATATTTGGTATTATACTATATGAAAGGTGGGCGAAAGAATGAATAATCAAGACCAAAAACATAAAAGACGTGTTAGATATAAAGGAACTCATCCAAGATCCTATAAAGAGAAATATAAAGAATTACAACCAGAGGCATATCCTGATACAGTTGAAAAAGTTATTCAAAAGGGAAGTACCCCTGCAGGAATGCATAGATCAATTTGCGTTGATGAAATATTGAATTTTTTACAAATTACTCCGGGACAAACCGGATTAGATGCAACTCTTGGTTATGGTGGTCATACTCTAGAAATACTTAAATGTCTGGATTCAAAGGGCCAATTATATGCAACTGATATAGATTCTATTGAGTTACCAAAAACACAACGAAGATTAGAAGATTTGGGCTATGGATCAGAAGTTTTAAAAATTAGACAACTAAATTTTTCAAATATAGATCAAGTGGTTTTAGAATCAGGTCCATTAGATTTTATATTAGCAGATTTAGGTGTTTCTTCTATGCAAATAGATAATCCCGATAGAGGTTTTTCTTTTAAAAATGAAGGTCCATTAGATTTAAGACTAAATCCTAACAAAGGAGAATCAGCATCCGAAAGATTAAGTAAATTTTCAGAAGATGAATTGGAAGGTATGTTAATAGAAAATGCCGATGAACCACATGCTAAAAAAATAGCTAGTGCTATTATTTCAGCATTAAAAAAAGGTGGAAAAATAAATACTACTACAGATCTTCAAGAAATTATAACAGATACTCTTAAATTTATACCAGAAAACAAAAGAGAAAATGAAACTAAAAAATCGTGCCAAAGAACTTTTCAAGCATTGAGAATAGATGTCAATGATGAGTTTGAGGTACTCTATGAGTTTTTAGAAAAACTTCCTTCTGCTCTAGCTAAGGGAGGACGAGTAGCTATTCTTTCTTTCCATTCGGGAGAAGACCGTTTAGTAAAAAAATCATTTAAGCATTATTTCAGGAAAGGAATATATAGTGAAGTAACTCCAGGTCCAATTCGTCCAACACCAGAAGAATGTAGCTCAAATGGTCGTGCTCGTTCAGCAAAATTGCGTTGGGCTATAAAAGCTTAGCTTTAAAAGAAATGTTTTATATTGGATTTATTTTCCACTTAGCAAAGCTATACTCGTAATTTATAACAAGCATAGCTTTTTTATATTTTTATCTGACTTATACAATTGAAGCGTTGTAAATTTTCTCTATAGCAGTACCTAGTGTATCATTAAATTCTCAATATAAAGAACTTTTATTTAATTTTGTTTTGCTTAAAATAATTGACTTTTACTTCTAATTATAGGGTATAAATATTACACTATAATTAAAACTTATTATTGGGAGGTCTGTTATGAAAAATCAATTTATGAAAGTTACTATAATATTATTAGTTTTTATTTTTATACTAGCGGGATGTAGTGGAAACAAAGAACCTGAAACTTCTGCACCTAAAAGTGAAGAAGTGATCCTTACACTAAAAGAGTTAAGTCAATTTAATGGTATGGATGGTAAACCTTCTTATGTGGCTATCGATAGAGTAATATATGATGTAACAGATGCCACTCCTTGGAAAGGTGGTATGCACAATGGTTTTTCAGCTGGTAAAGACCTTACAAAAGAGATAAAGACAATATCACCACACGGAATATCTAAGCTAAAAGAAGTTCCTATAGTAGGTAAACTAAAAGATTAAATTAGAAGGAAGGTAAATATGACGTATGTAAATTGGGGTTGGATGAGTTTAATAATTCTTGGAATTTTAGTATTTCCTTATATATTAAAGCGTTTAAATAAATATAGAAAATCAATCGATAAATCAAAAAATAACTGTTATATAAAGACAATAAAGTTCTTTAGGAAAATCCATAAGCCTCTTGGACTATCATTAATTATAATACCATTGATACATGGTTATATGGCTCTGGGAGCCTTGAGACTTCATACAGGACTTATATTATATTTGTCTGCACTTACCACCGCTTTACTTGGGGGTGCTTTTTATAAAACTAAAAATAAAAATTTTTTCACTTGGCATAAACGTATGGCTGTAATTACAATATTATTTTTTCTTATACACTTCTTTGCTCCAAATGCAATATATTATTTGTTAAACTAAAAATAGGAGTTTCATGACTGTTAGAATAGTTATGAAACTCCTATTTTTAGTTTAAATTATCTAATAATTATTTTAAAATATAAGAAAATGGCTTTTAGTGACATTGTTTCTAAATTAAGGTATAATAATTAAAATGAGACAAGGTCTAATATAATACAGTTTTTTCAAAGCTTAATATATTTTAAATATACAAATATAATTCTATATAGGAGGATTTTTATGGATATTGCAAAGATGAGTTTGTTTCATAACACTAAAAAATACAATAAAGTGATATTTGTTTCTATTTTTTCAATAATAATATATATTATAGCTGCGGTTTTTAATAGTATATTTGTTAAAATTATGCCTGTAGAAAGCTTTTTGACATGGCATACTATATTTGAACTCTCTAGTATATTGGTGTCATTCTCCATATTTACAGTTACATACTTTATTTATGAAGAATCAGGAAACTTAAAGATGATAATGTTTGGGTGTGCATTTTTGTTGATGGGTTTACTTGATGCATTTCATACTTTTAGTTATAAAGGTATGCCATACTTTTTCATAGCAAATGATACTGCAAATAGAGCAACAATTCTATGGATTTTTTCAAGGCTTATTGGAAGTTTAGGATTTATGGCAGCTGTTTCTATACCTTCTAATTTTATCTGTTATATTAAAAAAGAAGTCTTTGCAATAGTAACAACTTTTTTTACTGTTCTATTGTTTTTAATAGTAACTTACAATCCTACTTTTTTCCCTTCTATGTATATAGAAGGAGAAGGGCTGACTAATATTAAAATATTTATAGAATATTTTATAATATTTATTTTAGCAATAACATTTATTATCATTGAAACTCAGTATAGAAAAACTCTTTCTAATAATGAATATCAGTTTATGATAGCTTTAGTATTATTAATCTTTAGTGAATTTTCATTTACTAGCTATGGAAGTATCTATGATGCCTTTAATTATATAGGTCATTTATATAAAATAATAGCTTATAGTATATTATATAAAACTATCTATATAGGAAATGTAATCACACCATATAAAGAAATGAAAAAAGCTAAAAATAAATTAAAGAGATATTCAGACAATCTTAATGTAATTGTAAAACAAAGAACCAAAGAGCTTGAAAAGTTGAATGAAGTATTGTTAAATGATATTGAATATGCAAAAGAAATGCAGAGATGCTTGTTGCCCAACCAAATGCCTGGAGGAATGTCTGTATCATTTGATGCAGAATATTTAGCGGCTGAACATTTAAGTGGAGATTTTTATAATGTCATTAAGCTAGATGAAGATAATATTGCTATCTATATTGGAGATGTGTCCGGTCATGGTATTTCTGCCGCTATGTTATCAGTATTTGCTTACCAGAATGTTTTGCAGTTAAAAGAAAATTTAACCCAAAAGATTATAGAACCTGGATTAGTTTTGAAAACTATTTATAACAGTTTTAATAACACAAATATTACTGAAGAAAAATATATAGTCATGCTTTATGGTATTTATAATATTAAAGATAGGTCTTTTAATTATTCATCAGCAGGAATAAATGTATCACCTTACATTATTAAAAAATCAGGAGAATTATATGAAATGGATGTTAGAGGATTCCCCATCTGTAAATTAGGTAATCTTATGGATCCCTATTACGAGAATAAAAGTATACAGTTAGAAACAGGTGATAAGATTTTATTTTATTCTGATGGCTTAGTTGAAGCTAAGAATAAAAATAAAGAGGTATATGGACATCATAAATTAGAAAATTTATTAAAAAATAACTATAATTTAAATTCTACTGAGTTAAATATTGCTATAAAGGAAGATTTTTTCAACCATATAGATTATAGTAAGGAACTAATGGATGATATAACATTTTTAACTATGTTAATAACAAATTAAGAATAAAATTTCTATACAGAATTTATGACATTATAAAAGCTCTAGTAAATAATTTACTAGAGCTTTTATATTGTCATATGTATGGTGGAGGCGGTGGGAATCGAACCCACGTCCGAAAACACTTCCACAAGAGTTTCTCCGAGTGCAGTTAGTAATTTAACATTCCCTTAGCCTATCTCCTACTAACGGGATATAGGCCTTAGTAGCTTCATAGTTTCCGTTCCAGGCTCAAAGCTTTACTTGGCTCGGTTCCCCACTAGGTTGACGTTCTATTCTAAGCCGTGGGCTACAAAGATAGAACGACAGCTTTAACTAAGCTGCAAATGCGTAATTATTGTTGTCAATTATTGTTTGTGCCACTTTTAACGTTGTTCGGCGACAACGACTCGCTACTCCTGATTCCATATCCCCGTCGAAACCAGTGCGCCCCCAGATATTAAAATCATTAATTTTGTCTACTTTTTATTATAACAAATTTAAAAAGATATGTCAAATACCTCAATTTAACAGGTCTTCCTGTTTTTATAAATATCTATCTTCCATATAAAAACTTCCTATTGTAAGTAAAATGCTATAAACGACTCCATATACTAAATCAATTTCTTTTCCTTTTATATAATCAATTCCAAAGTCTATTGATATAAGAATGATAAATCTTATGATAAATGATTTTAAAAAGCCTAATGGATTATTTTTAATATATTTTAATATAGACTTTATTGATAAAATAAGACCTATTCCCAATACCAAGCAAATCGAAATAAAAAATATGATCATAAACATATTTATAAATTTTCCACCTATTTCAATGTCTTTCCACATAACTATTGACAGAAATAATACTCCTAAAACAAATAATACAATAGGTATCTTAATTACTTTTTCTAATTTTTTCATAAATTTCCTCCATATTCTTATATATGTATTATATATTATATCTTTAAATCTTACTATAAAATTTAATAAAAGCTTAGTATTTAACTATAGGAAGTGTGCTTAAAATATAGATAAGAGTAGGACAAATTTGTCCTACTCTTATCTGTATTTTACCCTAAGTCCCACAATATGTTCTATATTGTATAGATGAAGGCTCGGGAGTTTTTGTATATTTATCATCTACTTTTAAATGCTCATATGGACTAGATAGTGCATCCAATAGATCAAAAAGTGGTTCATAGTTTCCATCCTTTGTAGCAGATTCTAATGCTTCTTCTACCAAATGATTTCTAGGTATTACTGAAGGATTAGATTTTTTCATTAATTCTTTCGATAAGTCTTTGGATTCTCCCTGACTATTTAATCTTTCATTCCATTTTCTATTCCACTTTTTAAATTCTTCACTACTAAATAAACATGCTCCATCTAGCTTATCAAATGTTAAAGAAATAAATGTGTTAGTATAATCTGCATTATGCTTTTCCATTAAGTTTAAAAGTTCCTCTATGATCCCCTTATCCTCTACTTCATCATTAAATATGCCAAGTTTAGATTTCATACCAGTTAACCAATTATTGTAATATAATCCATCAAAATCCTGAAGGGCATTTCGGGCTAATTCTAGTGATTTATCCATATCATTATCTATCAATGGTAACAGAGTTTCTGCAAATTTACCAAGATTCCATTTGGCAATACTAGGTTGATTTCCATAGGCGTAACGACCATATCTATCTATGGAGCTAAATACAGTTTTAGGACTATAGCTATCCATAAAAGCACAAGGTCCATAATCTATAGTTTCTCCACTTATAGTCATGTTGTCAGTGTTCATAACTCCATGAATAAATCCAACTAACTGCCATTTAGAAATAAGTCTAGCTTGAACTTTTATTACTTCTTTTAACACTGAAAGATAAAGATTTTCATCCGATTGAATGTTTGGGAAATGACGTTTAATAGTATAATCTGAAAGTGCCTTAAGATTTTCTTTAGTTCCCATTCTCAAAGCGTATTCAAATGTTCCAACTCTTATATGACTTTTTGCAACTCTTGTTAAAACAGCACCATTTAATGATGTTTCTCTATATATTTTATCTCCTGTTGCTATCACAGCTAAACTTCTAGTTGTTGGAATTTGGAGATTGTGCATCGCTTCACTAATAATATATTCTCTTAACATGGGTCCAAGTCCTGCCCTACCATCTCCTCCACGAGAGTAAGGAGTTCTTCCTGAGCCTTTTAATTGTATATCATATCTTTCACCTTGGGGAGTTATTTGCTCTCCAATTAAAGCTGCTCTACCATCTCCTAGCATAGTAAAGTGACCAAATTGATGTCCTGCGTAAGCCTGGGCTAATAAAAATCCGCTTTCTGGAAGAGTGTTTCCTACTAAAAGATTTATATTTTCTTTACTCTTTAATCTCTCTGTATTTAATCCCAAATATTTTCCTAAGGAATTATTTATAATAACTATCTTAGGTGTACTTACAGAGTTTGGGCTTACTTTGGTATAAAACATTTCTGGAAGATCTAAATAACTATTTTCTAAATTCCATCCTGTATCCATTGTGTTCATATTAACAGCTCCCATTCTTTTATGACATCCATATTTTAGCTTTTACTTTTTTAAGTTTATTATACTCAAATTTAGAAGCTAAGGATAAAGCAGAATTTATGTTTTAATCTTTACATTTTTTATAAAAAAGCCAAGAGATTTCTCTTGGCTTTTAAAGTTTAACTATACTTTTCACTTGCATGCTGCCTCATCCTTCTATCCGCATCTTTTTTAGCTATGTCTTGTCTTTTATCGTATAGTTTTTTACCTACTGCTGTAGCTAGTTCCATCTTTACTTTACCATCTTTAATATATACACTTAATGGTACTAGTGTTGATCCTTTAAGTTTAGTTTCTTGTTTTAGTTTTCTTATCTCTCTTTTATGAAGAAGAAGTTTCCTTTTTCTTATAGGATCTACATTGTGAATGTTTCCTTGTTCATAAGGGCTTATATGCATATTGTTTATGAACACTTCATCATCATCAATACTTGCATAACTTTCCTTTAAATTTAGTTTTCCCTGTCTTATAGACTTTACTTCAGTACCTTTAAGAGCTATACCAACTTCCAAAGTATCCTCTATAAAGAACTCATGTCTTGCCTTTCTATTGCTTGCTACAACTTTTACCCCACTTTTTTTCATCATTTCACCTTCTATTTTTTTACTTATACTACAAGTTGAAAGTCAATATTTCTTCTAACTATATCGGCTCCGACTACTTCAATTTTTACCTTATCTCCTAGATTATACTCCTTTTTAGTCCTTTCTCCAACTATTTTTAAGTTTTCTTCATCAAATTGATAATAGTCATCTAACATTTGACTAAATGGTACTAGCCCTTCAATAGTATTTTCAAGTTGTACAAACATACCAAAGTTTGTAAGTGAAGATATTATCCCTTCGTACTCTTCACCAATTCGTTCACTCATATATTGAGTCATTTTTAAATCTTGTACTTCTCTTTCAGCTTCTTCTGCTAATCTTTCTGTATATGAAGTATGTTCTGCTATTTCAGGTAAATTAGCTTTTAATATCTCTTGCTTGTGAGTGCTCATTTCACCTTTTATAAAATCTTTTATTATCCTATGAATTACTAGGTCTGGGTATCTTCTTATAGGAGCTGTAAAATGAGAATAGTATTTTGCAGCTAGTCCAAAGTGTATATCTTGATCCATGCTATATTTAGCCTTTTTAAGAGATCTAAGCATCATAGTTGATATAACTAGTTCTTCTTTTTTTCCTTCTATTTCTTCAGTTAGCATTTGAAGATCTTTTGGATGTATTTCTTTTCCCTTTAGCTTATATCCTAAATTATAGATAAATTTACTAAATGTAGCCATCCTTTCTTCTGAAGGTTGTTCATGAATTCTATATAGGAATGGAATCTCGGCCCAGAAAAACTGTTCTGCTACTGTTTCATTTGTTATAAGCATAAACTCTTCTATCATCCTATTTGCAATCCTTCTATCCGCTTTCTTTATATCTATAGGCTTTCCTCTTTCATCTAGTATTATCTGAGTTTCAGGGAAATTAAAGTCTATACTACCTCTATTTTCTCTTTGTGATTTTAAAATATGCATAAGCTCTTCCATTAGGTTTATCTCTTCTAATATTCCATCTAGTTTTTCTCTAGCCTCTTCATCATTGTCTTCTAGATAATTAGACACATCTTCGTATATAAGTCTTTTATCACTATTTATGACTGTTTCTACTATTTCGTGAGATAAAACTTTTCCACTTTTATCTATTTCCATTATAACTGATAGACAAAGCCTATCCACATTTGGATTTAGTGAACAAATTCCATTTGATAATTCTTTAGGAAGCATAGGAATTACTCTGTCTACTAAATATACCGAGTTTCCTCTTCTATAGCTTTCCTTGTCTAATGGAGTTCCCTCTCTTACATAGTGAGATACATCTGCTATATGAACTCCTAAACTATAATTACCATTTTCTAGTTTTTCAATCGAAATAGCATCATCTAAGTCCTTAGCATCTGCCCCATCTATTGTAAAAGTCTTTACTCTTCTTAAATCTTTTCTATCTTTAATATCATCTTCAGATATTCTATCTTCTATATTTTGAGCAAATCTAATTACTTTCTCAGGAAATTCTTCAGGTAAGTCAAATTGTCTTATAATTGAAAGTACATCTGTACCTGTTTCATCAGGGTAGCCTAAGATTTCTGCAACTTTTCCCTCTGGATTTCTTCTCCTTTCCGGCCACTGAGTTATTTCTACTACTATCTTTTGCCCATTTTTAGCTCCATTTGTATGTCCCTTTGGAATGAACACATCATGAAATATTTTTTGATTATCTGGTATTAAAAATCCAAAGTTTTGATTGTCTTCAAATGTTCCAACAATAAATTGGTTTTTTCTTTCAAGTATCCTGATTATTTCTCCTTCTTGTCTTTTTCCTCCCTCTGATCTCTTAATAACATTTGCTACTACTTTGTCTCCATGCATTGCACCATTCATAGCCTCAGCTGAAATATATACATCTGGGTTTTCTTTTTCTTCTGGAATTACAAATCCAAACCCTCTTTCATGACCTTGAAGCTTTCCTACTACTAAATAATCAGTATCTATCTTGCCATATCTTTCATTTGCTGATTTTATTATTGTTCCTTCTTTTTCTAAATCCTTTAAAACTTTAAAGAATTCTTTTTTAAATTCTATTGGAATATCAAACTTTACTAAAAGTTCTTCTTTTAACATAGGTTTATAGTCTTTTTGGGACATAAGCTCTATTATCTTTTCTTTTATACTCATATTTTCCTCCTCGAGTTATATAATTCTTCTTATCATTTATAATTACCCTTTTTATGAAAAAAAATGTAAGATATTTCAATGTCTTACATTTTTTATACTTATTATATATAGAAAACTTTAATATTCCTCTGGAAAATCATTTATTATTAAATAGTAAAAGTTTTAAATTAAAAATCCCTCTTTAAAGAGGGATTTTTAATTTAAAATAATATTCCGTTTCCAAATACTCCTGCAAATACAAGAGAAACTATAGTCATAAGTTTTATCAATATATTTAATGATGGTCCTGAAGTATCTTTAAATGGATCTCCTACAGTGTCTCCAGTAACTGCAGCTTTATGAGCTTCACTACCTTTTCCGCCGTGGTGTCCATCTTCTATATACTTCTTAGCATTGTCCCAAGCTCCTCCGGCATTACTCATAAATATTGCCATAAGTACTCCTGTTACAAGTGAACCTGCAAGAAGACCTCCAAGTGCTTCTGCACCTAATAATAGACCAATACCTACTGGTACTATTACAGCTAAAAGTCCTGGAATTATCATCTCTTGTAGTGCTGATTTTGTACTTATATCTACACATCTTCCATAATCTGGAGTTTGTGTTCCTTCCATAATTCCTGGCATTTCTTTAAACTGTCTTCTTACTTCTTCTATCATTGCAAAAGCTGCTTTACCTACCGCATCCATTGTCATAGCTGAAAATAAGAATGGAAGCATTCCACCTATAAAAGCTCCTGCTATAACTACTGGTTTTGTTAAGTCTATTGCAGAAAGACCTACAGTTTGAGTGTAAGAAGAGAAAAGTGCTAGTGAAGTAAGTGCAGCTGAACCTATTGCAAATCCTTTACCTATAGCTGCAGTTGTATTTCCTACTGAGTCAAGTTTATCTGTAATCTCTCTTACTTCTTCAGGTAAATCACACATTTCAGCTATACCGCCTGCGTTATCTGCTATTGGACCATATGCATCTACTGCTATAGTCATACCTGCTGTAGAAAGCATTCCTACTGCTGCAAGGGAAATACCGTATAGACCATAAGCTGGATTTTCTGCTCCTCCTGAAAGGAAATATGCTACCATTATACCAATAGCTATAAATATTATAGGTCCTGCTGTAGACATCATACCTACGGATAATCCACCTATTATATTTGTAGATGCTCCAGTTTCTGATTCTTTAGCTATTCTTTTAACTGGTGCATGATCTGCTGATGTATAGTATTCTGTGATTTTAGCTATTATAAGTCCTACTGCCAATCCTGCTACTATGGCTATAAAAGGTTTGTATGAATTAAGTATATACTTGCTTAAGAAAAATCCTACTACTAATGTAATTAATGAACTAACTAAAGTACCACGATTTAATGATTTTTGAGGATCTCCATCACCCTTAACAAAGAATACCCCTATTATAGAAGCAATTATTCCAACTCCTGAAAGTGCTAGAGCAAATATAGCTCCTTCTTCACCAAATGCTAAAAGTCCAAGTGTTATTGCCGATATTATAGCTCCAACATATGATTCAAATAAGTCAGCTCCCATACCAGCTACGTCTCCTACGTTATCTCCTACGTTATCAGCTATAACTGCTGGGTTTCTAGGGTCATCTTCTGGTATTCCTGCTTCTACTTTACCTACAAGGTCTGCTCCAACGTCTGCTGCCTTTGTATAGATTCCCCCACCTACTCTAGCAAATAATGCTATAGAAGATGCACCTAATCCAAAACCTGTGATTATCTCTGGTTCTCTAAAGATATTATATAATTGTCCAACTCCTAAAAGTCCAAGTCCTACAACACACATACCCATTACTGCTCCACCAGAGAATGCTACATCTAGTGCTTTGTTCATTCCACCTGTCATTGCAGCATTTGCTGTTCTTACGTTTGCCTTAGTAGCAACTCTCATACCTACATATCCTGCTGCTACAGAAAATAAAGCTCCAAGTAAAAAACAAATTGCTACTTTGATTCCAAGTCCTTTTACAAATGTTAATATAACAAATAATACTGCTACAAAAATTGCAAGAGATTTATACTGTCTAGATAAAAAAGCCATAGATCCATCTTGGATATATTTTGAAATCTCTTTCATACGATCATTTCCTGGATCAACTTTATCGATACTAGCTGCTTTATAAAAAGCAAATAATAAGGCCAATATACCTATGATTGGCGCAGAAATCAAAAAAATGTTCATTAATCTTTCCCCCTTGTTATTTAGCTGCTAAAACTAAAGTAGAAACCATAAATATAGCTGCCGAAATCATAGTAGATCTCTTTAGCATCACTTCTTTAGTTTTTACTCCACTTTTACCCCACATTGATTCTGGGGCACTTGAACCACCCATACTAGCTCCTAGTCCTCCTTGACTACCTTCTTGCATTAAAACACTTATAATTACTCCAAGAGCTGATATAAGTAACGATACTGAAAAAAATGTTTGCATAATTACACCTCCTGATTGTTATTATTTCAATCAATTATACACACTATTAACATTAATATTCTAACATACAGTAGGTAAAAAGACAACAAAGAAATAAAGGTCTCATAAGTTTGTGAAACCTTTATTGTCTTTTGTTTTTATTTATTTGTTTTTCAAATTATAAAAGGTGTTTATTCCTCTGTATTCTGCCGCATCCCATAATTCATCTTCTATTCTAAGAAGTTGATTGTATTTAGCTACCCTATCTGTTCTAGAAGGTGCACCAGTCTTTATTTGTCCTGCATTTAAAGCCACTGCTAAATCTGCTATAGTAGTATCTTCAGTTTCACCTGATCTGTGAGATATTACGGCAGTATAACCATTTACTTTTGCAAGTTCTATAGCATCTAGTGTTTCAGTTATAGTGCCTATTTGATTTAATTTTACAAGAATAGAGTTTGCAATTTGTAAGTCTATTCCTTTTTTAAGTCTTTCTGTATTAGTTACAAATAGATCATCGCCTACTATTTGAATCTTTTTACCAAGTCTATCAGTAAGTTTTTTCCATCCGTCCCAGTCATCTTCATCCAATCCATCTTCAATAGAAATTATAGGATATTTATTTACTAGATTTTCATAGAAATCTATCATTTCATCTGAAGTAAACTTTTTACCTTCTCCAGCTAAATTGTAAATCTTTGTTTCTTTATCATACATCTCAGTAGCAGCTACATCTAACGCTAACATTATATCTTCACCAGGTTTATATCCTGCTTTTTCTATAGCTAAAACTATAGTAGAGAGTGCTTCTTCATTGCTAGAGAGGTTAGGGGCAAATCCTCCTTCATCACCTACTGAGGTATTTAATCCTTTTTCCTTTAGAACTGATCTTAAATTGTGGAAAATTTCAGCTCCCATTCTTAAAGCTTCTTTAAATGTCTTAGCTCCAACTGGCATAACCATAAATTCTTGTATATCAACATTATTGTCTGCATGTTCTCCACCATTTAAGATATTCATCATAGGAACTGGAAGTACTTTTGCATTCATACCACCTATATACTGATAAAGAGGCATCCCTATTTCATCACTAGCAGCCCTTGCAACTGCCATAGATATTCCTAAAATTGCATTTGCACCAAATTTACCTTTGTTATCTGTTCCATCTAATTCTATTAGAAATTTATCTATTTCTACTTGATTAAATACTTCCATACCTATAATTTCTTCTGCTATAATATCATTTACATTTGCAACCGCAGTAGCTACTCCTTTTCCTAAAAATCTTTCTTTATCTCCATCTCTAAGTTCTACCGCTTCAAATGCTCCAGTAGATGCTCCTGATGGTACTAAGGCTCTACCAAATGCTCCTGCTTCTGTAACTACTTCTACTTCAACTGTTGGATTACCCCTTGAATCTAAGATTTCTCTTGCATATACATCAATTATTGTACTCAAATTTATTCCTCCCTTAATATTAAGCTTTTACCAGTCATTTCTTTTGGACTTTCAAGACCCATAAGTTCTAATAAAGTAGGTGCTAAGTCTGAAAGTCTTCCTTCTTTTAATTTTATCTTTTCTTCACCTACATAAATAAGTGGAACTTTATTAGTTGTATGAGCTGTTACTGGCTTTCCCTCATCATCTAATAATTCTTCTGAATTCCCATGGTCTGCTGTAATTAGTGCGCTTCCGCCTTTTTCCTCTATCACTTTTAAAACTTCTCCAAGACACATATCTACTGTTTCTACTGATTTTACTACAGCGGGAATAACTCCAGTATGACCTACCATATCAGGATTTGCAAAGTTTACAACTATTAAATCATATTTATCCATCTTTATTCTTTCAATCAAGTTTTCTTTTATACTTTTGGCACTCATCTCTGGCTGAAGGTCATAAGTTGCAACTTTTGGTGATGGGATTAAGACTCTATCTTCATTTATATAAGGTTCTTCTATCCCTCCATTAAAGAAAAAAGTAACATGAGCATATTTTTCAGTTTCGGCCATCTTAAGTTGATTTAACCCGTTTAGACTAACGTATTGAGAAAGTGTATTTATAGGAGGCTCACTAGTGTAAGCTACCATTACATGACTTATAGTCTTATCATATTGAGTCATACTCACATAGAATGTATTTACCTTCTTACCTCTATCAAATCCATCAAAATCAGTATCTACTATAGCACGAGTGATTTGTCTTGCTCTATCTGGTCTAAAGTTAAAGAATATCACACTATCTCCATCTTCTATCTTAGCTACTGGTTTTCCGTTATTTTCAATAACAGTAGGCATTATAAACTCATCTGTAACCCCTACTTTATAGGAATCTTCTATAGCTTTTATGGCACTTGCTTCTTTTAAACCTTCACCATGAACGATTGCATCATAGCCAAGTTTTGTTCTTTCCCATCTCTTGTCTCTATCCATAGTGTAGTATCTTCCAGATACAGTTGCTATTTTTCCTACACCAATTTCTTTCATTTTAGCTTCAAGTTCTTCTATTTGTCCCCTACCATCTGTAGGCTGTACATCTCTTCCGTCTAATATAGCATGTACGTATACATCAGAGAAATCTTTTCTCTTCATAAGTTCTAGCAATCCATATAAATGTTTTACATGGCTATGAACTCCGCCATCAGAAACAAGCCCTATAAGATGAACTTTGCTATTGTTTTTTTTAGCATTTTCTATAGCTGAAAGAAATTCTTTTTTCTCAAAAAAGCTTCCATCTTCAATAGCATTTGTAATACGTGGAAGTTCTTGATAGATTACCCGTCCTGATCCTATATTTATATGTCCTACTTCAGAATTTCCCATCTGTCCAATTGGAAGTCCTACAGCTATTCCACTTGCATCTAAAGTAGTATTAGGATTTTCTTTCATAAGTCTATCAAAGTTTGGAGTATTTCCAAGTGTAATTGCATTTCCCGGGTAATCTTTACCAATCCCCCACCCATCTAGTATAATTAGAGATACTGGTTTTTTACTCATATTAATTCCTCCAATTAAAAGTTTACAAGTTTTACAAAATCTTCTGCTTTAAGGCTTGCGCCTCCAACTAAAGCTCCATCGATTTCTTCTTTTTCCATAAGTTCTACAATATTACTTGGTTTTACACTTCCGCCATATTGGATTCTTACCTTTTGACTTAAGCTTCCATATAAGCTATTTATAGTTTCACGAATAAATTTAATCATGTCTTCTGCATCTATTGATGATGCAGTCTTGCCTGTTCCTATTGCCCAAATCGGCTCATATGCTACCACTATTTCCTCTATATCTCTAGTTTCTATATCTTTTAAAGCGCCTTCTATTTGAGTTTTTACTATTTTCTTTTGTTCATTTGCTTCTCTTTGTTCTAATGTTTCACCTACACAAAGTATAGGTTTTATATTATGCTTTATAGCAGTTTTTATCTTTTTATTTACAGTTTCATCTGTTTCATTAAAATACTCTCTTCTTTCAGAATGTCCTATTATTACATAATCCACTCCTATTTCTTTTAACATAGATGCTGATATTTCTCCAGTATAAGCACCAGATTCTTCAAAGTGCATATTTTGTGCACCAAGTTTTATATCCGTTCCTTTTATCTCTTCTTTAACAGATTTTAAATCTGTAAATGGAACACAAACGACCTTTTCAACATTTTTTGCAAGATCATAAGATTTGATAGCCCTTACAAGTTTTAAACTCTCTTCTATATTATTATGCATTTTCCAATTTCCTGCGATTATAGGAGTTCGCATTTTACCATCTCCTTAAAATTTTATTTATTAGAAATAGCTTCTATCCCTGGTAGAACTTTTCCTTCTAAGAGTTCAAGTGATGCTCCTCCACCGGTAGAAACGTGAGTCATCTTTTGGGAGTAGCCTGCCTCTTCCACAGCAGATGCAGAATCTCCCCCGCCTATTATAGTTACTCCATCGGAGTTAGCTAGAGCCTTTGCTATATCGTATGTTCCTTTTTTAAAGTTTTCCATTTCAAATACTCCCATAGGTCCATTCCAGATTATTGTCTTAGCATTCTTTATCTTTTGAGCAAATAGCTTAATAGATTTTTCTCCAATATCAAGTCCCATCATATCGTTTGGCATTTTATCTATATCAACTGTTTTAAATTCTGTATCATTTTTAAATTCTTTTGCTACTACTATGTCTACTGGAAGTACTAAATCTACACCTTTTTCTTTAGCTTTTTCTAAAAGAGTTGTAGCTAGAGAAACTTTATCTTCTTCTAAAAGTGAAGTACCAACTTCTAATCCCTTTGCCTTAAGAAAAGTATAGACCATACCTCCACCTATTATTATAGAATCTACCTTTTCAAGTAGGTTATCTATAACTCCTATCTTATCAGAAACTTTTGCTCCTCCAAGAATAGCTAAAAATGGTCTTTCAGGATTATCTAAAGCTTTTCCCATTATATCTACTTCTTTTTCTACTAAAAATCCAAGTGCTGATGGAAGGTGGGTTGAAACTCCAACATTTGAAGCATGAGCCCTATGCGATGTGCCAAAAGCATCATTTATAAATAAATCTCCAAGAGATGCAAGTTGTTTTTGGAATTCTTCTCCATTTTTAGTTTCTTCTTTTCTAAAACGAGTATTCTCTAAAAGAGCTATATCTCCTTCATTCATGGAATCTATATCTTGTTTTACTTTTTCTGAAACCACATTATCATCTTGTAGGAACTTTACTTTTTTCCCTAAAAGTTCACTTAATCTAATTGAAACAGTCTTTAAACTATATTTATGATTTGCTTCACCTTTTGGTCTACCTAAATGGGACATAAGTATTATTTTAGCCCCATTCTCTAAAAGGTATTTTATAGTAGGAAGAGAACTTTTAATTCTCTTATCATCTTTAATCTCACCATCTTCGCTCATAGGAACATTGAAGTCACATCTAACTAATACTCTTTTTCCTTTTACATCCATATCTTTTAAGGTCTTTTTATTTAGCATAAACTTCCCCCTCCCCAATATTAGTAGTCGGGTCTTTTAAAAGACCCGACTTTAAATTTAACTATTTAGTAGCTACAAGTTGTGCAAGGTCTATAACTCTTCTAGAATATCCCCACTCATTATCATACCAAGATACTATTTTTACCATATCATCTATTACCATAGTAGATAGTGAATCTACTATTGAAGATCTTGGATCTCCTACATAGTCTACAGAAACTAGAGGTTCTTCTGAGAATCCTAATATTCCTTGTAATTCATTTTCACTTGCTTCTTTTAAGAACTTATTTACTTCTTCTGCTGTAGTGTTCTTTTCTACTTGGAAAGTAACATCTACTAGTGATCCAGTAGGAACTGGAACTCTTATTGCAAATCCATTTAATTTACCTTTTAATTCTGGAAGCACTAAGCTAACAGCTTTGGCAGCTCCTGTTGTAGTAGGTACCATGCTTAATGCTGCAGCTCTAGCTCTTCTTGGATCTGAATGCCTTTTATCTAGCAATTGTTGATCTCCAGTATAAGCATGAACTGTAGTCATAAGACCTTTTTTAACTCCAAATTTTTCAAGTATTACTTTGGCAACAGGTGCTAAGCAGTTTGTTGTACAAGATGCATTTGAAATTATATTATGTTTTTCACTATCATATAATTTATCGTTTACTCCCATTACTATTGTAATGTCTGGGTCTTTAGCAGGTGCTGTAATTATTACTTTTTTAGCTCCAGCTTCTATATGTTTAGAAAGTCCTTCTTTGTCTTTAAATGCTCCAGTTGAATCTACTACAAGTTCTACGCCTAATTCTTTCCAAGGAATTTGGGCTGGATCTCTCTGGGCTGTAACTGTAACCTTTTTACCATTTATAATAAAGCCATCTTCAACAGCTTCTATTTCACCTTTAAATTTACCATATACAGAATCATATTTAAATAAAAGAGCTAAATTCTTTAGATCACCTGATGCATTTATAGCTACTAATTCGAAATCTTCTATCCCGCACTCAAAGTATTCCCTTACAAAATCTCTTCCTATTCTACCAAATCCGTTTACTCCAACTTTCATACCCATTAATAATTCCTCCTTATTTTTAAAATCCTCTTTGCTGCACTTTCATCAGTAACAAGTATCATGTTAGTGTTTAAGCTTGATATTGCCATTATAGCCTCAGCCTTTTCCTCACCTCCTGCTACTCCTATAAGATTTTCTATTTTTTTAAATCTTTTTAAGGAAAGTCCTATGGTCTTATATTCCCATATTTCTTCTCCATCTATATTGAAAAAATGACCAAAGGCTTCTGCTACTGACCCTTTATCTAGTAAGGAATCAATTTTTTCTTGATTTAAATTACGCCTTTTTGCCATGGTGTCAGCTCTACCAATTCCAAATAATAATGTATTAATATTTTCTATTAAATTTATTGATTCATTTATCTCTTCGTTTTTTAGCATATAATCTAGTGCTTCTTTTTCCAGATTGTCAGGTATATATAAAAGCCTATAACTTCCACCAAGTCCTTCAGAAAGCTTTGCTGCTATAGAATTTGACTGTGTATTTAAATCTTTTCCAAGTCCACCTCTAGCGGGAATAACTACTATATCCCTTTTAATATTATCAAAGACACCTTGTTCTGCAACTTTAGCCATAGTACTTCCACCAGTTATTCCAATTATATCTCCATTTTGCAAAGTCTCTTTTAATGCCCTAAAAGTAATATTACCCATTTCTTTTGTTATTATATCACTCTCTTTACAATTTCCTGGAGCTATAATAACACCTTTAATATTTAGAGCATCTCTAAGTTCTTCTTCAAGTTTTGGTATACCTTTTAAATAAATATATATATCATTTAATTCATCTAAAACTTTTTTACCTTCACATGTAATATTCATACCCATATTATCAACTTTTAATAGATTTTGTTTTCTAAGAATCTCTACTTCATCTCTTACATTTCTTTCTTTTAATGAAAGTTTAGTAGATAAAGTTCTTCTTCCTATAGGTTGATTATAAGATATAAATTTTAATAGGGTATATCTTTTTTGAATGACTTCATCTATTTCTGGAACTATCTTTTTTATAATCTCTATATCCCTCATATTATCACTCCATTTATAAAACATGCCGGGTATTTTTTTGTCCCATTATAGTATATTTTGTCCCAGTAAGTTTAAACAAAAAGTAGAATTTCTATTCCACTAATTATATTATACATTAAGTAATAATTTTATTCAAGTATATTAAGTATATTAAATATATTTAATATACTTGATTAATCAAACCTCTTTCTCATAGTTGAAGAAGGAATCCCCATTTCGTCCCTATATTTTGCTACTGTTCTTCTAGATATAGTCTTTCCTTTTGCTTTTAATATATCTGCAATTTTCTGATCGCTATATGGTTTTTTTAGATTCTCTCCTTCTATTAAATCTCCTATTAAAGATTTAATACTTGTAGAAGAAATATCTCCATCTGATGTTACAACTGCGGTAGTAAAAAAATATTTTAATTCAAATATACCTCTAGGCGTTTGTACATATTTACCATTTGTAGTTCTGGATATAGTAGATTCATGCATTTCTATATCCTCTGCTATCATTTTTAACGTTAAGGGCTTTAAAGCTTTTTCTCCATCTGTAAAAAACTTCTTCTGATATTTAAGTATTGATTCTACTACTTTTTTAATGGTATTTCTTCTTTGTTCTATACTTTTAATCATCCATGTAGCAGAGTTCAATTTTTCAGTCATAAAGGCTGTAGCTCTTTCATCTGAACTTTTTGCTATTAACTCTTTATAAAAGCTACTTATATTTAGTCTTGGCCCTGCTGATTCTGTTAAAACAACTTTATATTCTCCATCTATAAGTTCAATACTTGCTTCCGGCGTAATATACTTTGTACTTTCTAAGTTTTTATTATTAAAACCTCTTCCAGGTTTTGGTTCTAATGTTTTGATGTAATCGATTGCCTCTTGAACCCTATTTATATCTACCTTGAGTTCTTTTGAAATTTTAACTACTTTATTTAATCCTAAATCCTCCAAATGATTTTTGATTATTTTTTCAATTAGTCCATTTACACCTCTCTCTTGGATTTGAAGAAGTAAGCATTCTTTTAAATCAGATGCTCCAACTCCTGTAGGTTCTAAAGTTTGAACTGTTTTTAAAGCTTTTTCTATTATCTCGATGTTCATATTTAATAAAGATGATATTTCAGATAGATTGATCTTTAGATAACCATTTTCATCTAAATTTTCAATTATATAACCCGATATAAATCTTATTTCTTCATCTACATGTAGAACTCCTAATTGTTCTAAAAGGGCTTCTTTTAAAGATGGTGTATAAGTTACAAAATTTTCATATTTTATCTCTTCTTTATTTTTATCTATCTGAGGCTTATAGCTTATATCATCATATTTTTCTATATATTCTTTCCAATCTATCTCTATTTCTCTTTCTTTTTCTATTTCTAAATCCTTTGATTTTATCTCTTCTCTATTGCTTTCTATCTCGAGCAACGGATTTTCCTGTATTTGTTCTTTTATATATTCATTTAATTCAAAACTATTAAATTGCAGTAACTTGATAGCTTGCTGTAACTGTGGTGTCATGGATAATTTTTGAGTTTGTTTTAAGTTTAAATTATATCCCAGCTTCATTTTCATCATCCCTTCTACTTACTATATATTATATCAAAGATCTAAATAAGTACAAAATGATTTATATTTTTATAAAAAAAAGAGAGCTATGCTCTCTTTCAAATCTAATAATTTAACTTCCAATAATTTATCTTTGAGACTTATCATAGGGAATACCTTCAGCCTTAGGAGCCCTTGATTTTTTAGAAGTAAATGCAAGAACTATCATGGTAGCAAAATAAGGAAGCATCTTATAATAAGTTTGATCTATTCCTAGATTTGATAAAAACGGTATCAGGGAAACTGAGTATGCAAGTGTTCTTAAAAAGGCAAAGAATAAAGCTCCAAAGAAAATTCTCATAGGCTTCCATTGTCCAAAAATCATAACAGCTAAAGCTAAAAATCCAAAACCTGCAACTCCAGTGTGACCATTTACATTTCCATCAGTTATTCCAACTGAATAAAAGAAACCTCCAATTCCAGCTAAAATTCCTGAAATACTTGCACCTGCATATCTCATCTTATGAACATTAATTCCAACTGAATCTGCTGCATGAGGATGTTCTCCACATGCACGAAGTCTTAGTCCGAATTTAGTCCTATAAAAAATTATAACTGCTATTACTAAAAACACAAGTCCTATCATAACTGTTAAATATGTGTTTTGAAAAAAGAGTTTTCCAATCACAGGTATTTTTCCAAGTATATGTACTTCTCTTATATAAAAATTAACATTTGTAGTTATACCATCGCTTCCAAAAAACATCTTAGCAAAAAGTAATATTGCTGCAGGAATAAGCATATTAAGTGAAGTTCCAGTTATAACTTGATCTGCCTTCATTGTAACTGCTGCAAAAGATAAAAGTAGCGAGTAAATAAGTCCTGATATAGCTGCAACAACCATTCCTAGGAGCAAAATAGTTTGAGGGCTCATATCTGTTCCTTGAACAGAATATACAAATAGTGCAGCTATAAAAGCCCCAAATAACATTATACCTTCAAGTGCAATATTTATTATTCCACCTATCTCACTAAACATTCCTCCAAGCGCTACAAGAAGAAGGGATATGGCTACAGGAAGCATATTTTGAAATAAATAGTATATAGTATCCATTATTCTTCCTCCTTTGTATTATCATCTTTTGATTTTACTGTAGTTTCTGGTTCATCTTCTTCTATATGCGAAAGCTCTTTATTTTTAAAACGTGATTTTATAATTCTACTAAGTCCAGAATTCATTATAGCAGCAAAAGCTGAGAAATAGATAATAACTGCTATAACCACATCTATTATTTCAGGTTTATATCCCACAAGACTTGTTAGAGTCCCCCCTCTTTTGATATATGATATAAAGATGGCTGAAAATATTATACCTATGGGATGAGAACTCCCTAAAAGTGCAACAGCTATACCATCAAAACCTGCTGAGGCTATCATGTTTATAGGTTCATATGTCATGCTGCTTCCTGAAATCCCAGATGGTGCAAGTATTGCAAAGGCTCCACCAAGACCCGCAAAACCTCCTGCAATTGCCATTGTAAGAATAATATTTGTCTTGCCCTTCATACCGGCATATTCACTTGCAAACTTGTTAAAACCTGTGGCTTTTAATTCATAACCAAATGTAGTTTTTTGAAGGATAATATATATTATAACTCCAATTAATACGGCAAATATTATACCTAAGTTCACATTGGTACCTGTAATTCCTAGAGAAGGAATTTGAGATTCTAAAGGAAGATAATTAGTTCTTGTTGTAGTGGATTTATACATTGTTCCATTGCCCTTAATAAGCATATCCACTAAATACATACCTATATAGTTAAACATTATAGATGTAATAACTTCATTTACATTTAAAAAAGCTTTAAATATACCAGGAATAAGACCCCATAACATTCCTCCAACCATTCCTGATAGGATTGCTACTATCCAATGAATACTATCTGGCATATCCCACATAAAACCAACGTATAAGGCAAAAAACATCCCCATTGTATATTGTCCAGATGCTCCTATATTAAATAGTCCCATCTTAAATGCAAAACCAACAGCAAGTCCAGTCATAAGTATTGGTGTGGCAAAATAAAACACATCGCCCAAACGGCCAAGTCCACCCAAAATAATATACTTCATTCCAGCAACTGCATTTGGAGGAGAAGCAACAAGCATTACTATAAAACCAAAGACTAATCCAAAGAAAATAGCCATCATAGCAGATGCAAAAGAAGAAAATCCAGCATTATCTGTTATGTTTTTAAATTTAAATTTTTTAATTTGTAAATCATTTTTATTTTCCATCATTAGCCTCCTTACCTGTATTGCGTTTTGCACCTGACATATATAAACCAAGTTCTTCAGGAGTTGTTTCTTTAGGATCAAGTTCTCCTACTATTTCACCTTCATATATAACTAAAATACGGTCCGATACATTTAGAACCTCTTCTAGTTCTAATGATACTAAAAATACTGCCTTACCCGCATCACGTGTTTTAATTAATTGATTGTGTACATATTCAATAGCACCTACATCTAATCCCCTTGTAGGTTGCACTGCAATTAAAAGTTCATGCTCTTTATCTATCTCTCTTGCAATTATTGCCTTTTGCTGATTTCCACCTGACATGCTTCTTACTATAGTAACCGGTCCTTGTCCTGATCTTATATCGTATTCTTTTATTAGTCTATTAGCATATTTTCTAACATTATCAAATTTTATAAATCCACCTTTTTGAAATTCCTTCTGCCAATATCTTTGTAGAACCAGATTTTCTTCTAATTTATATTCAAGCACCAATCCGTGTTTATGTCTATCTTCAGGAATATGACTCATTCCTGATGCAGATCTTTTTCTAATATTATCACGTGTTATATCTCTTTCTTTAAGTCTTATTGTACCTGAACTAGCTTTTTCAAGCCCAGTAAGAGCATTTACAAGTTCAGTTTGACCATTTCCATCTATACCTGCGAGGCATACAATTTCTCCAGCTTTTATATTAAAAGATACATTTTTGACAGCATTATTTTTATGAATTTTAGAAGGTACAGTGAGATTTTCTACTGATAGAACTATTTCTTTTGGTTTTGATTTTTCTTTTTTTACTTTAAAACTTATATCTCGACCTACCATCATCTTAGATAGCTCTTCTTTTGTAGTATCTTCTATATCCACTGTTCCTATATATTTACCCTTCCTAAGTACAGTACATCTATCTGCAACTTCCATAATTTCATTTAATTTATGAGTAATAAAGAGAATAGATTTCCCCTCTTTTGCAAAACCTTTCATAATTTGGAGAATCTCCCTTATTTCTTGAGGGGTAAGAACTGCCGTAGGTTCATCAAATATTAAGATTTCATTATCACGATAAAGCATTTTTAATATTTCAGCTCTCTGTTGCATACCTACTGTAATCTCTTCAACATACGCATCAGGGTCAACACTAAGTCCATATTTTTCACTTAACTCTACAACTTTTTTTCTAGCTTCGCTTTTTTGTAAAAATCCTGCTTTATTGGGTTCAACCCCTAGAATTATATTTTCAAGAACTGTAAAAATCTCCACTAATTTAAAATGCTGATGAACCATTCCAATTCCTAAATCGTTGGCATCATTGGGATTGTTTATATTTACAACTTCTCCATTTTTTCTTATCTCACCATATTCAGGTTGATATAGTCCAAAGAGAACACTCATTAGGGTAGATTTACCAGCACCATTTTCTCCTAAAAGTGCATGTATCTCTCCCTTTTTAAGTTGCAAAGTAATATTATCATTTGCAATTATTCCAGGAAACATCTTTGTAATACCCAGCATTTCAATAATATAATTATCCATATTGACCTCCTCCTGCATCTTATAAATAATCCAGCAGTTTAAAAAATGAGGGAAATTTAAATCTTCCCTCATCTTTTTAAAAAATTAAATAGATTTTAATTTTACCTATTATAGTATTTCTATCTTGTAGTAACTTTAACTTTTTTAAGGTTTAATTGAGAAGTAAGTTCCTCTGCAGTAGCATTTCCTGAAGGATCTTTAACTTCTATCGTACGCTTAACTTCTACTTCTCCATTTTCTAAGCTTTTAAATAATGTTTCATATTCTTCTTTACTAAACTTTTCAAATCTATCAAATGCATCTGCTTTCTCATCACCAATTACAATTGTAGGAAGGCTAACACCTTCGTTTGTTGCATTAAAAGTAGTTGATTTTCCGCCAAAATCAGACCATTTATCTGTTTTGTATATTGAATCAAGAACAGACATTACAGAAGATGAAAGACCTTTCATAGCTGATGTTATTACAGTTTCACTATCATATCTTTGATCAACGTCAACTCCTATAACTTTTCCTTGTGATTCTTTAGCTGCGGACATTACTGATTTACCAACTGAACCACCACAAGCAAATATTACTTCCATTCCTTCTTGGTACATAGTTTTTGCTGTTGCTTTATTTGTATCGTTTTCTTCAAAGTTACCAGTATAGTGGTAAATTGACTTTATAGCTCCATCTGGAAGATCTAGCTCTTTTGCAGCATCTTCTGCTCCTTGAAGATAACCATAACCAAAAGCTTGTACAGCTGGAACAGCCATACCACCCATAAATCCTAAGTTAGTAAGACCATCTTTAACTGCAGCGTATCCTGCAAGATATCCTGATTGTTCTTCAGCATACATTATGCTTGCAACGTTTTCCTTAATTGTAAAATCAGCATAGTCTGCGGTATGAGGAGTACCATCTAGTAATATAAATTTAACATCTGGATATTTTGTTTGTGCATCATATATAGCAACTTCAAATAAATATCCTGGAGTTACAACCACTTTTGCCCCACCTTCAACAGCAAGATCTATAGCTGCTAAGTAACCTGAGTCTGTAGCTTCTTCTGGCTTTATATAGGTATGTGGAATTTTTTCTTTTGTGGCATATTCTACAACACCTTCCCAAGAACCTTGATTAAATGATTTGTCATCTATATTGCCTTTGTCTGTGATAAGAGTTATGTCTGCACCTTTTATAGGCTTATTACCACTATCTCCAGTGTTACCCTTGTCCTTATCCCCTGCACATCCAACTAAGCTTGTAGCTACTAACATGACTGCTAAGGCGATACTTATTATCTTTTTCATTTTGAACCTCCTTCAATTTTATTGCTTTATCTTAATTATAATTGATTTGAATAAGTTTTTCAACATTATAAAAAAAACACTCCAAAATTTGGAGTGTTTAGCAAGGATCACTATCATCTACTGCGTATCCTCCGTTGGATAAGGCTTTTAGTGCATCAGATAATTTTGCTTCATTTACCATAACTATAGGTCCAGTACAACCCATACCTGATTCTGCATAAATACCATTTTTCCAAAGGACACTTACAGCATCTTCTAATTCCATTATATCAATTCCACTAATAGTACCTGTTACGGTTTCTTTTGGTGGAGCTTTTACTTCTTCTTCTTGTGCTTTAGGAGCAGCATCTTTAGTAAGCTTTCCTATTATATCTTTTAAGCCAGCTTTTTGAACCTTTTTAAATTCATCTTTATATATATCTTTTAATCCTCCACGGCTAAGATCTGCACCATAGTTTATAGCATTAGCTATAACTGGGCTCCCTGATGCTCTAGAGATGATTAAAACTGTTCTATCTTGTTTTTCACCAATACCTGGTCCATATCCAAATCCTTGAGATTCAAAACTTCCACCAGTTGTAAATGATGAGAAAACTTTCATAAGAATGTTACCTGTAAGAGTATCCGTAATCATAACATCTGGTGTACCTAGTAAAAGATCATTTCCTCTCATTACATATCCACCATCTGATCTAGAAGACTCTACAAAGTTTATATCATATCCTTTTTCAACTAATTCTTTAAATGCTTTTTCTACTTGTCTTGCACCGTCAACATTTAAAATTCCAAGAGTTGGTCTTTTAATACCCATGGATTTAGCTGTTATAATCCCGTGTATACCATTTCTTATCATAGCTTCTACTCTATTTATTGCAGAAGTTCCAGTAGTAGTAGCTATAAACATTTCCTTACCTTTACCTGGAGTTACAACTCTACCTACGGTAGAAACTCCTATAGGAAAGTTATAATGCATAGTAACGCAAGAATCTAATTCTCCACTATCTAAAAGTTCTTCCATCTTTTTATAGCCTTCGTCTTCATTTGATACAATCTCTTGAGTAAGAAAAGAATCTACTTTAGGTCCAATTAGAACTACTTCTAGAGAACTATCTCTTTTTTGAGCAAGTTCTGCACCTTTTACTACATTTTCAGTACCTAATTCACTGCCAAGTGTTGTAACACCTACTCTTATCTTTTTACCAAATTGGCCAGTTTCTATGCCTTCAGCTATATCGCTAAAGACTTTACCAATCATAGATTTTACATTGTTTTCTGACATTTTTTCACCCCTATTCGTTTAAGAGATGGGAAGCAAAATCTCTCATAGCTTCAGCTACTAAACCTCTTACCTTTTCTTCTGATACACCTTCACTTGCTTCTTTTTTACCTTCATTTTTAGCTAATACTATGGAAATACCATCAAATAAGTTCGTCATTCTACCTAAGAATAAGCTTCCCTTTCCTACAAACATAACCTTATTTATTTTTCCTGACATTATTTCATCTCTAGCAAATCCTAAATAAGGAACTCCTGATGGAATATGTCCTTGAGTTGGAGCCCAACCTTCCATTCCATGATCTTTAATAAATCCTGGCATTTCTGTCTTTTCAAGATCTCCTCTTTTTACTCCAAGAGCTGCTATCATCTTATAGTTTGCACTAGGAACATCTCCTGCCCCAGCTGGTTTTGTAATATCAGGGTTTTGCATTTCTACTGAATACTCATCTATATCTGTAATTTTTAAGTCATTTCTATCTAATGGTTCTGTAACTAATGACGTAATAACCCCTTGAGGTGATGAACCTGTTCCTACTTTATGCGTACCAACAATGTCAGTTCTAAATACTGGACTAACACCATCGTTTTCACTTACTAGTGTAGCAAATCCAGCTACCACATCTTCTAATACTGGTACACCTTTTTTGATATGGTCTTTACCATTCATACCAAGTTTAGCAGTAGAACCACCTGCTACTACCATTACATTTTTGAAAGTTCCAGCTTGTACAAGTGATGCAGCAAGAACTAATGCATGAGTTGGAGCAGCACAGAATCCTCTTGTATCTGAACCAGTTGCATTTGTAAGACCAGCAAATTCTGCTATAGCTTTTGCAAAGTTTCCTCCGCCTCTTTGGTTCATATCTCCACAAGCTTCTTCTGAACATTCTATTACATAATCTATTTCTTCTGGGTTTATATTGTTTTTAGCAATTAAATTTAAAGCTGTTAAACCTGCTGAAGCTTTTGCAACTAAGTTTTCGAATAATACATGTGCTGTAAGGTTTAAATCTATATCATGGGCTCTTTTTACACAGCCTACTATTTTTCTATTATCATATATAGCTTCTGCACCTTGTTCAGATATTAATTTTTCTATTTGCTCAATATCTTCACCTTTTTTAAGTTTTGCTACCATATCTTCAGTTATTAATGGGTGTGCGCTTAATTTTTTACGTACTTCTTCAGTAAAACTCTCTTCAAGTTTTACAAGGTCAAACGCATCTACTATTTTTATTAATCCTATAAATTCTTGTTGCGGTAAGATTTCACCAAATTTTCCATCTTTACTTGCATCATCTATCTTTTTATCAAACCATGGTTGCTCGTAAGTTCTTAACTCTGCTGGTGTGTGATTTCCAATATAAACTTGATTTGGTAAGTAATTTACTACTTCATCAAAACTTCTTAAGTGTTCTGGAAGAGTCTTAAGATACTCTGAATCTGGATGTAACTGTCTTTCTGTTGTTTGAGTAGTTCCGTTATGGATAACCATATCAGGAGCATGAACAAGAACATAACTTGAGCCTTTTACTACTGAATAATTCATAAATACACCTCCGTAATTTCTCTATAAAAGAGTGATTTTCATCACCCTTTTATAGTTGTTGCTTTTAATTTTCAAATACAGTTTGCTCGTCTACTTCAGTTGATAAAGCTTTTAATGCTCTTTCAACTAATTTTCTTCTAAGTGCTTTTTCTTCATTGCCATCTAGATTTGGATTTCCTAGTGGATGAGGTATAGCTATTGCTGGAACAATTCTATTTGCTCCAACAGTTAATGATATTGGTACTACTGTACAGATATGAACAACAGGGATTCCAGTTCTTTCAATCTCTTTTACCATCGTTGCACCGCAACGTGTACAAGTACCTCACGTAGAAGTTAAGATAACCGCATCTACGCCATCTTCTTTTAATTTCTGAGAATACTCTTTTGCAAAACTTTGGGCACTAGCTACCGCTGTTCCATTTCCAACAGTTGCAAAGTAAGTCTCATAAAGTTTTCCTATTTTACCTTCTTTTTCAAGGTCTCTTAATACATCAACTGGTAGTACTCTATTTGGATCATCATTTGCATAGGTAGGGTCATATCCACCATGTGCGGTTTCATAAGTTGCTTCAGTTAATACATCTACACCTGAAATATCATAACTACCATATTTAGAAGCTGATGAAGATTCTATATGATCTGGATTTCCTTTAGGTACGATTCCTCCTGAAGTTACTATGGCAATTGTAGCTTTAGACATATCTTTAATGGCTGGTGCTATTTCTACTCTATCAAAATCAGGCATCGGATATTCTGTTTCAAATTCTTCGCCTTTAAGTTTTTTGATGATCATATCAACAGCTCTCTCAGAACCTCTTTTTTCTGCAAAGTAGTTTTCTCTGATTCCTCTTTCCATATATCCTTCTTCTGCTGCTGTTCCTATTGCTTCTCCTTTAGCATGTTTTAAAGCTAGAGGCGCCATTTTAGCTACAGCATCCTTCATTCCTACCGCACTATCTTTAGTAGAAACTATATATACGGATTTCTTAAACATATCCGCACCAGGGTTTTCTATATACATACCTGTAATAGAAGGAATGTTTAATTCTTTTTCTACGGCTTCTGCCATAGTCCCACAAGCAAACCCATATCTACCTGCATTAAAAGCTGGTCCTGCTATGAATAAATCTGCATCATATTTTTTAATTAATTCTAATACTTCCTTCTTAGCTTGTTCGGTGTTTTCACCAAAATAAGTATCACCACATATTACAGTAGCAACTATTTCAGCCTCTCCCTTAAATCCGCTTTGAAGAGCCATACCAGGTCCTACTACGCCTTCACGTACTTCGGGTCTGTGATCAGCTACCTCCTCTCCACCTATACCTGCGAAGAATTGGTTAATATAATGCACAACTCTTAGTTTATCCATATATTTCCCTCCTTTCATAAATTCAAATTCACATATTAGTTAAATTTCCCATGCTCATTTCTAATTGAACTTACTTCTTCTACGATCTCATCTACATCTAATACCATTTCCATCATACCGATTTGGTCTTCATAAACTTCAGCATCTACTTCTGCTTTGAATTCTGGTTCTACTGCGTGATATACTTTAAGTCCCAACGGAACTCCTGCTAATGGCCCTGCGTAAGTCGGGTCTCCTGCAGTTACTGTTTCAGCTGCAAGTCCAGCTGATTCTGCTTCTGCTCCACCGATAACTACAACTACATTTTCTGCACCGTATTTATCTGTGATTTCTTTTACCCTTCTTTGATTCTCTAGGTCCATTGCACCCGCAGCCGTTCAGACAAAACACTCCGTAGATGAAAAAACTATCTCACCTGCAGGTGTGGTGTTTACACAAGCTTCCATTGCTGGACCTGGTATACCATCTCTATCTCCAATTATAATTACTTTTGAATTTTCATTGAAAATTGTCATTCTCCACATCCTCTCTCTCGCATGTAAAATTTTTTTATAGTTGTTTATTTCATTCTTGCAGACATTTTATTAAATCCTAATTCATTTGTAGCTCCTGTTATTACTTGGATCTCTACAGTGATAGTTCCATCTTTAGCTAAACTACCATCGAATCCTCCAGCTATAATATCAGTGTAATCTAATGTTCCAATAACTTTGTCCAACTTTGGTAATACTATAACTTCGTTTGAGTTACCACCTGTTACTACTGCATCTGCAGAAGAATGAGCATCTGCTAAAGATTGGCTTGCGCCGTCTCTACCAGCATATTCATTTGTTATAATAACTGTTTTAATTCCTTTAGCTTCTATCTTCTTACAGTTCATTATAAGGTCTGTATCTGGGTTGCCAAATCCCTCTTGAGAAATAACTACTCCATCAAGACCTAAGAATTCTGCAAGTTGTGCAGTCCAGTTTGATGATCTTTCTTTATCAGCAAGATATACGTTTTCGTTTGTGAGTATAATTCCCACAAAGTTCAAGTCTTTACCATGTCTATCGAAAAGATCGTGTACAACTGGGTTATTCATGTGATGATAAGTTGTGTTTTTATCACACGCTGATACACAGTTTCCACTGATTATAGCTCCATCCATTATCTCTGTTGGATAAATAATAGTTGGAACTATTTGTTTCGCATCTACTCCATAAACATAGGTGTCGTGAAGTAATCCTTGTGACTGAAGCATTGCCACATAAGCTACTTTTGGAAGATTTGGATATTTTTCCATTCCTTCTACAAGTGGTAGTGTTTCAAAGGTTTCTATTTTTTCTGGTGTTATGTTTTTAGCAGCTTCAGCTAAATAAGCTGCGGCCTTGAAACCAGCAAATCTAACTGCTTTTTCATGATCATACTGCTTTAATCCTTCCCTTGGTTCACAAATTAATACAACGTTATTCAATTTAGAAAACGGTGTATATTCGGCCCCAGGTCCCACCATGTCAATTATACCCTCTTGGAAACCTACTATCTTACCTGTAGTCATAACTGCACAACCCTTTAATACGTTAGTTCTACCTGAACCTACTGTTTCAACTTTAGAAAGAACTCCAGGAAATACTCCTCCTGTACCTTCTACTTTGACTCTAGGCTCAACTACATCTTTAACAGGTGTAATTCTAACGCTTTCTCCAGGTCTTGCAATTTCAACGTCTACTGTAGATAAATGGTAATCTTCTTTAATAAGGTTTATTAGTTCTTCCTTATTTACGAAAAGTACACCATCTTCTACTTTGGTGTTATCACCAAATTGGACATCTTTTATAATGATGTGTCCTAATTCTAGACGCATAATTTCACCTCCTCTTATATTGACAAATATATATCTTAACCTTGATAAAGGTTAAAAACTTTTTAAATATGCTTTATGCGTATTTTTTAATTAATTCTTCAACAGATTTTGTAGTAGCTTCTTCTCCAACTACAGAATCCACTTTTTCTCCATCTTTATAGATAGCTATAACAGGAAGACCTAATACTTTTTGTCCTATAGCAACTCTTCTAGCTTTAGTAATATCTAAAGATGAAAACTTAATTTTATCACCGTAAGTTTCTTCAAAATCATGAACATGTGGCATTAAAGCTTTACAAGGTTCACAGCTTGGACTCCAAAAATCAACTAATACCGTTCCTTCTGCTTTTAAAACTTCTTCTTCAAAATTTGATTTATCTAATTCTATCATTTTTAAAAACCCCCTATATTTTTTTAGTCTTCAAAGTTATCTTCTATATATTTTTCAGCTTGAACAGCTGCTATAGCTCCATCTGCAGTTGCAGTAACTACTTGTCTTAATGATTTAGCTCTAACATCTCCAGCGGCAAATACACCATCTACATTTGTATGCATGTTCTCATCTGTAACTAAATAGTCTCTTTCCATATCTAGCTTATCTGTAAATAAACTAGTAGCTGGTAAGTATCCTACGAATACAAATATACCAAATGTACCGTCATCTTCATCTGCAACTATCTCTTTTTCTTCTCCTGTTTTAAGGTTTTTAAGTATAAATGATTCTAAGATTCCTTCGCCTTTAACTTCAGTTATAGCGCTATCCCATATAAAGTCAAGTTTTTCATTTTTAAATGCTTTTTCTTGAATAGATTTTGCAGCTCTAAGTTCACTTCTTCTGTGTACAATAGTAACTTTTCTTGCAAATTTAGTAAGAAACATTGCTTCTTCTACTGCTGAGTCTCCTCCACCTACTACATAAACTTCTAAATCTTCAAAGAATGCTCCATCACAAGTAGCACAATAGGAAACTCCTCTACCTGTTAATTCTTTTTCTCCTGGGCAACCCATAGGTCTTGGAACAGCACCTGTTGCTACTATAACAGTTTTTGCTTTATATTCTTCTTTTTCACCTTTTACAACTTTTATTTTTTCATTAAAATTTACTTCAACTATTGTATCTGATACCTTTTTAGCACCAAATCCTTCTGCTTGTTGTATCATTCTATCGATAAGTATAGGACCTGTAGGACTTTCCATTGATCCCGGATAGTTTTCTACATCTGAAGTAGTAACTATTTGACCTCCAAAAGCATCTTTTTCTATTATTAGAGTACTCATTCTAGCTCTTGCAGCATAAAGACCTGCACTAAGTCCCGCTGGACCTCCTCCAATAATTATTACATCATATATCATTGTATTACCCCCTATATCATTGTATTACATCTAAAAATTGTTAAGTAGTTATAAAATGCTTATATTCTCACATTCTTATAATTTTACCCAATATAAAGTTTTTATAACATATTTTTATCATAAACAGTAAAAAACATTAAAAAAAACAGAGTAAATAGAACCTTGCCTATCTACTCTGTTTTATAACCTGAGAGTTTCTCCTAAATATAGGATTGCTCCTTCGGTGCTTTCGCTTTTCAGAGGCTTGTCCAAGTACGGTTCTTTTGCCTGAGAGCATCGATATACATGGCTAGTTTATAACTTACTCCTTCGGCGCTATATTCAAATAGTCTCTTCCGCATTCTTCATCCAATATCATTATATATTTAATCTTACACTTATAGTATAACTCTATTTAAATAATTTTACAAGTACTTTTATAGTTTATTTTTATTTGTAATTATCCAATACATACATAGCTATATTTACAGAGTGGTCCGCTACCCTCTCAAGATTACTAATTGTATCTAAAAACATTATCCCAGGCTCAGTTGTACATATGGATTTATTTAACCTTGCTATATGACCTGCTCTATTTTCTGATTCTAAGATATCTATTTTACTCTCTATCTCAAGAACTTCTCTAGCTAACTGCTCATTTGTAAATTCAAAACTTTTCATTGTCTTAGCAACTATGTTTTCACACTGTGCAAACATAGTTTTTAATCCATCCATTGCTTCTTCACTAAAACTCAAATCATGGTCTTCCATATATTGAGCCAGTTCTGCAATGTTTTCAATATGATCTCCTATTCTCTCTATATCATCTATAGTATATAAAAGTCTATTTACCTCTTCATGTTCTTTTTGAGATATAGGAGCGTTTGAAAGCTTTACTAAATAATCAGTAATTTCCCTCTCAAGTTTATTTATTAAAACCTCTGTGCCTAAAATATTTTCTACTTCTTTATATTTCTTATCTATTATAACTTCATGTGCTAATTTTAAATTATCTAATACAATGCTTCCCATTCTAACTACTTCTTTATTAGTTTGTCCCATAGCTATTGATGGAGTTTCTAATATTCTTTCATCTAAATAAATAGTAGCTGGTTTTTCTCCTACTTCTTCACCAGGGACTAATCTTTCTACAACTTTAACTAAATATATAGCAAATGGAAACTGTATAGCTACATTTAGTATATTGAAAAATGAATGCGCATTGGCTATTTGTCTTGAAAGATTATCTGGAGATAAAAGTTTCACTATGTATTCTACAGGATATCTTAAAACCAGCATAAATATGACAGTACCAACCAAGTTAAATATAAGGTGAATAAGTGCTGCTCTTTTAGCAGTCTTATTTGCTCCAATACTAGATAGAAGAGCAGTTGTAGTGGTTCCTATATTTTCACCAAGTAATATAGGAAAAATCACATTCATGTTTATAAGTCCTTGAACTGCTAGAGCTTGTAAAAGTCCTGTAGCAGCACTACTGCTTTGAAGTACCGTAGTAAGTCCTGCACCTATCAACAATCCTAAGATTGGATTACTTAAGCTACTCATAATTTTAGTAAATATTGGTAATTTTGCTAAAGGTTCAAGTCCCGTACCCATCATATCCATACCTATGAAAAGAATTCCTATACCAACTATAATCTCTCCTAGCTCTTTTGTTTTCTTTTTAGAAGTAAACAACAATAGTATTATTCCTATTATAACCGCTAGCGGAGCATAGTCTGTTAAATTAAAAGCAATAATCTGAGCTGTGATAGTAGTACCTATATTAGCTCCCATTATAACTGCAGTAGCTTGAACAAGTGACATTATTCCAGCATTTACAAAACCTATAACCATAACTGTAGTAGCACTACTACTTTGAATTATCATGGTAACAGCAATTCCTACGAGTAATCCTAAAAATTTATTCTGCGTTAGTGCTCCTATTATTTTTTTAAGCCTCGTGCCTGCTGCCTTTTGAAGACCTGTACTCATTACATTCATACCATATAGAAATAAACCTAAACCACCTAATACTGGTAATGCAATATTCATCTTATTCCTCCTATAATAAATTTTTATTTATATTACTTTAAACTTGAAAAATTCAATTGTCTTAGCGCTTCAAATAAAATGATGTTTGCTGAATTAGATAGATTTAATGATCTTTTAATATCTACCATCGGAATTTTAATCGTAGTTTCCCAATATTTTTCTAATATCTCTTTACTTAAACCTTTGGTTTCTTTTCCAAAGACAAAAAAAGATTCATCCCTATATTTAAAATCAGTATATGAATTTTCTGTTTTAGTAGTTGCAAAATAAAAATCATTATCTGGGTGTTTTAAAACCACTTCTTCTAAACTATTGTAGTAATTTATATTTACTAAATGCCAATAGTCAAGTCCTGCTCTTTTTAGATACTTATCATCTACACAAAATCCTAGTGGCTTTACTAAGTGTAAGTTTGTGTTTGTAAGAGCGCATGTTCTTGCAATGCTTCCAGTATTGTGAGGTATTTCAGGTTCTACTAATACTATATTAAGTGACATAATAACTTTCCTTTACAATATATATTTTTCTATTATTTCTGCTACTCCATCTTCATCATTTGTAGATGTAACCACATCTGCAAATGATTTTACCTTTTCATTACCATTTCCCATTGAAACTCCAAGTCCTGCAAAATCCAGCATTGATAAATCATTTTCATTATCTCCTATAGCTATTACATCCTCCCTCGTCACATTTAATTTTTCACAAAGATATTTTAAACTATTTCCCTTAGAAACTTCTCTTTGCATTACTTCTACATTATTCGACCAAGAACTACATATATTTACATTTTCAATAAATTTAAGTTCTTCTCTTAATTTATATAATTTTTTAGTATCATTGTCAATAAAAATAAATTTATATATCTCTATATTTTTATTGACTACTTCTTTTATATCTTTATATAGATTGAATTTTATCTTATCTCTTTGTCTAATACCTATTGGATTGTAGAACTCTATTATATCTTCAACATATTGATTGGAATAAAAACTATCCTTTGTATAAAAATGGTAATATAATTTATGTCTATCTGCTAACTGGGTTATAGTCTCAACTGTATTTTTGTGAATAGATTTTTCATATATTATATTTTCGTTTTCATCTATTACAATAGCACCATTACTTGATATAATAGGTGTTTTAAGATCTAGCGTATCAGAATACTTAATTGCAGAAGGAAGCAGTCTACCGGTTGCTAAGATAACATAAACACCTTTCTCTCCTGCTTTTAAGATTGCTCTTTTAGTCCTTTCACTTACTTCATTGTTGCTATTTAAAAGTGTGCCATCCATATCTATGGCTATTAGTTTATATTTCAATTTATATCCTCCCTTTCACATACACCTAATATACCATAGAAATCCAAAAAAATAAAACAGATTATATTAATATAATCTGTTTTATTTTTTCTTAGAAACAATAGTATAGATAAAAAGTAAATTTATCAATTATGGGCATATCAATTAGGTGTTTTTTGTTGTGGCTTTACTGAAGTTTGAGCTTTAGGTCCAATATGGTAGATAGTCTCTCTTTCTCTGTAATAATCAGAACTTATCTGTTTGGTTTCTACTATTTTTCCATTTTTAATCTTATGCTTATAAGTTACAACCATATAACCATCTCTACCCTGTTGAGCTACTTCTCGTGTTCCCGGTTTCATATCTTTTTTCACTATCTCTCTTACTTTATGAGGTATTACTTTTGTAATCTGTGGTTGCATTTGAATAGTATAATCTCTGCTTTTTTTATCTCCGTAAATTTTAAAATATACAGTTCTTCCAGATACCCAAGAAGATATATATATAGGATAATCAAAGTCATTTCTGAATTTTAAATCCAAATAATCTCCGGCTATAACTGCGTCCAATCCTTTATCAATATATGCAGAAGGAATAGAGTGATGTGATCTTTCCGTTACAGTTAGATCAGCATTAAGTAATGCATTATATAATGTAGTTGATGTTTGACATATCCCCCCACCTACACCAGGCTGTAGATCTCCTGCAACTATTACGGGTGCATCTTGATACCCCGTACTAATATTTACAGGCCCAAGAGTTGAATTATAAGAAACATTTTCTCCTGGATGAACTATTCTACCATTAAAAGCTCTAGCGGATATCTTTATATTATTTACTCTTCCAGCTCCACTACTATTAAAAGAAGTAGAAGCTTCTCCTATTACTCCATTTATCTTGCTAAAGTATTCTTTTGTATACTTTGGTTTTATAGTATCTATAGGTATATTTATATCATCTAATATATAAATGTTTTCTTCTATTTGAGAAATTAACTTTTGTTCATCTATTTTATAACCTACTTTTTCATCAGTAATACTTATATTTCCATTATTGAAATTAAACTTAGAATCTATAACTTCAGTATCTATTTCTTTTGCAATTGTACTAACCTTTTCTTCTATTTTCTTTTTATCATAATTAGATTCTAGTTCTATTTTCTCTTTTTCTTTTTTTATTTGCTTGATTTTCTTATATTTTTCAAATAGATTTCCTTTTCTACCCAGTGCGTACGCTTCATCTATAGCTTTTTTATATTCATACTTAAAACCTATCTCTTCTAGCTTTATATCGTACTGCTTATCTTTTCCTTTAAGATTCATCTTTTTTTGTTTTAACTCGGATTCTTTTTTATCTTGTATAATTTTAAGTGCATCTTCCTTTTTTTTACCTGAAACATCAATTTCATCGATAGATATACCTTCATGTATAGTATCTTTTTTCACTACCTTATTTATATTAAATAGTATAATTCCGGAAGCTATAATCAAAGCTAATCCTAACCACAACAACCACTTTTTCATTTATTTACCTTCTCCTTAAAATAATTACAATATTTCTTTACTTTACATTCTTCGCATAAAGGTTTTCTAGACTTACATACTCTTCTACCATGAAATATGATTCTATGATGTGTATCTGTCCATTCAGACTTTGGTATGTTTTCCATCAACTCCTGTTCTGTTTGCCATACATCTTTGCTATCTGCAAGACCTATTCTATTAGATACTCTAAACACATGAGTATCTACAGCAATTGCAGGAATCCCAAAGGCATTACTTACTACTACATTAGCAGTTTTTCTTCCAACACCGGGAAGAGTCATAAGCTCTTCCAATGTCTCGGGTACTTTTCCATTATATTCTTCTATAAGGATTTTAGAAGTCTCTATTATGTTTTTACTTTTATTTTTATAAAAACCACAACTATATATTTTCTTACCTAATTTTTCTTCTCCTAAGTTTATATAATCCTTAGGTGTTTTTAGTTCTTTAAATAGTTTATCGGTAGTCTTATTTACCCTCACATCAGTGCATTGTGCAGAAAGTATAGTTGCGATTAAGAGTTCAAAAGGATTGGTAAAATCAAGCTCTGCTCTCGCATCTGGATATAGTTCTTTCAATATATCTAATACTTTTCTTATATCTTTTTTATCTAATGTTTTTTTCATCTTATCACCTATAAAAGTTCTGTATTTTGCTCTAGTATCTCCACTCTATTATCTCCATCTATAAAGTTAATAACTTTAGAGATTACCTCTCTTGCATGATTTGAATCGTTTGTTGTCAGACTAAAACCTATTTCAGATGTTTGCCAGCTATCGTTTAAGCCGACTTCCGCAATTGAAATGTTAAATCTTGATTTAAGCCTTCCCATGAGACTCTTTATAACTTGCCTCTTTTCTTTTAAAGAATTTGCTTCAAATATTCTAATTTTTACAGTGCATACACCAATTATCATATCCTCACTCCAGACTTTATAATTATAACATATTTTTACTATTATATTAACAATATATAAAAAAGGAGACTACTTTTACCAAGTTATGTAAGAGTAATCTCTTCTATCTATATTTATAAAAATATTAAGGCATTTTTATAACAAGTTCATCTCTTTTCCAACAGTTTCAAATACTTCTACCGCTTTATCAAGTTGATCTTTAGTATGAGCTGCTGTTACCATACACCTAACTCTCCCTGTTCCTTTTGCTACTGTTGGAAATACTATACCAGAAACATATACTCCGTTTTCTAAGAGTTTTCTACTAAATTCCATAGTTTTAGCCTCATCTCCTATAATTACAGGAGTTATTGGAGTTTCACTTTTCCCTGTATTAAATCCTAAGCTACCCAATTTAGATTTAAAATATTTTGCATTATCCCATAACTTATCTGTATACTCGGTAGATTCCATAAGCATTTTTAGAGCTTCTGTAATAGCACCTACTGCAGCTGGCGGAAGCGCTGTACTAAATAATATAGGTCTTGCTCTATGACTTAACCATTCATACATAGTTTTAGAACCAGCTACATACCCTCCTATTACACCTATTGCTTTAGATAATGTCCCCATAGAAAAGTCAACTCTACCATGAAGTCCAAAGTGGTCTACAGTTCCTCTTCCACTTTCTCCTAATACTCCAGAACCATGTGCATCATCTACATATGTCATAGCTTCATATTTTTCAGCAAGTTCTACTATTTCAGGTAATTTTGCAATATCTCCATCCATGCTAAATACACCATCAGTTATTATTAGGATATTTTCGTACTTATCTCTATTTTCTTTTAGAACTTGTTCTAAGCTATCCATATCTGAATGTTTGTAAATCGCTTTATCAGCTCTAGAGAGTCTAGCACCATCTATTATAGAAGCATGATTTAATTCATCTGAGATTATTATATCTCCCTTTTGAGTTATTGCCTGAATTGTACCGGCATTACAATTAAATCCTGATTGAAATAAAAAAGCTGCTTCTTCTCTTTTAAACTCAGATAGTACTTTTTCAAGTTCTTCATGTATATCCATATTTCCTATTATGGTTCTAACCGCACCTGCTCCTACACCATATTTTTCAACTGCTTCAATTGAAGCTCTTTTAAGTCTAGGATGATTTGCAAATCCTAAATAGTTATTAGAAGAAAGATTGATTACCTTTTTTCCATTTAATGTAACCTCAGGTTCATTTGCCGTTTCAAGAACTGGAAGTTTTCTGTATACACCTTCATCTTTTAATTCTTGAATTTTTTCTTTTAAAAAATTTAGTTCATGTACATTAGACATATCATAAGCCCCTTCCATAAATTATTATTGTATTTATTATTCCATCAAGTCTCTTACATTATTTTGATTGTTTGGAATTTGTTAAAATGTTTTCAATAGCCCAATCTATATATTCTTCTAAAAGCAAGTTTGAATCTTTTTTTACTTCTAATAATAATGGAATATTCTTTTCATCCCCTATGTTTCCAATTGCTATAATAGCATTTCTCTTTAATATGTTTTTGCCTCTCCAGCTTCCAGCCATTGATCCAAATTCTCTTTTAAACTCTTTATTGGACATAAAAAGAAGTTTTTCTAAGTCCATTACTCCGCCTGTAATAGTAGGAATAAATTCTTCGTGAGAAGATAGTTTTACACCTTTATTTTTAGGACATACTCTTTGACAAGTATCACAGCCATATATTTTAGTACCCATTTTTTTTCTTAACTCTCTTGATATTGTTTCTTTAGTTTGAGTTAAATATGATATACATTTCTTAGGATTTAAGTCATAAGAGCTTTCCAAAGCACCTGTTGGACATGCCCTTAGACATAGATCACAATCGCCACAACCATCTTCTAGGGGATTATCAGGAGTTATTTCTATATCAGTTAATATATAACCCAAGAATATAAACGAACCATAGTCTTTATTTATTATGGAACAGTTTTTTCCATAAAATCCTATCCCAGCTCTTTTAGCTAGTTCCCTATCTACAAGTGGCCCTGTGTCTACAAAGGATTTATATTCAAAATCCCTCTTTTCTTTTATCTTTTCTATTAGACTTTCAAGTTTTGTTTTCAACACTTTATGGTAATCAGTCCCCCAAGAAGACATAGAAATATTACCATTTAAATCGTATGACTTTTTAGGTTTAAAATCCATATTATAAGAAACTCCAATTATTATAATAGATTTACAATTTTCCATTGTCAGTTTTGGATCTATTCTTTTTTCTATATCTTTTTCTTCAAATTCAGTATACTTACCAGAATTTCTTTTCTCCAAAATAAACCTTTTTACATTTAAAGGACTGCTACTAGTAAAACCTATTATATCTATACCTATCTCTTTAGATATATCTCTTATATACTTTTCTATATTCATTATTTATATTCACTTCTCAAGATTTTAATTTCTTCTTTGTGACCCTTAACATCATTTGGTGTTTCCAAATTAAATGGTAAATTTCTTAGAAGTGGATGATTTATAACTTTTATGATTGTATCTTTTCCTATAGTTCCATCTCCTATAATCTCATGTCTATCTTTATTAGAATTAAACTCTACTTTGCTATCATTTAAATGAACTGCCTTTAGTTTTTCAAGTCCCACTATATCGTCAATCTCTTCTAAAACTCCATCCAAATCATTTACAATATCATATCCACTAGAGTAAAGATGACAGGTATCTATACAGATCCCTAAGTTTTCATTATTATTTACTCCATCTATTATAAGTTTTAACTCTTCCATACTTCTGCCTATCTCTGTACCTTTACCACTCATGCCTTCTAATAATATAGTTACTTTATTATCTTCTGGTATTATTTCATTTAATGCATCTATTATAAGTTCTATACCTTTTTGGACTCCTTGCCCTACATGTGAGCCTGGATGAAATATATAGTAACAGTTTGTTATTTTCTCTACTCTATCTAAATCATCTTTTAATATTTCTTTAGCAAATTCCCTTACATGTTCTTTATCTGAAGCAAGATTCATAGTATAAGCTCCATGAACAAAAAGAGGAGCAAAATTATGCTCTTTCATAAGATTTTGAAGTTTTTCTATATCCTCTAGGTCTAAATCTTTTGCCTTTCCTCCCCTTGGATTTCTTGGAAAGAACTGAAAAGTATTTGCACCTATTGAAATAGCTTCCAAAGCTGTTTTATAGTATCCCTTAGAAATAGACAGATGACAACCTATATTTAACAATTTATCACATCCTTTATATTAATATGATACCATATTTAATAAATATGTAACCACAAGTCTTATAAAAATATGATATAATAATTATAGTTTATTTAAAGCAAGTTTTCTTTACCCGATAGCTTACAATCACAATATTCTATCCTTACAGTCTAGAGTATGTGATTGCATAGCTATCGGATAAGTGCAACCTTAATTTACTCCGTAGGACTAAAATGCGGAGCACCTGCGGTGCAGCTAAGCATCAGAAAAGCATCTGATGCAAGTTTTCTTTATTGAAAGGAAGAATGAAATGTTTAGTTTTAATAAAAAGAGTTTCAAAAGATTTGATTTTATATTGCTTATATCAGTAATACTTTTAACACTCCTTGGACTATTACTTGTAAAGTCTGCAACTATAAACACAGGCTCTAATGATCTTGTGAAATCTCAAACTATGGCAATGGTCTTAGGTCTTATTATGGTTTTAGTGCTTTCCCTTATAGACTATCATTTCCTGGGAAAACTCTATATCCCAATTTACATAGTATGCAATCTTATCTTGATTGTAGTTGCTATTTGGGGATTTGGAGAAGATGAGTGGGGAGCTAGATCTTGGCTTGAAATAGGACCTGTAATATTTCAACCATCTGAATTTGTAAAGGTCGGGATTATTATTTCTCTTGCAAAATTTATTGACAATCATAAAGAATCTATAAATGAGCCCTTTACTTTACTTAAGATATTGTTATTTGTAAGCCCTCCAATACTCCTTATATTAAAGCAACCTGATGCAGGAACTGCTATAGTAATAGTGTTTTTTATAGCACTTATGATGTTTACAGCTGGGCTTAGACCACGCTATATAGGATATGCTGTGTTTTGCGCCCTTGCAGCTCTTCCAGTCTTATGGTTTAAGCTTGATAATTATCAAAAAAATAGATTTTTTGACTTTTTAGAGCCAGAACGAAATATGGCAGGTTCAGGTTATCAGGTAGTCCAAAGCAAGATTGCAATAGGCTCGGGAAAAATATTTGGAAGGGGTCTTTTTAAAGGTGTTCAAACTCAGTTAAACTTTATCCCTGAAAAACAGACTGACTTTATATTTCCAGTATTAGTCGAAGAATTAGGATTTTTAGGAGGTATGGCACTTATACTTCTCTACTTTGTATTTTTACATCGACTTGTCAAGATTGCTAGAAATACAGAAGATGTATTTGGATCTACCATGGTAGTAGGTATAACCGGGATGTTTTTATTTCACATCTGGGAAAATCTTGCAATGACTATGGGAATGATGCCAGTAACAGGTATACCACTTCCATTTATAAGTCATGGTGGTACTTTTCTAGTAATAAATATGATCTGTATAGGTATTGTTTTAAGTGTAGGAATGCATAGAGAAGGTCTTAACTTTTAAAAAAGGTCTGGCAAGTTTGCCAGACCTTTTCTTATATTTATTTTCCACGCTAATTATTATTTTATATCAAATTCTACTTGGTTTTTGTTTACTATATCGTCTTCTATCTCTTTTTCTTTTAGAAAACATCTTCTGCAAAGAGGCTCATATTCTCTCGTAGCACCTATCACTACTCTTTCTTTAGTTCCTATCTTTCTATGACTTACCCATGCATCAGTACCACAGTTCACACATACTGCATGATGCTTATATAGATAGTCAGAAAGCGGCATAAGTTCTTTTACTATTTCAAAAGGTTCTCCTTCAAAATCCATATCAAGCCCTGCTATGATAACTGTTATATCATTGTTTAAAAATCCTTTAATAGACTTTACTATATCTTCTATCTTACCACCTAAAAACTGTACTTCATCTATTCCTATTACAGATGGTGTGTCATCTTCTACATATCTTACTATATCATCTACTGTATCTACAAGGATTGCCTGAAGGATTGTATTATCATGAGTTTTTATTTCGTTACTGTCGTATCTAGTATCAACCGTTGGCTTAAAAGCCAAGGTACTATAACCTGCTATTACAAATCTCTTCATATCTTTTTCTAGACTAGAAGTCTTTCCTGAGAACATTGACCCAGTATGTACTATAAGTTTTCCTTTATATTGATGCATTAAATTTCCTCCTTAGTGATCATTCTTGTTGTATTATATCATTATTTTTGATGTTTTTGCATTTATATAAATAAATTTTAATTTCACCGATTCTTTTTTTGAGAATACTATATATAGTATATTCAAGCTTTATGTAGGGAGGCGAAAAAATGGAAAGAAAAAAAATTGGTGAAATAAGAGATTTAAGTGTAAATTATCATTCTTTAGAAGGTGAAACTTTAGCTTTAAAAAACATAAATTTCGATATCTATGAGAATGAAATAATAGGAATTGTAGGGCCTAGTGGCTGCGGAAAATCTACACTTCTTTCGCTTATTTCAGGGCTTATAAAGCCAACAACAGGTCACGTTTTGATAAACAATAGGCTAGTAGATAAACCATTGAAAAATGTGGGGTATATGTTTCAAAATGATCAACTCTTTCACTGGAGAAATATACTTAGAAATGTAACTATAGGACTTGAAATACAAGAGAAATTAAACGAAGATACTAAAGCACAAGCTAAAGAGATGCTAGAGTCCTATGGGCTTGGAGATTTTATAGAATCTTTTCCATCTCAGTTATCTGGTGGTATGAGACAAAGGGTGGCTCTTATTAGAACTCTTATCTTAAACCCCGACATACTCCTTTTAGATGAACCTTTTTCTGCTCTTGATTATCAAACACGTCTTACTATAGCAGATGAAATAGGTGTTATACTCAAAAAAGAACAAAAGACTGCTCTAATGGTTACTCATGATATCGCCGAAGCAATTAGTATGTGTGACAGGATAATTATCTTAACCCATAGGCCGGGAACTATTAAAGAGATTGTAGATGTAAGTTTAAGCTGTGAAGGTGAAAAAACTCCTTTAAAGACTAGAGAATCTCAGGAATTTAGGCATTACTTTAATAAGATATGGAAGGAGCTGGATGTACATGTCTAAAAAATCTATTTCTAAAGAACACGAGCAGTTTTTATTAAAAGTAAAAAGAGAAAAAAGAAATATCTTATTAACACAGATTGGTGTATTTGTTTTAGGGCTCCTAATATGGGAAGTCTCTGCAAGATTTAAACTAATAGATACGTTTTTAACTAGTAGCCCATCGGCTATTTTAAAACTTATCGTAGAGTACACACTAAGAGGAAGACTTTTTCATCATATAACTGTATCGGTTTTAGAAACAATAGCAGGTTTTACAATAGGTACACTTCTGGGAATGGTTATTGCTATAGGGCTTTGGTGGTCAGACTTTTGGTCTAGAGTATTAGACCCCTATTTAGTAGTATTAAATAGTCTTCCAAAGACAGCACTAGCCCCTATAATAATAATCTGGGTAGGAGCAGGATATTCAGGTATCATTAGTAACTGCCATTTCTATTTCTATAGTAGTTACCATAATGAATATGCATTCAAGCTTTAGATCTGTAGATAAGGACAAAGAAAAACTATTAATTACTTTTGGGGCAAAGAAACTTCAGATATTAAGTAAGCTTATATTACCATCTTCTATACCAGATCTTATAAGTACATTTAAGATCAATATTGGGCTTTCATGGGTAGGAGTTATAGTTGGAGAGTTTTTAGTTTCAAAAGCTGGTATTGGATATTTGATAGTATATGGTAGTCAAGTATTTAGACTTGATATAGTGATGATGGGAGTTGTAATCTTAGCTATAATTTCAGCCTTTATGTACAAAGTAATATCAATGGCTGAAGTAAAGTTTAATAAATGGATAAAATAATAAGAAGCTCAATTGAGCTTCTTGTTGTTTTATCTGATAATTAATCCAAAGTGGTAGAAACAGCATTTAAAAACGCGGATAATGATTTCGTAGGTGATTAATTTATATTGAGTTTTTTCATGCCGTTTTAACAGTAATTTTACTGAATATTGTTGAGTCCCTATGCGAAAAAAATTTCATTATCACAAAAGACCTCTTATGAAAGGTTTTTTTGGTTTAAGCTAATATCCTCACAAATATGTACTGAAAACATTTGCTTAATAATTTGAACCCTCTTCTATTTTTTTATAGAAGTTTATTGTTTATTATGTTAACATTAACTTGATAGTTACAAAGCTCCAATAATAAAATTAAGGATGTGATTTTATTAAAAAAACTATGGTTAATTTAATAAAAATTATTATAATATCTTTGATAACAGTATTAATTTATTCAACCATAATAAACAGACCATCAACTTATGATGCTTATGGTGTTTTTCAATCAGAATTAAATAAATCAGAAAATTTTTATACATTTAATTTTAAAAAAGACAACAAACTTAGCATTATAATAAATATTAATACAGATGGTATAGAAAAGAATATTAATACAGATCGTATAGAAGAAAAAATTCAAGGGGAATATAAATATTTATCAAACAAAACATATTTAATAACAACAACTGAAAACACATTTCTCATAACAATTCAAAATGGTAAGTTTTTCTATGTAAACGATAAAAATCAAGTTATAGAGTTAAATAAGAGATTAGATGTACCTTTTATAGAATAATAAATTAGCAAATCCGAAACTGAGATCCAATATTACGTAAAAGGAAAATGCGACAACTATCGTAACACATAGGGATATTTAAGATGATTTTACTGAACTACATTGATAATGTAAATGATTATATTGTATAAGTCCTATCTTTCCCTTCTAAAGTCAAATTTTTCATTAGGTAAGTTTAATTCTATACCATTGATTACTACCTTATTGTCATTAATCCAACTAATAACTACTTCATCCTCATCATAATTCCAATAAATATTTTTTGCATTTCTTTCAATAGTATTAAAATTCAATTCACCTCTTATTCCATATGAAGTAGTAGCTCCCCCATTGACAAGGTAGAATTTAATTGTGTATATACCATTAGGTGAACGTTCTTCAGAAATTAATGAGCCAATAGGTAACCTATTCATATCAAAAAAATTTGAATACACTACATAACCCAATAATATTATTATAAGCACGACTATAGTGATAAATGTTTTTTTCAAATCACATCTCTCCCTGTTTATCTTCTAAGAAAATGATTTCAATTGAAATACTTTTTTTAATAGGCTACTAAAACAAACATAAAATTTTCTTCCTGTGTCCAATTAGGAAATAACCAAACCATTATAATTCCTATTGCCCAAATTAATATGGTTAAAAGAATAGTTAACCAATTAGGTATTGAAGGTCTTTTTTTTGCATCTCTGTGATGAGCAAAGATTTCTTCTGCAATCTTTTTTGGTTCTCCGCGTTTATCTAAGATTTCCAAAGTAGTGTTGCTTCAGGACTTTTCATGTCCTTAGGAAGAGCATCAGTAAAGTATCTTCTTACATGTGCCCAGCATAAACAATGATGGATATCTTTTACTTTACCATAACCTGAAAATCTATCTGTGTGGAGATATCCTTTAAATGCTTTGAAGAATTCTTTGGCATTATCTCCTGATCTACCAGGTGCATATTTAAATATTCTTATTCCATGTTTAGAATTGGTTGAAGTAGAGTAACCCACATATATGATTGTGTGGTATTTTTCTTATCTTCTTCGTTAAATACTTGAACTGGAGTCTCATCAGCATGTAAGTATTTGTCTTTTAATAGTTCTTCCCGTAGTTTTTCTACTACAGGAACTAACCATTCTTCTGATGTTTTTATGATCCAATTAGATAGGGTTCCTCTATTTAGTGAAAACCCCATCTGCTTCCAATCCTTTTCTTGACGGTATAGCGGTACTGACTGTACAAACTTTTGATACATTGTCCATGCTACACTTGAAGCAGTAGCATAGGAATGCTGAAGTACAGGCTCTGGTGTATATGGATTGAATATCCCAGGTCTACCTTCTTTTTTACATGTTCTGCATTCATATGTTTCTTGATATATATTAACTACAGATATTCCTGCTGGTATGTATTTAATCTCTGATCTTATGAATTTATTACCTACTATCGAAAGTCTATTTCCATCTATTGGACATACTTGCTGGCTAACTTCTAATTTAAATATTTGATCTTGGCTAGGTAAGTTTTTAAATAGCTCTTTTCTATTGTATCCTTTTCTAGTCTTTTTAATTGGTTCTTCAAAGGGAACAGGTTCTAGAATAGATAAATCCATTTCTTTTTCAGCCTCATTAAATAGACCTAAGCTTATGTCACTAATTATTAGCTGACCATCTATGGCAGAGGTTTTTTCTGTTTTTCTACCATAGAGTTTTTTAATGAGATAATCCATATTCTCATTAACCTTCTTTAACTCTTCTCTAAGCCCTTCTATGGTTTTATTCTGAGATTCAATTATATCTTGAAGTGTCTTTATTAAAGAGTTTTCATTCATTGAAATTTAGCCTCTCTTGTATGTTTTCTTTAAATATATTATATCATTTCTAGGTGTTCAAAACAACAACAAAATGCTTGAAACTATTTATTCTTAGCAGTTTCAAGCATCTATATTACCATTTTATTATCTACCTTTTGAATTGTCTTTTTCTGATCAATAGTGAGTCCTTCTATCAACCATCTATATTGCTGTGGACTAATTTCTCTAACATCTTCTGTGGTTCTTGGCCACTGAAACACTCCTCCCTCTAGACGTTTGTATAAAAGAAGGAAAACATCACCCTCCCAAAGTATTGCTTTCATTCTATCTCTTTTCCCTCCACAAAAAAGAAATAGTGCATTTTCAAATGGATTTAGATTGAAATTCTGAGATACTATTGCCGAAAGACCATCTAGGGACTTGCGCATATCAGTCTTACCACAGGCAATGTATATTCGCATGTCATCAGGAAGTCCTATTCTCATAGCCTACCCATTAGATTAAGTACTATTCCTAACGTATTTGGATCTGCTCCATTTAAAATTTCAATTTCATTTCTATACTATCACTATTTAATATATACTTATGTTTCATTTAATATGAATAAGATACATTCTTTTAGTGATAATAATATTTTTCTTATATATCTTAATTCTTACTCATTGTATACTGATAGAATCAAGGGAAGCATTCATACCGGAGTTTGTCAAGCAAGTTGTCGCATTTAGTATAAAAAATATATTCCGTTGTTTCCGATTTGCCATTGATATGGAGCCTCTGCCTATATGGTTTTAGTACCTGAAGGCATGACTAATAAAGGTAC
>NZ_LTDM01000003.1 GCF_001940565.1 Tissierella creatinophila DSM 6911
TCAATTTCCGTTTTGAGTTATAAACAACTTGATACTGTATATATACCCAAAATCGGGGGAATCCCAGCCATTTCAATAGATTGAAATGCAGTAAAATAGCTCGCTACAGAGTTCTGCAACGAGCTATCAAATTTTTAATAAGGGGGCATGTAAATATAATGTCCATTTAAAGAAAATATATACTTAAATTAGTCTTGTTTAAAATAAATTTAAGTATATATTAAATTTCCACTTTTAGGGTATAATTATTAGAGGAGGAGATTAACATTGAAAACTTTTGAAAAATTTGAAATAAAAGATTTAACTCTTAAAAATAGAATAGTTATGGCTCCTATGTGTACCTATTCTTCAGATGAAGATGGACTAGTAAAAGATTTTCATAGAGTCCACTATGGTTCAAGGGCTATAGGTGGAACCGGACTTATAATAGTAGAAGCTGCTGCTATCATTCCTAATGGTAGAATATCAAATAGAGATTTAGGCATATGGGATGACAATCATATTGAAGGATTAAAATCTCTTGTAGAAAATGTACATGAATATGATTCTAAAATAGCCATACAACTTGCTCATGCAGGTAGAAAGAGTGATAGTGAAGATGAATATATAGTAGCACCTTCTGAAATTCTCCATAGTGAGAATTATAAACTTCCCTATGAACTTAAAAGCTGTGATATAAAAGATTTGATAATAAGATTTAAAGATGGCGCTAGAAGAGCATTAGAGGCAGGTTTTGATGCTATAGAAATCCATGCAGCTCATGGCTATTTAATCCATGAATTTCTATCACCTATTACCAATAAAAGAGTAGATGAATATGGTGGAAGCCTTGGAAACAGAACTAGATTTTTAAAAGAGATACTTTTAGCTATAAAAGAAGTTTGGCCAAAAGAAAAACCTATCCTTGTAAGATTTTCTGCTACAGATTATAAGCAAGGTGGAATAGACAAAGATGAAATTGTCGATATAATAAATGAAGTGAAAGAATACTTCGATATAGCCCATATAAGTACTGGAGGACTTGTAGATGTAGATATAAATACATTCCCTGGTTATCAAGTAAGTTTTGCAGAAAGAGTTAAAAAGAAATGTTCTATCCCAACTATATCAGTTGGACTTATAGAAAATTTTAATCAGATAGAAGAGATTCTTTCTAATAATAGATCAGACCTTGTGGCCTTAGGTAGAAAATTACTCCGTGACCCCTATGCACCACTTCATATGGCTTATGATCAAAACATTGATATAGATTTTCCACTGCAATACAAAAGAGCATATAGATAAAAAAAGAAGATCAATTGATCTTCTTTTTTTATGAATCTTTATTTATGATTTCTAGCAGCAGTTGTTTATCTATGTTTCCACCTGTTAAAACAACCGCTATATTTTCCCCTTTAAAAATTTCAGAATTAGTTCTTACTGCTGCTATACCTATAGCTGCTGCTGGTTCTACTATTATTTTTTCTTCTAAAAGAGCATATTTAATCGCATCTGCTATATCCTCTTCTTCTATTACCATTATATCGTCTATACATTCTTTAGCCATTTTATATGGAATATATCCCACTCCCCCAATTAGTGCATCACAAATAGAGTTTTCAGTTGGATAAGTTTCGTAGAACTTTTCATCTCTAAGAGAAGCCACCATAGCAGGGCAAGCTGATGTCTGAAGGCCTATAATCTTTATGTTGGGATTAATATGCTTAGCGGCTATACTTATACCTGTTATGATTCCACCACCACCTATAGGAACAAGTATGGTATCTATATCAGGTTGTTCTTCTAATATCTCTATTGCAATAGTACCTTGCCCTGCTATAACTTCTTTATCAGAGCAAGGGTCTATAAATATACCCCCTCCTTCCTTTATTTTCTCTAAGGCAAATTCGTGGGCTTCATCATAGTTTTTTCCTACCTTTACTACTTTTGCCCCATAGTATCCTATCTTTTCTACCTTACTCTTTGGAGTTGTAATAGGTACATATACAGTTGCTTTTTCAATTCCCAGTAAATTTGATACATAGCTTACTGCTGCTCCATGATTTCCTGAAGAAACAGCTACCACTCCTTTTTCTCTTTCTTCTTTAGTAAGGCTTGTTATTTTACTAGTTGCACCTCTAACTTTTGCACATCTCACCTTTTGTTGATTTTCTAGTTTAAGATATATATTTGTATTCTCATCACTTAGATGTATTGACTTTTCTAAAGGCGTATGATAAACATACCTCTCTATCCTATTCTTTGCTTTTTCTACATCATTAAAACTAATCATTTTTTACATCTCCTTAAAATAGTAAGTGAGCTACCAACACTATAATTGGAAGAGTTACAAGTGTTCTCTCTATAAATATTATAAATAAATCTTTAAGGGAAACTTCTATCTTTGAGCCCAGTATAACAGCTCCCGCTTCTGATAGATATACAAGTTGTGTTACAGAAAGTGTAGCAACTACAAATCTAGTCATTTCACTTGGGATGCTTGCCCCTATAACTGAAGGTAAAAACATATCTGCAAATCCTACCATTACAGTTTTAGAAGCTTCTACAGCATATGGAACTCTTAGAAGTTTTAGTATTGGAATAAATGGCATTCCTAGCCATTCAAATATTGGTGTATGCTCTGCAATTATAAGGGCTATAGTACCAAATGCCATAATAACAGGAAGAACTCCAAGCCATAAATCTAGTACTGATTTTGCACCATTTTTTATAAGCTTAAATATGTTTGAACTCTCATTAGCTCTGTCTATTGCAAGTTTTAGTCCCCACTCTACATTGGTATACCCCTGTGGTATATCTTCTCCTAAATCCTTTTTCTCTCCATGATAGTAAGTATCTTTCTTTCGAGATAATGGAGGAAGCCTTGGGATTATTATAGCTGCAACAACTCCTGTTAAAACTATAGTTAAATAATAAGGAGCAAATAGTCTCATTAAATTAACTTGCTTTAATACTACTAATGAAAAAGTAATGGATACAGCAGAAAATGTGGTAGCTATAATGCTTGCTTCTCTGGATGTATAATATCCTTCTTTATATTGTTTATTTGTAAGACTTACCCCTATAGTTCCATCTCCTATCCATGATGCCACACAATCTATTGAAGATCTTCCTGGCAATCCAAATAGGGGTCTCATAACTGGAGTAAGAAGTACTCCTACAAATTCTAAAAGTCCAAAGTCTGTTAAATATGGCAAAAGGAATCCTGCAAATAAAAATATGGAGAAGAGTCCAAGTATAAGGTCATGTAAAATAAGTCCTCCAGTATTTTCTGACCAAATCCACTCTGGCCCTATTTCAAAATATACAAGTGCTGCTAGTATAAATCCTATCAATCTTACCACTGTCCAAAATATACTTACATCAAATATTCCTTTTAAAAATTCACTTCTTTCTATTATATTGGGTTTTGCAGTTTTATAAATAAGAGTAACTATTGCAGTAAATGCAATAAAGATAAATATAATACTGGGAAGCGATTTTCCAAGTGCTCTTGTAACCCATCCAGCAAATAATGCTGCTGCAATAGTTGTTTCTCCCTTATAATTAAATGGAAACATCAATAATAACATTCCTATTATTGATGGAACTATAAATTTAAAATAATCCATAAATGAATATTTTTGTTTCATAAGTTTTTTCATATTCTCTCCTCCATGCTTTCACTTGTTTCTCGTTTTATCTCTTTCTTATTGTTATAGAGTTACCCATAATATCAAATGATATCACTAAATACTTTAATTTTTTTAGAAAAGTAATATCTCTCCTATAAAATGTTAAGATAGCTTAAAAAATTAAATGTATATTATATATACAAATAGAAACAATAGTATTGAAACTATTTAAATTTTAAAAGGAGTGAATTTTATGGATACAACTGCTTTAGTATTGGTTATAATTGGTGCTCTTAACTGGGGACTTATTGCTCTTTTTCAGTTTGACTTAGTAGCTAGTTTATTTGGAGGCCAAGATTCTTTTTTAAGTAGAATTGTTTACGGCCTTGTAGCTCTAGCTGGAATTTATTGTGTTAAATTTATATTTGATAGACGAAAAGTAATAGAATAGGCATATGCCTATTCTATTTTTTTAATTTTTCCTCTAATATCGTTTTGCTCATTTCTGGATTTGCGCGTCCCTTGGTCTCTTTCATTATCTTACCTATTATAGACTGAAGGGCTTTTTCTTTACCCGCTTGATATTCTTCTACAGCCTTTTGACTCTGTGAAATTATTCCATTTATTAAAGGTTCTAGTATCTCTCTACTATTTATTTGTTCTAGGTTTTTTTCTTTTATTATTTCTTTAGCAGTCTTTTGTGTTTCATTCATAAGTTTTATAATCTGTTTTGCACTATTATTGTTTATAGTTCCATCTTCTAAAAATCTTACTAGTTCTCCTAGATCTTGTGGAGAAATCTCTATATCAAATTCATCAGAAGTTGAAAGACCAAATATCTCACCTATTAAAATATTTGCTAATATCTTAGGTGATTTTACAAGTTCAACACACTCTTGGAAGTAATCTGCACTCTTCTTTGAACTTACAATCTGTTCTGCATCATAAGCACTTAAACCATATTTATCCATATACATCCTTTTTCTTGTATCTGGAAGTTCAGGAAGATTCTTAATTATCTTTTCTATTGTATCTTCATCTATCACTATAGGCATAAGATCAGGATCAGGAAAATATCTATAGTCTGTAGCATCTTCTTTTTCTCTCATAGAATATGTGATTCTTTTTTCATCATCATATCCACGTGTTTCTTGAACTAGCGTTTCTCCACTTTCGATTGCCTTTATCTGTCTTTTTCTTTCATATTCTATAGCCCTCATTATGGAGTTAAAAGAGTTTAAGTTTTTAATCTCTGCTCTTACCCCAAATTTTTCTTCACCCTTTTCTCTTATAGATAGGTTTACGTCACATCTAAATGAGCCTTCGTTCATCTTAGCATCTGATACATCTATATAGATCATAATAGTTCTAAGTTTTTGTAAATATGCTTTTACTTCGTGTTCACTTCTAAAGTCTGGTTCTGATACTATTTCTATTAGAGGAACTCCGCCCCTATTATAATCTATCAGTGTTCCAAGTTCAGGATCATGAACTAGTTTTCCCGCATCTTCTTCTATATGAATCCTTGTGATTCCTATTCTCTTTTGTCCATCTTCTGATTCTATATCTAGATACCCACCATGACAAATTGGAAGTTCATTTTGAGAAATTTGATATGCTTTACCAGAGTCTGGATAAAAATAGTTTTTACGATCTTGTTTGCCTCGTCTCGTAATTTCACAGTTTGTACTAACTCCAGCTTTAATAGCATATTCTACTACTTTTTCATTTAAAGTTGGAAGGGTACCCGGAAGTCCTATACATATTGGACAACAATGAGTATTTGGTTCTCCCCCAAAATCTACCTCACAACTACAAAATATCTTTGACTTGGTTTTAAGCTCCACATGTACTTCAAGTCCTATGACGGTTTCATATTCTTTACTCATCTTTTCCACCTTCCTCTTTACTGTTTAAAATTTTTTCTTCGTAGTTTAAAGCTAATTTAAATAGGAGTTCTTCATTAGAACTCTTCCCCATGATTCCAATTCCAAATTTTTCTTTTTCATAAATGCTTGGAAGACTTATTTCTGGTGTTCCTACTATATTAGCAATTACAGTATAGTTTATATCTTCTCCTACAATAGGGCTTAGGATTATATCGTATTGTTCAAACCTTTTATTTACTTCATCTTTTATAAGGGTTCTTATCTTTTGACTCTTTTCATAATAATCTTCATAGTTGTCCTTACTTAGTACAAAGTTTCCAAACATGATTTTCTTTTTAACATCTATTGAAAGTCCTTTGGTTCTATTTTGTTTAAAGAAATCTTCATTGTCAAGATGTCCTTTAGTTCTATATCCATAGAAAACTCCATCAAATTTTCCCATATCAGAAGAAAACTCTGCTGCTTGAAGGATATTATATATAGAAGAAGCATATTTTGCTGAAGGAATTGTTATATAGTCTATACTACAACCAAGTTTTTTAAATTCTTCTAAAGTCTTATCCATTTCTTTTTGTAGGGCTTCATCTAAGTCTTTTAGGTATTCTTTAGGTACTCCTATTTTTATCTTGTCTATACCTTTTAATTCGATATCTTTTCTATTAAATGTAGTAGAATCTTTTTTATCTTTTCCTGATATAGTATAAAACACCTTTTTCATAGTCTCTACATCTTTAGAAATAATACCTACTTGTTCAAGAGATGGTGCACTTCCTATAACTCCATATCTAGATATACTTCCATAAGTAGGTTTTAAACCATAAAGACCGCTCTCTACTGCTTCTATCCTTATCTCTCCTGATGTATCTCCTCCAATAGATACATCTGCCCCATCTTCTTTTAGTACTCTTCCCAAATTGGAATCTATTTTTTTGCCTACTCCAAATTCTCTTATATCTATCTTACCTGTTACTATGGCATCTTCATCTAATACCTTTTCTACTATAGTTGCATCAAAAGGAGGTATATAGTTCTCTAGCATCTTAGCTCCTACACTTGTGAGCATCTCCTTAGTTGATATGCTATCTTCTAGGGCTATACGCATTCCAAATAAATTGCCTAGTGTTTCACCATTTTCTTTTTTCAACTGCAATACTTTTTCTCTTTGTTTTATCTTTTCTCTATCTATAGTTTTATACAATTTATCCATTTTTTACCTCCCCCTTACTCAATCCCTTTTCTAATAATATATATCCATCATAGATACTATTTGCATGTTTTAAAAGTTCTTCTCTAGTAAAGTTTTTATCTACCTTATCTTCTCTAAAGCTGTTTTCTATAGGGTGAATATTTATAGTGGGAGTTAAACCAGAAACATCCACATCTTGTATATCTGATGTTTTTTCCATCATCTCTATTATATAGTCTTTATAAGCTTCCTTTTTATCTTCTAGATAAATATATGAACTAATCCCTAAAGCATCAATATCTATATCCTTTTTTATCAATTTTTCTTGAGCTGTTTTTTCTCCAGTTGCAAAACCAAAGTCTAAAACCTTTAACTGTTCTGGATCTACAGTACTTGGTGCTTCACTTAGTGGACAAACTCCATCCCCTGTCTTTGGAAATGCTATAACCTCACGAATTGATTCTGCTCCTGCCATCATCATAATTAGTCTATCTAGTCCAAAGGCAAATCCACCATGTGGAGGTGTTCCGTAAGAAAATGCCTCTAAGATAAATCCAAATCTTTCTTCTATATCTTCTTTACTAAGACCTAATACTTCAAACATCTTCTTTTGAATATCACTTCTATGAATACGAATACTTCCACTTCCAAGTTCTACTCCGTTTAACACTATATCGTAAGACTGAGATCTTACACTTTCTGGATCAGTATCCATTAAAGCTATATCCTCTTCATTCATCATTGTAAAAGGATGATGCATTGACATAAATCTATTTTCTTCTTCACTCCATTCAAATAGTGGAAAATCTGTTACCATTAAAAATTTGAAGTCATCTTTTTTTCGTTGACCTAGTTTATCCGCTATATCGAGTCTAAGTCCTCCTAGAGTTTTATTTACTACCTCTATTTTATCTGCTGAAAATACTATTAAATCTCCTGGATTTGATTCCATTTTCTCTAAAAGATCTTTCATTGTCTCCTTAGAAAAATACTTAGTAAGAATAGATCTTGTCTCCCCTGTTTCTTCTATTGCTATCCACGCCATTCCCTTAGCTCCATAGCCTATAGCCCAGGAAGTTAGTTCCTCTATTTCAGTTCTTGTAAAACTATTTCCACCTTTAATATTTATTGCTTTAACCTTTCCGCCTGTCTTTAAAGTATCTTTGAATACTTTAAAATCAGTATCTTTTAATGCTTCACTTAAATCTACTATTTTCATTCCAAATCTTATATCTGGTTTATCGCTTCCATAAAATTCTATTGCTTCTTTATAGGTAATTCTTTCAAAATCCTCTTTTATATCTATATTTAAAACTTCTTTAAATATCTCTTTAAACATCTCTTCTAGATATCCTAAGATCTCTTCTTGTGATGAAAAAGAAAGTTCCATATCTACCTGTGTAAATTCTGGTTGTCTATCTGATCTTAAATCTTCATCTCTAAAGCATTTAGCTATCTGATAATATCTATCTACTCCAGATGTCATAAGAAGTTGCTTAAATATTTGTGGTGATTGAGGAAGAGCGTAAAATTCTCCCTTGTGAAGTCTACTTGGAACTAGATAATCTCGTGCCCCTTCAGGAGTTGATTTAGTAAGTATTGGTGTTTCTACCTCTAAAAATTCTCTTTCCTCTAAAAATCTTCTAACTACCTTTAGAGTACTATGTCTTAATACTAGATTATTGTATAGTGAAGGTTTTCTAAGATCTAGGTATCTATGTTTTAGCCTTAACTCTTCTTTAATATTAGAACTTTCTTCTATCTGAAAAGGTAGTGCTTTAGATTTTGAAAGAATTTCAAGACTTAGTGCCTTTAATTCTATAGTTCCAGTTGGAAGTTTAGGATTATATGTGTCCATATCTCTTTTTCTTATAACACCACTAACAGCTATTACGTATTCATTTCTTATAGTTTCAACAGTTTTAAAAGTCTCAGGACTGAGGTTATTGAGATCACATACAACTTGAAGTATTCCAGTTTTATCTCTTAAATCTAAGAATATTATTCCTCCCATATCCCTTATATTTTGAACCCATCCGGTAAAGCACAGGTTTTTTTCTATATCTTCTTCACTAACTCTTGCAGCATATCTATCTCTTTTCATAAACTTTCCTCCTCTTTTAAAAAACATTAAAAAAACCTTTCAATCCCTGTAAAGGGACGAAAGGTTAAGTTTCGCGGTACCACCCAATTTGATTATAAATAATCCAAATCTCGATTCAATACGGGCTAAAAGCCGATATCTACTGATTTAACGCATCAGGTACGTCTCACCTACTAAAAAAATTTCTTTCAGATTGAAACTCATAGATGTTTTTGGGTTAAAATATTTGTATCTGTTTCTCACTATCACAGACTCACTTTGACTTATCCTTTAACTTACTCTTCTAATCCAAGTTTGTTTTAACTTTTTATATTACCATCACTTTACAACTTTATTTCCTCTTTGTCAAGTATATTTTTTAAAAACCTTTAAATCTTTATTGTTTATACCTTTACCATTATCCCTATTATTATACCGGTAAATAATGGTACATATCAAATTCACTCTTTTAAGATTTTAGAAGTTTTTAAAGCTTTAAAGACTAAATTTGCAGCTATAGCTCCTACAAGTCCTTGGATTAGATTTGCTGGAACTGAAACAATCGCACCTTTAGTTCCATACATAAATATTTCAAATATATAGTATCCAAAAGCCATCCATATACCAGCTATCATGGTGGCAATTAATGGATATTTTTTTCCTATGTTTGTATCTAGTAATCTTCCTGCTATAAATCCTTCTAAGCCTTTTACTATAAAACTTATAGGAGCATATAAACTATATCCTAAAAATATATCTGCCAAAAAAGAACCTATCCCTCCAACTATAAATGCATATTTTCTATTTAATAAAAGAGCAGTTATAAATATTACCATATCACCTAAATTTACATACCCATTTCCACCTACTATTGGAATACTTATTACCATTGTCATAAGTACTGTGAGTGCTATTAATATAGATATTTTTGTAATGATCTTAGTTTTATTATCTCCCATAAACTACATCCAACCTTTCTTCCTAAAGAATATTATCATATAGATAGTTATTATTATGCTTATAATCCAAAATGAAGGATATGAATATTTCCAATATAGTTCAGGCATATATTTAAAGTTCATTCCATATACCCCTGCTACAAAAGTTAGAGGAATAAAAATGGTAGAATAAATCGTCAGGATCTTCATTACATCGTTTGTCTTATTGCCTATACTTGAAAGATATATTTCAAGCATAGAAGAAGCTATTTCTCTATATGTTTCATTTATATCTATAATTTGAATTATGTGATCATATATATCTCTGAAGTAATATATAGTGTTTCCATTTATTATATCATATTCATTTTTAGAAATACTACTTATAGTGTTTCTCATGGGCCAAAGTATATTTCTAATGGAGATTAGATCTCTTTTTAAAAGATAAACTTTCCCAAGTATTGATCTATCAGGATTTTCTAATGTTTCATCTTCTAAATCATCTAATCTATCTCCTATATCTTCCATTATGTTGAAGTATCTATCTACTATTATATCTAAAAGTGCATAGAGTAAATCATCTGCCCCATTTTTTCTAAGGGCTGTTCCTGATTTAAGTCTTCCTTCTATTTCATCAAATATTCCAGTATCTTTATATCTAAAAGATATGAGTTTATCTCGATATATCATAAAGGAAATCTGTTCGCTTAATAATTCTTCTTTTTCTAATATGATATTTTTGGCTATAACAAATAAACCTTCCTCATAGTCTTCTACTTTAGGCGTTTGCTCCATATTTAATATATCTTCTATCACTAATGGATGTATTTTAAACTTTTCGCATATCTCTTCTAAAATACTTTCATCTGCAAGTCCTACTATATCTAACCATCTAACTTCTTTGTCTTCTATATCATTTAAAAATTCATCTATATTGCTTATCTTATTTCTTATAAATTCTTTTTCATCATATTTAGTATATATAAGTTCGGTCTGTTTTTCATCTACAGTAATATTTATCATAATTTCTCCTCATAAAAGTATATTTATATTTAATTATACCCCAAATTCTGCATTTTTGATAATAAAAAAAGTCCCTTTAAAAGGAACTCTTTTTACAATGAATATTTTAATTCTGCACTTGCAACTTTTTCTCTCTCTCTTTGTTTTTCTATTCTTATATTGAGTTCTAGACCTTCATTTCTTATTAGCATAAATGATGCTAAACTTGCTAAAAGATCTGATATTGGATAAGAAATCCATATACCCATAGCTCCAAGATCAAATACCTTTACAAACAAAATAGAAAGTGGAATCATTATTATAATTTGCCTAAGTCCTGATATGAGTATTGAAGTTCTAGCTTTTCCCATTGCTTGAAAGTAGAATATAGATACATAGTATATGCTTATAAGTGGAAATAGAGAAATAACTATTCTAAATGCTTTTGCTGCCTCTTCTATCAACAGTGCATCTTTTACGAAAAAAGATAGTAACTGCTTTGTAAATACTAATCCAATACCCCAAAGAAGTGCTGTGGTTGAAAAAGCATAAATAGTTGTCTTTTTCATAAGTGTTTTAAGCCTCTTATAGTTTTTAGCTCCTACATTAAAGGATGCAATAGGTTGCATAGCTGATGCTATACCCCACATTGTCACAAATAAAAACATATAGAGTTTAGAAACAAGTCCCAGAACTATTATTCCGGTATCTCCTGATGTGTGGGCTAATAGATTATTTAGCACACCCATAACTATCCCATCTTCTATTTCTACTACAAATCCTGCAAGACCTACTAAGAGTATAGGTGTGATTATGTTTTTCTTTATATTAAGCTTTGTATTTAAATTATATTTTTTATTTATCTTTAAGTAATTATAAAATGCATATAAAAATCCAATTATCTGAGAGATAAGAGTTGCAATAGCAGCTCCTTTTATTCCCATTTTAAAATGAACTATTAAAATATAGTCTAATATTATATTAAGTCCTGCTCCTATAGCATTACTTATTATAGAAACTTTATTGTTTCCAAGTGTTATACATATATTTGATATAAATATAGTTAAACTTAGGAAAATACTACCAAATATTATTATCTCTAAATATTCCATTGCTAATGGAAGAATATTTGGACTTGCTCCTAAAAATACGAGTATCTTTTCTTTAAATAAAGATACTATAAGGATTAAACCTATCATAATTAAAAGACAAAAAGAAAACCCACTTTGAAATATCTCTTTTGACTTGTCAATGTCTTCTTCTCCATTTGCTCTTGAAAATGCTGTTGATGTACCTGTTGATATCATAACACTTAGAGCTATTATAAGCCTTTGAATTGGAAACACTAAGACTAAAGCTCCAATAGCAAGGCCTCCGACATTTCTTCCTACAAACAATGTATCTACCATATTATATAATTCTGCAATCAAAAATGAAATTATAATTGGAATAGAAAATTTAATAAGAAGCTTTCCTATTTTTTCTTCTCCAAACATTTTACTTCCTTTACCCATAATAAAACCCCCATCTTTACTACTCTTATAATGATATCATAATGGGGGTAAGGTTATAACTCACTCTTTTACCTAGATTTAAGTACTATTTTAAGTTTTTAAAAAATCTTCTTTTTTCAAAAAACCTTAAAATAGTACTTATCTATTCAATTTCACTGTTTTTAAGAATAAAAAGAACTGCTCCTTCTGGCTTTACTCCAGTTAAAAAATTAAATACTAGGGATCTTTTCCCATAGTAAAATTTTATATCGGGATGAACAAATTCTTTTAAAAGATCCCAATACTCATTTTCTATTCGCTCAGGGCTTCCAAGAAACTTCCACTTATCAAAAGAAGAGCCATAATTTTTATTTAAATTATATTTTGTTATATGAAAATCTCCTTCCATATTGTAAAGGTTTATAGAGACCTTTTTAGCCTTTGGAGCAGATTTTTTATATCCTTCTAAGAATATACCTTCATTTAAGCCTTCTGGATTAAATAAAAGTATTTGATAACCATCTTTAGATTTTGTAACTATATAGCCTTCTTCCCTATAAATCACCTCATCTCCTAAAGATGAAAGTATCATAAATGCATAATATGAAGGTTTATTTAAATAATTGTTTGTATAGAGTCCATCTCCTCCAAAAAAGGTGTCATTTGAAAGAAAAGTGTCTCTATTTATCTCATCCATCATCTTTAAAACTACTCGTTTTTCTAAATTTACATAGGAGTTTATTATAAAAGGTACCATCTCCATAGTATCATATTTAGAATTTATATCTTCTTTTAAAAAAAATGGTTCTAAATCTTTTAGAGAAAAATCTAACCACTCTCTTACATCTTGATGAAATATATTTGAAAAGTTATCTAAAAAGTTATCTATTATATGTTTTTCTACTCCTTTAATATCTATTATTGGAAACAATTTTAGAGAAAGCAAAAACTCTATTATGTTTTCAACTCTAGTCCAGTTTATAAATCTATTGTTTTTCCCTCTATAGATATCCATATCAGCTGAAAACAGTCTATTTACAATAGCATATTTAAAGCCTATCTCCGCTTGTATCTCCCTCAATATATTTCTATTTTCTTCTTCAAGCAGAAGAGATATATCCCCTAAGTCTATAAGTTCTGGTCTTTTAAATTCATCTATCATCTCTTTATTTAAGTCTATATCAAGCTTTATTATTCTATTGTCATAGTTATATCTTTCATAGTGTTCTAGATAATTCTTTAAAAATGGAAGGGCTTCTTCTAATGGAAAATATTTTATAAATCTTTTTGAATCTAATTCATCTTGATCTAGTTCATATTTTTTCCTATACTGAAGAGGTGTCATATTATAATGGAGTTTAAAATGTTTATTAAAATATCTAACATGAGAAAATCCTACTTCCTCTGATATCTCTGAGATTGAAAGATCACTATCTAAAAGAAGTTTTGTAGATTCTTCTACTCTTATTTGATTTAAATACTCATTAAAACCTAGTCCAAATGTCTCTTTTATCTTATATGAAAGATACTGTGAACTTAAAAACTCTTTATCTGCTATATCTTGCAGGCTTACTTTATTCATATAATTATTACTTAAGTATTTTACAATTCTATGATATCTTTGAAGTTGAAGTTCATCTTCTTCTAAGTTTTCACCTTCATAAAAGAGATAGTGAAAGTTGTTTAAAAGGTGATACATCATTTGCAAGAGTGTTTCTTCTGTTAAATCTTCATAATCGTCCAATTTACTTACTACTTCAAATAAGAGTATAGATATATACTCTCTTAATTTATAATACTCTTCATCTTCTTGAACTCTTTTATTAGAAGAATCGGTATAAAAAAACGTATCTTCTGCATCATCATAATATCTTTTAAAAAAGCTTGGATCTATATCTATTATTAAGACTAAATTATCCTTATCATCAGAACTTATCCACGAGACTTCATTTGGATTTACTATTTCAATTTGTCTCTCCCAAAGTTCGTAATGTTCAGTTTCTATACCTATTTTTATCTTTCCTTTTAATACAAATAAGATCTCCAAGGAATCTTTCCAATGGATAGGATATTTTTGTATATTTGCAAGATGAATATTTATCCATAAATCCTTTAAGTATTCCGTATGCTCTTTTCGCATATATCTCTCTCCCAAAACTTTCTTATTTCTTTATATATATTGTATTATACTTTTTAAAAAATACAAGTAAGAGCTTAAATAGTTTTTATTGATATTTTATCATTTATGAGTTAAACTAAATATTACGCTATACATGAGTTAAGGAGGTTTTTAATTGACTAAAGAAAATGAAAAATATATACCAGAAGTTAAATCTATATTAAAATCTAGGATAATAGAAGTTCCAAAGGCCATATACAAGGCAAGTGGTATAACAATATTTGGAACTCGCATAAAATCGTTAATTTTTTCAACAGATGTAGCTATTATAAACAATAATAATGCAGGATCTATTATAGCAGTATACCCTTTTACACCACAACTTTCTATAATTCACTCTATACTTGAAGTGGCTTCAGTACCAGTGTTTGTAGGTGTAGGTGGAGGAGTTACAGGTGGACCTAGAGCTATAAATATAGCACTTCAAGCAGAACTTATGGGGGTATATGGAGTAGTTGTAAACTCTCCTACTAAAAATGAACTTATAAAAGAAATGAAAGAAATTTTAGATATTCCTATAATAGCTACTGTTGGCTCTATCTATGATGACTATCATGGAAAAATAGAAGCTGGAGCAAGAATTCTAAATGTATCTGGTGGTATTAACACTATCTCTCTTGTTAAAGAGATAAGAAATGAATACGGAAAAGAGTTTCCAATTATAGCTACAGGCGGACCTACGGAAGAGTCAATCTTGGCTACAATAGATGCAGGTGCAAATGCTATAACATATACTCCTCCAAGCACAGCTGAGATATTTACTGAAGTGATGAAGGGTTATAGAAAACAAAAAAGAGATAGCTAAAAACTATCTCTTTTTAATCTTCAAACGCTTCTCTATGATGAAGCCCTATCAGATCTTTTACAGGTAGGGTAAATATAATCCCGGTACCTGGTTTTTTAAGATCTCCTGCCTTTACCATTGCTTCTAATATCTGATTTTTCTTTTCTCTCTCTATTAGTATTAGAATTATCTCTTTTGAAGCTTCAATATGAACATTTAAAAACTTCTTTACTTCAGACTCTCCTGTTCCTCTTCCATAAAAAATTGTAGCTCCACTTGCACCTACTTCTTTGGCTGCTTTTACTATTCTTTCTGCCTTCCCTCTTTCTACTATTGCAACTATACATTTAATATCTAACATGAAGTCCTCCTATAAATTACTTAATATTCCAAGCACTAAAACTGATATCATCGCTCCAACAGATGTAAGCCCTACTATACCAAAACCTGAAAGAAGCGGATCTACCCCTTCTATAACACTTGCTATTCCTATGGCAAGCGCCATATTTATTGGAATATTTACAGGCCCTGTAGTTGCACTTGCTGAGTCCATTGCAATGGATACATACATCTTTGGGGATATAAATATTAAGATTAAAACTATAGCTAACAATGGAACTATTATCTTTATATAAGATATATTATTTATGATTTTAAATAATCCTATTCCCATGCCAAGTCCAAATCCTGCCGCAACTCCGTGTATTAAAACTCTCTGACTTATAGCCCCTGCTGATACTTCTTCTACTTCTAGGGCTAGAGTTCTAAGAGCTGGTTCTACAAGTGTTCCAAAATATCCAATTACAAATCCTATTAGCACTATAAAAATCTTTTTATCTAATAGATATAAGTTTCTACCTACTGAATCTCCCAGAGGAATAAGGCTCATGGTCGTCCCTTTTAAAAATAAATGAAGCCCTAAAATAGCTAGAATAACACCAATAGTAAATTCTGCTACATTTTCTATAGGTTTTTTTAATATGAAAACTTGAAAAACTACCATTATAATAGTAAGTGGCAATATACCCTTTACTGTCTCCCATAGTGGAGATAATATTTCTATGAATTTCAATTTCTCACCCCCGATTTTTTGTCTTTGTATTAATATTATAAACTATAGTAAGGAATAAAGGTAGAGATAAAAAAATAAGTACTTAAATTAAGCACTTATTTTTCTTCAAACTTACCCATATTCCTAAACTTTTCATATCTCTTATCTAATAAATCATTTTTATCTAGGGCTAAAAGCTCTTTAAGTTCTTTCGAAATATATGTCTTTATATTTTTAGCTGTAAAATCTATATCACGATGTGCTCCACCCAGTGCTTCTTTTATAATATCATCTATTACATCAAGCTCTAATAGATCTTTTGCAGTAAGCTTCATAACATCAGAAGCTTTACTTGCAAGAGTTGAATCTTTCCAAAGTATACTAGAGAGTCCTTCGGGAGATATAACTGAGTAAATAGCATTTTCAAGCATAGCTACCCTATCTCCTACTCCTAATGCTAAAGCTCCTCCACTTCCACCTTCCCCTATTATGATTGCTATGATAGGGGTCTTTAGAGTGCTCATTTCTAGTAAATTTCGTGCTATAGCTTCACCTTGACCTCTTTCTTCTGCCCCTAGTCCACAAAATGCACCGGAAGTATCTATAAATGTAATTATAGGTCTATTAAACTTTTCGGCCTGCTTCATAAGTCTTAGTGCTTTTCTATATCCTTCGGGACTTGCCATACCAAAGTTTCTAATTATATTTTCTTTTGTATTATTTCCCTTTTGATGACCTATTACTGTAACTGGTATTCCTTCAAAACTTCCTATGCCCCCTACTATAGCCTTATCATCACCGAAATATCTGTCTCCATGAAATTCTATAAATCCATCTATAAAGTTTTCTATATATAAAAGTGTACTAGGTCTTTCTTGAAATCTAGCCATATTTACTCTTTCCCAAGAACTTGGGTCTTCATAGAGTTTCTTTTTCATTTGAGAAACTTTTCTCTTAAGTATATATATTTCATTTTTTAAGTCAACTTCATTTTCTTTTGAAAACTCCATAAGTTCACTTATTTTTTCTTCTAGTTCTAGAATTGGCTTTTCACCTTCTAATATATTACCCATCTATTTCACCGCCTAATGGATGAAGACTTAAAATATGTGAAATCATATTCTTTAACTCTTCCCTCTCTACTATCATATCTATAAATCCTTTTTCGAGTAAAAACTCTGCTCTTTGAAATCCCTCTGGTAGTTTTTGTTTTATAGTTTGTTCTATAACCCTAGGGCCTGCAAAACATATAAGAGTATTTGGTTCTGAAATAATTATATCTCCAAGCATAGCAAAACTTGCAGTAACTCCCCCTGTTGTTGGATCTGTAAGTACTGAGATATAAGGCACGCCTTTTTCCTTTAATCTACCAAGAGCTGCTGAAGTTTTAGCCATCTGCATTAGAGAAAGTATTCCCTCCTGCATCCTAGCTCCCCCGGAAGCTGTAAAGATTATAATTGGCAATCTTTTTTCTTCTGCTTTTTCTATAGCTCTTGTTATCTTTTCTCCTACTACTGATCCCATACTTCCCATCATAAAATTAGGATTCATCACACATATAATAATCTTTCTACCGTCTATATCTCCCTCACCGGTTATAACTGCTTCAGTTTCACCAGTATTTTCCTTTGCTATATCTATCTTTGCCATATATTCAGGAAAATCTAAAGGGTTTGTGGTTTTTAAGTTTTTATCATATTCTTGAAATGTATCTTTATCTATTATACTTTCTATTCTTTCTCTAGCACCAAGTCTAGAATCCTTAAGCTTATCATGAGAAGTACTCTCTTTTTTATTTTCTTCTATCTTTTGTACTTTGATCTCCAAGGGTTTTTCTTTTTCTTCTTTATCTTTTATACCTATTTCGGCATATTTTTTTCTATTAAAGAAATCCTTTAACATCCTCTACCTCCTAATCCTCTTTCTTAAATATCTCTTTTTCTATGAAGGAAGTATCTATATCATTTTTTAAAAATCTTTCATTATTTAAAATAGATTTTTGAAATTCTATATTAGTCTTTACTCCCACAATAACCATCTCATCTAATGCCCTTTTCATCCTATCTATAGCTTCTTCTCTGTTTTTTCCCCAGGTTATTACTTTTCCTATCATAGAGTCGTAAGTAGGTGGGATTGTATAGTCGTTGTATATATGACTATCCACCCTAACACCATATCCTCCAGGCGCAAAATAACCTTCTATAGTTCCAGGTGATGGCCTAAAGTTCATACTCGGATCTTCTGCATTTATTCTGCATTCTATAGCATGACCATTCATCTTGATATCTTCTTGAGTGAACTTTAACTTTTCTCCAAAAGCTACATTTATCTGCTCCCTTATAAGGTCTAGTTCCACTATCTCTTCTGTAATAGGATGCTCCACTTGTATTCTAGTATTCATCTCTATAAAATAAAAATTGTTCTCCCTATCAAGCAAAAACTCAATAGTTCCAACACTTTCATAGCCCACTGAACGCGCAGCTTTAAGTGCAGTATCTCCCATCTTTTTTCTTAGAGAAGGATCTATAACACTGCAAGGTGCTTCTTCCAAAACCTTTTGATTTCTTCTTTGAAGTGAGCAGTCTCTTTCTCCTAAATGAACTACATTTCCATAGCTATCTCCCAGTATTTGAAATTCAATATGACGAGGGTTCTCTACAAATCTTTCTATATACATAGAGTCATCGTTAAATCCTATTTCTGATTCTGATTTAGCCATATTAAACTTTTCTTTAAATTCTTCCTTATTATAGACTATTCTAAGGCCTCGTCCACCGCCCCCACTAGATGCTTTTACCATAAGTGGAAATCCAACTTCAAGAGCTATTTCATATGCTATTTTTTCATCATTTGTAGCTTCTTTAGAACCAGGTACAACTGGAACTCCTGCCTCTATCATAGTCTTTCTTGCCATAGATTTATTTCCCATCATTTCCATATGCAAAGCTTTAGGTCCTATGAATTTTATCCCATTTTTATCACATGCCTCTACAAGCTTTATGCTTTCGGATAAAAATCCATATCCAGGATGAATAGCTTCAGCACCAGTTACAATAGCTGCTGATATAATATTGTCTATATTTAAATAGCTTTTTTGACTTTTGCTAGGTCCTATACAAATAGATTCATCTGCCATATGCACATGAATAGAATCTTCATCTATATCTGAATATACAGAAACTGTTTTTATACCCATTTCCTTACAAGTTCTGATAATTCTAACGGCTATTTCGCCCCTATTTGCAATTAGTATTTTTTTAAACATTTAAATCCTCCTAAGCTTTAATAGAGCCTGACCATATTGAATTATATCTTCATCTTGGGCATATATCTCTACAACTTCTCCATCTATTTCGGCTTCTATTTCATTCATGATTTTCATAGCTTCAACAATACAAAGAGTATCTCCTTTTTTGACTCTCTGACCAACCTTTACAAAGGAGTCTGAATTAGGACTAGAAGCAGAATAGTAAATGCCCACTATAGGAGACTTTGCTATAAAGAAGTCCTCTTGGTTTTCTGGAATTTCCGTAGACTTTGGTTCATCTTTTACTATATCCTCATATTTATTCTTATCTTCATAAAGATACATATCATCAGAGTTTGTATTTCCTCTTGAATTGATTGTTCCAGTGTTTTTATATATATTTATCTTTATATCATCTTTTTCTATCTCTACTTTTTCTATGCTTGTTTTGTCTATTGCTAGTATTAGATCTTTTATATCTTTTAAATCCAAATTTACACCCCCATAATATTATGATTATTTATCTTAACTATTATATCATAATAAGGTCAAGTAAAACAATTGACTTTTAAATGCAAATTCGACATATCTCTTATCTGTACTCCATCAAACATCTTCCATAATGTTTTTTCAAATATTTGTCTTCAATTACGGAGATTATTTTAATTTTAAAGGATATTAAAAATATCATTTCCTTGGATATATAATATACTAGAAATTAATAATAATATTCCCAGTGGTAGAAATAGAGTAACTTCCCATTCTAATAGAACAAAAACTTTACTATATATTCCTTTATAATCTTTAATATACAGTAAAATACTTTTATATGCGAATATTAGAGATATAAAGCTTAAAATTAATAGAACTAAGCCAATAAAAACATTCATTCCATCACTCCATATGTTAGATTACTAGGATTCACTACCATTTCTGGATTGGAAACTTAATACCAATTACAGATATATATTTTAAAGTATTTAACACTATTATTCTCCCTTCACCTTACCTAATTATGTATCATGTGTAATAAGTCCCCGTGGGGATATAATAAATCTCTATCTACATAATTAAACCACTAGAAATGAGTTAACAATCTTTACAAAAGCTTATTTCTATTTTTTCTATATTATATTATAATAAAAAGGGTATAAATTTACTATTAAAGCTAAAGGGGGAGGTTTCTTTGAAAAAGAGGTTTTTATTGTCTGTACTTATTTTATTTACCGCTATTATTCTATTTTCACCTATATCTTTTGCCCAAGATGATTTAAATATAAATAGGTGGTTAGTAGATGGTACATTACTTAAAAGTGGTGATTTAAAGATTTCAGAAGATATTACATTTAATTTTAATGATGATTTTAATGGAGTATATCGAGATATTATTTTAAAGGGAACAGATGGGGTAAAAGATGTATCTATTTCTGAGATGATAGATGGAAAAGAGGTGTTGTACAAACAAGTTAAAGATGCTAAAAAGGGTGATCGTGATAAATTTACTTCATATATAGATGGTAGCAATCTAGAGTTAAAGATATTTTCACCTTCAAAAGACGAATCAAAGACCTTTAGATTAAAATATACACTTAAAAATGTTGCATTAAAGCATAGTGATACTGGTGAACTCTACTATAAATTTTTAGGTAAAGAAAATGAAACTCATATAGATTACTTTTCAGTAAACCTACACTTACCACAGTTTGAAAAAGAAAAGATAAAAATATTTGCCCATGGACCACAAGAAGGTAAGATTTATTTTTCAGATGAAACTATAAAATCTGAAGTAACGGATGTAGAAGGTGGTGAATTTATAGAAAATAGAATTTTGTTTCCAAGGGAATATATCCCATTAAGTGAAAATATAGGAGAAAAAAATTTTAATTCTATTTTAAAAGAAGAAAAAGCTTTTGCTCAAAAAGTTGAAAAAGAGATAGAAGAAAAAGCAAAGAGAAAAGATTTGTTTTCTAAAATCTCTATATATTTAGGCGTACTTGCAGCACCTTTATTTATGCTTTTGTTTTATAAATTCAGAAGAAATGAAGATGTATTTGAAAAAATGACAAGCCCTTATCCAGATGATATAACACCTGCTGAACTCTCCCTCTTTATGAATAAAGTCATCTCACCAAGAGCATTTTTAGCTAGTTTATTCCAGCTCTCTTATAAAGGTTATATCGATATAAAGGAAATAGAAGGAGATAAAGGTTCTAAAGAATATGAATTTAAAAGAATACAAAAGACTCCAAAAGATTTAAAGGCGAACGAAGTTTTTCTTTTGGATTGGATATTTGATAGTGCACAAAACGATAATACCGTAACTACTTTAGAATTAGAAGAATATAGGAATAAAAACTCTACTATGTTTTATCGTTCTCAAACCCAGTGGAATAAACTTGTAAGGGAGGATTTGAAATCTCAAGATTACTATGACCCGTTAGCAAAAAAGTGGGGAGTCTCTATTATAGTTTTAAGCTTGATATGGATTGTTATCGCAATTATAACATTCGTTTTTGAATCAGTTTACGGACTTGTTCCTCTAGTAACTGGTATAGGGATACTTATATATGGTATAGTTTTGATCTATAGCCCTAATGAGAGGGGATATATACAAGCCAATTTATGGAATGACTTTAAAGATCAGATACAAAAGAAATCCAAGAAAAATATAGATATTTCTGATGATAAAGCTCTTATATATGCTATTGCTCTGGATTTACCTATGAAAAATTTAAATAGTTTTAGAAATTCAGTAGGCAATGAATATTATCCATTGGGCTGGGGCTATCTGTTTTTTTTAACAAATAAAAGCGGAGGATCCCAGTTTGAAGATAAATTTACTAATAGATTTTATGGATATGCAGAAAATAGCTCTTCTGGATCTTCTGGCTTTGGCGGAGGCGGAGGATTTACTGGAGGAGGCGGTGGTGGTGCAGGTGGCGGAGGCGCCGGGGGATTTTAAAAGGCATAGTGGAAAATTCCACTATGCCTTTTAAATTAAATCTTTTAAATCCCCTATTATCTTATAGTCCGCTGTCTTTAATTCTTCAATGTTTTTCTTACCCATAAGCATCATAATCATTTTTATCTTATATGCTAATCCATCAAGATAATTTTTCGCATTGTCATATCCCCCATGGATTAGGTAGGAAAGTAGTTCACCACTTATTCCTACAATATCTGCCCCTAAAACTAGAGACTTTACTATATCTTTACTACTTTTAATTCCACCACTTGATACAATTTTTAAATCACTTGAGAGTTCTCTACATTTTATTAGAGATAGTGCTGTAGGTATACCCCAAGAGTATAATTCAGATAAATCGATGTTCATATTTCTAAGATTTTCAATTTCAATAAAGTTTGTACCACCGTGTCCTGATATATCTACATATCTTACACCTATTTCATAGAGCTTCTGGGCAACATTTTTAGATATACCAAACCCTACTTCTTTAACAATTACTGGTTTATCTATATTTTCTAATATATTTCTTATATTTTCATATATACCAGAAAAGTCCCTATCTCCTTCTTCCATTGCAAGTTCTTGTGCTACATTTACATGAAGTTGAATAGCATCTCCATGGATTAAATTTAAAGCTGCCTTTACTTCTTCTAAAGAAGCCGCCGCACTTAAATTCGCAAAGACCAGACCGTTCTGTCCTATTGTTTCTCTTACTATTTCAAAAGATTTCCTGCACCCTTCTTCTTCACATAGTGCTATAGTTTCGGACCCAACCGCCATGGCTATATTGAATTCTTTAGCCAAGAGAGATAATTCCCTGTTTATCCCTTCGGAAAATTCTGTACCGCCTGTCATAGCATTTATGAGTATAGGATAATCAATGGTCTTTCCTAAGAATGTAGTCTTAGTATCTATTTCAGAAAAGTTTAATTCTGGTAATGAGTTATGTTCTAAAAACACATCACCAAAAAGGGTATCTCCTTGAAAACTAGTCTTTAAATAATTTTCCACATGTTCCCTTTTCCTTTTTTTCCTCAATTAATTCACCTCTATCTACCAGTTTTAAAAACTTGTATCAGAGGGAGCTTTAGACTCCAGCTGATATAGTGGTTTGTCTCATTTTAAATATGGACAAACCTTTATATCTAAATAATACTACATATTTCGATAATTTACAATTGAAAAGATTGATTTGTTTAAAGAAAACTTGTATCAGATGCTTTTCTGATGCAAAGTTGCACTTATCCAGGAGCTATGCAATTGCCTACTCTAGATTCTTTTGATAGAGTACTGCAATTGTAAGCTATCGGATAAAGAAAACTTGTATCAGATGCTTTTATAAACTATATTGCCCTTTGCTATGGTCATCTTTACTTTTCCCTTTAACTTTTCCCCTAAAAATGGAGAATTCCATGATTTAGAGAGGAAATCTTCTACCACATATTCTTCATCTGGGGAAAATATTACCAAATCAGCCCTTTTGTTTTCCTTTATATATCCTCTATCTAGATTATAAAGGCGAGCAGGATTTATAGTAAGTTTTTTAAGCATCTCTATCATACTTAAATGTCCCTTATCTACCAAGTTTGTAATAGATAGGGCAAGGGCGGTTTCAAGCCCTATAATGCCACTTGGCGCTAAAGTTATATCTTTATCCTTTTCTTCTTGGGTGTGTGGAGCATGGTCTGTAGCTATTATATCGATTGTATTATCCTTTAATCCTTCAATGATCTTATTCTTATCCCAAGGGGTTCTAAGAGGAGGGTTCATCTTAGCTAATGATCCATACTTTTCCAAAGCATCTTCAGTAAGTGTAAAGTGGTGAGGAGTAACTTCTGCGTAAATATTTGCACCCATCTTCTTTCCCCATCTTACCAGCTCTACTGAAACACCTGAGCTTATATGCTGAATATTTACCTTTGAACCTACAGCTATAGCAAGAGATATATCTCTACTTACCATTACATCTTCCGCTACATGAGGAGAAAATTCATTTATTCCATTTTCCTCTATTAGTGATGGATCTTCTTCATGAAGGCTTATTGGCATATCTAACTCTTTTGAAATCTTCATAGCCGTCTTTAAAACTCTAGTATTCATAATAGGTTTTCCATCATCAGAAAAACCTACTGCACCTGCATCTTTTAAAGCTTTTAAGTCATTTAAGTTTTCTCCATTCATTCCCTTGGTAACTGTACTAACTTGAAGGACTTCTACTTTTAAATCTTTAGCCTTTTCCAATATATATTTAAGCGTTTCTACATTGTCTACCACTGGATTAGTGTTTGCCATACATACGACGCTCGTAAAGCCTCCTCTTGCAGCAGCATCACTACCAGTTACCAGATCTTCTTTAAACGTCTGTCCAGGGTCTCTGAAGTGAACGTGTACATCTATAAGACCAGGAGCTATTATAATATCTGTTGCATCTATTAGGGTATATTCTTCCTCTACTTCAATGGATTTTTCTATCTTTATAATGTTTTTTCCATCTATCAATATATCTAGATGTTCATCCGTTCCACTTAAAGGATCAATAACTCTTCCGTTTTTTATTAAAATCATTTTTTCCTCCTTGAAATGGTATTAAAGGATTATCTTTCTGCTTCCTGGCTTTATAGGAGTACTTCCCTGTTTACACATTGGACAATCTTCTTTATCATAAGTGTTTAAATCTACCTTTACCGCACTATATAGTGGATATTTTATATCTCCAGTGCTTCTATTTACAATTGAAGCTATACCTACTACAACTCCGCCATGTTCTTCTACTACTTTTATGGCTTCATATGCAGATTTTCCTGTAGTTACAACGTCTTCAGTAATTAAAACCTTTTGTCCTTTTTCTATAGAAAAACCTCTTCTAAGTTTCATCTCACCATCTTCACGTTCTACAAATATACTGGGCTTACCTGTTTGTCTAGCAAGTTCATAACTTACTATAACTCCTCCCATTGCAGGACCTACTACTATATCAAAGTCTACCCCTTGGAGCTTTTCTACTATAAGCTCTACTGCCTTTTCTGCCTTTTGAGGATGCATTAGTAGTTTTGCACATTGTACGTATCCATCACTATGTTTTCCTGAAGATAATAAAAAGTGCCCCTCAAGAAGTGCTTCTGTTTCTTTTAATAAATCTATTAACATAAGTTTTCTCTCCCTATTATTCCTTTTATTTCGCTTAAGTCTCTTATACCCTGTTTTTCCATAAAATCTTCTATTCCATCTATTATATCTAAACTTATCGTTGGATTTATAAAGTTCCCACTACCTATTTGAATTAAATCAGCTCCTGCCATTATAAATTCTATAGCATCTTTATAGTCCATTATTCCACCCATTCCTATTATAGGCACATCTACTCTTTTAGATACTTCATAGACCATCCTAAGTGCTATAGGTTTTATACAAGGCCCTGAAAGGCCTGCTATAGTATTGTCAAATACTGGCTTTCTTCCATATATATCTATAGCCATGCCACTAAAAGTATTTACAAGAGAGAGGGCATCTGCACCAGATTCTACACAAGACTCTGCCATATCTCCTATATTTTCCGCATTTGGAGATAGTTTTACTATCAATGGCTTTTTACATATAGTTTTAACTTCTTTTACAACTCTTTCTGCATCAACGCATCTTATCCCAAAAGCCATACCACCTGATTTTACATTTGGACAAGAAATATTTAATTCTATCATATCTATATCTGTATAGTTTAGTTTTTCTATCATCTTTAGATATTCTTCTAAACTCCCTCCACCTACATTTGCAAGTATCACAGTGTTTTGCTCTTTCATAAATGGGAGTTCTTCTTCAATAAAGGCATCTACTCCAGGATTTTGAAGCCCTATAGAGTTTAAAAGTCCTGAAGGAGTTTCATGAAGTCTTATACCTTTATTTCCATCCTTTTTGTTTAAAGTAAGCCCTTTAGAACTAATTCCACCAAGACGTGATAAATCAAAGTAGTCTGCATACTCCCTTCCAAATCCAAAAGTACCAGAGGCTGTAATCACTGGGTTTTTAAAGTCTATACCACATATATTTACTTTAGCATTAGCCATTAAAGATCACCTCACTACCTTTAAAAATAGGACCCTCTTTGCATACTCTTTTCATTCCATCACGAGTTTCTATAGTACAGCCAAGGCAAGCTCCTATTCCACATGCCATTTTGCTTTCCATAGATACCTGCACTGGAACTATACCCTTGCAAAGTTCTATTACTCTTTTCATCATAGGTATAGGACCACAAGTTAAAACTTCATCATATTTTGTAGGGTCAAACTCATCAATACAAAACCCCTTATGACAAACACTTCCATCTTCAGTTGATATAAATACAAAATTTGAATGTTCTTTTACCTTGTCCATCCAGTAAACTTCACTTCTAAATCCTGCATAAAAGTCTATTTCACCTTCTAAGTTTTTCAATAGATAGACCATAGGAGCTATTCCTATACCACCTGATACTATAGCTTTTTTACCAGCTCCCTTTAAGGAAAATCCATTTCCAAGAGGTCCTAATATATCAAGTGTATCTCCTTTACAAAGCTTAGATACTATATGAGTTCCTCTTCCCCTTACTTCATATAGAAATGTTAAAGTGTTTTCTTCTACATCTGCTACACTTATAGGTCTAGGTAAAAATGGATCATTAGTTTCCCATCCTCTTATCATAAAAAACTGACCTGGCTTTATTTCTTTTTCCAAATCCATCTCTAGTTTTATTTCAAAAATATTAGTAGAAATTTCAGTGTTAGATTTTATGGTAAGCGATTTATAACCATCTAGCATTTAAAAGATCCTCCTTCATTTTTAAAACTGCCTCTCTTGCATATTTGTGGAAGTTTTCTTCACCATCTTCATATTTTTTATAATTAGTTATAATTCCTCTAGATGAATTTACAACTCCACCGTTCCCATCATTTAAATAAAGATTAACATCTTCACCTTTAGCCCCTTGAGCACCATAACCAGGGATCAAAAAGAACATATCCTTATATCTGTTTCTAATTTCTGTTGCCTCATCCGTGTGAGTTCCCCCTACAACCATACCAATAGGACTATAACCTGAAGCTCCCTTATATTTTGAAGCGAGTTCTTGTAGCTTGTCCCCTACGCTATAGTATAGAGGTTCTCCAGATACATCTAGGTATTCAAAATCTTTAGCTCCTGGATTAGAAGTTCTAACTAAGACAAATATTCCTTTATCACCTTCTTCTATATATTTTAAATAAGGCGTGATACTATCCATTCCCATATAAGGGTTTAAAGTTATAAAGTCTGCTTCAAATTCTCCATCTAAATGAGCCTTTCCATACATTTCGGCGGTAGATGCGATATCTCCTCTTTTGATGTCCCCTATAGAAAGAGCGCCGATTTCTTTTATATATTTTAATGTATTTTTATAAGCAATAAGTCCTTCTATACCATATGCTTCATAATAAGCTATTTGAGGCTTATAGATTGTCACTATATCTCGTGTCTCATCTATTATTTTTTTATTAAACTGAAATATTATCTTGCTTATATCTCTATATTTTTCTTTTAAGCCTTCCGGTATAAACTCAAGTCTACTATCTAGTCCTAAACATATATTTCCTTTTTCTTCTACTGTATTATACAATCTATCTATAATCAAAGTTTAAACCTCCCAATTATATATATTATCGCAATAATCACATTTATAGCTGAGTTCTTCCTTATCTAAAAGGCTAAACTTTTGAATGACGCCTTTTTCTGTAGATGTAACACATCTTGGGTTTTTACATTTCATTACATCTTCAACACTTTCTGGTGGTGAGATCTTTATCTTTTCTACAATCTTTTCATCTCTTATAATGTTTACCGTAACTGTTGGATCTATAACGCCAAGAACCCTTAAGTCTAAATCTATATTGTTTTCAATCTTTAGTACATCTTTTCTTCCTTCCTTTTTACTTGGTGCATTTATAATCAGTGCCACAGTAAAGTCGGATTTATCTAATTTCAGATACTCAAATATTCTAAAGCCAAGTCCTGGAGTTATATGATCTATTACTATTCCTTTTGAAATACTATCTATATAAAGCATTTATATCGCCTCCATCATTTTAATTATTAGAGCCATTCTTATATACATTCCATATTTTGCCTGCTTAAAATATGCAGCTCTTGGATCATCATCTACTTCTGGACTTATTTCATTTACCCTTGGAAGTGGGTGAAGAATTGCTAAATCTTGTTTTGCACTTTCTAGCTTTGCTTTATCAAGTATATATGTGTCTTTAAGTCTAAGATAATCTGCCTCGTTAAAGAATCTTTCTTTTTGTACTCTTGTCATATAAAGTATGTCAAGAGAATCTATAGATTCTTCTATAGTTTCAACTTCTACAAATGGTATATTGTTCTTTATAAGTACTTCTTTTCTTATATATTGTGGTATTTTAAGTTCTGGAGGTGAGATTAAAACAAATTTTATTCCTTTATACCTTGATATGGACTTTATAAGAGAATGAACTGTACGACCAAATTTTAAATCTCCACATAGTCCAATGGTTTGATCCTCAATTTTGCCTTTTATTTCTCTAATAGTCAAAAGATCTGTAAGTGTTTGAGTGGGATGTTGATGTCCTCCATCTCCAGCATTTATGATGGGAACTTCTGATTTAAATGATGCATATTTGGGAGCTCCTTCTTTAGGATGTCTCATTACGATAAGGTCTGCATAACAACCAACTGTACGAATAGTATCTGGTATACTTTCTCCTTTTGAAACTGAACTTGAACCTACTTCTGAAAATCCAATTATTTGACCTCCAAGTTTTAACATAGCAGCTTCAAAACTAAATCTAGTTCTAGTGCTTGGTTCATAGAAAAGTGTACCCATCAGTTTGTTTTTACAAACATCTCTATATTTGTTTTCATTTTCAATAATATCTCTTGTCAGTACGAATAGTTCTTCTAATTCTTCTAGGGATAAATCCATAGAGTCTATTAAGTGTCTCATTTTTTTCCTCCTCTTATTTGCGATATAATTTAAAGGATTTCGTAAAAAATGCCTTCCTTTAAAGGAAGGCATAGATATGCTCTAGGTTTACGCGCTCCTTTCTAAACTCTCGGTTTAGTTTAAAGGTTATCTATATAAAACTATCATAATCTTATCTGCTTGTCAATAAATTTTAAGCTTATTTTGCTATTGTTTGGGTCTTTACATCTTTTTCTATATTTTCCTTAGCTGTTGAAAGCATAAGCTTTATTCTATTTATTTGATTTACAACACTTGCACCTGGGTCATAGTCTATAGGAGCTATATTTGCATTTGGATATATATCCCTTATTCCCTTGATCATACCCTTACCAGTTATATGATTTGGAAGACATCCAAAGGGTTGAACGCATATTATGTTTTCTACTCCTTCAGATACAAGCTCTATCATCTCTCCTGTAAGAAGCCATCCTTCTCCAGATTGATTGCCTAAAGAAATAAGTTCTTCAGCTTTTTTTCCTATTTCTTGTATTGTTATAGGCGATGTAAATCTATTGCTCTTATCTAGTGCTTTTCTGATAGGTTCCCTATAGTGCTCAATATATTTTATACCCAAATCGCCAAATACCTTAGCTTTATAACTTTTACCCAAGTTTTTATTTTTAAAATCTGCATTGTATAGACAATATAATAAAAAGTCTGTAATATCGCCAACCACTACTTCGGCTCCTTCTTCTTCTAATATCTTTACAAGTTGATTATTTGCTCCTGGATGATATTTTATAAGTATTTCACCAGCAATAGCCACCTTTGGCTTTTTAATATCTAAGACCTCAATATTATCAAAGGATTCCACTATCTCATTTACAAGCTTTGTTAATCTGTTTTTATTTAAAACTTTTAGCTCTTTTTCTATATTTTCCATCCACTTTTCTACCAATATATCAGTAGAGTTTTGAATTTTTTCATAAGGTCTAACTCTCAAGGATACTCTTGTTAAAAGGTCTCCAAGTAGTATGGATACAATACATCGCTTAGTCATATTTGGTGAAAACTTAAATCCAGGATTTTTTTCTATATCTTGAGTACTTATACTTATAACTGGTACCTTTTCAAATCCAGCTTCTTTTAGAGCCTTTCTTAAAAATGCCACATAATTAGAAGCTCTACACACTCCTCCTGTTTGAGTAAGTATAAGAGAAGTATTATCTAAATCATATTTACCAGATTTAAGTGCTGCTAGAAATTGTCCTACTACAATTATAGATGGATAACATGCATCATTATTTACATATTTTAATCCTTCATCAGCTTCATTTCCATAAGTCTCCAATAAGACTGCTCGGTATCCTGAAAGTTTAAGAGACTTTTCTATAAGCCTAAAATGAATAGGCGCCATCTGAGGAATCAATATTGTATGGTTTTTCTTATCTTCTTTAGTAAATGGTCTTACCTTATATTCAAAAGACTTCTTTTCTACTTCCCTATCATCTTTTTCTTCTAATGCAGCTTTTAAAGACCTTACCCTTATCTTTGCGGCTCCTAAATTGCTTATTTCATCTATCCTAAGCCCTGTAGATATCTTACCTGCTGCATAGAGTATTTCTTGAACTTGATCCATACTCACTGAGTCAAGCCCACATCCAAAGGAATTAAGTTGTATCAGCTCTAAGTTTTTATTTTCACTCACATATTTAGCTGCCCTATAGAGTCTAGAATGATATGTCCATTGATCTAGAACCCTTAGTTTTTCATCTAATTTTGCTAGATGTTCTACACTATCTTCAGTTAAAACTGCCATGCCAAGAGATGTGATTAGTTCTGGAATTCCATGGTTTAAACCTCCATCAATATGATAAGGTCTACCACCTAGTACAATGCCTTTTATGCCCTGTTCTTTTATATATTTTAAAGTTTCCTCTGACTTATTTTTTATATCCAATTTATACTTTTCCATCTCTAAAAAACCTTTTTCTATGGATTCTACTATTTCTTTTTCACTTATATTAAACTCTTTAAAACTATTATAAAGCTCTTTTTCTAAACTCTTCTTGTGATCAAAGGTTATAAATGGATTTAAAAACTTTATGTTTTTTTCTTTAAGTTCTACAATATTTGTCTTTATAAGCTCTGGATATCCCGTAACTACCGGACAATTTAAGTGATCATCCGATAGGCTACTCTCTCTTTTTTCATAGAATACTGAAGGATAAAATATAAAATCAAGCTCTTTTTCTATCAAATCCATTATATGACCATGCACCATCTTAGCAGGATAACAAGCAGTTTCACTTGGAATAGAAGCTAGTCCCTTTTCATATACTCTTCTACTTGATTCACAGGAGAGTTCTACACTAAATCCTAAGTTCTTGAAAAACTCACTCCAAAATGGATAGTTTTCAAATATGTTTAAAACTCTAGGTATACCCACTCTTCCCCTGGGTGCATTTTCTAAGGGAAGTGGCTGATAGTCAAATGTTCTCCTATATTTATATTCATATAGGTTTGGAAGCTCTTCTTCTATGCTTTGTATTCCTATAGCTTTTTCACATCTATTGCCCGTTATATACTTTGTTCCATCTGAAAACTTATTTATAGTGAGCTGACAATTGTTTGTACATCTTCCACACTTTCCTTTTATAGATTTATAAGTTAAACTATTTAATTGTTCCGACTTTAGAATACCAGATTCTTTTCCACTATATCTTTCCTTAGCTATTATAGCTGATCCAAGGGCTCCCATAAGTCCAGTTAAATTTGGTCTTATAGCCTCTCTTCCTGATATAATTTCAAATGTCCTAAGAATTGCGTCCCCATAAAAAGTACCACCTTGTACCACGATTTTTTCTCCTAGTTCTTTAGGGTCTCTTATCTTTATTACCTTTTGAAGTGCATTTTTTATAACAGAATACGAAAGCCCTGCTGCTATATCTCCCACAGTGGCTCCTTCTTTTTGAGCTTGTTTTACCATCGAATTCATAAACACAGTACATCTTGAACCTAAATCAACTGGATTTTTAGCAAATAAAGCCGATTCTAAAAATTCACCTACACTCATATTTACATTTTTAGCAAATGTTTCAATAAAAGAACCACATCCTGAAGAACACGCTTCATTTAAAAGTATGTCATCTATAACGCCATTTTCAATCTTCATAGATTTCATATCTTGCCCACCGATATCAAGGATAAAATCTACATCTTTTTGAAAGAGTTTTGCACCCTTATAGTGAGCTAGAGTTTCTACCTCTCCTTCATCTATACCAAGTGCTGCCTTTATAAAGTCTTCTCCATACCCTGTAACACATGAGTATGTAATAGGAAGATGAGGCATCTCTTTGTAGATTTCTTTTACTATACTGATAGATTGATCTAATGGTTTACCCTTGTTATTTCCATAATAAGAGTATAAAACTTTATTCTCTTGGGATATTAATACTGCTTTTGTAGTGGTTGAACCTGCATCGATTCCTAAGTACACACTTCCAGTATATTCTTTAGGATCTAATTCCTTTATATTATATATTTGATGACGATGTTTAAACTCTTCATATGATTTTTCATCCTTAAATAATGGTTCTAGTTGTTTTATTGTCTTTGTATTTGTTTCTTCTGGAGTCTGAAGTTTATTCTTTAGAGTTTTAAATTCTATAGGAGTTTCACTTACAGATCCTATAGCTGCACCTATTGCCACATAGAGTTGTGGATCTTCTGGATAGATGATTTCATCATCAGATAGATTAAGTGTCTTAATAAACCTTTCCCTAAGCTGGAAAAGAAAATGAAGAGGTCCTCCTAAAAATGCTACTTTTCCCTTTATAGCTCTTCCACACGCTAAGTTTGATATAGTTTGGTTTACAACAGATTGAAGCACACTTACTGCTATATCTTCTTTTAAAGCGCCTTGATTTATAAGGGCTTGTATATCAGTTTTAGCAAAAACTCCGCATCTAGATGCAATTGAATAAACAGTTTTATGAGACGCTGCTAGAGTGTTTAAACCTTCAGCATCAGTTTCAAGGAGAGAGGCCATTTGGTCTATAAATGCTCCAGTTCCACCTGCACATATACTGTTCATCCTTTGTTCTATGTTTCCACTCAAATAAGTGATTTTAGCATCTTCTCCACCTAATTCAATGGCAACTTCAGTTTCTGGAATTAAAGTTTGTATACTCTTTGTAGAAGCTATAACTTCTTGAATAAAGGATATATCGAGCCAATCCTTTACTGAAAGTCCCCCAGAACCTGTTACCATTATAGTTACTCTATCATTTTTAAATCTTCTATACCCTTCGGTAAGAACTTCTATTATAGTCTTTTTTATATCAGAAAAATGCCTTGTATAGCTTTTATACATTATATTAAATGAGTTATTTAATACTACAAGTTTTACAGTAGTTGAGCCTACATCTAAACCAATATGAAATGTTGACAATGATTTTTCCTCCTTAAACTTGACATTTTTTCATCTACATTATTATACCATTACTAGAGAGTATATCCACTCTTTAATAAAAAAACCCTTCGAATAATCGAAGGGTTTTTTGTATCAAACAAGAGGGGTACTCGTTTAACACATACTAGGAACGCATATTTGCTTACCTACTATAAAATCTCCTGGTGAGAGATTGGAGTTTATCATCATTATATTTGCTACAGTTGAATTAACTTTTTCTGCTATAACCATTACTACAGGCATACCTGGTTTAACATCATCTGCAATTATAGTATAGGATTCTGTTCCCATGGGACAAGGGCAACCTCTCTCTTCATGGGGAAGTATACATAGTTTTTGACCTGGTTTAAGATTATATAAATCTACTCCTGCATTTCCTGCCATTAAATCCATTACAGAAATATTATATCTTAAAAGAATAGTAGCAAGAGTTTCTCCCATCACAACTGTGTGAACAGTTCCTCCAGGACAGATACATGAATCTTCTTTTTCTGGGATACAGATGAGTTGACCTACCATTAAGTTATACGGATCTACTCCTGGATTTGCCGCCATAAGTTCTGCAAGGCTTATGCCATATTTATGTGCTATAGAATAAAGAGTATCTCCTGGTCTTACTACATAGTATGTTCCATCACAGTCTGGAGCTGGTTTTTCACTTGGTATACATATTACTTGCCCTATTTGTAAGTTATCAGGATTAATTCCTGGGTTTACCATAAGAATAGCTTCTACTGTTGTATTATACGCTTTAGCTAATTTATATATAGTGTCTCCCTGTTTTATTGTGTACGCAAATGTTCCCATTGGACATTTCTGAGGAGTTTCACCTGGTATACAAATTATCTGACCTATTTGTAAGTTATCAGGGTTGATTCCTGGGTTTACCATAAGGATTGCTTCTACTGTTGTATTATACTTTTTATCTAAATTATATATAGTGTCCCCCTGCTTTATTGTGTACGCAAATGTTCCCATTGGACATTTCTGAGGAGTTTTACCTGGTATACAAATTCTTTGACCTATTTGTAAGTTATTTGGATTTATTCCAGGGTTTATCTTTATTATAGCCTCCACTGTTGTTTCATAAGTTATCGCTAATTTGTATAATGTATCTCCTGACTTTATTACATATGGAAAACTTCCTGCGGGACACTTTACCTCTGGACAATTTCCACCTACTCCATAATAATCTCTCATATTTATCACCTTTCCTTCAATTTTTCTCTGCATTATATATTATGCAAAAAGATGATTAAGAGTTCCTATGGATTTATAAAATTTTAAACGATTATAAACTTTTACTAGGTAAGAATGATAAATTACAAAAACGATCGTAAAGCTTATAATTTAAGAAGTATAGTCACACGTAAAAAAATAAGCATCCAATTCCGCTAAAGCTCCAATGGAATGCTTAAACAATTTTTTTACTTAGTGAATACTTCTGGTAAATTTAAAGCAACATACGAATCTTATTTTATAATTTATCATTTTACTTTACTTAAGATATTTAATTTTCATCTCAGTTAAAATTCTTTTATTTCATAAATTCTATCTGCCGATTTCATTGATAAACTATCTATCATATCCAAATAAGTACCCGTTTTCCCTGTGGTGAAGATTTCAAAAGTGGAGTTTGTTTCACTTCCACTTATGCCTAATTTTTTTATTATATTATCTACATATAGAGTCTGTTCATATGCAGGGTTTATGAAGTTTATATTTGGGGAGATCTTTTTAAACTTCTCTAAGACTATTGGATAATGGGTACATCCAAGGATTATATCTTTTACTGCTGTTTTTCTAAGTATATTATCCATATGTATATTTATGGTTTCCATTATTTCTTTAGATTCATAGTCTCCCCTATCTATTATGGTAGCAAGAGTGGGACAGCTTTCTGAAACCACAGTTAAACTTTTATCTTTTTCATTTAAAAGTTTTTCATAAGTCTTTGATTCTATAGTAAATTTTGTAGCCATTACACCTACACTTTTAAGCCTTTTTTTATCTACATAATCTGTTACTGGTTTTATAATGCTTACTATGGGAATTGTATAGTCTAAAAAATGTCTATCAAGTATAGATGAAATAGTATTACATGCTACTGCTATTAACTTTACATCTCTTTGTATTAAAAAATCTATCATCTTTTTAGTAAGATAATATATTTCTTCTTCTTTTTTATTTCCATAAGGCACATTTTTATTGTCGCCTAAATATATTACATTTTCTTTTGGTAATAATCTTCTAAACTCTTTGGCAACTGTAAGTCCACCAACGCCTGAATCAATTATTCCAATTTTCCTATTGTCCTTCATATTGTCCTCCAAATTAAAAGCATCTTCGTTTTTTACATATACTCACTATTATATGCTAAAAACCTAAAAAAATAAAGAGGATAGTATTACTATCCTCTCTTAAATTCAGTCTATAATTTCGCTACAAATTCTCTACCGAACTCTTTGCAATTTTCTATCGCTTCTATATTAGGATTCCAAAGTTCTCTTGGTCCTCCTTCTATTAATTCAAGTTTTGTATCTCTTAGTTTTTCTTCTATAAGTTTTACAGATTCACCAGACCAACCATATGATCCAAATGCGGCTGTCTTTTTCTTTTTAAATCCAATCCCACGTATCATCTCTAGAATTCCACCTGTGGCATGCATTATACCTTTATTTACAGTTGAAGAACCAAACATAAATGCCTTAGACTTAAATAGCTCTGTTATCATTTCGTTTTTATCCGTCTTAGCTGCGTTAAATAGTTTAACGCTTACATTATCATCTACTTCTTTTATTCCCTCTGCTATAGCTTCTGCCATTCTTCTAGTTGCTCCCCACATAGTATCATATATTAAAACAATTTGATTTTCCTGATAACTCTCAGCCCATTGTAAATATTTTTCAACTATTTGAGCTGGATTATCTCTCCAAATAACTCCATGACTTGGAGCTATCATATTTAGAGGAAGCTTAAATGCTAATATTTCTTTTATTTTGTTTGTAACAAGAGGACTAAAAGGTGTAAGTATATTAGCATAGTATTTTATAGCTTCTTGAAATAGTTCACATTGGTCTACTGTATCATTGTACATTAGATCTGAAGCATAGTGCTGTCCAAATGCATCATTACTAAATAAGATATTGTCTCCATCCATATAAGTCATCATACTATCTGGCCAGTGAAGCATTCTAGCTTCTACAAATGTAAGTGTAGACTCACCAATATCTAGTGTATCTCCAGTTTTTACTATCTTAAAGTTCCATCCTTCTTCGTGGAAATGAGCCTTTATAATCTTTTCTCCATTTGCTGTACAATATATTGGCACATCAGGGATTTCCTTTATTATAAGAGGTAGAGCGCCACTATGGTCTATTTCATTGTGTTGAGCTATTATATAGTCTATATCTTTTAAATCTATTTCTTCTTTTAATCTTTCTACATACTCCTGAGCAAAAGGTGCCCAAGCAGTATCAATAAGTACATTTTTCTTATCTTTAATCAAATAGGAATTATATGACGAGCCTCTATGTGTAGAATACTCTTCACCATGAAAGCTCCTAAGTTCCCAATCTATCTTTCCTACCCAAGTTACTTTATCAGTCATTTTAAAACCCATAATTACTCCTCCTTGTGTTTTTATTAACCTTTATATAAACACATACCCATATTAGAAGATAAATATCCTTTAAAGATATTTATCTTCTAGAGTTTCTAATAGGTCTATATATTTTTGTTGTAAGCCTTTATCGCTTGCTTCTTGTTCTAGTTTTCTAGATTCTTCTTCTATAAAGCTTTTAGATTCTTCATCTAGCATTTTTTCTGCAAATTTATACATAGCTGTATTTTCTTTTTCAATATGTCTATCCAAAAGATTTGCATATCCTATAGCATTTGCTATTATATCAAGTCTAGCTTCATCACTTCCCTCACTATATGCTTTTACAGCCATCTCTAAATCTTGCATATAAAGTCTACCAAGGTCATGTTCAATATACATTCCAGTTATTGCGCCTGCTTTTCTAAGTCTTTCAATTTTTTCATTCATAGTTTTAAATAGTATATCTTCTTCTTTCCCATGATGATGTTTATCGGCATAAGTTCTTACAAAATCGATTATCTTTGGAATATCTTCTATATCAAATTCTTCAAGTGTCATAATCTTATAGCACAAGCTTCTTACTACTTTTAACATTCTTCTTATATTTGCATGTTCTTCTACCATTATTTCTATAGTTTGCATGACTTCACCCTTTTCTTACTGAATTTTTTCTAGTGCGTATCGATTTAATATATTTATCTTTCTTTGTCCTATAAGTTTTATAATTCCTAGTTCTTGAAATGTTGAAAGTTTTCGGCTTAGTGTTTCACTACTCATACCTATTTGAGAAGCCAAATCTTTTTTACTCATCTTTAAGTCTAGCTTTCCATCTTCACCTGCGAGTTCTAGTAGTATATCTGCTAATCTTTTTTCTACTGAACTAAGGTTTATGTTTTCAATTAGTGATTCTGCTCTTTCAAGTCTTTCACTTAGCTCTTCCATTATTTTAAAAGATATAAGGGGATATTTTTTCAGTAGATCTTTTAAATCTTTTTCAGCTATAATGCACATCTTTGTATCGTCTAAGGCTTCTGCATTATCCATTAATGGAGATGATTTAAATATAGATAGTTCACCCATAAATTCACCAGATTCTAATATCCTAATAACTTGTTCTTTTCCTGAACTAGATATTCTTGTGATCTTAACCTTGCCACTGTTTATAACATAAAGGTTTCCACTTTTTTCTCCTGCCATATAGATAAGTTCATTCTTTTTAAACTCTCTATGACTTATGATAGATGAAACTTCATTCATCTCTGATTTATCTAGATTACTAAATATAGGGACTTTTTCTATACAAGATTTTTCTTCATTTGAATTACAAGTACAACTCATAAAACCTCCTCCTATTATAACCAAATAGCTACAATTAAAACCAATATTTCTTTACCTATTCAAGTTTATACCTCTCCCCAGACTCCAAAACCTAATGCTATAATTTTTTCTTCTATTTCCTTTGATGTTATGACCTTTTCGTCAAAATATACTCTTGCTTTTGAGGAGTCAAATATAACTTCACCTGAGTCTATACCTTTAGTTTCTCTAAGCATATCTTCTATCTTGGACACACTGCTTGGACAAGTTAATTTTTTTAATTGATAAGTTGTATTTTTCATTTCTTATTCCCCCAATTATTTTTTATCTTGTTTTTTATTCCATTTCCTTTATAGCTTTTATAAATTTATCTATATCTTCTTTCTCTGTATCAAAAGAGGTTACAAGTCTAACTAAATTAGTCTTTTCATCTATTATATAAAAACCAAATTCATCTTGCAAATTATCCATGATTTTTTTATCCATATTTGCAAATATCATATTGGTTTTAAATCCTTCTTGTACCTTTACACTTTTACATTCTCTTAATCTTTCCTTTAAATATGATCCCATTTCATTTGCATTTGTTGCACATTCTCTCCATACCCCATCTTCTAAGTATGGAATAAACTGACAAGAGACAAACCTCATCTTGGATAATAGCTGCATACCTTGTTTTCTATAGTATTTGAAGTTTTTACTTATTTCTTTATTAAATGAAACTATGGCTTCTCCTATCATCATTCCATTTTTAGTTCCACCAAAAGATAAAAGATCTACTCCTGTATCAGCTATCATCTCTTTAAAAGAAGAATCTAAGGCTATTATAGCATTTGCAAGTCTTGCACCATCTAAATGTAGGTACATGTTATTGCTATGGGCGAAATCTGCAATTTCTTTTATTTCTTCAACTGAGTATAAAGTACCTGTTTCTGTAGTTTGAGATATAGAGATTATCCTAGGCTGAACTCTGTGTTCATCATCTGGATGAGTTAAAAACTTCTTTATATTTTCTATCTTTAACTTTCCATCATCTTCAGGAGTGTAGAGTATTTTAGATCCACTAAAATTTTCAAATGTTCCACACTCATCTGTATTTATATGTGCTGTTTCAGTACATATAACCGCTTCAAACGGTCTTAAAATACCACTTAATCCTATTACATTTGCCGCAGTTCCAAGTAGCGTAAAGTATACATCTACATCTTTTTGGAATAAATCTTTTATAATATCTATAGCTCTTTTGCTATAGGTGTCCGCTCCATAAGGACTTTCATGTCCTATATTTGCTTCTTGTATTGCATTTAATATTTTGGGGTGTACCCCTGATACATTGTCTGATTTAAACATTTTCATCATATCACCTCTAGTAAGTTTTTAAACATATATTAATTATACCATATTTATATTGGAAGTATTTGTAAGAATAAAAGATTGATATATAAAGAAAAAAGTAGGAGCTAGCTCCTACTTTTTTAATACCATCCTCTAAGCTTCATCACTTCTGCTACTTTTTTAACACTAAACATATAGGCAGCTTTTCTTAAATTTACTCCATACTCTTCTTTTATTTTCCAAATATTTTCAAATGCATCTACCATGGCTTTTTCTTGTCTTTCTATTACCTCTTCCTCACACCAATAATAGCCGTATAAGTTTTGTACCCATTCAAAGTATGAAACAGTAACACCTCCTGAATTGGCAAGTATATCTGGAGCAACCAAGATACCTTTTTCTTCTAAAACCTTATTTGCTTTTGGAGTTATAGGTCCATTTGCAGCTTCTGCTATTATTTTAGAGTTTATAAGATTTACATTTTTTTCTGTTATTGCATTTTCTATTGCAGCAGGAATTAATACCTCTACATCTAAAGACCAAAAATCTTCTAGAGATATAAGTTTAGCATCTTTAAAATCTATTAAGTCTTTATTTATATTTAAATGATTTTTTAAATCCTCATATTTAAATCCTTCTTCACAATAAATAGCATTTTCTCTAAGTCCTATAGCTACTACTTTAGCACCTAAGTTTTCTAAATGCTTTACTGTAAAGCTTCCAACATTTCCAAAACCTTGAACCCCTACACTTAGTCCTTTAATATCTAGCCCAAGTTTTTTACATGATTCTCTTACAACTAGTGCTACTCCAAAACCTGTAGCTTCATTTCTTCCCTTTGAGCCACCAAATTCTAATGGTTTTCCAGTTATTACACCTAGTTCATGATTTCCAGTAAGTTTTATATATTCATCTACCATCCAAGCCATTATCTGACCATTCGTATTTACATCTGGTGCTGGTATATCTATCTTTTCTCCTAAGTACTTATGAAGACCTCTTATATATCCTCTTGCTAGTCTTTCGAGTTCACCATTTGATAAATCCTTTGGATTTACTGTAATTCCTCCTTTAGCTCCCCCGTAGGGAATACCTGTTATACCGCATTTAAAAGTCATCCAAATTGAAAGTGCCTTTACCTCTTCTAAATCAACATTTTCATGAAACCTAACTCCACCTTTTCCAGGACCCACTGCATTATTGTGAAGAGATCTGTAACCTTTAAACACCTTCACAGTTCCATCATCCATCTTTACTGGAATTGAAATTTCTATAACTCTTTGTGGTTCTTTTAATAATTCATAAACACTTTGTTTTAAACCTAGTGCATCACAAGCTATTTTGATTTGTTCCTGAGCTGCTCTAAGCGGACTTAAATTTTCCTTACTCATAAAATCACCCCTGATTTGAATTATATAGATATGATTATTATATACTATTTTTTAGTAGAATAGAAAATTTTTTTCTTTACTATATATAAATTAGATAAGTTTTCATCATTAAACATAAAAAAACTCACAATCCAAGTTGATCGCAAGTTTTTTACATCTATTTTCTTCTAGGGTTTGCTATTTCTACTCTTACGCGAGTTCCCTTGATCTCTTCATTATTTAATGAATCTATAACTTTTCTAGCCTCGTTTTTATCTACTTCTACAAACGAAAACTTATCGTATACATCTATTTTACCTATAGCACCTTTATCTACACCGGCTGTTTGAGTAATAGCTGCTAGTATATGTCTTGGTCTTACGCCTTTTCTGTTTCCAATACCAATATGAATTCTTTTCATATCTCCTGATTTTCTGCTTGAATGTGATTGAGATTGTGATTTAGAGCTTGATCCTTGAGATTTTTTCCCAAAGTCTACCATGTCTAACTCTTGATGTTTGTTTGATTTATCAGAACCCATATAAAACTTTAAAAGAACTGACGCTATATCTACAGAAGTAAGACCTTCTTCTATAAGTCCATCTATAGTCTTTTTATATTTATTTAAATCTTCATCTTCTATACCTTCTTTAATCTTATCTAGCATAGTAGTTGTATAAGTTTCTTCCATATCTTTTAATGTAGGTACATCTTTTCTTTTTATCTTTATATTTGCATATCTTTGTATATTTCTTAGTTTATTATTATCTCTATTTGTTACAAAGCTTATTGCCACACCTTCTCTACCTGCTCTTGCAGTTCTACCTATTCTATGAACATAGTATTCTTCATCTTGAGGTATATCATAGTTTATAACAAGGTCTATATCATCTACATCAAGACCCCTAGCTGCAACATCTGTAGCCACAAGTATATCTATAGAACCTCTTCTAAACTTATTCATTACAGTGTCTCTTTGATTTTGTTTTAAATCTCCATGAAGTCCATCTACAAGGTATCCTCTAGCTGAAAGTTCTTCATTTAATGCATCTACTTTTCTCTTAGTATTACAGAATACTATAGATAGTTTAGGATTATATATGTCTATAGCCCTACTTAAAATCTCAGTTTTCATATGCTCTTTTACTTCATAGTAGAATTGCTCTATCTGAGGTATTATAAGTTCTTTATGAGTTACCTTTATTATTTCAGGATTCTTTTGATATTTAGATGCAAAGTTTATTATGTCCTTTGGCATAGTAGCTGAGAAAAATATAGTTTGCCTATCTTCATGAAGTTTATCCATTACAAGTGCTATATCGTCTCTAAAACCCATATCAAACATTTCATCTGCTTCATCTAATACCATAAATTTTACATTATCAACTTTTACAGTTTTTCTTCTTATATGGTCTATAAGCCTTCCTGGAGTTCCAACTATTATCTGAACACCTTTTTTTAATGCTCTAATTTGTCTATCTATTGGCTGACCACCATAAACTGGTATTACTTCAATTCCTCTTTTAAACTTTCCAAGCTTTTTCATCTCTTCTGCAACTTGAATGCAAAGCTCTCTAGTAGGACATAGAACAAGCGCTTGTACAGATCTATCCTTACTATCTACCATCTCTAATATTGGTATACCAAAGGCTGCAGTTTTACCTGTACCTGTTTGTGCTTGCCCTATAATATCCTTACCACTTAATACGACAGGAATAGCCTTTTCTTGGATTGGAGACATTTCTTCAAATCCCATTTCAGAAACACTTCTTTGCATTTCTTCGGTTAGGTCTATTTCGTTAAATTTTAATTTTGACATTCCGTTCCTCCTTATTGTATATAACTTATAAATTATATACTTAAAATATACTTATTGCAAGTGATTTTAAAACATAGACAATATAATTAGTATATTTTCCCCTTAAAAGCACATATTATTCTTAATTGGATGATTTTATGGTATAATAATTTCCGAAGCTAAATAACTGAGAGGTGTTAAAATATGAGATGGAGTTTAGATGAACTTTACTCTGATTTTGAATCAGAAGAGTATAAAAATGATTTTGAAAGATTAGAAAAATTAATTGAAGGTTTTACAGATTGGGCTGAAAACGAATTAAACCTAGATGGAGATAAGATAGTTTTGCTTGAAGACTATATAAAGTTCTCTGAAGAAATCCTTACTACATTTATAAAGCTTAGAGGTTTTGCATCTCTTTCATCTAGCGTGGATGCAAGAGATGAAAAAGCTATACAAGAAATGGACAAATTGTCCCTTGTTTATACTAATCTTACCAAGCCAGAAGTAGATTTTAAAAACTTTTTAAAAGAAGTCAATAATTTAGATGAACTTATAAATGAGTCTGAGCTTTTAAAAGAGCATAGATTTATATTAAAAGATATGAAAGAAGATACAAAGTATCTTCTAAGTGAAAAAGAAGAAATCCTTATATCCAAGATGAAAAACACAGGCTCTAACGCTTGGGGAAACCTTCAAAACCAACTTTCTTCAAAACTCCTTGTGGATATAGTAATAGATGAAGAAGAAAAAAAATTACCTCTTTCTGTAGTTAGAAATTTAGCTTATAGTAAAGACTCCCAGGTGAGAAAATTAGCATACTATGCAGAAATTAAAGCTTATAAAAAGATAGAAGAGTCTTCTGCTGCTGCTCTAAATGGTATAAAAGGAGAAGTTATAACAGTATCAAAGCTTAGAGGATTTCAATCACCATTGGATGAGACTTTAGTAAAATCTAGAATGGATAAAAAAACTCTCGATGCTATGATCGATGCTATGGAAGAATTTCTACCAGTCTTTCATAAATACTTTAAGAAAAAAGCTGAAATTTTAGGTCATAGAGATGGGCTTCCCTTCTATGGTATCTTTGCTCCTATAGGAGAAGTTGATATGAGGTTTACCTATGATGAGGCAATTAACTATATAGTAAAAAACTTTAATAAATTTAGCGAAAAACTTGGATCTTTTGTGCAAGAAGCTTATGATAAAAATTGGCTAGATGTAGAACCTAGAGAAGGAAAAAGAGGAGGGGCATTTTGTTCCAATCTTCATCCAATAGGTGAAAGTCGTATTCTTTCAAATTTCGATGGAAGTTTTTCCAATATGACAACTCTAGCACACGAACTAGGTCACGCTTATCACGGCTCAACTCTTATGGACGAATCCATACTAAATAGTAGTTATCCTATGCCTATAGCTGAAACAGCTTCGATATTTTGTGAGACAATAGTTGTAAATGCAGCTCTTGAAAATATAAGTAAAGAAGAAGCTTTAAGCATTCTTGAAAGCTCTATATCAGATGCAGCACAGGTTATAGTTGATATCTATAGTAGGTTTGTATTTGAAAGCATGTTATTTGCAGCAAGAGAGAGTCACCCTCTATCTGTAACTGAATTAAAGGAAACAATGATGGAAGCTCAGAAAAAGGCATATGGAGATGGATTAGATCATTCTCTACTTCATCCTTATATGTGGATAAATAAACCGCATTACTATTCTGCTAGCCTTAACTTCTATAACTTTCCATATGCCTTTGGACTACTTTTCTCTAAAGGATTATATGCAGAATATTTAAAACGCGGAGATGAATTTGTAAAAGAATATGATGCACTATTAAATGCTACAGGTAAAAACAATATAAGAGATGTAGCCCTTAGAATGAATATAGATATACACAATCCAGAGTTCTTTAGAAACTCACTAAAACTTATAGAAAGTGATATAGAAAAGTTTATAAGCCTAGCTTAAAATAAGAAGCTACCTATATAGGTAGCTTCTTATTTTTTTACTTATTTGAAATAAAGCGATCAGTACTAGGTAGACTTACGACTTTGTCATCTATCTTTACAAATCCACTTTTTATTATCTTAGTGAATATTACATTCATAAATAGATTACAAGTTTCCCCAGATTGAATTAATTTGCATTCTTTAAAGCATCTCTTTCCAATAGCTGTTACTTCTTGAACTGTTTCACCTATTTGAAGTCTTTGACCTATTTCTATGTTTTTAACTTCTAAATCTTTAATAGTAATATTTTCATAAAATCTAAATAAACAAAGTCCCTCAAATTCTTCTTCATCTATTAAATTTCTTATTCTTTCACTTAATATAGAGATTTGTCTGTTCTTTTCTCTTTTAGGAAATTCCCCAATCATACCCAGTTCTTTGTCTATTATAGCTTGTCTTAAGTAATCAATATGACCATCTTCATCCTTCAATTTAAGTGCTACAACTTTCAAATCAAATCACCTCGATGGAGTCACCCTCCTTTATTTTTCCAGGAACTATTATCTTTGTAAATATTCCCTCTTTTGGCATCACACATTTTCCAACTTTTTTAGCTATTTCGCATCCACTGTGACACTCTTTTCCTATCTGAGTTACCTCTTGAATTGTTTCACCTATTTTTAAACGCGTTCCTACAGGTAGAGTGAAAAGTTCTATACCTTCTGTCGTTATATTTTCTGCAAATATTCCAGGTACCAGTCCCTCTACTCCTAATTCTTTCATCTTTTGAAAACTCTCTAAGGCAAGTAAACTTACCTGTCTATGCCAATTCCCTGCGTGTGCATCTCCTTCTAGTCCAAAATCTTCTAAAAATGTTCCTTCTTCTAATGGGTGTTTTACCACTCCTTTTTCCTGTGAAATATTTACTGATATTACCTTGCCTTTTGATTTTCTCATATATTCTCCTGATTTTCCACCCTTTTTTTCCAAAAGTTTTACATCCACTATCTCCATCTCCTTATCCACCGCTTTACACATATCGTATATAGTAAGTAAGCTTGTAGTAACCGCTGTTAAAGCCTCCATTTCAACTCCAGTTTTACCTTCAGTTTTCACCACTGCCATTACCTTTACACCATTATGCAAGATTTCAAAATCTATATCTACTCCAGTTAAAAATATATTGTGACACATTGGAATGATTTCACTGGTCTTTTTAGCTGCCATAATTCCAGCAACTTGAGCCACAGAAAGCACATCTCCCTTTTTCATCTTTCCTTCTTTTATCATAGAAAGGATTTTGTCCGATAAGAGAATGATTCCCTCTGCCTTTGCTACTCTTTTAGTTATTTCCTTTTCCCCTACCTCTACCATATATGCTCTACCTTTATCATTAAAGTGAGTAAATTCCATCTTCTAACCCCCTATTTGATTCATGTTTTTATCTAAAAATTCTCCATCCTCTAAATGATGAGATTCTTCCTTTTTTAAGACTGATTTCAATATAAAGCTTTTTAAATCTTCTCCATCCCTTAATGCTTTTTTTAAATCTATCTCTTTATTGGAATGAAGACAAAGTTTTAATAAACCCTCAGATGTAAGTCTTACTCTATTGCAGTTATCACAAAACTTACAAGATATAGGATTTATTATACCGACTTTACCCAAGGCATTTGGAAGTTTATAGTAAACCGCTGGTGAAGAAGGGTCTTCTCTTTCTATTGGAATTAAAGTCTTAACCTTTTCCAATATTATATCATTAGAAATAAACTTGTCCTTAGCCCAAGCTGAAGCTTCACCTATTGGCATGAGCTCAATAAATCTTACATCTATTTTTTCATCAAGAGTTAAATTTACTAGAGTTTCTATTTCACAATCATTAAATCCACCAATAAGAACTGTGTTTATCTTTATAGGTGTAAGACCTACTCTCTTTGCCTCTTCTATTCCAGATAGAAAATCTTCTAATCTTCCTCCGCGAGTTATCTCTTTATATTTATGAGGATCTAAAGTATCAAGGCTTACATTTATTCTGTGAAGGCCTGCCTGTTTTAAATCCTTAGCAAATTTTTTTAAAAGTATTCCATTGGTAGTCATGGCGATATCTTTTATCCCATCTAATTTTGAAACTTTCGATATAAGTTCTACTATACCCTTTCTTGCAAGGGGTTCACCCCCAGTAAACCTTATCTTATCTACACCAAGGGATACAAAGCTTTTTATTATTTCATATATTTCTTCTAAACTCAACATATCATCATGAGTAAATTTATCTATACCATCTTGGGGCATACAATATTTGCATCTTAAATTGCATCTATCAGTAAGTGAAACCCTTAGATAATTTATCTCTCTTCCAAAAGAATCTTTCAATATTATCACCTTTTTCTATTATATATCATTATATTATAACTCTTTATCTATCCTACTAAGACTCTATATGGATTATCTCTCCAGCATCTATAAGTTTATACCCTCCTAGAGATAGTACTCTTGTCTCAAACGCTTTAGATGAAAGTGCCCTTATAAAACTCTTTATTTTTTCATCTTCTAGCATACTTGTTTCAACTAAAAAGTCATAATCTTCATAAGTTACTTCTACAAAGTCTAAGTCCATAGCTTTAGCTGCTGAATATATTCCAAGGCCTACAGTCTTTTTACCATCTTTTACAGCTGAAGCCACTGCCATATGGGTATTTAACTCTCTATTATATCCATTTATGCTTTGGGGATCTATACCTTCTAATTTAAGATGATAATCTAGTAGTACTCTTGTACCTGCTCCTCTTTGTCTATTTACAAAAGAAATTTCCTCTTTTAAAAGATCTCTAAATGTTTTAACAAGTTCCTTATCTTCCTTTTTTATCATAAAACCTTGTAATCTTTTAACCCCTTTTATTAAAGACATCTCTTTACCTTTAAAGTATTTTTTTATATAGCTTATATTGTACTCTCCAGTTTTTTCGTACAATAGGTGAATTGGGGCTATATGGCACTCTCCCCTTCTCATAGCCATGATTCCACCCATACTTCCCACATGACCTGAGGAAAGAAGCGTCATATCTCCTAGTATGTCCATTATGAGATCATGACTACCTATAGAAACTACTGTTTCTTTTATCTCCTCTAGTGGCTTTAAGAGCTTTACATCTATCTCTTCTCCTGCTTCTGCTCCTTCAACATTTTGGGGTATTATGCCAATTCCATCAGCTTTTACAAGGCTCATAGTAACTCCCGCACCACTAGAGAGTGGAGTTGCTATAAGTTTATCACCGACTTCACCTAAATTAACTCTTATAAGTTCTCTATTTTTAAGTGAAGAAACTATACGTTTTGCAATAGTTGCCTTTATAAGATTTTCTCGTTTCTCTTTTTTACCTAAAAATTTATGTATTAAAGGTTTTACAAACTCTTCAAACACCAAATAACTTGATACAGGATAGCCTGGAAGTCCTATTACAGGCTTACCCTCTATTATCCCAAGTATAGTTGGTTTTCCAGGTTTCATTGCTATACCATGGACTATCGTCTCTCCAAGTTCTTTTATTATATTTACAGTATAGTCCTTACTTCCTGCTGAAGAACCTGCATTTATAAGCATTATATCATTTTCTCTTACCATCTTTAATATATTAGTCTTTAGAAGTTCATAATCATCTTCTATGGGAGAATATCTAAAAGGATCTCCCCCAAGTTTTAAAACTTCACCCTGGAAAACTCTAGAATTTGAATCAATTATATTTCCCATCTTTAAGTTTTTTAAATCATCTACTATTTCTGTTCCAGTTGGAAGTATGCCTACCTTTGGTTTTTTAAAAACTTTTATGCTCTCTACCCCACCAGAAAGTAATGCTCCTATATCAATAGGTCTTATCTTATGATTTGAAGGAATTATCATTTCACTTTTAACTATATCTTCCCCAATTTGTCTTATATGTTGCCATGGATAACTAGATTTTATAATTTGAACTTTTCCATCTGGAAGCTCTATACAATCTTCTATCATAATAACTGCATCAAATGGTTCTTTTATCACATTACCTGTATTTATATAGTAAAAGTCTTTTTTCTCTTCTAAGATTACTGGATTTACTTCACTTGCATTAAGAGTTTTAGCTGAAACAACTGCTATTCCATCCATTGCAGCAGCATTATAATTTGGTGAAGACATAAGAGCTTCTACCATATCAAAACTTATTCTATCTATACTGTTTTCTACTTTTACATATTCAAATGTAGGGTTTATATTTAATTTATTAAAATATGTATCCTTTGCTAAATCTACATCCATATTATCTATATATATATTTCTTTTCATCATATAAAACCTCCTTATTAGAGAAGAAAGACCGTTCTTTCTTCACCTTTATATATTCCTTCTTCATGTTTTTCTAAAAGTATATATCCATCAGAATCTTTTAAAAGACTTATCATAGAACTCTTTCCAAAACTTGGAGTAGCAAAATATTTTCCATCTTCTTTTCTAAGTGTTACCATCTGATATGTAAGTTTTCCAGAAGATGATGGAAAATTAAAATCCATGGTAGCCCTTATCTGTGGCTTAATTTCTTTTAAATTCATCTTTTGTTTTACAAAGTCTTCAACTAAAACTTTAAATATTATAATTGAAGAAACAGGATGACCTGGAAGACCAAATATTAATTTTCCCATTCCCTCCCCTACAATAGTAGGTTTACCAGGTTTTACAGATAGACCGTGGATAAACACTCCTTTTCCTTCAAAACTATCTATTACAGCCTTAGTAAAATCCCTGGTTCCAACTGAACTTCCTCCTGATATAAGAACTATATCTGAAATGTTTACTGCCTTTTCTACTTCAGTTTTTAAAAGGTTAAAGTCATCTTTAACAATCCTCTTACCAACTACTTCTCCACCAAGTGCACTAATTGAACCAAAAAGGGCAAATGAATTTATATCTCTTATCTTTCCAAACTCTAGTTTTTCTTCTATATCTATTATTTCATCTCCTGTTGAGATTATATAAAATCTTGGTTTTTTAAAAACTTTTACTTTTCTCTTACCCAGCGCCCCTAAAACTCCCATTGCTTCTGGAGATATCTTTTTTCCCATTTCAAGAACGAGACTATTTTTTTTCATATCATCTCCTTTATAGATGATGTTTTCTCCAATGGAAATTGGTTTATTTAAAAGCAATGTTTCTTCATCTAGTTTTTCAGTGTTTTCTATCATAATAACACCATCAGCTCCATTTGGAACCATCCCTCCAGTGGGAACATAGATTGCATTTCCAGAAATTATTCCATCCTCTATAGTCTCTCCCATATGCACTTCTCCAACTATATTTAAAACACTTGGTATAGAATCACTTGCACCATGACTATCGCTTGCTACAATCGCATATCCATCTACTGTAGACCTGTTGAACTCTGGTACATCTATTTCACAGTAGACTTCTTTTCCTAATACTCTCCCCAAGGAATCTAGGATATCTACCTCTTCAAGTTCAAATTTGTATTCTCTAAAATTATTCATTATAGTTTCTCTTGCCCCTTCTACAGTTACCACTTTAAAAAAATCCATCAATTAATCACCCTTCCCCGCTCTAACTTTATAATATTATCACAAAGTCTTTTAGCTTGATTTATATTATGAGTTACTATAATCACAGTCCCTTTATTTTCCTTATTATATTTAAGTATTGCCTTTTCCATATGTTCTATATATTCAGGATCTATATTTGATGTAGGTTCATCTAAAAGTAATAGTTCTGGATTAAAAACCAATCCCCTCGCAAGAGCCACCTTTTGAGTTTCTCCTCCTGAAAGTTTACTTCCTATTTTCATCTTTAAATCTTCAATCTCTAAGATTTTTAAGAGTTCTAAAACTTTTTGTTTTATTTTTTCTTCTTTTACTCCCCTTACCTCTAAAGGGTAAGCTATATTTTTGTAGACAGTTCTTTTAAAAAGGTATGCCTTTTGAAATACTAAAGTCATCTTTTTTCTAATATCACTATCTATTAACTCTCCATTATATAGTACTTGTCCATCATACTTATCATCTAACCCTGCTATTATGTTTAAAAGAGTAGACTTCCCAGATCCATTTGGTCCTATTATCCCTGTGATCTTTTCTCTCTCTAAATTTAAACTCTCTATATCTAAAACCTTTTTTTCTCCATAAGTTTTTGCTAAGTTTTTAATTTGAATTTCCATTTAATCCTCCTTGCTATAGGAATAAATTGCGCTATGAACTATAAAGGATATCAAAAGTAAAATAATTCCAAGAGCTATAGCCATTGGATAATCTCCCATAGAGTTCATCATAGATATGGTTGTCGTTATAACCCTTGTGTGATACTTTATATTTCCTCCAACTATCATAACAGCTCCTACTTCAGAGATTGCCCTAGAAAATGAAGTAGCTACGTTAACAAGTATATCTACCTTTAACTCTCTTATTATAAGCATTATACTTTGATATTTATTTGCGCCGAGGGTTATAGCTACCTTCTGTATTTCTTTTCCACGACTTTTAGATAAACCAAAGCTTAGTCCAAAACTTAAAGGCATAACAAGAAAGGTCTGGGCTATTATCATAGCCTTTGTAGTATATAAAAGTTCAAGTCTTCCAAATGGTCCTCTTCTAGAGAGTGTAATGGCAACTAATAACCCAACTACAACTGAAGGTATACTCATCATTGTATATGTAATTCTACTAAAGAGCCTCTTTCCTCTAAATTTTTTTATTCCAAAACTAATCCCAAGTGGTATCGATATCATAGATGCAAGAACAGTAGCAGTAGTGGAGACAAACAGAGAAAGAAAAACTATATCAAATATCTCTTTATTAAAGCTTATTATTAAATTTATAGCCTGTTTAAATCCATCTAATATGTAATCCATTTAATTCCTCAATTCTAATCAATTCTAATTTTTGTTTTTTAAAGGCTGGTTTAAACCAGCCTTTTAATGTTTTTATTTTGCATTGGGAATAAATAACGGTTCACCGTATTCTTCTACTCCATATTCTTTTATCAAGTTTTGTCCTTTTTCTGATATAATCCAGTTCATGAATTCTTTAGCACCTTCATTATTTATTTTATCAGAATTTTCTCCTAAAACTTCAGGATTTACTGGTATTACACCATATTGATTTAATAAGTCTTCATCTTTTTCTATTACAATTTCAAGATCTAAATCATCTTTCATACTTAGATAAGTTGCTCTATCTGTAATAGTATATGCTTGTTTTTCATTTGCCATCTTTAATACATCACCCATGCCAGCACCTGCTTCTATATACCAATCTCCACTAGGTTTAATATTGGTTGCTTCCCAAATCTTTAATTCTTTTTTATGTGTTCCAGAGTCATCTCCTCTAGATACAAATTTAGCTTTTTCATCGCTTATCTTCTTTAATCCTGACTTTATATCAGACGGACTATTTTCTTTAAGCTTTAATGGATCATCCTTAGGTCCTACTAAGATAAAGTCATTATACATTACATCTTCTCTTTCAGTTCCAGATCCTTCTTCTACAAATTCTAATTCTGATTCTTTAGCATGTACAAGCAGAACATCAGCTTCTCCATCCTTACCCATTTGAAGTGCCTGACCTGTTCCTACAGCTACAGTCTTAACTTCTATACCAGTATCTTCAGTGAACTTAGGTAATAAAAATGTAAGTAATCCTGAATCCTCAGTACTAGTTGTAGTAGATAGAATTATACTACCCTTTGCTTCTGGTTTCTCTTTACTAGGAGTTTCAGTTCCTGGCTTATCTTCAGGCTTGTCCCCTGATGTGTCTGTCTTTGGTGTACATCCTATCATAGAAAATACTAATAGGAATGCCATCATCATTGATAATACTTTTTTCATTTATTTATCTCTCCTTTAAATTATATAAAAAAAGGCAAGCCAAAAGGAAGGTTGCCTTATTTTTTCCTTTCCAACTGTGGGAGGCATATAGATTTCTCTTGATACACCCATCGGCTAAAATCTCATGACTATCTTGTTAAAAGTTTTAGAGATATAAGCTCGGAATATTAATATGTATTTATTTTTTAAGTATTTACAATTATAATACTTTTAGTATATCATATTTTTTTATATAATCTACATCTAACCAAAACTTTTTTTGAAAATTATTTAACACAGTAGATGTTTTGTTGTTATTGCTAAGCGTCATACTTATTTTAAGATAAAAAAACCCCTTAACAAATTTGTTAAGGGGTTTTTTAAAAATTATTCTTTTATATCTTCTCCGTAAAATGAAGATTTGAAAATCATTTCAACTAACTTAGGATTTGATTCTCTAGGGTTAGTAGCAGTACATGGGTCTTCATAAGCATTTTTACTCATTCTTTCTAAGACCTCATTAAATTTTTCTTCATTTATATCTACTTCTTTTACATCTTTAAAATTTAAAGGTATATCTAATTTTTTATTTAGTTCTTTTATATATTCAGGTAAATTATCAATACCTAATTCTTTCTCTAATTCAGAAACCTTATTTGTTGCTTTTCTATTAAATTGAATGATATATGGAAGTAATATGGCATTTGTTAATCCATGAGTTACACCAAATTCTCCACCTATTTTATGTGCTAAGCTATGAATTAATCCAAGGGATGCATTTGTAAAAGCCATTCCTGCTAATGCAGATGCATTATGCATATTAATTCTTGCTTCCATATTATCTCCATTATTATAAGCTTCAACTAAGTTATCTAAAACCAATCTAGTAGCTTTAACAGCTAGTGCATCTGTATAAGGAGAAGCAGCAGTAGATACATAAGCTTCAACTGCATGGGCTAATACGTCCATACCAGTATTAGCTGTTATATGTTTAGGCATTTTTCCAGGCAGAGCTGGGTCTAGTATAGCCACATCTGGAATCATCTCTGTAGAAACAAGAGGATATTTTATGTGGTTTTCTGTATCAGTTATTACTGAAAAAGCTGTAATTTCTGAAGCAGTACCACTAGTAGATGGTATAGCTACCAATCTTGCCTTATTTCTAAGTTTAGGAAGAGATCCTGGTTCTATTATATCTTCAAATTTAAGTTCAGGATGCTCATAAAATGCCCACATTACTTTTGCCGCATCTATTGCAGAACCTCCACCTATTGCTACTATCCAATCAGGTTCAAAGTCAATCATAGCTTTAGCGCCTTTTTTAACTGTTTCTATTGATGGATTAGCTTCTACCCCATCAAATATTTCAACTTTCATATTAGCTTTTTCAAGTTGCTCTTGAGCTTTTTCTAAAAACCCAAATTTTTTCATAGAATTTCCACCAGTTACTAGAATTGCTTTTTTACCTTCTAAGTTAGATAAATAACTCAGTGCATCTTCTCCAAAGACTATATCCTTTGGAATTCTAAATGAACCTAATGACATATAAATCACTCCTTTTAGTTTATTAATGATTTAGTAAATTTAATATATATATAAAAGTATTTTTACTTTTATAACCTTTTAACCTCCTCCAACAGGAGGAAATAGTGATAAGACATCTCCATCTTTTAGCTTTCTATCTACATCACCATCTACCCCATTTAGGAGGATTAAGCTTGCATCTTCTCTATCTATATTAAGTTTATTTAGGATATCTAGTATATTAGTTTCTTTTGGTAATTCAAAAAAATATTTTCTCTCTCTATTTTCTCTAAAAGTTGCAAAGAGTCTAACTTCTATTTTGATCAAGTAAATACCTCCTAAAAGCTTAAAGCTCCTTCAGAATCACTCTCTTTATCTATATATTTGCTATATTCTTCTAAGCCTAATCTATTTAATGTCTCTAAAGTAGGAACTCCTTCTTTATCCCATCCTCTTACAGAGTAATATTCTGGAAGTAGTTCACTTAACTTATGAACATGTCCTTTAGAAGGGCCATTAGGTATTGGGTCTTCTACAAGTCTCTTTGGAAGTTTGTCATCAGAACTACTAAATCCTTCGCGTATATTAAATAGTTTTTCAAGATTCCATATTCGCTCTCCTGCTTCAAGTAGACTCTCATTTGTATGAACATCTCCTACAACTGCATTATACATATCTACATAGTCAGGCAATCCAAGTCCAAAAGTAGTAAATACACAAAGACCTATTGAGTCGATAACAGCTGTTAGATCTAAGAATATCTTAGTATAAGCTGCTTTTCCCTCCAAAGAAAATCTGTCAAGTTTTTCAGGATATCCCAATATTTCAGGACTTATCATATAACCTTTAATATGACAACCTCCCCTATTGTTTACTGCATATGATAATCCATGACCTTGAATTGCTCTTGGGTCATATGCAGGTAGTTCTTGTTTTTTAACAGACATAGATAATTCTGGTGCACCATAAGAAGTTGCAAGTCTAAAAGAACCATCTGCAAGCTTATCTCCAAATCCTTCACGTGTAGCCATTTTCTTAGTCCAGCCTAGTACCGCTTCAGCATCTCCCCAGTTTAAACTAAGTCCATCTGCTGCTATGTCTTCATCTTTTATAAATCCTCTTTGATATAATTCCATAGCTGCTGCTATAGTTGCCCCTGCCGATATAGTATCTAGACCATAATCATTACAAATCATATTTGCCTTATTTATAGTTTCTAAATCATATAAACCACAATCTGCACCAAATGCCCATATTGTCTCATACTCAGGTCCTCCTACTACTGTTCCATCATCTAGTTTTACAACTCTTCCACAAGCGATAGGACATCTATAGCAAGCAGATTTTTTTACTAAGTGATGTTCTGTTAGAGATTCTCCTGAAATGGTATCAGCTTCATCAGTATATGCCTCTTGGAAGTTTTTAACTGGAAAAACTCCACTTTCATTTATGATATTTACTAATACTGCACTTCCATAAGAAGGTAATCCACTTCCTGCTACTGGATCGTTTCTTAAAGTACTTACTTTAGATTTAGATACTTCTTTGGTTTTTTCACTATCAAATATAGGAATCTTGTTGCTACCCTTTACAACAATAGCCTTTAAGTTTTTAGAACCCATAACAGCCCCAACTCCACCTCTACCAGCGGCTCTATCAACATCATTCATTATAGCAGAGATTAGGGAAAGTTTTTCTCCAGCAGGCCCTATAGCCATAACTTTAAATCCTTCTAATTCCTCATTTATAGCTTCTGTTGTCTCTAAAACAGTCTTACCCCATAAATGATTTGCATCTCTTATTTCAACTTTATCATCCTCTATATATAAGTATACTGGACTATCAGCTTTTCCTTCAAATATTATTAAGTCATGTCCTGTAGCCTTAAAACTAGGGCCCCAATGTCCCCCTGAATTAGAAATAGCTATAGTTCCTGTTAAAGGTGACTTTGTAATAACCATATATCTTCCTGATGTAGGAATTGGAGCACCAGTTAAACCACCAGAAGCAACTATTATCTTGTTTTCTGGACTAAATGGATCTGTCTTTGCAGGTACTTCATCCATCATAATCTTAACACCTACACCTCTAGCTCCTAAATACTTTTTACCAAATTCAAAATCAAAGTCCTCTGTTGAATATGTTCTATTTGTCAAGTTTACTCTTAAAATCTTACCCATATAACCATACATTTTAAGCCCTCCTTTTAAAATCCATTTCATATGAAAATTCATAACATACTAAATATATGCAATATTCATGCCAAATATAAAAGGTTTGATTTTAGTAATTTAATTATATTTAAAATTTGTATGTATCGTAATAGAACAATATATTTGTTCTATATTGGATCAACGTTCTAATTTAGAACATCTATATTGTACTTTTCTATTTTCCTATATAAAGTATTTCTTCCTATTTCTAAGGTTTTAGCTGTTTTAGATATATTTCCATCATTTATTTTAAGTATTTTTATAATATGCTGTTTTTCAAGCTCTTCTAGTGAGTAATTATAATCGATATTACTTGATTCAACTATTTCCTTATCTCTTTCATTTAAAAGATTATCTGGTAGGTATCCTAGATTGATTATAAATTCTATTAGATTTTCAAGTTCCCTAACATTTCCAGGCCAATTATATCTTATCATCTTATCCAATACATAATCATTTAATTTTACTCTGTTTTTATTTAGTTTCCTAGATATCTTTTCCATAAAAAAACTAGCTAATAGGGGTATATCATCTTTTCTTTTTCTAAGTGGTGGAATAGTTAAAGGAAGTACGTTTAGTCTATAGAATAGATCTTCTCTAAATCTACCTTCCTCTACTTCTTTTTTTAAATCTCTATTGCTAGCAGCTATAATCCTTACATCTACTATTATTTGATCTATACCCCCAACTCGTGTAACTATACCTTCTTCTATCACTCTTAATAAACGTGTCTGAAGTTTAAGAGGCATTTCTCCAATTTCATCTAAAAATATAGTTCCTTTATTTGCAAGTTCAAACTTACCAGCTTGTCCAGATTTTTTGGCTCCCGTAAATGCTCCTTCTACATATCCAAATAGTTCTGACTCTATTAGGTTTTCAGGTATAGCAGCTGAATTAATTGCTATAAACGGTTTATCATTTCTATCGCTTGCATTGTGAATGGATTGAGCAAATACTTCCTTACCTGTTCCTGTTTCCCCGCTTATAAGTACAGTTGATTTAGAATTAGAAACCTTTTTAGCAAAGTCTATAACACTTAAAAGCTCGTCACTCCTAGATATAATTTTATCAAAAGTATAGATTGCCCTATTTTTTAAAATTTTATCTGAAAGTTTTCTTTTTCTTTTAATATCTTCAAATATAAACATAATATCCAAATCATCATTGTTTTTAGAGTAAATAGGATATGCTGATATAGTAAACTTACTCCTGTTTTTTTTGTTATATACATACACTTCTCTTTTTATTACCCCTTTTTTTGAAAAAACATCCCTTTTTACCTCTTCAAAACCTTCAAATAAATTTAAAATTGGAGTCTTTAATATCTCACTTTCACTATATCCAAACATACTTAATATATATGCGTTTATACCATTAATCATTCCATCTTTATTTGTTATAGCAATCGCAAGGGGAATATATTTAATTAAACTATTGATATATTCATAATCCAATTTTTTCACCTCTATATATTTATACATTTATATATTTATCTTTTCAATATCCATATTTTTTACATCTATAAGAATAAAATTATGTTCTAAACTTTCTTTAAAAATTGTCTTTAATAAAAGATTTACTTGTAGAGAAGCTGTTACCATACATGTCATAGGTAGATTTCCTAAAGATTCATCTTCTTTTATATCTTTTTTATATATCTTTTTTATAACTCTATCTCCATCTCTTGATATAGATACTTGCCCATAATATCCCCTTATAGCTCCATGAATAAGAGTTAAACTCATCTTATCACATAATGATTCTAGGATAAGCCTTGTAGAGATTGAGTCCAAACAATCAACTACAATATCTACCCCTTCTAACATCTTTATACTATGCTCATCTAACTTTTCACAAAAGATTTTAGCTTTGACTTCATGGTCTATTTCCAAGGCTCTATTAAAAGCTTCTTTAGCCTTTTGATTGTTAAGAGTTTTTTCTGTAGCTAAGAGTTGTCTGTTTAAATTAGAAGTATCAAATACATCTTTATCTATTAGGTTAAAGTTTCTAACCCCAAGCCTAACAAGGTTTTCTAATACATATCCCCCAAGACCTCCAAGACCTACAATAGCAACTGATATATTTGAAAGGAGTTTTTGTTCCTCTTTTGAAATTGATGTATAGTTTCTCTTATATCTTTCCATATCTTTCTCCCATATTCTAGCATTTATTTTTCTACTTGATTTCATTATTTCATAAAATATATTTTTTTGCAATTAAATATTTCTAAATTGTATGAAAATTTTATAAATAAAAACAAGATAATTTCTCTTTATTTTAGAAATATCTTGTTTTTATTTATCTTTAATGTTAATATACCCCCATCAAAGTTCTAATTTTATCATTCCTTGATTAAGTTTTTTATATTAGTATATATATTTAGTTTTTCTCCTCTTACAAATCCTATTAGGTTTATTCCTAATTCCTTTGCTATATCTATGGCTAGACTTGTAGGAGCTGATCTTGAAATTATAGTTGAAATCTCTCTCTTTGCAGTCTTTATAAGGATTTCACTTGATATTCTACCACTTGTAAAAATCATCTTATCTTTTAAATCTATATTTTCTTTTAAAGCTTTTCCAACTATCTTATCAAGTGCGTTGTGTCTACCTATATCTTCTTCAAATATAAGCATTCTGCTTCTATCGTATAAACCACAACTGTGAACTCCTCCTGTTTCTAAAAACAATTTTGACCTCTTATTAAAATCTCTCATATTTTCCTTTATTAGCTCTATGTCTAGCTCTAAAGGATTTGCAATTTTCTTAGACTTAAAGGAGTCTAATACATTATAAAACACAGTTCCCTTACCACAACCTGATGTTATAGTTCTCTTACCTTGAAACTTTTCTATAAAACTATTTTTTCTTTTTAAACTTACATACCCTATAGAAGACTTTTCATCTATTCTTATCTTTTCTATATCATCTATACTCTCTATAAATCCTTCCGAAATTATAAAGCCTATGAGAAGTTCTTCTAAAGACTTAGGAGTGCAAAGTAGGGTTATTATTTCCTTTTCATCTATAAATATAGTAAAAGGGCTTTCTACTACTACTATGTCTTTTTCTTTACTTTTACAATCTTTATTTATTCTTAATATCTCATACTCTTTTGTATAGTTCATCTTAACTACAACTCTCTCTTTGAGTATTGTTTAAAAAGTTTTCTAAATCATCTTGAGTATTTAAGTTTAGAAACATATCCCAATTTGGACTAAATTCCCTAGCCTTTTTTTCTTCTATATAGTTTATATCTAAGTCCATCAAAAGATGATTTATTGATCTTTTTTCTGTCTTTAAATAGCTTTCGATATCTGGAACTATCTCCTTAGAGTAAAATGAACCAAAAGGCTCTATCCAGTTTCCAAACCTTGTAGTGCATCCCATAGCAGAAGTATTTAATCTCATATATCTCATGTATTCTAAATTGATATTTGGCATATCACAAGCTATTACAAAAGAATATTGACTTTTAGCCAGTTTAAGTCCCGCATGGATTCCTCCAAGAGGACCTTTTTCTTTTAATATATCCATCGTTATCTTTTGGCTAAGACCTATATAGTGTTGTGGTTTATTTGTTACTATTATTATCTCATCAAATTCATCTTCAAGCTTTTGTATAATACTATACATAAGCCTTCTCTTATCTACTTTTAAAAATTGTTTATCAAAACCCATCCTAGAACTCTTTCCACCTGCAAGTATTATACAAGTTCCAAACAATTTCATAAAAATCACCTATTTCCTTGCACAGTCGTGCGCATTCTCTGTTAGAATCTCAAGTCCATGATGAACACTATCTAGTATATAATCTAAAGCTTCTTCTACTGCTTTAGGGCTTCCTGGCATATTTATTATAAGGGTGTCTCCCCTTATACCTGATACTGCTCGAGATAGCATGGCTCTTTTAGTAATGGTGAGGCTATAGCTTCTTATAGCCTCAGATATACCATTAGCATTTTTTTCTATTACTTCAAGAGTCGCTTCAGGAGTTACATCTCTTTTGCTAAAGCCTGTACCCCCAGTAGTTAGGATTAGATCTAATTTTAAACTATCACTCATATAGATCATTTCTTTTTTTATTTCCTCTTTATCGTCTGGAACTATCTTATAGGTTTCTACTTTGTAGTCATTTTTTTCCAATATGTCCTTTATTACTTTTCCAGATATATCTTCTCTCTCACCTTTAAAGCCTTTATCACTACATGTAATTATACCTACTCTAAACATCTTAACCACCCCAAGGTAAGTTCATATATTCTTTCATTAGTCTATTGTATTCTGTTTTAAAAAGTTCTTCATGACCTGCTTCCCACTTAGCTAGCGTTGTAAAAACTTCTTTTATTTCTTCATCTTCACTGTTTTGGGCTACATTTTCGTAGAACTCTTTATAATCTCTTTCGATTAAATAGGCCATTCTAAGAATTGTTAAATCCGGTATATCAGATTGTTCTAATGTGTATTCTATCTTTTCGGATTCTTCTCTATCTCTAAATATATCCATATCTTCTTCTTTTTCTATCATTTCTGGATCTATTTTTATAGTGTTGGTCTCTAAATAAGTATCCAATAGAGATTTAAGATAGTCATAATGTTTCATTTCTATATCTGCAAGTTCTAAAAACATCTTTTTACTAGTTGTCTTAGCAAACTTATCTTTATTTTCCATATAAAAGTTATGTCCATCTAATTCCATCTGCATAGCATATCTTAAAACACTTTCGTAGTTTTGCACTTTATCCCTCCTATAAAGCTTCTTCTATTTTTTTGGCTTTCTCCATTTTAACTGCAGCAACTTTAAGTTCTGGTATCTTTGATATAGCATCTAGGCTAGTATTGGTTAAATAGTTAGCAGCACCTTCTGCATAGTGAAATGGCATAAATAGCACTTCTTCATCTATTATATCTGTAACTTTAGCAGTAGTTTCAATTTCTCCTCTTCTAGAGCTAAGTTTTACTAGATCTCCATCTTTTATATCCATCTTTCTAGCTGTTATCTCGTTTATCTCTACATAAGAACTAGGAGCTAATATATTAAGTCCTTCTACTCTACCTGTCATGCTTCTAGTATGATAGTGATAAAGTATTCTTCCTGTAGTAAATATAAATGGATATTCTTTATCAGGTAATTCTGCACTTTTTACATATTCACAAGGCATAAATAACCCTCTTCCCCTTGCTATTGCCTCTTTATGAAGTATTGGTGTTCCAGGGTGATTTTCATCTAAGCATGGCCATTGAAGACCCATAGGATCTGCTTCTAGTCTCTTATAGCTTATTCCTCCATATTGAGGGGTTACACTTGCTATTTCTTCCATAATACTTGAAGAATTTAAATATTTCTTTTTATATCCAAGTGTATTCATAATCTCCATTATAATTTGCCAGTCAGGTTTAGACTGTCCAATAGGTTCTATTGCTTTTCTAACTCTTTGAACTCTTCTTTCAGTATTTGTAAAAGTCCCGTCTTTTTCTGCAAAAGATGAAGCAGGTAAGATTACATCTGCAAGCTGGGCAGTTTCAGTTAAAAATATATCTTGAACCACTAAAAAATCTACATTTGTTAAAGCTTTTTTAACATGGTTTATGTCTGGATCAGAGACCATAGGATTTTCACCCATTATATATAAAAATCTAATTGAATCATCTTCACATCCATCTAATATTTCAGGAATAGTTAAACCTACCTTTGTACTAAGGGTAGAGCCCCATGCTTTTTCAAACTTTTCTACTACCTCTTCTTTAAATACCTTTTGGTATCCCGGTAAGTCTGCAGGTAGTCCTCCCATATCGCATGCCCCTTGAACATTATTTTGTCCTCTTAGAGGGTTTACTCCACCAAATTCTTTACCTACATTGCCGCACATAAGAGCTAAGTTTGATATACTCATAACTCCATGAGTTCCTGTACTATGCTGAGTTATTCCCATAGCATAGTAGATTCCTGCGCTATTTGCCTTGGCATAAATAGTAGCTGCTTTTATTATATCTTCTTCATTTATACCACATATTTTTGCTACTCTTTCAGGAGTATATTCTTTTACAAGTTCTACTAATTCTTCAAAGTTTTCAGTTCTATCATCTATATATTTTTTGTCATAGAGTTTTTTCTCCACTATAACATTCATCATACCGTTTAAAAGAGCTATATTTGTACCAGGCTCAATTTGCATATATACATCAGCATAATTAGATAGTTCAATCCTTCTTGGATCTGCTACTATAAGTTTTGCACCTTTATCTTTAGCCTGTTTCATCATAGCACCTATAACTGGGTGGTTTTCTGTAGTATTACTTCCTATTATAAACATACATTCACTATTTTGTACTTCTTTTATAGTGTTAGTCATAGCACCGCTTCCAAGTGTTGTTGCAAGACCTGCAACTGTAGAGGAATGTCAGAGCCTTGCGCAGTGATCTACGTTATTTGTTCCTATAACTGCTCTAAATAGTTTTTGAAAAAGATAGTTATCTTCATTTGTACACCTAGCAGAAGTAAGCCCTGCAAAACTATCAGCTCCACTTTCTTCTTTTATATTTGTTGCCTTTTGTCTTATAAGTCTATAAGCTTCTTCCCAAGAAGCTTCTACAAACTCTCCATTTTTCTTTATAAGAGGAGTTTTTAATCTATCCGGGTGAGATATAAACTTATAGGCAAACTTGCCCTTTACGCATAGTAGTCCTTGGTTTACGCCATCAAAAGCAGGTTGGGCGCCAAGTACCTTATCATCCTTTACTTTAAGGTCTATTTGACATCCTACACCACAATAAGAGCAAGTAGTTCTTACCTCTTTAGTTTCCCAGTGTCTAAACTTCTCTAAACTCTTTGGTACTAATGCTCCAACTGGACAAACTGATACACAGTTACCACATGAAACACATTCAGAATTTATAAGTCCTTCTCTAAAAGGGGTAGCAACTATCGTATCAAATCCTCTATCTTCAAATCCTATAGCATGAGAACATTGAAGCTCATCACAAACTCTAACACAAAGACCACAAAGTATACATTTTTCTGGATCATAAATGTAAAATGGGTTTGAACTATCTATTTCACCTTTTCTAGTTTCTCCTTTAAATGTACCATCTACAAGATCATATTCATATGCATAGTTTTGAAGTTTACATCTACCAGACTTTTCACAGTTTAAACACTCCATAGGGTGATTTGAAAGTAATAAATCCAGCACTTCTCTTCTAGCACTTCTTACTTTTTCATTGTTTGTAAAAACTCTCATACCATCCCTTACTCGTGTACTACAAGAGGTGACTAAGTTTTTAGCTCCTTCTACTTCTACTAAACACATTCTGCACGCTGAATGTGGAGTAAGTCTTTCATCATAGCAAAGAGTTGGGATATCTATGTTTAAAAGCTTACAGACTTCTAGTATAGTAGAATCATTTGCTACTTCGTAACTCTTATTATCTATATTTATTTTCATTTCTTGCACCTCCTACTCGACTATTCATCTTCTTTTAATAGCTCCATTTTCTCCATTACTTCTTCAAGTCCTAGCGCTTTGGTCCAAGAAGTTTCTTCGAATTTTCCATCTATCTTTCTAAAAGGTTTTTCTGGTTTATCTACATTTATAAATTCAGTAGTAAGTCTTCCTCTTAAGCAAAGTGGTCTGCCCTCTGTAGGCTCCATAGCTTTAACTGCTATATTTTTACCTCTGTTTTTTATAACTTCAAAATTGCAACCATATTGACAAGACTTACATTTAACGACCTGTTTTTCACCTTCCCAGCTCCTTACTTTGCCTAGGGTTCTCTTATCTATTAAAGCTCCAACTGGGCATACTGTAACGCATCTATTACAAGATACGCAAGAAGAAGTTTCCAGGGTTTGGTCTGCATCTAGTACTATTCTCGTATCATATCCCCTATCTGCAAAAGCTAAAACTTGTCTTTCAGCTACTTCAGAGCAAGTTCTAACACATTTACCACAAAGTATACATTTACTATCATCTTTTAATATATATGGGCTACTTGTATCTACTAGATGAGGTCTCATAGCTCCATCATGTTTTACAAAATTTACATCATATTCATAAGCATACTTTTGAAGTAAACATTCTCCAGCCTTTTGGCAAGTAAGACAGTCGTTTGGATGACTATCTAAAAGAAGCTGTAATACATCTTTTCTAACAGTATCTATTTTCTCTGAGTGAGTGTTGACGTTCATTCCTTCTCTAACTTTCGTAGAACAAGATGTCTCAAGTTTGTTTTTTCCATCTATTTCAACTACACATAATCTACATGCAGCTACTATCTCTAAATTTTTGTCATAGCAAAGAGCTGGTATATCTATACCAACTTGTTTTGCAGCTTCAAGCACGGTAGAGTCTCTTGACACTTTTACTTTTTTACCGTCAATTACCATATTAATCAAAGTTCACACCCCCATTAGCTTCTAGTTATAGCATTTACCGGGCATGTTTCTTGACATGCACCACATTTTATACATATATCTTGATCGATTACATGAAGCTGTTTTACTTTCCCACTTATGCAGTGAACTGGACAGACTTTAGCACATTTTGTACATCCAATACATTTATCTGTAATAAAATACTGAAGAAGCGATTGACAACTTCCAGCTGGACATTTTTTATCCATAACATGGGCTTCATATTCATCTCTAAAATATCTAAGTGTACTAACTACAGGGTTTGCAGCAGTTTGTCCTAGTCCGCAAAGTGATGCAGAACTTATAGTTACAGCTAGCCTTTCCATAGTATCTATATCTTCTTTTTTACCATTTCCAGATGTAATCTTTTCTAATAGTTCAAGCATTCTCTTTGTACCTTCTCTACATGGAACACATTTACCACAAGACTCATCTACTGTGAAATCCAAGAAGAACTTAGCTATATCAACCATACAGTCTGTATTATCCATTACAACCATTCCACCTGAACCCATTATACTGCCTATTTTAGCTAAAGATTCAAAGTCTACAGGAGTATCTAATAGATTTTCTGGTATACAACCTCCTGAAGGACCTCCAGTTTGAACTGCTTTGAAACTTTTACCATCTGGTACGCCTCCACCTATATCATATATGATTTCATGAAGTGGCATACCCATTGGTACTTCTACAAGTCCTGCCGTTTCGATTTTACCCACTAGTGCAAATACTTTTGTACCAGGAGATTTTTCCGTACCTATCTTTGTAAACCAGTCTACACCCTTTTGAAATATAACTGGGATATTTGCAAGTGTCTCAACATTGTTTATGATAGTAGGTTTTTGCCATAATCCCCTATGGGCTGTTCTATATATCTTAGTTCTAGGCATACCCCTTTTTCCTTCTATAGACTCAATTAGAGCTGTTCCCTCTCCACATACAAAAGCACCTGCTCCAAGTCTTAACTCTATATCAAAGTTAAAGTTAGTTCCAAATATATTTTCTCCTAAAACTCCATATTCCTTAGCTTGTGCAATAGCAGCTTTAAGTCTTTTAACAGCCACTGGATACTCTGCTCTTACATAAATAAACCCTTGGTCAGAACCTATGGCAAATCCTGCTATAGCCATTGCTTCAAGTACCGAATGAGGATCTTTTTCCAATATACTTCTATCCATAAATGCACCTGGATCCCCTTCGTCTGCATTACAGATTACATACTTTTTATCTGAAGAATATTGTAATGCCGTCTCCCACTTTCTACCAGTTGGAAAACCTGCTCCCCCTCTTCCTCGAAGTCCAGATTGTTTCATTATATCTATTACTTCTTGTTGACTCATATTGTTAAGTATATTTTTAAGTGAAAAATATCCATCCATCGCTATGTATTCCTCTATATTTGTTGGATCTATTATATCACAGTTTTTTAAAGCTATTCTCACTTGTTTTTTAAAATAATCCCCATCAAGCTTTATACCGTCTTCATCTATTATATAGCCTCCCTTTTGGGTTAGCCTCTCTTCAAGTTGTTTTCTATTCTTATCTTTTATTTCATCTAACATATCCATAACTAACATAAATACACCTCCATTTTATCTATACTTAGCTAATATTTCCTTTATATCTTCTTTTTTAACATGTGGATATACATCATCATTGATTGTAAATACAGGAGCTAGTCCACAATCGCCTAGGCATCTTGCTTCTATTATTGAAAACTTTAAGTCTGGAGTAGTTCCTCCATGCTTTATATCTAACTCTTTTTCAATCTCCTCAAGTATTCCTTGGGCACCTTTTACATAGCAAGCTGTTCCAAGACACACACTTACTTTGTATTCTCCTATTGGAATAAATGAAAATTGGGAATAAAACGTTGCCACACCGTATATCTCCGAAAGTGGTGTACCTGTTCTTCTAGAAATAAGTTGTAGCATTTCAAGCGGAAGGTATCCAAATATTTCCTGAGTCTTTTGCATTATAGGCATAAGAGCCCCTAGCTTGTCTTTATTATCTTCTATAAAGATCTCTAAATCTTCAATACCTTCTTTATTATTTTCTCTATCAAAAACAAATTCCATTAAGTAACCTCCTGATTTCAATTTTATATCTATTAATACATATAGGTATATGATACTTTAAATTATGGTATTATTCAAACATTATTAAATGTTTCACAAAGTTTTTGACATTTCCCCAAAATAAATGTATATTTAAACTATAATATTTTATAAAAGGGGTATAATATATGATTGGACAAGATATAAAAGAATTAATATATATTTATTTTGTAGTTATTAACATAGTGAGTTTTATCTGCTTTTTTATAGACAAAAAAAGAGCTCAAAAAGAACTCTATAGAATATCTGAATCATTTTTATTTAATGTTTCAATCATAGGAGGAGCTTTAGGATCCCTCCTTGGGATGAAAGCATTTCATCATAAAACTAAAAAGAAAAAATTTGTAATTGGTATTCCCATTATACTTATCTTTAATATACTTGTTATTATCTATTTAGAACAATTTTTAATAAAATAAGAAAATATCTTCAAGAACTTTTCATCACTAAATGCCATACATTCAGGATGAAACTGCACGCCTAGAAGAAAGTTTTCGTGATTTTCTAATTCTATACCTTCAATTACTCCATCTGAAGCTATAGAATTTATCTTTAAGCCTTTTGCTAAATCCTTTATACTTTGATGATGTTGTGAATTTACAAATATCTTTTCTTCTTTAAATATATCAAATAAAAGAGTGTTTTTAAATATACTAATGCTATGATAACCACCCTTTATATCATAACTTGACATGTGTCCATGAGAGTTTTCAATTTGAGAAGGGATGTCTTGATATAGTGTACCACCAAGAGAAACATTTATAAGTTGGAGTCCTCTACATATTCCAAGTATAGGAGTCCCTTTTTTATATGCTGCTTTAAAAAGTGCCATTTCCATACGATCTCTTTCATAAGATATATCTATAGTATCTCTCATAGGTTCTTCATCAAAGAGTAAAGGTGATATATCTTCTCCCCCCGTAAAGATAACACCATCTACTCTCTCTAATATAGATTCCATATCTTCTATATCCTTTAAATTTGGCAGTACAATTGGAATAGCTCCAGCTGCTTCTACTGCATTTATATAAGTGTACTTAAGCTTATTTAACTTAGTACCTTTTATTTCTTCACTTTGACTAGTAAGTCCAATAATCGGTTTCATAATATTGCCCTCCTTTATCTTTTAATACCATTTATCATTGTCATTATCTCATCTGTGGTCTGTAGTGCCTTAGAGTTCATAGAGTAGACCCTTTGAGTTGTTATCATATCAACCATACTCTTTACCATATCTACATTAGATCCTTCTAAGAAGTACTGATTTATCTCTCCAAAGCCCTCCCCTCCAAATGAGATCTCTAAATTTGCTCCATTTTTAAGTGCATAATTTCCCTCACCAAGTGAAATAAGATTATGAGGATTATCTGGTTTATAGAGTATTACTCGCCCTAAATACACATCTTGTCCATTTTCTAGCGTACTTACTTCTCCAGTTTTAGATATACTGATCTCTCCAGTCCATCTTCCAAAAGGCTGATAGATTTCCATCTCTAAACTATTGCCAGCATCATCTGTTATACTACCATCTGAGTTTTGATGAAAACCTCCATTTCTAGTTAAAATAAGATTACCATTTCCATCTCTAACTCCAAAAAAACCTTCTCCTGTGATTGCCATATTAAACTTTTCACTTGATGGAATTATACCACCTTGATTGAAAGTAGTCTTTGTAACCCCTGATTTTACACCCATATTTAAACTTAAATCTTGTGCTCTATTAGATTTCAAAACATCACCTGCTACTTCTCTTAAACGAAGTTCTTCAAAGTTTACTTCTTTTCTTTTATATCCATAGGTATTTACATTAGATAGATCATGAGCTATACCATCCATCTTCTTTTGATGAGCATTTAGTGCAGTCTTATTTAAACTTAGAACATTATACATTTTTCCACCCCTATAATCTTCCTATCTCGTTTACAGCTTTTGAAAGTGTTTCATCAACTGATTGGATCATCTTTTGATTTGATTCAAATTCTCTTGAAATCTCTATCATCTTTACCATTTCTTTTGTAAAATCTACATTTGATGTTTCTAAATAGTTTTGACTAACTGTTGGATTTTCTACAATGTTTCCTCCAACATTAGCTGTAAATATTGTATCGCCTCTATCTACTAAAGCATTATAATCATCAAAGTCTGTAATTAAAAATCTCTCATTAGAGCCTATTACTCTTCCCCTTTGGTCTATACTAAAACCTTCATCAGCATATATGGGAGATATATTTCCGTTATTTATTCCAAGTACTCTTTCTCCACTTTGAGTAGTTAAGGTACCATCTTCTCCTATAACAAAATTACCATTTCTAGTGTATCCCCTTCCACCGCCAGCTAATTCTATAGTAAAAAAACCTTCCCCTTGAATAGCAAAGTCTGTAAAGTTTCCTGTTTCATAAATCGTACCATCTTTTAGATTGGTAATCTTTTCATCTATTCTATTTCCAAATATAAACTCGCCCAAAACCTGTCTTTTATCTTTATTCTTTCCGCCAGCATGGTTTATCATCTCATAGGGTTCTAGCGTAGATTGCATTATAGTTTTAAATTTATAGCCTGAAGTATTTGAATTTGCTAAATTTCCACTTGTATTTTCTTGATGTTTTTGAAGTACATTCATAGTTCGGTTTACTGTATATAAGCTTCTAATCATCTTTAACCGCTCCTTTATCATCGATTACTTTTAGTTCATAGGGATATATCATGCCAAGCTTTCTTGCCTTTTTCTCTATATTTAAATTTATATTAGCTTTATAGGTGATATTCATAAGAATAGCACTTATTATTATACCTATACCAAGGGGGATAAATATATTTGATCTTTCTCTTATGAATTCTTGTATAAATTTTTTAATAATAATACCTCCCCTTTGTTTATCCCTAATAGTTTTGATATCTCATCTAAACTCTTCTTTTGTTTTTCATATTTCACTATAAGTCTATACTTTTCCATAGAGTCTTCTTCTACTGACATTTCCTCTTGTATATCTTCTTCTATAGTAGTAGAGTTGTTTATCTCTTCATTTAAGACTTTAGTAAATAGCATCTCTTCAAGCATCTCTAGTCTTTTTTCTAAAAGTTCTACTTCTCTTTTGTCGTTATATATCTTGTTATCTCTGTTTTTCTCATTATAAATTTCATCTATAAATAAATCTTTTTTAAGTTTTCCATGTTTTTTTTCTAAAATGGTTCCAAAAGCTATAAAAAATATTCCCGATATTATCAATATATAAAACATTATTTTGCTCCCAGTTTTTCAATTTTTTGTCTTAAATTTAAGAGTATCTTACTATGAATTTGAGAAACTCTTGGTATAGAAATATCCAGTATATAGCCTATTTCTTTTAATGTGAGTTCCTCTACATAATAGAGATTTAAAATGATCTTTTCACGTTCATCAAGACTCTCTATTGCCAATTCTAATAGATGAGTTTGTTCATCTTTTATTAGCTCCTCTTGAGGAGAGAGAGCATCTTTATCTTCTAATAGATCTATAATACCAAAGTCCCCATCATCTTTAGGAAAGAGTACACTCTCAAGTGAAATATAAGATAAGTCATTTACTGTTTCATGAATCTCAAATAATTCCTTTTTATCAAGTCCCATACTTTCACATATCTCTTTTTCTGTTGGAGTTCTCATCATAGAGTTTTCTAGAAATTCTTTTTCTCTATAGTAACTATTTAGCTTATCCATTCTATTTCTAGAAACTCTACCAAGTTTTCTAAGTTCATCTATAATAGCTCCCCTGACCCTTATATTTGCATAGGTTTCAAAAGCTGCACCTTTCTTGTCATCAAACCTTTTAAGTGCATCAATAAGACCTATAACACCTATGCTAAAAAGATCATCTTCATCATATTCTCTATTTCTAGTGTCAATCTTACCAACTATTTTCTTCACTAAAGGTAGGTATTCAATTATTAAATTGTCTAGATCCTCCTCTTTATAAAACATCTAATCCCTCATTTTTAATTGATCCTATTTTTACGCATCATTACAAATAAATGTCTAATAATCTTTTCTTGTTGACCTTCCTTTATATCTATAAACTTTACTCCATATAGATATACAGTTTTCTTTGGGATAAGGTTTATCTCTTTATGTACTACTTTTCCCTTTAATATAATATTTTGTTTGTCAAAGTTTATAACTAAAACAAGTCTCTTTCCAATATTAAAACTTTCCTTAGTCGATAGCTTAACTCCTCCAGCACTTAAATCTAATATAAGCCCTTCTTTTAAATACTTCTCAATCTTTTTAAAATCTTCTTTTGTTTCTCTTTCATTAAAGTCTAGTTTTACTATAAAGTCATTATCAGTATAAAGGATACTCTTAGTATTTGTTACGCGAATATTTTCTCTTCTTTGGATCTTTTTAAAGTTTCCTATATTAGATAGCTCATATACAGAGGTATTAGTAAATTCTCTACCACTAACAGTTGCTTCAAGTCCCAATACCTCTTTTTTACAGTAGATAACTCCCTTTATTTTTTCTCCTATCTCCAATAGTTTAAAGTCCTGATCATCAGCTGAAATAGATATATAGATTTTTTCATCCTTTATATCATATATGAGCCCTGGAGTTTTGTCATTATCCTTTGAACGCAATTCTATCTTATCATTTAACTTAAATAACATTATCCATTTATCCATTTTATCACCCGAAAAATTTTATTAATCTATTACTTAGCCTTTTAAAACTAGTCGTATTTTCCTTTATTATATCTAATCCTAATATCTTATTTGCAATATCTTCTATATTTTCACTTGCAAGCGCTTTTGGATAGTTAATAACTAATGGAACTTGCTCCATAATAGATTTGTTTACTCTTATATCGTTAAATATAAATCCTAAAGATTCCAGTTTTATGTTTAAAAACTTTTCACAAGTATTTCTAAGCTTAGTAAAACTTTCTTCTCCTTGGTTTATATCTACTATTTGGTTTATTACTACAGAGGCACTCTTTTTTACATTGTATAAACTATTTGCCTTTAAAATTCTATATGCATCTGTAAGGGCAGTAGGTTCAGGAGTTGTTACAAGTATTATATCATCAGCAAAACTAGAAAAAGTCAAAGTATGCTTATTTATTCCTGCTCCATTGTCTATAAGTATAATATCATATTCTCCCATAGCTTCTAAAGTTTTTATTATTTCTTCTTGTTCAGTTTTGTGTAAACTCTCTATTAAAAATAAATCAGTTCCTCCATTTATAAGGTTTATACCTTGTGGTCCTTGTATTATTATATCTCTAAAAGTAGCACTTCCATTTATAACTTCAGAGAGATCTGCCTGTGCTCCTATTCCAAGGAGTATATTGGCATTGATCATTCCTATATCTGCATCAAGGATCAATACTTTTTGACCTTTTTGTTGAAGCTTAATAGCTAGATTGATAGAAAAATTAGTCTTTCCCACTCCGCCTTTTCCACTTACTATGGAATATATCTTTGTATACTTTTGATCTTTATTTTCAAAAGGTTTATTTACCATACCACTGGTTAGCTCTCTAAGTCTATTAGCCTGATCATTCATCTTCATAAATCTCCTCGCTATATGCTATTAAGTTTTCTAAAGTAGCCTTTTCTATATCATCTGGAACATTTTGCCCATGGCAAAAATATTGAACTGGATATTCATTGTGTTCTATAATATTCCATAGATTATTAAAATTGGTAACTTCATCAAATTTAGTTAAAATAAGCCCATTATAATCTAAGACCTTATATTTTTGAAAGATAGAGTTTGTAGTCTCTATATCGGTTGACACACTTAAGACTAAAAATCTATTTGTTTTATTTTTTATATTTTCTAGATATAAATTTATATCATTTAATTTTTCCTTATTTCTTTGGCTAGTTCCAAGTGTATCTATAAGAAGCACATCACAGTCTTTAAGTTTTTCAAGCTTTTCCTTCATTTTCTCCGGTCTATGAACAACTTCAAAAGGAAGTTTTAAGATCTCCGCATAAGTTTTAAGCTGTTCCACCGCCCCTATCTTATATGTGTCTATAGTAATAAGACCTACCTTCTTCTTGTTTTCTAAACTTTCCTGTGCCGCTATCTTTGCAATGGTAGTTGTCTTTCCAACTCCTGTAGGACCAACAAATACATTTGTCTTTCTAACTCTTAACTTTTTTTCAAAACAATTTTCTTTAAATGCCATCTTCATAAAGTCTACTATCTCTTCTGTCGAAAGATTGTTTTCATCTTTCATATTTAACTTTAAATATCCAAGGAGTTGACTTCTAATCCTATCACTCGTATTTTTAAGCATTGGATTTTTCTCTATAAGTTCTTCTATCGAATACTTTTTTTCTTCTATTTTAGGCTCTTTTACAAGTATCTTTGGAGTAGTCTTTTCTTCTAATGCAAATGTCACTTGAAGTTTTTTCTTTTTAAAAGGATTGTACCATTTACCTATCTTTATCTCTTGTTGACTTATGATTATAGCATCTTTTCCTAGTTCATATGTCGCCCTTACAATAGCTTCTTTCATGTTTTCTACTGTATATGTCTTTATAATCATATCTTATCAACCATCCCTAGTGCTTCTATTTCTATATCATTTGGTACATCATTTAAAGAAAGTACTTTTAAATTCGGAAAATTAAAAGAAATAAGATTTTTAAAAGGTACCCTTATCTTAGGTGATGTAAGGATAAGTGCCTCTATTCCATTGGAGATTAGATCATCTTGAATTTTCTTTACATTGTCAAATATCTTAGTTATAGCCTGTGGTTCTAATACTGGGATGCTACCAGATATAGTCTTTTGTATATTTTTTCCAATCAAATCTTCAAGTACTGGATGCACAGTTATGACATTTAATACTCCATCTTGGTTTAAATATCTATTTACTATAGTCCTTTGAAGCCCGTGACGCACGTGTTCTGTTAAAAGTTCAGTATCTTTTGTCATAGTTCCTTGGTCTGCTAATACTTCTAATATAGTCACTAAATCATTTATAGGTACTTCTTCTTTTAAAAGATTTTGAAGCACTTTTTGAACTTCACCAAGAGACATTATATCAGGTATAAGTTCATCTATTACTACATTGTACTTTTCTTTTAAACTCTCTAGAAGTTGTTTTACTTCTTGTCTGCCCATAAGTTCAAAACTATTTACTTTTATAATCTCCTTTAGATGAGTAACTAGAACTATAACTGGATCTATAACAGTATAGCCCTTTAAGTCCGCCAGTTCACGAGAGCCTTCATCTATCCAAAGAGCTGGAAGTCCAAAGGCAGGTTCAGTAGTCTCCATTCCCTCTAATCCTTCAATTCCTCCACCTGGATCTATAACAAGAGCTTTATTTGTATATATATTGCCCTTTGCGACTTCATTTCCCTTTATCTTAAGTATGTATTCATTTGGTTCCAAGTGAAGATTGTCTCTAATCCTTATAGGGTTTACGATAATCCCCATCTCCATAGCACATTGCTTTCTTATAGCTGATATATGTTCAATCAAGTTATCGCTATGACCTTCATCTACAAGAGATATAAGTCCATATCCTATTTCAAGTGCTATCGGCTCTACTTGGAAGTTCAATATATTTTCTTCTTTTTCTTTATCTCTTTGAATATCATCATTTCTCTCCATAAGAGCTACATTGTTTTGTTCAACTTGATCTGCTTCTATTTTTTCATTCTCCATTAATATATAACCTATACTTCCAAGTATTAAGGCAACTATTAGAAAAGGTATAGTTGGAAATGCTGGAACTAGGGCGATTAGAAATATAACTGCTGAAGCTAGCATTATAACTTTAGAAAAACCAAATAATTCTTCTGTAACCGACTCTCCAAAACCATGATCATCTTCTGAACGCGTTACTATGATACCTGATGCTATAGAAATTAAAAGTGCTGGCATCTGACTTACAAGCCCATCTCCTATAGTTAGTTTACCAAATTTATCAAGGGCTTCCATAGCACCCATTCCATATTGAATAGAAAATATAAGTATACCTCCTATAAGGTTTATAAGGGTAATAAGTATACCTGCTATAGCATCTCCCTTTACAAACTTACTCGCACCATCCATTGAACCATAAAAGTCTGCTTCTCTTTGAAGATCGCGTCTTTTTTTCTTAGCTTCTGCTTCATTTATAATACCACTATTTAAATCGGCATCTATTGCCATCTGTTTACCTGGCATAGCATCTAGGGTAAATCTAGCTGATACTTCAGATACTCTTGATGCACCACTTGTAACTACTACCATCTGCACTATAACTATAATTATAAATATAACACTACCTACTATATAATTGTTTCCAGTAACAAAGTTTGCAAATGCATCTATAACCTTTCCTGCACTTCCCTCACTTAATATCAATCTAGTAGAAGAGATATTAAGTGCCAGTCTAAACATAGTTGTAACTAGTAAAAGAGTTGGAAATGTAGAAAACTCTAATACTGTTCTAGTAAAAAGCGTAAGAAGAAGAATAATAATTCCCATAGTAATATTTAGAACTAGTAAAAGATCTAGTACAAAACTTGACATAGGCACTATAATTATTCCTATAATAGCTACTACCACAAAAGCTATTATTATCTCTATGTTTTTGTTAGTAAAACTTATAATTCCTTTAAAGTTCTCTGCCATTATTTATCATCCTTTTAAATCTTCCCCTTATTTTTTCTTTCCATTTCATATACTAGAGCTAATACTTCTGCAATTGCCTGATATAGTTCCATAGGAACCGTATCTCCTATCTCAACTCTCTTATACATAGTTCTAGCCAAAGGTTTATTCTCTATTATAGGTATCTTATATTCCTTAGCCTTTTCTCTTATTCTTTTAGCTAAGTGATCTGCCCCCTTAGCTGTAACTACGGGTGCCTTATCCACTCCAGTTTCATATCTTAAAACAACGGCTAAATGAGTTGGGTTTGTGATAACAACTGTTGAGTCCTTCATATCTTCCATCATCCTACCCATAGATATCTCTCTTTGCCTTTGTTGCCTTTTACCTTTTATATGGGGGTCTCCCTCCATCTGTTTATACTCATCTTTTATATCCTGTTTCGACATACGTAAATTTTTCTTCCACTCTTGTCTTTCAAGCACATAATCCATCATCCCAAGTAAAAACATAACTATAGCTATATCGATACTAACAGTCTTTATAAATTCTATAAAGAAGGGAAATAATTTTTCAGTCCCTATATTTCCACTATTTAATATTTTTACAAATTCTGTAGAGAGTGTCTTATAAGTCAAATAAAAAACTAATATCATCTTTAATAAGTTTTTTATAAGTGTTAAAAAAGACTTTTTAGAAAATATATTTTTAAATCCTTCTATTGGATTTATTTTTTTAAAATTGGGCTTTAGAGTTTCTGTTGTAAATATAAATCCAACTTGAATTAAATTTGTTATAATTCCAACAGCTATTGCAACTGTAAAAAAAGGAAGCAATATAACCAAGTATTGTAATAAATCATCTATAAATATATTTCTTAAAAAACTTTCTGTTATTTCACTAGTAGGAGGTGTTCTTCCAAGTGAACCCTTTATATAATTGAAACTATTTTGAAATAGATAGTTTGCAAGCCCTATAAAAAATATAGTGAATACAAAAAAACTTCCAGCACCATTTAAATCTCCACTCTTTGCTATTTGGCCTTTTTTCTTGGCATCTTGAAGCTTCTTGGGGGTTGCATCTTCCGTTTTACTAGCTTTATCTTCCATCTTAAAACTCCTTCATTTCTTACATAGAATTGATGAAACCTTCTATAAACTTAGGCATAAAACTCACAATCTTTCCAATAGAGTTTAAGAGCCAAGAAGAAATAAGCATAAACAATATAAAACTTATCATACTCTTCATAGGCATTCCTAGCATTAGAACATTTATCTGAGGAACTGTTCTAGAGATTACACCTAAAACTATATCAGTAGTTAAAACTACTATTATAATTGGAACTGCAAGATTGAATCCCAATTCAAATACATGTGAAAAAAGACTTACTATACTGCTTACTCCTAGCTGATTTAAATCTAAACTATTTAGTGGGACCATTTCAAAACTCTTTATAAGTGTTTCTATCATATAATGGTGCATATTCATCATAAAAAAAACTGATATAGAGAGCCAATTAAGTAGTCTTCCATAGTTCGAACTACTAACGCCCATTGAGGGGTCAAAAACTTGCCCCATTGAAAAACCTACTTGAAAATCTATAAAATCTCCTGCTATTTCTACTGCTGCAAAAACAAGTTTAGTTATATATCCTATGCTAAGACCAAATAAGGTTTCCTTTATAGCTAAAGGTATTAGAAGGTAAAAATTTCCTCCAAGCGTAAGGTCTGGAACCATAAAATATACTATTAAAGATATACTAAAAGAAAGACCTATTTTAAATATATTGGGAAGTCCTTTAAACGAAAACCCAGGACAGATCACTATAAATGCTGTAATTCTAACTAGGATTAGGATTAACTTTTCAAATTGTATTGTCATTGTTTCACCTAATTTAAAGTTGACATCATATTAAATAAGTTTTGAGTAAAATTTATAAGTGTATTTAACATAAAACTTCCAAATATGATTAAAGCTGCCATAACTGCTATAAGCTTTGGCACAAAAGAAAGTGTCTGTTCTTGAACCTGTGTTGTTGCTTGAAGTATACTTATCACAAGTCCTACAATTAAAGCAATTAGAAGGACAGGTGCTGAAACTTTTACTATAGTTAAAAACCCATTTCTCATTATATCTAATACTAAAGTTTGGCTCATTTAAATCATCCTCTTATATAAAACTTTCTATTAGTGATTTTATAACTACATGCCATCCATCTACCAATACAAATAGAAGTATCTTAAATGGAAGTGATATCATAACTGGAGGAAGCATAAACATACCCATACTCATCAGGATACTTGCGACAACCATATCTATTACTAAAAATGGAATAAACAGTAAAAACCCCATACTAAAAGCCGTTCTAAGTTCACTAAGTGCAAATGCCGGTATAACAGTTGTTATAGGAACATCCATTGGCTCCGCTACATTTTCAGATCCTGAAGCTCTTAAAAACAAAGCAATATCTTTTTCACGGGTTTCTTTAAGCATAAACTCTTTTAAAGGTTTAGCTCCCCTATCCATTGCCTCTTGTCTTGTTATATCTTCTTCTAAAAATGGAGTAACTGAAGTATTCATTATCTCAGTATAGACAGGCCTCATTATAAAAAATGTCAAAAATAGGGCTAAGCCTATAAGAAGTTGATTTGGAGGAGCCTGTTGAGTACCTAGTGCATTTCTTAAAAAAGATAAGACTACTATTATCCTTGTAAAACATGTGGTAAGGATTAAAAAAGAAGGGGCAAGTGTTAATATTGTTATAACTATAAAAAGTTTCAGAGTATCAACTGTAGTCTCCCTATCACCATCTTTATCCAGGATAATACCTAAATCTCCTAGATCTGGAGCTGCAAATGAAACACTAGAAAAAAGAAGTACTGATAGGGTTAAAATAATTATAAATATCTTAAAATTCTTCAATTGTACTTCCTCTTTTCTATTAGAGAGTTCACTTTTTTATAGATTATATTTTCCTTTATGTCCATATTCATTTCCTTTTCCTTTAACACCTCTTCTATCTCTTCTTTTTCGAGTTCCTTTAATACAGTATTTTCACCCTGAGTAAAACTCATAAGATAGTACTTTCCAGAAACCTCTACAATCCCTAAAGAGGAATTTGGGTTTACAGCTGTCTTCTCCAATATCTTTATAATTCTATTTTGTTTTACCATATACTTATTTAATAGTTTAAGACTTATATGCGCTAGAGCTATAACTATAATCAAAACTACTAATGTCTGTAAAACAGCAAAAATTCCTTCCATACTTCCACTTCCCTTTATTTGCCTATTGTACTACTAGATTGGTAAAGTAAATATCGTGTATTACCTTTTTTCCTAAAGAATTATTTATTTTTTCCAATATTTTTTCTTTTAGTTTAGGAGTATTTTCTACCTCTAGAATTTGAGCTGAACTCTTTTCCCTTAGATCATTTAATATTATATCTCTTATTTTACTTATATTTGCTTCTATTATTTCTGTATTTTTCTTATCCGTATACATAAGCGCTACTTGTATCTTTAAATAGTTTTTTCCCTTATCTTTACTTTCATTTTTGAGATTTGTCACAAACTCATCTAGTGCAATCGTATACTCATCCTTAGACTCAAACATCTTCTTTGCATCTTTAAAGGATTTGCCCGAAATCATCATATATGCCCCAACAGCTACTATAGCTAAAATTACTACAAGTAAAATGATTATTATAAGTTTTGACTTACTCATCTTCTTTTTTTCTTTTTCCATATCCCTACCCCTTGTCGCTTTCTTCATCAAATATGATGAGAATATTTACCCTTCTATTTATAGCTCTATTTTTATCATTAGTATTTGGAACTATAGGTTTGTATTCTCCATAAGCTACAGATGAGAGCCTATTTGGTGGTATATTTCCTGTTTCACTTAAATACCTTAATACCGCTATACTTCTCCCCATAGAAAGTTCCCAGTTACTAGGATATAAGGCACTCTTCATCGGCACATTGTCCGTATGACCCTCTATTACAATTTCATTTTCAAACTCTTGTAATATACCTTCTATCTTTTTTAAAACCAGAAGTCCACTTGGCTTTATCTTTGAACTACCTGAGTCAAATAAAATGGCCTCTTTTATATCTACAAATATACCTCTCTTATTATAGTTTACGGTTACATCAGCATCTAAACCTTCTTTTTCTACATAGTCAAGTACCTTTTTATAAACTTCTTGAATTTCTTGCATAATAGCACTTGAATCTATATCGCTTTCATCTAAAGGAGTCTCATTCTCTAGTGGTATCTCCATCTCACTACTTTCACCTTCTAAAACCTGAGTATAACCAAGCCCTGAAAGTACTCCCTGAAGTGAAAGACTCATATCTTTAAACTTTTGAGCATCTATATTACTCATAGAATAAAGAAGTATAAAAAATGTCAAAAGTAAACTCATAAGATCTGAAAATGTGGTCATCCATCCTGGAGCGCCTCCACCTTCTTTTTTTTCTTTTTTTCTTCTACTCATAGCTAGCAGCCCCTACTTCATCTTCTTTCTCACTACTTAATAGTTTTAGCTCATCAGTTGAAAGATATGTCTTAAGTTTTTCTTCCAAAAGCCTCGGATTTGCTCCAGCTTGAATTTGAAGTATTCCATCTATAACCATCTCTCCTGTAAATACCTCTTCATCTGTCTGAAGAGAAAGATTTGAAGCCATTGGAATAAATATAAGATTAGCTAAAAGACTTCCATAAAATGTAGTAAGAAGGGCTGTGGCCATACCAGGGCCTATGGCATCTGGGTCATCAAGACCAGAGAGCATTATTACAAGACCTATTAGAGTGCCAAGCATACCAAATGCTGGAGCTAGTTCTGCCCATTTTTCAAAGACCTCTTGACCGCTTCTATGGCGTCTTTCCATAGTGTCTAGTTTTAATTCCATTATTTCCTTTATAGTATCAGGTTCTACTCCATCTATTACCATCTTAAGGCCTTCTATCATATACTCATTGTGAATTGTTTCTATATCATTTTCAAGGGCTAAGAGTCCATCTTTTCTAGCCTTTCTAGAAAGTTCAGCAAAAAGATTTACAAGGTCTACTCTCTTATCTTTAGGATCTGATAAGAGAACCTTCATAACCTTTGGTATATTTAAAAGTGTTTTAAACGGAAAACTTATCATAAGAGCGGCAAAACTTCCAAATACAGTTATTATAATAGAAGGAGTATCCAAGAAACTCATGATGTCTCCTGCTATTAAAATAGACCATACTACAAGAGCAGCTCCTGATACTAACCCTATTAATGGCAACATATTTTTCTTCATAATTATCCCTCCAATGGTGCAGCATAAATCTCTCGTTTAAAGTCAATTATGCTTTGTCTAATCTGTTCACATCTTTCTTCTACTCTTAAAACCTTTCCATCTGTAAGGGTTATTATAGTATCAGGGGCTTCTGTGATCTTATAGATTAAATCACTGTTTAAACAAAACTTTTTTCCCTTTATAGAAGTAAGCATTATCATCGTTTTTACCTCTCTTTGATTTATTGTTTATATATAAGGAGGAAGATTTCCTCCTTATCCTCTACCTACTATCTCTTTAAGTTAAGAAGCTCTTGTATCATTTCATCTGATGTAGTTATACTTCTTGAGTTTGCTTGATAAGCACGAGAGGTAACTATCATCTCAGTAAACTCGTTTGCAAGGTCTACATTAGACATTTCGAGGAAACCTTGACGGATAAAGCCTTTGCTAGCAGCACCTGCCACTCCTACAGAAGGTGTTCCTGAGTTATTTGTCCTTACATAGTTGTTTCCTCCATTTTTTTCAAGACCACTTGGGTTAGAGAAAGTTGTTACTGATATTTGACCTAATTTTTTCTCAATACTAGTTGTTCCATCTGAATATATCCCCGTTATAAGACCAGTACCATCTATGTTAAATTCTTGTAATTCTGCGGTACCAATTTTTTCTGGTATTCTTAATACTCCTATTTTATCAGTAGCTTTATTATTTATTGCTCCAGTAAAATTTGTAGTATCAGCATTTTGATACCCCATTACTTTAAGCCCACTTGCATTTGTTAGATTTCCATCATAGTCTACATAAAAAGCTCCGTCTCTTGTATATACATCTTTTTTTCCATCATTAAGAGTAAAGAAGCCTTCCCCTTCTATTGCAAAGTCAAGCCCTCTATTTGTTGGTTGGAATGCTCCACCTTCCATTATAGTATCTATACTCCCTACCTTTACTCCAAGACCTATTTGTTGAGGGTTAACTCCTCCAAGTCCTCCTGCTTGAGGTGATTGAGCTGATGCTACTGATTGATTAAGCATGTCTTGAAATTTTACCCTTCCTGATTTAAAAGCTGTTGTATTTACATTGGAAATATTGTTTGCTATAACATCCATCTTTGTTTGGAAGTTTCTCATTCCACTTACACCTGAATATAATGATCTTAACATTTATTATTCCTCCTATTTTATCTTCATCACTCGGTCAGAAGATTTAAGGCTTCCTTTAGGTCCAGCCTTTTTTATTTTTATATTATTTTTATTTTACTATTATTGTACTGTCTATATTTGTAACTATATCTAAGTCAGTGCTACCCATGGCTGTTATTATTGTTCTATTTTTTATACTTGCTATAAAAGCCATATCTTTATAAATCATAAGACTTTCCTTAGCACCTTTTTCTTCTAATCTATCTATTGCATTTGTGAGCTTGTTGATATCACTCTTTTGAAGATGTATCTGTCTTTCTACTAATCTTTTTTGAGCATGACTAGATAGTTTGAGTTCCTCTTTTTGCCCTATCTTTTCCTTTAATATGTTTTCAAAGCCATTATCTGCTTTGGGTTTGTTTTGTATTGACTCTTGTCCTGGAAATATAGCACCTCTTTGAATTCTAAAGCTCATTTTTAGACTCACCTACTTCCATAATGCTTCCAAGTTGATAGTCTTTGCCCCCCACTGTTATAGTAGGAAATCCCTCTTTAAATTTAACTTTATCTACAACACCTTTGATTGTTTCCATATCCGTAGGACCTGTTCCATTTTCTTTTGGCACTGTTAAACTTACTTCTTTTCCTATAAGACTAAAAGCATATTGCTGTTGACTCATAATATTTAAATAATTTAAATTTTCTACTACCTGTGTCATCTGCTCAAGAGAAGTAAACTGTGCAAGCTGAGTCATATAATCCGTCTTACTTCCCCCACCCTCACTTCCACCTATAGGGCTTTGGTTTTGCATCTCTGCTGCCATTATCTTTAAAAAGTCATCTACAGAAAGACCGCTTCTTTCTTCTAATACACTTTGAGAACCTTGCGAGCCAGGTTTTTTATTTACTTCATCTTTGTTCCAGGCATAGCTGGGATTTGTTCTTGAATTAGGATTCACATTTGAATTAACATTTGTCATCTTTTCACCTCTTTTATTATTATCTTGTTTATCTATACTAAGATATCTAAACTTCCACTTTGTTTATTTATGTTTTTTATCCTCATATCATCTAATGGACTTGTGTTTAAACTTCCATCTCCATTCTTATTTCTATTTAAGTGACTTTGAGGATTGCCTTGTCTATCTCTTTCATTGGTTTCACCTTTAAAGTTTTCAAAGCTGTTTAAGTTTTCATTTACAGTTATATTTATATCCTTTATTGCTATGTTTTGTTCTACTAGGGCTTTGTTTAAGATATTAGAACTGTTTAAAAATAGAGCTTTTATCTTTTCACTTTCAACTATTATATCAGCTATAAGTTTTCCACCACTAAGTTTTAAAGATATATCTATACTGCCTAGCTCCTCTGGATAAAGTCTTACCTTCATAACACTTGTATCGCCTTCTTTAGAAACTTTCATAAACTCTATCATAGAATCTTCTATCCCTTGTAAGTTTTGAGAAGATAAGCTATTTTCTATTTTTCCTACGTTAACAAAAGAGTTTTGAATTCTATTAAATATAAAGTTTGTCTCTAGTGTCTTAGGCTTTTCTATAGTACTTTTACTCTTAATTCCTTCTATAAGTTCTTCTTCAGTTCCAAGCTCTTTAGATGTATCTTTAACCCCATCCATTAAAATAGAATCTTCCATTACAGCTTCACCATCATCTATAAGGGTTGAATCTACTTTACCCTCTAATAGATCAACTTTTGTAATATCTACTTCCTTTGTTTCTACTCTTCCAGAGTTTAAAACCTCAGAATCTTTTAGCTTACCAGAAGCTTCCTCTTTAATATTTAAAATCTCACCTTCTAATCCACTTGGCTCTTTTAAGTTTTCTACCTCTTTATTTAAAGCTTTGGCAAGATTATTTTTTGCCTCTTCTATATTAAAGTTAAATCTAGTACCAGTTGTTTCTGTTTCTAGCTCTGTTTCTAATTCATTCTTTAAGCTCACTTCTATTTTGGACTCAATATCTAAACTTCCAAGATTTGACAATTCCTCACCTTCAACTATTGATTGTAACTGAGGTTTGATTTCTCCAATTATCTCTGTTGAAACTTCCTTGTTTAAAATGGTTTCAGCTGGGTGCTTATTTGTTAATCCTATAAGGGAGCTTATATTTACACTGCCTAAAGCATCATCTTTATTGTCATCAATCTTATCTTCTTTGTCATTGTCACTCATCTTATCTTTAAGATTTTCTTTTTTATCCACACTTGCTTTACCGAGAGTTTTATCATCTTTTAATTTATTCTTTTCTAAAAACTTATTAAGAGACTTTAAAAAACTCTCACCATCATTTTTATCCATCTTACTCTTAGGGTTAAACTTGTTAGTTTTACTCATTACAGTTTTTAAAGATTCACTTACGTTTAGATTCAATTTTTCACCACCTTTCAAGTTAATATAATAAATGTATTAGCTAGTTTTAAACCTTAAAACGGCAAATTCATCTATTTCTTTTTGGCTTTTTTTCTCTATTTCAGCTTTATATTCATCTAAGTCTTTCTCTTTTAACTTTTCTATGATTTTTTTATCCTTTTGAGCCATCTGTAGTTTTTTACGAACCTCTTCAAGTTCTATTTTTTTTTCCTTTATAACCATATCTTGAAATTTTATTTTGTCTTCTAAATCTATTTTATAAAGATTTTCCATCATAAGTTCTTGGATGTTTTTAATAGAACTCTTCTTTTCTAAACAAAGTTCTAAATCTCTTTGTAACTCTTCTTTTTTTCTACCTTCTTTATCCAAATTATTTTGAGCTAATACAAAATCTTCTAATACATTCTTTTCTTCATTGTCTCTAACTTCTAAAACACTTTGAAGTGAAAATTTATAGTTTTTCACAGCTACACCCTCTCTAGTCTTCTATTATGTCTTTTAATCTCTCTATACTTTCCTCATACTTATATCTCTCTTCAGTATCTTGCGTTAAAAAACTATTTATAGGACCTATTAAATCTATTGAACGATCTATTATAGGGTTTGTCCCTTTCTTGTAGGCTCCTATATTTATAAGATCCTCTGATTCAGAGTATATAGCTAGATTTTCTTTTAACTTCCCTGCTTTAAGAAAATGTTCTTTATCTACCACCTGCTTCATAATCCTACTTATACTACTTTGAATATCTATAGCGGGGAAATGATTTTTTGCCGCTATCTTTCTAGATAAGACTATATGCCCATCCAAGATACCCCTTACTGCATCAGCTATAGGTTCATTCATATCGTCCCCTTCTACTAATACTGTGTAAAAGGCAGTAATAGAACCATCTTTTGACATTCCACTTCTTTCAAGCAATTTTGGTAGCATTGCAAAAACTGAAGGAGTATATCCACGGGTTGTAGGTGGTTCTCCTGTAGCTAGTCCTATTTCTCTTTGAGCCATTGCAAAACGAGTTACTGAATCCATCATAAGCATGACCTTTTTACCCTTATCTCTAAAATACTCTGCTACAGCTGTTGCTACAAATGCACCTTTAAGTCTTACAAGAGGTGGCTGATCAGATGTTGCACAGATAACTACAGATTTCTTATATCCCTCTTCCCCTAGATCCTTTTCGATAAATTCTAAAACCTCTCTACCTCTCTCACCTATTAGAGCTATAACATTTACATCTGAATCTGAATATTTTGCTATCATGCCAAGCAAGGTACTTTTTCCAACACCACTACCTGCAAATATACCTATCCTCTGTCCTTCACCACAGGTCAAGAGGCCATCTATAGCCTTTACCCCTGTACTCATCACATCGCTTATCCTTTTTCTCTCAAATGGATTTGGTGGAGTCCTTTCTACATCTATGAGTTCACCTTTTTCAAGACTACCTTTGTCTATAGGTCTGCCTAGACCATCTAAAGTGTTTCCAAGTATATCATCATTTATATTTATCTTTAAACTCTTTCTAGTGGGCTTAACAAAGCATCCCGGTCCTATTCCAAGTATATCATCTAAAGGCATTAGGAGAAGCGATTTATCTTTAAAACCTACAACTTCAGCTAAGACCTTTTTATTAGAAAACTTAATTATAATTTCACACACTTCACCTATAAAACATTCCAAACCTTCTACTTGGATTATAAGTCCTATTACTTCACTTACCTTTCCAAGCCTGGAATAGTAGTTTCTATTAGCTATCTTTGATCTTATATTTTCGAAATCTATATCTATTAAATTATTCATCACTATCACTTATTTCTTTTAACATATTTTGAAGCTGTACCTTTATTTGAAGATCTACTATTTGCTCTTCACTTTCTATTACAAATCCATTTTTATCTATAGACTTATCTTCTAAAAATATAAATCTAGTATTTGGACATAGCTCTTCCATTTTACTTCTATTTTTTTGAAGCAATGCTTTTCCTCTCGCATCTGAAGTAATTATTATATCTTCTTCTTTTAAATATTCAACTAGCACTGGTCTTATAAGAAGAAGGATATTTTCATCCTCTATATCTATTATATGATCTATAATATTTTCTGACATAGTTTTTGCTAAATTATATATGTTTTTTTCATTTTCTCTTAAGTAATTGTCCCTATACTCTTTGGTTTCTCTTATCAAATCAAGGGCTTTTTCCTTTATAATAGAAGCTTCCTCTTTTGCATCTTCTATGGCTCTAGCATATCCTTCATCATATCCTTGTTCTTTAGCAGCTTCTCTTATCTCTATAGCTTGCTTTTGAGCCTGGATTCTAGCTATTTCTAATATGTTTTTTCTCTCAGACTCTATCTCTGAAATTACCCTTTTTTTATATTGGTCTATATCATTTAACAGTTTCAGTTTTTCTTCATCACCTATTGTCTCTTCTATATATTCATGATAGAGATCTATATCTTCTTTTTCTTCTTCTATCTCTTCAAAAGCTGTATCTATAAAAAACTCATCATCACTACTACTTATATAGTTTCTCTTAATAATCTTATACGATGACTCCATCTTGATCACCTCTTGCTATAACAATTTCTCCAGCCTCTTCTAATCTTCTTATAACTCCAACTATCTTTTGCTGTGACTCCTCTACAGTGGAAATACGAACTGGCCCCATAAACTTGATATCCTCTTTAAGCATCTCAGCTGCTCTCTGGCTCATATTGCTAAATATAGTTGTATATACTTCTTCAGAAGCACCTTTAAGTGCAATAGCAAGGTCTTCATTTGAAACCTCACGAAGTATTCTTTGAACAGAACCTTTATCAAGAGTTACGATATCTTCAAATACAAATAAGCTAGCTTTGATAGTTTCTGCAAGTTCTAAATCAGTTTTTTCAAGATCACCTATAATGTTCTTCTCTGTACTCCTATCTACTGAGTTTAATATATCTACAAGGGTGTTTACTCCTCCAACAGTTTCCATATCATTTTCAATAAGATTTGAAAACTTGGCCTCCATAATCTTTTCTATACGGGCTATGACCTCAGGAGAAGCCCTATTTATATTGCAAATTCTCTCTGATATCTCTATCTGAAGTTCTCTAGGAAGTTCAGATAGGACAAGTGCTGCCTTCTCTGGTTGCATATAGCACATTATAAGGGCTATGGTTTGAGGATGCTCCCCTAAGAGTAGATTGGTAAGTTGAGCTGGGTCTGCCTTTCTAGCAATAGCAAATGGTCTCTCCCTCTGTTGAATTTGGGTTAAAACATCCATAACTTCCTTAGCTTTTTGGGTCCCTAATGCCTTATTGAGCAAATTTTTAGCATAGTCAAATCCTCCATCTAAGACATATTGCCTAGCTGAAACCATATCTACAAAATTTTGCAAAATCTCATTTTTCTCATGAGGTTCTACATAATCTATATTTGCTATCTCATAGGTAACCTGTTGTATTAAATTATTTGGAAGCCTTTTTAATATCTGTGAGGAAGTATCAGGCCCTAGTGCTATAAGAAGTATAGCTGCCTTTCTTATTCCATCATTCTTTTTTGCCAATTCCAGCCACTACTCCTTCCTCTAATCCTTCATCCAAGCCTTGATTAAGTCTGCTGCTACATCTGGGTTTTCCACTGCAAAGTCATTTGCCTTGAGTTGATTTACATCTTTCTTAACTTCTATTTTTTCTATCTTCTGAGTCTGAGGTTCTTCTTTTTCTATCGTTTTACTTATCTCTCCAATAGGTACTTCCATAGGAAATTTCTCTTTAAATAAATCGTCCTCTTCTCTATTACGAGAACGTAGTCTCCTAACTATACCTACTATCAATAGCAGTAAAAATATACCCACAAGTCCATATACAAGATAATTTCTATATTTAGCCAAAGCACTCTTTTCTTTATCTTCCGCTTCTTTTAAAGCATCTAGTTCTTTTTGCATATTTTCTTCATAAGATTTGTCAAAATTTACTCCTTCAATAGATATAAAGTCCCCTCTTGTAGTGTCATAACCTGTAGCTGCTGCAACAATGCTAAGAATCTGATCTTGAGCTTCTGGAGAAAGATTGCCATCATATACAACTGAAGTAGTAAGTTTTCTAACCTTTCCAGGAGCTTTTATAGTGGTCTTGGTCTCAGTTGTAAGTTCATTATTTGTAGTCTTATCTATGAGAATTCCATCTTCCCCTTCATCACCTACTACATTGTTATTGCCATCTCCTATATTTCCACCTGTTCCACCTTCTACCATAGATGTAGTCTGTTCACTTCTAGTTATTGGATCCTTATAAGAGATAACAGTAGTTTCTTCAGCATCAAAATCTAAGTCTGCAAATACTGATATCTTTACCTTGTCCCTGCCAAATACACCACTAAGAAGTTCATCTAAATTTGTTTTAATCTTTTGCTGAAACTCTTCTCTCATCCCGTCATAACTATCTAAACTTCCAACAGCTCCTTCTTGTTTTTCAGCCTTTAAAAACGAACTTAAAAGATTTCCTTTTGAATCTATAATCTGAATGTTTTCCTCAGGTACATTGTCAACTGCTCCATATACAAGCGCCGCAATACCCCTAACCGTCTCATCATTTATCTTTTTAGTAGGATCAAGTTCTACTATAACAGATGCAGAACCTGGCTTTTCTTCTGTTTCAAATATGCTCTTTTCAGGTAGTACAAGATGAACTTTAGCTGCAAGTATTGCATCTAAACTCATAATCGACCTTTGAAGTTCACCAGAGAGAGCTCTTTGATACATTATCTTTCTATCTTCATCTGTTGCCATCATACCCATCTGATCAAACATCTCAAAACCTGAAGATTTTTCCGGCATATTTCCCTCAGTTGCAACCTCAAGTCTATAACCATCAATCAACTTTTCATCTATCAGTATATCTTTACCACCATTGTTTAGCTTATAGTCTATCTTTTTTGCCTTTAAATCTTCCACTATTCTCCCTGAGTCATCAAGCTCTAGATTTGTAAAAAGCGGCGCATAAACAACTCTATTAAAGTAGGTAAATAGAGCTACTACAACAAAAACCATTACCACAACAGATATCATAAGAATCTTTTTCTTAGAATCCATATTGTGCCAGCCGTTTTTTACTCCTTCAATTATTTTTTTGAATTTATTCATGGGGTAACTCCTTCATATTCTACATTATAATTGCATATTGTTTATTTCCTTAAACGCCTCTATACACTTGTTTCTAACCTGCACTGCAAGTTCAAGTGAAATCCTTGCTTCTTCCGTAGCTATCATAACAGAGTGAAGATCGTCTATTTCACCTGTCATAAACTTATTAGTAATATTATCCGCATTTATTTGCATAGAGTTTACCTTGTCTATTTCCTTATTCATCATATCAGCAAAAGATATATCATTTTTCTCTTCGTTTTTTTCTTTAGTATGTAGTTTATCGCCTATTCCATTTAAGCCTTGCATCTTTTCATTTGTTATTTGATTGTTATTTAAAAAAGCTTTATTATATAAAGATAAAACATTCATCTATTTTCACCTCTCTTCTTATCCCTTAGAAATCTCAAGTGCCTTCTTCAATATATTCTTACTAGTAGTAAGAGCCGTTACATTTGCCTCATAAGTTCTCTGCACGTTTATAAGTGAAATCATTTCATCCACCATATTTACATTTGGAAAAAGTACATACCCTTCCTCATTGCTATCAGGATGGTCTGGATCATAAACTTCTCTTAAACCCTCATCATTATCCCTTATACCAACTACCTTTACACCCTCACTTTTCTTTTTACCTATAGTGTCTTTTGCTGCTACAAGGCTCTCTGTAAAAAGAACTTGCTTTTTAAGATAAGGCCCTCCACCTTCAGTACGAGTAGTGTTTACATTCGCCATATTAGTAGATATAACATCCATCTTTAATCTCTCAAGGCTAAGTCCACTTGAATTTATCTTCATAGAATTAAATATACTCATCTTCTCACCTTTACCCTTAGCTATTTATAACATAGTTTAGACTTGAAAGCTTAGAATTTACCTGTCTGATTAAAACATTATAATATACCTCGTTTGCAGATAATTCAGTCATCTCTAAATCTATGTCCACATTGTTTCCATTATCGTTTAGCATAGTTGTGTTTTTCTTTTTTACCTTTAAATCTATATCATCTATATCCTTTACTCCAAAGTGTTTATCATCCGTTTTATCTATCCCTACTCCATCACTTACTCTCTTTAATATCTCCTCAAATTCTACTCTTCCAGTTTTAAAGTTTGAAGTATTTATATTTGCAATATTATGGGAAATTGTCCTCTGTCTTAAACTCGACATATCCAAGCCTTTTTTAATCAAATTATAGCTTAAATCCTTCAAAAAAATTTCCTCCTTTCAAATTCTTCTATATAAAAAAGAACCTTCCCCATTATATGTAAGGATATGGATTTAGGTACCACATCTTGTAAACTTTTACAGTTAAGGAAATTTTCTTTCACTCTTTTTTATAATATCACAATGATTTCCTATAATCAACAAAATGATTTCATATTCCTCCCAAAAAAACACAAATAAGTGCTTAATTATTTAAGCACTTGTCGATATTTGTAGATTGTGTAGTTTTACCCATTTAAAGGTCTTTATCTATAAAAATAGATCCTCTATCATTTAATATGTAATTGTTTTTTATCTTTTCTTTAAGTCTTGTCTCTTTTATAAGTTCTAAAAGTTTTTCTCTCTTTATTTTAAGTTCATCTAAAAAAACACTATACTCCCATCTTACAGTACCAATCTTTTCTTCGTAGGGCTTATCAAGTGGGAAAAAACCTAAACTAGACTCCAGTAGATTATTGATTTCTTTAAGCTCTTCTAAGATTACTTCTACATCGTCAATAATCTCTATACCCATCTCATAGGTTTTATCCCATCTTTTTATTTTTTTTAATATATTTTCTAAAATTTCAATTCTTTCAAGTTTTAAATTCTCTATATTTGGTTCCATGTATCTCTTAACTCTTCCAAATATTTTATAACCTCTTCAACCTTTACCCTGTCTTTATCAATATTTGCCCTTATAAGGGAATTATACATATACTCATAAAGAGAATAAAGACTTTTAGCGATTTCTCCACCCTTTTCAAAATCAAGAGTAATCATAAGTTCAGAAATTATATTTTGTGCTTTTATTAAAAGAGTGTTAGTTTTTTCAATTTCCTTTTCATCCATAGCCATAATAGAAAGTTTTAAGTTCTTTATCGCCCCATCATATAGCATAACGATAAGTTTCTTTTGTGGCGCTGCTGTTACTTGTGTTTTTTGGTATACACTTCTTCCATAAGCCTGATTCATCATCTATCTTTACCCCCTAATTACCTTTTTATACCATTCATAGCATCTACTTGTCCTTGAAGCCAACCCATCTGATCTTCAGCTTTCATCATAGCTAAGTCAAGGGCTGTAAACATCTTTATATAATACTTTTCCTTTTTCTCCATACGGGTTTCGAAACTTTCTATTCGAGAGTTTAGGTCTTTTATAGCTTTTTCTAGACTTTCGTTTTGACTCTTTATAACTCCGTCCTCTTTAGAGATAAACCCATTAATATAGTCATTTACCTTATCAACTAAACCTACTCCTTCTTTTGGACTTAAAAAGTTCATTACACTTTCGGAATCTTTTTCCAAAGCATCTAAAAACTTAGTCTTATCAAATGTAAGATCACCAAATCTATCCAGTGTAGAAATACCTATTTGAGATGCATCTTTTATATCGCTTCCACTTACAGTTAACTTGTCAGTAACTAATTTTCTAAGAGAAGTTTGAAGTCTAATAAGGCTACTTTCGCCTGCGAGTATACCCTTACTTCCTGGAACTTTGGGATCTCCTGCAGCAGTTTTCTCTTCTATAAATTTCATAGTAGAGTTGTACTGGTCTACAAAGTCTTGTACGGCTTTAGCAGCTTTTTCAGTATCTGTAGAAATATTGACTGTATCTAACTGACCAGTGTCATGAGCTTTGTTTAGGTTTATAACGACTCCTTCTATAGCATCATTTATTGTGTTTGTATCTCTTTTTATTTTTATACCGTTTAGAGTAAACTCTGCCTGATTTCCTTTTTTAAATCCATATCCACCAGTTGTTTCATCTTCAATCCATCCTGTAGTAGAACTAAGGCCTATTTTAGATAATATTCCATTACTTTCATTTTCCAAAGAAATCGTTCTTTCACCAGTTTTTTCATCAGTCAGGACTAATCTATTGTCTACTACAGTTGCTTTGATACCAATCTTCTCCGGAGCTTTATAACCCTCTTTTCCTTCTTCACCTATTGCTTTCGTCATAGAAGAATTGATTTTATTTGCTATAGATTGTAGACTATCTTCTTTTTTTACTTCAATTTCAATAGTTTTTTTGTCAGCATTTTTAATTTCAAACTTACCTTCCACATCCAACATTTTCTTAATGTTCTCTTCACTACCTATCTTTTCAGGTGGTAAAACTTTCTTCCCAGTTATAGAACTATTTGTAGCTAATTGTTTTACATATATATTATACTTGCCCTCAGCAGCGCTTGTTCCAGCACTCATACTTACAAACTTTTCATCTGAAGATGTAGCTACTTTAGAGTTAAAAGTACTGCTATTTTTTAATGATTTCATCTTTTCAAAAAGACTATTAAGTCTAGTATTTACATCTTTCCAAGCATCTTTCTTTGCAGTTATATTTACATGTTTATTTGTAAGTTGCTTTAATGGCATTCTTTCAGCTTCCATAAGCTTATCTATTGTAGCTTGATCTATACCAGAGTATGAACCTATAAAATTTATCCCAGCCATTTTCTAACCCCTTTCATCAACTAATATACCAACCAAATCCCAAATACTTGCTACAAGATCAAGTATCTTTTCAGGCGGTATCTCTTTTATTATCTCATCTGTTTCTTTATCTATTAATTTTACCATCATGCGTCCAGTTCTTTCATGCATTTTAAATTCAAATCTTTTATCATCTTTAAATATAATGTGGTTAGCATCTTCTACTGCTTTTTCTAAATCTTCTCTTGAAAATTCCTTTTTTACCTCTTCTTTTCTTTCAACTAACAAATTTTCTTTTTCTCTTAGGTTATTATCAAGCACTTTAGAATCTGTCTTTTCTATTCTTTTATGAGTTTCAGTAACCGGTCTAGTAATAAAAATCAAACAAACCACCCCATTTTAGTTATTAAAAAGCCGACAGTATTATAATATACTTGTCGGCTTTTTCTTGTTTTCTTTAATGCTTAAGAGTAATATTTAGTATATTACCATTAATTATTGAAGTAATTGTAATACTGATTGTGGCATTTGATTAGCTTGAGCAAGCATTGAAGTAGCTGCTTGGCTAAGAATGTTGTTCTTAGTAAACTGCATCATTTCTTCTGCCATATCTACGTCTCTAATTCTTGACTCTGCTTCAGTTAGGTTTTCAGCTGTAGCAGTTAAGTTGTTTATTGTGTGGTCAAGACGGTTTTGCATAGCACCTAGTGAAGATCTTTGCTCTGATACAGAAGCTATAGCCTTATCTATAGATGTGATAGCATCCATAGCTCCTTCAGTACTAGTTAAATCTATTCCATCTATTCCTAAAGCTTCTACTCTCATATCAGCTATATTAAGCTGTATATCCTGCTTTTGGTTAGCACCTATTTGGAATTTTAAACCTCCGCCTTGAGTTGCACTGCTTTGTTTAGCTAAACCTAATAATTGAGCAGCTTCACTATTATCAAATTTTATACTACTTGTGTTCTTATCAGATCCACTTTGAACTTGTATAGATCCATCTTTTACACTTACTGTTACATCTTTTATCTGCTTATCTGAATCAACTGTTTTGTTGTAGGCTTTAATTGCATTGTTAATGTCTGTTTGAACATGGTTTGCAAAGTCCGACATACTTGCGCCCTCTTTTGGAGCGTTAGCACCAGTACTAGCCCAGTTAACTTTGATTTCTGTTCCATCAATTGTAACGTTTGATGAATCTACTCCACCTTTGATAG
>NZ_LTDM01000004.1 GCF_001940565.1 Tissierella creatinophila DSM 6911
AGTACCTTTATTAGTCATGCCTTCAGGTACTAAAACCATATAGGCAGAGGCTCCATATCAATGGCAAATCGGAAACAACGGAATATATTTTTTATACTAAATGCGACAACTTGCTTGACAAACTCCGATAATGACAATGAACATTACGAAGATTAGAAAAATAGGGTATAATAAATGGTGAACCTGAGGGTTCACCATTTATTTATAAGAGGAGCTAAAAGATGAAAAGAATACTAATAATTGAAGACGAGACATCCATATCAGATTTCATAAAAAATGAGTTAGAATACGAAGGATATAGTGCCATAATTTGTGCCGATGGGAAAGAGGGATTAAACGAATCTTTAAATAAAGATTATGATTTGATAATATTAGATCTTATGCTACCAACTTTAAATGGATTTGAAGTATGTAGACGTCTCAAAAAAGAAAAAGATACACCCATAATAATGTTAAGTGCAAAAGATAGTGTTATGGATAAGGTTGCAGGACTTCAAATTGGTGCAGATGATTATTTAGCGAAGCCTTTTGCAATTGAGGAACTTCTTGCTCGTATTAATGTTATCTTTAGAAGAAAAGAAAATAGTGGTTCAATAACAATTAAATTTAAAGATTTATTAATTGATCAAGGTTCTAGAGTAGTAAAAAAGGAGCAAGAAGAATTAAATTTAACAACTAAAGAATATGAATTATTAGTTTTTTTAATTAATAATCAAGATAGAGTTGTATCCAGAGATTCATTACTAGAAAACATATGGGGCTATGACTATGACCCCAAAACCAATGTTGTTGATGTCTATATTAGATATTTAAGAAATAAGCTTAATCCCAACGATAAGGAAGAATATATTCAAACAATTAGATCAGTTGGATATATTATGAGGTCATAAATATGAAGAATAAAACAAAACTTCCAGTGTTTATGGAACTTACATTTGTATCATTAGGTATAATTACTACTATTTTGATAGTGTATATGTTTATTCAGCTTATAAGTCTGAATTTTTTTAGTATTGATTACCAGAAGGAACAAATAAGAAATAAATATCATGATATTGAGCTATTATTATCCTATGCTAATATCGAAGAAGATAAATTCATTAATCTTAATGAGTTTATAAAGGGAAGAGAAGAATTTATACGTATTTATCAGGGTGGAACTATTCATTATTTCACACCTTCTAATGTGTGGGATAACATTCCGTTAAGTGTAGAAGATATTAAACTTAAGACATATACTCAGCTTATACAATTTAAAAGATATATAATATTAGATTCTCCTATTTCAATAAATGATACTGATTATAGAATTCAAATCATCCAGCGTGAAAGCATATTCAATGATTTTATTGAAAGCTTTTTTTCAACTTTTATATATGCACTATTAATAGGACTAGTACTTAGCATTATTGGAGCTATTTATGTTACTAAAATATTTTTAAAAAGACTAAACAATTTAACTGACACTATGAAACAAGTAAAAGACAAAGGGATAGAACATAGAGTAGAAATTTCTACTAAAAATGATGAGTTTGACAAGATAAATATAATTTTCAATACAATGATGGATGACTTAGAAGATTCTTTCAATAAACAAAGCAGACTTATTGCAGATGCTTCTCATGAATTTAGAACACCATTAACGGCTCTTAATGGACATTTAAATATGATTCAAAGATGGGGGAAATATGATGAAGAAAGGTCTGAAAGGTCTATAATGATCTGTTTACAGGAGGTTGAGAGATTAACTAAGATGGTAAATGACTTATTAGTACTCTCAAAATCAGATAATACCAATATTGATATAAATGGAATAGAAGCTATAAATTCCAAAGATTTAATAACAGAAACTATTGAAAACTATAAGATATTAAATCATAAGGTAGAATTTAATCTTGATATTCAAGAAAACATTAAGATTAAGATAAGAGAAGAACATTTAAATCAACTGTTAATGATATTTATTGAAAATGCAATAAAATATAATGACAAAGAAACTGTTATTATAGATATAAAATTATATAAAGAGAAAGAAAAAACTACATTATCAGTAAAAGATAACGGAATAGGTATTCCAGAGGATGAAATACCATTTATAACGGATAGATTTTATAGAGCTGATAAATCAAGAGGTAAGTCAAATAACTCTTTTGGACTAGGATTATCAATAGCTAAAAATATAGTTGAAAACTATAAAGGTCATATTGTTATTTTAAGTGAATTGGGAGTTGGTACTGAAATCAAAGTGGAAATATAATTTATGGTATAGCTAAGACATTATCATAAATTTTTCTCATCACCACAAAAGATTTAATGGGTTAACAAGGTCAATCTTAAAGTTATAGATTATATTTTAAATGGCAATACTAATATATAATGGTGTAATGAATGGAGGGCCTTTATGATATCCAGGAATATAGATGAAAATAAAATAAAAATAAAACAACTTTTCAAAAATTCATCAGATTTAGTCTTATATGAGTTTAAGACTCTAGCAAATGGTATGGCCTTAGTTGTTTATTTGAATGGATTTATAGATAAAGAGGCTTTAAATCAGCATATATTGGAACCTTTAATGAACAATTTAAAATCCTCATTAGATATTAAATCGACAGTATCAATTTCTGGAATGGAAGAAACTGATAATATGGATGATATCATATCAGCAATAACTTATGGAAACGTTATACTCTTTCATGAAGGTCTTGAAATATGTTATATATTTAATCTTGCCAGCTATGAAAAGAGGGCAGTAGAAGAATCTCAAAACGAACAGGTCCTTAAAGGTCCAAAAGAGGCCTTTGTGGAGGATATAAGTGTAAACAAAACACTTATAAGACGTAAGATTAGAAATAACAATTTGATTTTCGAAGATTTTATTTTTGGACAAGAAACAAATACAAAAGTATCCATAGTTTATATAGATGGGATAGTCAATGAAGACATCTTAGCAGAATTAAAGGCAAGGTTTAAAAAGATCAAAATCGATGCAATTCTTGATATATCCTATATTGAAGAATATATTGACGATGCACCTAAGAGCATGATAAATACTATATTTAATACTGAAAAGCCTGATGTGTTAGCTGCTAAAATTTTAGAAGGAAGAATAGGGATTTTATGTGATGGTTCACCTAGTGCTTCAACTTTGCCAAGTTTTTTTATAGAAAATTTTATGGTGCCAGAGGATTATTATGTTAAACCTAGCCATGGTACATATCTAAGGATTGTTCGATTCATATCTTTTTTGATAAGTATTACATTAGCTGGTGTATATATAGCTTTGATAAACTTTCATCAAGAAATGATACCTAAAGAATTATTGATTTCCATGGCAAGACAAAGGGAAGGTGTACCTCTTCCCAGCTTTTTAGAGGCATTACTTATAATCTTTTTCTTTGAGTTATTGAAGGAAGCAGGAATTAGACTACCTAAACCTGTAGGTCAAACAGCTACTATAGTAGGTGGCTTAGTAATAGGTCAAGCAGCTGTAGAAGCAGGTCTTATAAGTGCAGTTATGGTCATTGTAGTTTCAATCTCTGGAATAACAGAATTTGTAAATCCACAATTAAAGCAAATGATTATTATGAATAGATTGTTTTTATTTTTATTAGCTGCTTCCTTTGGATTATATGGTATAGTCTGTGGAATATTAATATTGACATTTCATCTTGTTAGTGTTAGATCTTTTGGAGTTCCATATCTTTATCCAATAGCTCCCTATGATAAAGAAGGAATGAAAGACTTTATAAAGAGAGCTCCTATGAAAGAGCTTAACTATAGACCAAAGTATATACCTAACAAGTATTCAAGAAGAAGGAGCAAGTAAAATGATAAAGAAAGCAATATCTATAATTATTTTAACTTTAATGCTAATGGTATGTACTTCTTGTGCTGGATCACGTGAATTAAATGAATTAGGTATAATAACAGCTACAGCATTGGATATAGAAAATGAAAAGATAATACTCACTAATGAAGTTGTCATACCACCAGCTACTGAACCAGGTAATCCTATAGAAGATAAAGTGGTGTATGTTCAGAGTACAGGTGATACTATTTTTGAAGCATATAGAAATGCCACATTAGAGTTTGATAGAAAGTTATACACAGCTCACAATATGGTGGTTGTTTTTGGAGAAGAATTTGCCAAAAGAGGGATTGGAGATTATATAGTTGATTTTTTAAACGATTCTGAACCAAGAGAGGCATTATATATGCTAGTAGCTAAGGGTGATAAAGGATACAATTTACTGGGGATTAATGCAGGTGTAGCATCTACTTCAGGCGATTATTTGATAGGACTAATTGAAAATTTTAAATATACTTCAAAAACTAGAAGTGTTACTTTATATGAATATTTTAAGTATTTCTATAAAAACAAGACTCCCCTGCTAGGTGTTGTCCAAAAGGTAGAAAAAATAGAAACAAATAAAAAGAAGGTTAAAGATATACCAAGCAAAACTGTGCTAAATGTAATGGGAGGTGCAGTTTTTAGAAGAGATAAATTAGAAGGATACTATACAGCGGATGAGATGATAGGATTTAATTTTATGACAAATAAAGTAAAAGGTGGCCTTATAGTATTTGAGGTGCCTGATGGCAAAATCGATAATAAGCTTATCGCCACTAAAGGGAAATTTACTACGATGGAGATTATAAGTAGTAGGACAAAAAAGGATATTGAAATAGTGGACGGACAGATACATCTAAATATAAATGTAAGACTTAAAGGAACTTTGGGGGAGGAAACAGAGGGACTCAGAGTTACTGAGTTAGATGTTAAGAATTCTATACAAAAGGCTTGTTCAAAAAGAATAGAAAAATATATTGAAACAGTTATGAATAAAGCACAAAAAGAATTTCAAATTGATAACTTAGATATAAAAAACTTAGTATATATCAAATATCCTGAAGTATGGAATGAGATTTCTGATGATTGGGACAAGGAGATATTCCCAGATATAATTTACACAGTAAAAGTAGAAACAAATATGGTAAGAACAGGTTTAACAAATATTCCCCCAAATCTTGAGAAGGGAAGAGAAAAATGATAGTGGAAAAGATAACTACAAGACAGATGATGCTATATATTATGGCAACTAGAGTATCGATTTCTATATCTGTTTTGCCAGCAATTAATCTTCCACCATATAATCATGATATATGGATAATGGTGATGTTATCGATTACCCATACATTTATTGTGATGATTCCATTACTATATTTAGCAAATAAATTTACTGAATATAGTGTAATTGGATATATGAAAAAGATATTTGGTAAAAGTATAGGTAAAATTTTGGGTATATTATATGTATTGTATTTTATAATGCTTTCAATCAATGGAATAACCATACAATCTGAGTTAGTAGCAACTAGCTTTTTAGTGGACACATCTAATATTGTTATCATAGGGGTTATGGTCATAACCTGTATATATTTAGTTACTAGAGGTATTAAAAATATTTTGACAGCATCAGAGATATTAATTCCAATAGCACTATTTATAATTACCTTATTAGTATTATTAGGTCTTGTTAAAGTAGATTATTCTATCCTATTACCAATATTAAAATATTCATCTTTTAAAGATATGAATTTAGGTGCTATACAATTAACATTTTTTTATACTGATATATTTTTATTAACTATGATTGTACCTGAACTTGAAAATAAAGAGGATATAAATAAAATATTTTTTATAACTACTGTATTATCATTATTATTTTCAGCAATAATAATTGTTGTAGTTTTTGGATCACTAGGTGTAGAACAATCTAGACATTCAAATTTTGCTTTTCTTTTATACACAAGATCCTTAAAGGACATTAAGATTTTAGAGAGAATTGATCCAGTATTTGTTATAGCTTGGTTAATTACTAATTTTATGAGGCTGACGGGATTTCTTTATTTAGCAACTAGAGTTCTAAGGGAAATATTCAATAAAGATGAAAAAGATAAGATCATTGTTTTTATAGTAGGGGGAATCAGTGCAGTGGTTTCTATGCTAATACTAAATGAAAGATCTGTTATTGGAATCAGGAAGCAATTTGATCTATTTTATGGTATTTTATTTGTAATTTTTGTAATTGCAATTCCTGTTTTGACATGTATTGTTTATTTCTTTAGAAGAAAATCTCTTAATAAATAAATTGTTTTTTAACCCCAAAAAATAACTTGCTTATTAAATATACTTAAAATGGGTAATATCTACATTAAGAGTATTAATATATGGGAGGATTTAAAATGAAAATTATTATAATAGTTGGAAGTTTAAGGAAAGAATCGTATAATAGAAAGGTAGCTCATTTTATAAAAGAAAGATATAAGGATAAACTAGAGATGGAAATTCTTTTATTAAATGATTTACCAGTATTTAATGAAGACATTGAAGAAAATCCACCAAACCCAGTAAAAGAATTTAAAGAGAAGATTAAACAAAGTGAAGGAGTACTCTTTTCTACACCAGAGTATAATCACTCAATACCAGGGGGATTAAAAAATGCCCTGGATTGGTGTTCAAGAGGTGATAGGGTTTTATCAAAGAAGCCAACATTTATAGTAGGTTCTTCCAGTGGAGATATTGGAACAGCAAGGTGTCAATCAGATCTTCGTAAGGTTTTAGACTGCCCTGGAGTAGCAGCTTTAAATCTCCCAGGTAATCATGTATTAATAGGAAATATACAAGATAAGTTTGACCAAAATGGAAAATTTAATGATGACACAACTATAAAGCGTTTGGATAAAGTTTTAGATAATTACATCGATTGGGTAAAAAAGATTAAGTAATCTTAAAATTAAGACCCTATAGATTAAAGGAAGAATTTTCTATAGGGTCTTATACATAAATTGACAATAAAAATTAAAGGGGGGAATAATGTTGGCTGAAGATAAGAAATTTGCAGTACTTATAGATGCAGACAATGTATCAGCAAGATATATTAAATATATAATGGATGAAATATCAAACTATGGTGTGGCTACATATAAGAGAATTTATGGTGACTGGACAAAACCAAATGCTGGATCATGGAAGGAAATCCTACTTGAAAACTCTATCACTCCTGTTCAACAATATGGATATACAGTTGGTAAAAATGCTACAGACTCGGCTATGATAATAGATGCCATGGATATATTGTACTCTAATCATGTAGATGGCTTTTGTATAGTTTCTAGTGATAGTGATTTTACTAAGCTTGCATCCAGACTTAGAGAATCAGGTATGCTTATTGTGGGAATGGGTGAAAAAAAGACTCCAAAACCATTTATTGCAGCTTGTAATCAATTTAAATATTTGGATGTTCTTGCTTCTACAAGTGAGAATACGCAATCAATAAAAACTAGCAAAAAAACAGATAGTAGTTCTAATAGTTCTAAAAGCAAGAAGACAGATGATGAAGAAGAAAAAGGAATGACTGATATAAATGTTATTAAAGCAGCTATAATTAAAATGATAAATGAATCAGATTCAGAGAATCAAAGTATAAATATGGCAGAACTTGGTAATAGATTGGCAAAAAGATATCCTGATTTTGATGTTAGGAACTATGGAGATACAAAGTTATCAAGATTTTTAAAGAAGATGGAATTTCTTAAAATTGAATCAGATAAAAGTGAAGGTAATTCTATATGGGTTTCTCTAAAAAGTGATGAGGATATAGAACCTATAAAAACCCCTACTATAGTTAGTAAAAAAGGTAAAAACCATTATAAGAAAAAATAGATTTGTTTATATACTTTGAGGTAATGAACTTTTAATATTTAAAGTTAAAAAAGAGTAAATTTTATGATTGTAACAGCTGCTTTATGTAATTATCATTTATATTGACATTAATTTTATTCCAAGTTATAATAAATTGTTGTAAATTGATTTGAAGGGATGGGATAAAATAAAATGAAAAAAGTAATGGCTTTATTTGTAGTATTGTCAATGATAGGTTTAAGTGCATGTACTTCTAACCCAAAAGCAGATAATGTAAAAAAACAAAAACCAGAATTAATTTCAGGTAAAGATTATGATGCTAATGGTGGTGCAGATTCTTATTCAAACGCTGGAGATAATGAAAAATCTAAGTATTATCTAAATCCAGATTTTTATAATATGAAATCTGATGATGAAGTTGTAATAATTCCTAAGTTTAAAACTATGCAGCAAACAACGGAATGGAGCTGCGGTAATGCAGCTGCTCTTATGGTACTAAATCACTTTGGTACAACTGATATTACTGAAATGGACTTAGCGGTAGCTATGAAATCATCAACGGATTTAGACACTCCTAATGCAAAACCGGGTAGTGCAAATAACTTTTATGAATATGGAACAGATGTAAAAAGGATGTATAATTATTTTAATAATCTAGAAGGATTTAAAGTGGTAGAAACGAGTTATAAAGAAAATTATAAAGATAGTGATTTAATAAAAGAAGTTGATGGAACATCACCAGCTGATATAGGAAATCTAAAACCTGTTTTTTCTTCTATGAGCCTTTATTCTAGTGAAAACAGCGATGATACAGATAAATTTGTAGATGATGCAGGTGAAAGCTACTTTGTAAAATGGCTTAGAAATAACTTAGATAAAGGACGCCCAATTATGGTAGAATGGGGTGATTGGGATGGACATTGGCAAACTATTATTGGTTATGACAATAATGGGACACCATCTATCGGTGACGATATATTAATATTTGCAGATTCTTATGATACATCTGATCACTGGCAAGATGGATACTATTACTATCCACTAGAGAGATGGTTTTATATGTGGAAAGATAGAAATATTGCTTCAAAACCTTATCAAATTCAGCCATATATTATAATTGATACTGTAAAATAAACTATTTTAATTTCCTTAGGTTTTTACTTAAGGGAATTTTTATTTATGACTATGTAAAAAATAGGTACATTAGAAATAAATTAACATGAAAATCCTAATATAGAAGTATTATATAATAATACAGATTTTGGAGTAGGAGACTAATAGTAAATAAGATATCTAAACTTTTAAAAGTTTAGATATCTTATTTACTATATAGAGGATTGGCTATATAATTTGGGTATATTATTTAAAGAGGTGGGATAGATGAAAAAACGTAAAATAATTGGATTTACTATAATATTAATTGGAATATTAACTATGGCTTATCCTATAAGGCTTAGGTTCTTTGCAAATATGGAGCAAAAAAAACTAAAAGAAGAATTTATAGAAAAAAAACAAACTTTAAATGAATCAGTCCAAAAAGATGGAAAAGAACAAAAGGAGATAAAATATGATAGATGGCCAGATACTCTTATGAACATCCCTAAGATAGATTTAGAAGCTATGGTAGTTGAGATGGAGGCAAGCAATATAGATGTTTTCGCTCAAAATGCAAACTATCCTCCAGCTCACTATAGAGATACAGACTTTCCAGGGGGAAGGAGTAATGTCGCTATAGCAGCACACAGAACAGGACCTGCGGATTACTTTAGAAATCTAGATAAACTGGAAGAAGGAGATAAGATAACTTTGGAAACATCTCAGGGAATTCATGAATATATTGTAGAAAAGGTATTTATAGTAGATCCTACAGATATTTCAGTTATAAATGCTACAGACTATGGTGCCTTAACACTTACTAGCTGTGAAAGAGAAGATGGAATAAGCAATAAAAAAAGAATCATAGTCCGTGCAAAGCTAAAAGATTAGTATATAAAATAGTTCAAAGGGGTGATTAAAATAAAAAATAAAAAGGTAAATCTAGGTATTGTTTTAATTGTAATAGGAATCATATGGATTTTAAGTAATTTAAACTTAATCAATGTAAACGTTTATAATATCGTGAATTATATGATAAGAGGAGTATTTGATTTGTGGCCACTTATTTTAGTTATAGTGGGAATTAATATAATGTTTAAAAGAGAAGGTTTAAACACCATATTGTGGATTTTATTTTTTATTGTATTAATTGTCTATAGTCTTTTTATAAAGGGTAATATATTGGAAAAAACTTCCAATGGCAATTTAAAAGATGAAATATATACTGTAGAGATGAGGGAGGATATAGAAAAAGGAAAACTTGATTTAGATGTAGGGGCTACAAGTTTTAATATAGATCCAATAGATGATGATTTTGCAAAACTAGAACATGATGGAACTTTTAATTATAAGTTTAGTAGAAAAGGAAATGAAGAGAATCTTTATATTTCAAATGAGATTCCAAATGATATTTTGAATAATAAGAATAAAAGGAGTTTTGAACTCGGATTAAATAAAGAAATTCCATGGGAACTTGATCTAGATGTAGGAGCTATATCTGGAAATTTAAATTTAAAAGATATAATGGTAAAAAAGTTAGATGTAGATATGGGTGCTGGTAAAATTGAAATAACACTTGGAGATAAGGCGGAACTTACTTCTATGGATATAGATGCTGGAGCTTCTCAAATAATCTTAAATATACCAGAGAGTTCAGGATTAAAGTTAAACTATGATGGTGCATTAAATAGTACCAATTTTGATGACTTGGGACTTATAAAAACTGAAAATGGTAAATATGTTTCTGATAATTTTAATGCTGCAAGTTCAAAATATGAAATAGAAGTAGACATGGGAGTAGGACAATTTTCAATAAATTATTATTAAAAAATAGTTTAATATATGGAAGCTAGAGTGACTTAGAAGCACATCTAAAGGAGAGAATTAATACTACTTAGATGTGCTTTTCATTGTCTAAATAAAGACAAAATATAAATTGTTGTAAATATATGTTAATATATAGTTTAGAAAGATTTTATCTATTATATAAGTATATAAAAATATAAAGGAGTTGGAAAATGGATAAGAAAAAACAAATGGTTGAAATTTGGGGAGATGTAGTTGAAATAAAGTCACTGATAATAGCTATAATTGTTTCTATAGTTTCTACTATGGGATTTTATGCGATAGCTCCAAGTGATGATAAAACAAAACAACTATTCTTTGGTCTAATAGGTGCAGTTATAGGATTTACTATTTCAGCAATTTTTATTAAACCAAAGAGAATTATAGTAATAGAGGAAAAAATAGAAGAATAAGGGGAAGTTTATGGATACTACAATTATAATACAGATGATTTTAATGTCTTTAATAGCGGTCTTTATATATACGTTTATAGGTTTTATACCGGGAACTGATGAAACTTCAGTGCTTATGCCTATAACTCTTGCAGTTATATTAGCAGGTACACCACCTGTAGTTATACTTAGTTTTTTTATAGCAGCTATAGTTACATTAAATCTTGTAAATGCTATACCAACAGCTTTAGTTGGACTTCCAGGAGGGGTTATGTCAAGTCCTATGATGGAGCATTCTCTTTATCTAAAGGAGAAGGGATTATCTGCTTTAGTTATAAGAAAGATGGCGGTTGGTTCTTTGATAGGAACTATTATCTCTATTCCTATATCTTTAATCTTATCGGGTATCTTAGCTCCCTTTGGAGCTAAGATAAAAATAATTGCTCCACTACTTTTTTTTATAGGTGCAATATTTTTATCGCTAATAGGAAAAAACAAAACACTATCACTTTTTAGCATAATACCTATGGCAATACTTTTTATGGGTTTAAGGCATCTTTACTGGGGTATTGGGATAGTGCCAGAAGGAACAAATATTACAACTTCATTTTTCTTAGGGATTACAATAGGACCACTGATAGTGTCGCTCTTTAACCTTTTAAATAAGAAGAACAGAAGTATTGTAACTACAAAAGACAAAAAAGAAATTTCAATACCAAGCAATAGTAGAGTGAGTAAAACATTAAATCCTTTTAAAATATTATCAGAAGAAGAAATTAAGAGTTCTATTATTGGGGCTTTAGTGGCAAACTTTTTATTTGTACTTAGTCCAGTAGGTCTTACTATTTTATTTGGGGAATCACTTTCAAATAGGATAAAAGACCCTACAAAGAAGGCAACTACTGCTATTACAACTATGAGTGCATTAGCCCAATCAACATATCTTTCTGGTATAATAATTCCACTAATTGCTATAGGAATACCACTTTCTCCTACAGCAATTGGTCCTGGAGGAGCCCTTTTTAATGCTCCACCTGTTTTCTCATTAGAAAATAATATACATCATTTATTGAGTAAGGGAGAATTTGTTGCAGCAATCCTTATAGGAAGCCTTATAGCAGTTTCTATAACTTATTATATTACAAATAGATTTGCAAGTAGTATCTCAGCATTCGTATTAAAAAAGATACCTCATGAGGCAATACTAGGTATTTTTATATCACTTATATTTTTATTAGCTTATATGGATGCAGGACTTATAAACATATTTGGAGTGCTTTTAATAGGGTTAACATGTGGTAGTTTAAACAAAATGGGAGTAAACTATGGGATACAGTTTATGACACTCTATGCAGCACCTTTTATAATAGAAAAGATAATCTTATTCTAAGATTAAAGGGGTAAATTATGGATAAAAAAATATCATATGGAAGTGCAATTGGAAAGATAATACTTATGGGAGAACATTCTGTTGTATATGGAGAACCTGCTATAGCTATTCCCTTTCCGAGTGCAAAGATAAAGACAAGTATTTATAAGAGTAATGGTGATACGGTTTTAAATTGCTTCTCATATAATGGAGCTTTACTAGAGGCACCTGAAGAATTTTCTGAACTTAAATCGGTCATTAAAAAGGTAGTAGAAGATCTTGATGAAAAATTAAAGGACTTTAATATAGATATAAAATCTACAATACCTTCTGAAAGGGGAATGGGTTCTAGTGCTGCTGTAGCGGCTTCTGCTATAAGAGCTTTATATGATTACTTTGATATACGGTTAGATAATAATACTCTTACATCTCTAGTAAACTTTTCTGAAATAATAGTGCATGGAAATCCTAGTGGGATAGATACGGCTATTGTAGTGGGTGAAAAACCACTTTACTATATAAAAGGTAAACCTTTGGAAGTCTTTAAATTTAAACTAGATGCTTATTTAATAGTTTCTGATACTGGAGAAAAGGGTATGACAAAGTTTGCAGTTTCAAAGGTTAGAAAGTTTATAGAAGATAATCCTGCTAGAGGTAAAGAGCTAATAGAGAGTTTAGGAAAACTCTCTAGTGATGCAAAAAAGATTATAAAAGAAGAAAAAATAATAGAACTTGGAAAAGCCATGAATAACGCCCAAAACCTATTAAAAGAGCTAAGGGTTAGTAATGAGACTATTGATAGTTTAGTAAGAGTGTCAATCGATAATGGGGCTCTAGGATCCAAGTTAACTGGTGGAGGTCTTGGGGGATGTGTTATAACACTTTGTTCTACTAAAAAAGAGGCAATAAGTATTTCGAATACACTATTAAATAATGGAGCTAAAAATACTTGGATTTCTAATATGGGAGTTGAGGAAGATGAAAGCTAAAGCAAGGGCTCATGCAAATATTGCACTTATAAAATATTGGGGTAAAAGTGATGAAAATTTGTCACTACCTATGAATAGCAGTCTTTCACTTACACTTGATGCTTTTTATACAGAAACAGAGGTTGAATTTACAAATTCTATTAATGAGGATGTTTTTTTCCTAAATGGAGTAGAAGATAAAAATACATTATCTAAGATAAGTAAGTTTCTAGATCTCTTTAGAATTGCTAGGAATATGAATGAAAGAGCAATAATTAAAACTATAAACTATGTACCAACAGCAGCTGGGCTTGCCTCTTCAGCTTCAGGATTTGCAGCTCTTGCTGCCGCTACTAATAAAGCGAGCGGATTAGATGTAAATAGTAGAGAACTTTCTACATTTGCTAGAAGAGGTTCAGGAAGTGCTACTAGAAGTATATATGGAGGAATTGTAGAGTGGCAAAAGGGGATAAATGATAAAACTTCTTTTGCTGTAGAAATAGATGATGCATCTTGGGATATAGGAATGGTGGTTGTAATAGTAAATAGGGAAGAAAAAAAGATGTCTAGTCGTGAAGGAATGAAAAGTACTATACTTACATCCCCTTTTTATAAAAATTGGCCTGAGGATTCTCAAAAGGATTTAAAAGAAATAAAGATTGCAATAAAGGAAAAGGACTTTGAAAAGATGGGATATATTACAGAGAGAAATGCCCTGAAAATGCATGCTACAATGCTCGGAGCAAATCCACCTATAATGTACTTTGAGCCCAAGAGTATTTTAGTTATGCAAATAGTTCATGAACTTAGAGATAAAGGTATACCTTGTTTTTTTACTATGGATGCAGGTCCAAATGTAAAGATACTTTGCAGATTATCCCAAGGTGAAATGATAAAAAATAGACTTATGGAAGATTTTAAAGAATATGAAATAATAGTAACCGGACCAGGTCCTGGTGTTGAAATCATCTAAAGGAGAAGATAATATGATTAGTAGTACTTCCCCTGGAAAACTTTATATAGCTGGAGAATATGCTGTGGTGGAAAAAGGTTATCCAGCTATTATAGTGGGAGTAGATGGGTTTATAACAGTTTCTCTAGAAGAAACTAAAGATATGGGAAGTATAAAAGCTTATGATAATACACCCATATCTTTTAAGAGAAAAGATGAAAGGCTCATTTTAGATTATAGAGATAATAGACTTTTTTATTTAATAAATAGTATAAATATAGTTGAAATTTTAGTAAAGGAGATGGGAAAAGAGCTTAAATTTTATAATTTAAAAGTAGAAAGTGAACTTGAAGATCTAGAAGGTAAAAAATATGGACTTGGCTCAAGTGCTGCAGTTACTATAAGTACCATAAAAGTTTTATGTAAGTTTTATGGTATAGAAACTACTAAGGAAAAACTATTTAAACTAGCATCATTAGTTCACTTAAAGGTAAATAGTAACGGTTCTTGTGGAGATATAGCTGCTAGTGTATATGGTGGATGGATTTCTTTTAAAACATTTGATAAAAACTGGGTTCTAGAAAAAAGAGCAAATCTCACTATTAAACAATTATTAGATAAAAAGTGGCCGTTTTTAGAAATTAAAAGATTAACTCCTCCTGAAGATTTAAATCTTTTAATAGGATGGACAGGGAGACCTTCTAGCACTACTATCTTGGTTGATAGGGTAAATAAAAGTAGACAAGATAATAGTCAGTTCTATAAAAGTTTTTTAGAAAAAAGCAAAGCTTGTGTAGAAAATATTATAAAAGCTTTTGAAAAAGGCGATTTACTAGGAATTCAAAATGGAATAATGATAAATAGAAATTTATTAGTAAATATGGGGCAAGAACTAGGCATACAAATAGAGACACTTGGATTAAGTAGATTGTGTGATATAGCCTTAAAATTTAATGGTGCAGCTAAATCTTCGGGAGCTGGTGGGGGAGACTGTGGTATCGCCATTTTTAATGATAAAAGTAATTTAGAAAAACTTATATATGAGTGGAAAAAGGAGGGTATAACTCATTTGCCATTAAAAGTATATATTGAGGAGGAATTAAAAAGTGATCAATAGAAAAGAAAAAAAGATAAAAAACTGGGGTATAGAAAGAGATATTTCTTATAAGGATTTTTTAAATATGATTATTGCAAGTAAAACTTAATTTTAAGTCTTTATTTTGAGTTTTAAATAAGCTTGCTATATTAAAAAAAGATGAGGGAGTGTTAAGATGAGATTAGAAGGAAAGGTAGTTTTAGTAACAGCAGCAACAAATGGAATAGGAAAAGCCATAGCCCATCTTTGTGGAAAAGAAGGGGCGAGCGTTTATCTTGGTGCTAGAAACATGGAAAAGGCAAAAGGAGTAATTAAAGAATTTGAAGATGAAGGTATAAATGTAAAAGCAGTATACAATGATGCTTCTAAAAAAGAAACTTTTGTTAGTATGATTGAAGAAGTAGTAGAAAATGAAGGCAGAATAGATGTACTTGTAAATAACTTTGGAGGATCCAATCCAAGGAAGGATTTAGATATAAAATCAACTGAGTATGAAGAGTTTATAAATACTGTTGATTCAAATCTATCAAGTGTATTTATATCTTCTCAAAAGGCGATAGAATATATGGCAAAACAAGGTGGAGGGTCTATAATAAATATTTCTTCTGTAGCTAGTACAAGCCCTGACATTAGTCAAATAGGATATGGTGTTAGTAAAGCAGCTATAAACTATTTAACAAAGATTATAGCAACACAGTCTGCTAGGGACAATATAAGATGTAATGCCGTACTCCCAGGGATGACTGCTACAGATGCAGTTAAAAACAACTTAACTCCTGAATTTAGAGACTTTTTCTTAAAACACATACCTATTAAAAGAATGGGAGAACCAGAAGAGATTGCGGCAGCTGTAGTATATTTTGCAAGTGATGAGTCCAAATATACAACTGGACAGATAATGGAAGTTTCAGGTGGATTTGGAATACCTACACCAGTATTTGGTGATTTAGCAGAAAGTAAAAGCAAGAGATAATTATAAAAGAAGAATATAAGAGAGACTAAATAGACCTATTTAGTCTCTCTTATATTTTGTAGCAACTTAATAAAGCATTAAGGTATTTCTTTTCTCTTTTTAAAATAAATATTGATATATTTCCTATATAGATAATTAGATTTTCCAAGAGTGTTTTTAAGCCTATTATCTAATTCATGTTTATATTTTAAGAGAGATAAAACATCTTTCTTTGTAGCTTCTATATCGCTATATTTAAGCTTAACGAATATAGCAGTTATATCTTTTATTCCATAGTCTTTAAAATCTATAAATTTGTATGCAATCCGATTCGCGTAGTCAAAGTGAGTTTCTCCATTTTGTATTGGAAATCCTAAGATAGTTAATAGATCTAAAACATCTTTATATAGATATATAATCTTTTCTTTGTTTGGTAATGAAGCCAAAAATTTTTCTTTAGAACGATACTTTAAAGATCTCCATATAATTCTTATAATAATAAATAATAAAACGCTTAAAATTGAGCTTAATGAGATAATTATCCATAAATTTTTAACTTTATTTTCATTTGTATCTACTACAATATTCTCATCTTTTATAGGAGTATCTATTTCTTCTTGAGGTTTCTTTGGAATATCCTCTTTTTCTGGAATTATATCTTCTTTTGTATCAGGTTTTATTTCCTCTTCTTCTTTTTCTGGATTTTCTAAAGAATCATATGCGGCGGTAGGTTCAAAACTCATCCATCCTACAGGTTCTATAAAAGCTTCAACCCAGGCATGGGCATGTTTTTGTCTAACTTGGTATTTGTTTTCATCGATTTTTTCATCTACAATATATCCTTCTACATATCGTGTGGGAATATCTTCCAAACGAAGCATTACTGCCATAGCACTAGCATAGTAGGTACAATAACCCTCTTTCTGTTCAAATAAAAAGTGGTCTATAAATTCTGCATTCTCGGGTAGTGGAGGTACATTTAGATTGTATTTATAATTATTTCTTAAATAATTTTGTATGGTGAGGGCCTTTACATAATCATCTTCTATACCTTCTACTAAAGACTTTGTTAAATCTTTAGTTCTATCTGTAATTATTCCTTCAGGCAATCCCAAATAAAAATCTAAATCTATCAATTCTAGTTTTCTTTTATTTACTCTATTAAGTATTAATGATTCATATGGTAAAGGTTTTAAAAACTCAACTGTATACCCTTCATTTTTATATATACCGTTTTGAGATGTAACTATCTCATCGTTATCTACAAGTATTGAAAAGTCTCTATTTGAACTTATACTCGTAGCTTTATATGGAGTAAATATACTTTTAGATGTAAAGGAGTCAAAAGTTATAGTTATTTCATCTCTTATATAATATCTATCTTTTTCTGGCTGTGATAATTTGCTGAAGTCTTGTCTTAAATTATATTCCCATAACAAAGAAGACATATTCACCCAACTTCTACCTGTATAAAAATGTTTAGTATTACCTCTTAAATAGAGAGGTTCGTTAGTGTCTACAGTCATTACTTTTCTTTCACTTTGAACAAGAGGACCGCCTAATTCTGAATCTATATTTTTATCTGAAAAGCCAGATTTGGAAAAATTAAATAGATTTGCGTTTGCAGTTTTTCTATTATAATCTTTATAGTATCTTAAGTCCTCAACTACAGGAAAACTATTGTATACTTTTTCTTGAAGATAAGGCCAACCTATATAGTTATTTGACTTTGGTATAAGAAAGGCAATAGATACAATTATTATACTGTAAGTAATGGCAATACTAATCCATCTACCAAAAACTTTATTATCATTTAATTTACTCTTCTTATACCCTTCAAATCCTAATAAAATTAAAAAGAGAAATAAAAATACAACTGTGAAATTATAAGCTTCATCTATAAATGAATACCAATAAGTCAGAAATACAAATAGATAAATGGGTATTAAAAGAAATATGTTTTTCATTCTATAGATTATGATAGAGGTATAAACAGAGGTAGAAGCTACAATAATAAAATACATTATAAATAGGTTTTCTTCTAGTATAGGCACTCCATTTTGAATGTTTATTATTAAGTTTGAAAAAATCAGTATTACTCTATTAGCCATATAGGGAAATATTGGGAATCTATAAGTGTTAATAAACAGCATTATTAAAAACCCTACTATTAAACTTATAAAAATAAGGATAGGATATTTAGTAAAGTATTTAATTATAGTAGATATTATAATAACTATAATTAATTGTCTAAATATATCTATTTCAAGCCCTATAACCTTTCCAACCAAACTTGTTAAAGTAAATATTATAGCTATATACAATAAGTTTAATAAAAACCTTTGCCTTTTATTATATATTTTTTCCATGCTTTATCTCCAACTCTTCTTTGATATTTGAATTATAATCTATAAAATATAGTTCTATATTTTCCTCGGTTAATCTATTTTCTATATCTTTATTTATAAGCGGATCATTATTTTCTTTATCAGTTACTATAATAAAAATAGGAATTAAGTTTTTCATTTTAAGTTTTAGTGCTATTTCGCCCATTTCTTTGTCTAAATTTGGAGTTATTATCATTATCATAGAATTATCTATAAAAGAATACATCTTTTCTTCTATTAAATCTATTATGGAGGATTCTCCATTTCCTTTAAAGCGTGCAAACATTTCTAGGAAAACTTTTAAATTCTCCTTCTTTATATTAGAAATTTCTATTAGCTCTTTTTTAGAAAATGTATTTAAAGATAAATCTATATCTAAATTTAGAAGATAGTTTACAATAGCAAGTGAAGTATCAACTATTTTATCTTCTATATGACGATCAAAGTCATCTTTAAAATAAAGTTTGTTATTATTTATAAATATATTTAAATTAGCATTACTCACAGGTTCAAAACTCTTTACCATAGGAGTTCCTCTTTTAGCAGAGACTTTCCAATGGATTTGATTTATAGAATCACCCTCTGTATATTCTTTTATAGAAGATATACTAGTCTTGTCCTCAAATATAGAGTCTTGCATAGATAATTCTCCTAAGTTTTTATTAGAATAGATTTTAAAACTATCAAGTTCAATTATATTTGGATATACTAAGAGATTAGTTTTATTGTGGAATTCTTTTTTAAATGTAAAAAGAGAATATATATCAGATATCTCTACTTTTAAATCCACAAGTTCATAGAAACCTCTTCTTTTTAATCTTATTGTATCTCTAAATCTAAAGTCTTCAAAAGGTCCTAGTGATAATGTTTTAATTGTTGTCTTTTTACCACTTAGTATTTTGCTTATATCACTAGAAAAATTAATCATTGGAATAGAAAAAAAGTTTTTATTTTTTAACCTGTATTCTATTTCTATTTTAACACCAGTGTATAGAGAATCATCCGGTAAATTTATTTGAGCTTTTATTCCTATAAATGATAATAAGAGATGAACTAGAGGAACTAAAAAGCTTAAAATAGAGATATAAAATAGAAAATAGGGCATAGGTCCTCCTACAAAAAAAGCAAAAGAAAAGCTTAGTATAAGCAAAAATATATAAGAAAGCTTAATCTTATGCATCTTTAATTACCGGTATAGAGATATTATTTAAAATGTTTTTTAAGATAGTATCTTTATTCTTTCTTTCGATTCTAGCACCAGGAGATAGGACGATTCTATGCAAAAATACAGGATAGACCATTTGTTTAATATCATCTGGAATCACATAATTTCTTCCTGATAAAAATGCTTTAGCTTTTGATGCTTTTAATAAATCTATGGAAGCCCTAGGACTTGCTCCAAGTTCTAAGTCTTTACATTCTCTAGTAGCATTTGAGATATTTACTATATAATCCATTATATCCTCATGAACTGTTAAATTATCTATAAACCCTTGTATTTCTAATATATCACAGCTTTCTAATACTGAACTTATAAGACTTAAATCTCCAATACTACTATAGTTTTTTAGTATCTCTTTTTCATTTATCTTATCCGGGTAGCCTAAGGATATCTTCATTAAAAATCTATCAAGTTGAGCTTCTGGAAGAGGAAAGGTACCCCCATATTCAAGTGGGTTTTGAGTTGCAAGCACCATAAATGGTTTTTCTAGGATAAAGTGAGCATTTTCTGTAGAAATTTCCCCTTCTTCCATGGCCTGTAAAAGGCTCGATTGTGTTTTAGGGGAGGTTCTATTTATTTCATCTGCTAAAAATATTTGACTAAAGATAGGTCCTTTTTTAAAAGTAAAATTACCAGTGTGCTTATCATAGATGCTAACTCCTATTATATCTGAAGGCATGATATCTGGTGTAAATTGAATTCTTTTGTAAGATAGATCCATACTCTTTGCGAGTGCCTTTACAAGGGTAGTCTTACCTACACCTGGTACATCTTCTATAAGAAGATGGCCTCTAGAAAACAAAGTGATTAAAACAAGCTCTAATACTTCTTTCTTTCCCTTTATAACTTTATTTAAATTTTCAAGTAAGATTATAGTTTTTCTATTATTCATAAATACCTCCCTAAATATCTATATTTAAATAGATTATATCATAGATATATAAATAATTATTCTGATATTATAGAATTCTTTTAGCTTTAATATTTCTATGGTTCCATAAAATGGCATAAAAAACTTGATTATCAAAATAATTAAATAAACATAGAGTATATATTAAACAAACTTAATAGAGAAGAAGATTATATAGATGAGAAAATTAATTTTTCAAATGGGTATATACATAATATGTATTTTTCTTATAAAAAAATATAAAAGAAATAAAATCTGAAGAGGTGAATTGATTTGAACGCACAAATTATTGTATTTATAGTTATATTTGCTACTCTTTATCTTTTTATAGATGGAAGAGTACGCTATGAATTTGTTTCTTTATCTGGACTTATAGTTCTTGTTATAGCGAGGGTTATTGACCCTCAAGATGCATTTTTAGGTTTTAGTCATCCTGCAGTTATAACTGTAGCATCTGTACTTGTAATAAGTAGTGCTCTTGTAAAGTCAGGAGTAGTGGAACTTTTAGTAGTGTTTTTAAATCAAAGGAGCAAGAAAACTACAACTAAAATAATGAGTCTTATGGTTGTTACATCAATACTTTCAGCATTTATGAACAATGTAGGAGCACTTGCTCTTATTATGCCTATTGCTATAAAGGTAGCTAAAGATAATAAATTATCTCCATCTATATTGCTTATGCCAGTATCATTTGCATCTCTTTTAGGAGGAATGATAACAGAAATTGGTACACCTCCAAATTTGATTGTTTCAAGTTACAGGACAATAGGGGGAGGAGAATCCTTTAGATTTTTTGACTTTGCCCCTGTAGGTATAACACTCACATTAGTAGGTATTTTATTTACTATACTTATTGGGTGGAAACTAATACCAAGGAGAAAATCTCAAGATGAGAAAAGTTTATTTAATATTGAGAGTTATCTTTCTGAAGTAGTTGTAACTGAATCATCTAAAATGATTGGAAGAAATTTAATGGATTTTTCTAGAGTCTATAAGCTTGAGTTAAATGTTTTAAGCATAGTGAGAGAGGGAAGAAGGATAGTAGCTCCAAATGCTTATGAAACTTTAATGTTAGGAGATGTCCTTATAATTAGAGCTATCACATCCGAACTTAGTGATCTTGTAAAAAGGACTGGACTTTCTTTAAAAGGTGCAAAGATGGATCCTTCTTCTTCACTTAGTTCAAAGGAGATGGCTTTAGTTGAAGTTGTTTTAAGAGAAGATTCATTTTTAATAGGTAGGACTGCCCTACAATTAAAACTTAGAAATAGATTTAATGTAAATCTAATAGCAATTTCAAGAAAAGGAGTATCTTCTATTGAAAGACTTAAATCATTTAGATTTAAGTCAGGAGATATACTTCTTATGCAAGTTCCAGTTAGTATTCTTCAAGATACCTATTCTAAACTTGGATGTCTTCCATTGGCTGAAAGAAAAATCGAAATAGAAGGTAACAAAGATAAAAAGAAAGAAGTACTTCCTTTACTGATTTTTATTATATCCATTGCAATAACTACTGTTGGACTTTTACCAGTGCAAATTGCATTTTCACTTGCAGCTATAAGTTTAGTACTTCTAAAAGTAATTACTCCTAGAGAATTTTATGAGGCAATAGAATGGCCAACGATTTTAATGTTGGGTGCTCTTCTTCCTTTAGGAAGTGCACTTCAAAGTAGTGGTGGATCAAAAACTATAGCCAATATCCTTAGTAGGGTTTCAATAGTATTGCCACCTTATATGATGGTAGTGCTTGTTATGTGTATAACTATTATCCTTACAAATCTTATAAGTAACTCGGCATCAGCAGTTTTAATGGCACCTATTGCATTTAGTTTAGCCAAATTTATGGGAGTATCACCTGATGCACTTCTTATGAGCGTATCTGTAGCATCTTCATCAGCTTTTTTAACTCCTATAGCTCATCAATCAAATATGCTTGTAATGGGTCCTGGAGGATATAAGTTTACTGATTATTGGAAACTAGGTCTTCCTTTAACTATATTAGTTTTAGTGATAGGAACACCTCTAATTCTATATTTATGGCCATTATAAAAACAAAGATATTATAAAAGGCTACTAGAAAACGATTAATCGTTTGCCAGTAGCCTTTTATATATCTAATTTATGCTTTTAATGTTTTATTTGAATATACTTTACTTAATATAAACATAACTGTAGCTGAAATTAAAACAGCTAGCATAGAAGAGAACCAAAGATTAACATTTAAAATCATTTGGAATATTATATATGCTATAGGACCTACTATACAAGCTCCAAGTGCCCCTTCTTTTGTAGCTCCAGGCCACATAAGTGATGCAAAGAGTGGAACTGCAATAGATGAACCTATACCACTTAAACCTAGATATAAGAATATTGATAAAAATTCTGGTGGATTAAGCCATGTCATTACTAGAACAATTACACTAATTATTCCAACAGCGGCTCTTGTAATATTTATTACTGTTTTTCCAGATGCTTTTGGATTTATAGTTTGTACATAAAGATCATTTGCTATGGCTTGTGCTACTACTAAGAGCATAGCTTGAGTAGTACTCATCATTGCACCAAATATTCCTATCATCATAACTGCTGATAAAACAGTTGGAAGATAATCTATAGCTAGTTGTGATGTAATATAGTCTCCTGGAAGGTCTGGATAAAGTATTCTTCCTGAAAGACCTGTAAAGTATAATGTGTTTAATGCTATGGTTAATACTAAAACAACTATTAAAAAAGTTCCTATAGTTTTTTTGCTAGTATCTTTTATACTCATAAATCTAGCTGCAAGATATGGTTGAGATACAAACATGATTGCCCAATAGAAAAATACTCCTATAATTCCCTCTATAGGAAATAATGCACCTGGACTTCTAGGCTCAACTATCTTTAACATATTTGGGTCTATTGCTTTAAGACCTATTTCTATTCCTTCAAATCCCCCTACTGCTTTAAGAGCAGTAACTACTAATATAATGGCTATGAAAAACATTGGAATTCCTTGGATAAAGGAAGCCAAAACAACAGAATTAAGACCACCAAACGCTACATAAAAACCAATAAATACTGTGAATATAACTATCCCTGTATTAAATGGGATATTAGTAAAAGATTCCAATAAAACAGCTGCACCTTTAAACTGTGCCACTAATGGAAATAAGTAAAATACACATATTGCAAGCGCTATCACGATTCTTACGCCATCACTTTTATAGTGTTGTCCTAAATACTGTGGAATCGTAAGAGAACCAAGTTCCTCTGATTTAGTTCTTAGTTTTTTCATTAAAAGTAATGCTGGAAATATCATCCCTGGTATAATAGCAACAACTATCCAATAATAAGGCCAACCTACTTGTGACATAACTCCTGGTTCCCCCATAAATGCTGCGGCACTTACAGAACCAGTAACATAAGAAAATGCTAACATAACGGGACCTGTATCTCTTCCTCCTAGATAATACTCTTCCCCTACATCTCCTGAAGAATTTTTACTTTTTTTAGCTGACATTATTCCTGTAATAACCATTGAACCTAAAAAAAGTGCAAACATTATTATAGACCAAACTTTTAAACTCATATTAATTTTCCCTCCCAGGTGTAATCATGTAAACAATTATAGCAATTAAAGAAATAGTAGTGGTTAGTGCTTGAAGTCCAAGCATAATTTTCCATGTAGCCATAATTTACCTCCTCATTTGTATTTTTTTTAAACATAAGTGAGATTATATACTAAACTTTCTATCTTATAAAACGAATAAAAATAGAGAAAATTCGATATTATTCGACAAACCTCTATGTAAAAATTCGCTCAAACATATTGAGAACATAAACTCTAAAACGATTGCATATTTTTAATTATTACAAGTAAAATATTAACCTTGAATATAACGAATTTAATTATAAATATTATTATAATATGTTGAAATTTCAATTATTTAAAGGGTTTTAAAATAAATATTTTAAAATTATTATATGTTTTTATAAAATGCACTTGAAATACAAGTGGAAAACATATACAATACTAAATATAAACAGTTGAAAAACATTCAACACAATTTAAAAATCAATACAATATATTTTAAAGGGAGGTTACAATATGTCAATTTTCAATAAAGATTCAAAAGTAATAATTATTGGAGATAGGGATGGTATTCCAGGACCAGCTATGGAAGCATGTGTAAACACTACATCTGCAGGTGAGATAGTTTTTTCATCTACAGAGTGTTTTGTCTGAACGGCTGCAGGAGCAATGGACCTAGAGAATCAAAGAAGGGTAAAAGAAATCGCAGATAAACACGGTGCAGAAAATGTAGTTGTGATTATAGGCGGAGCAGAAGCAGAAGCGGCAGGGCTAGCTGCCGAAACCGTAACTGCAGGAGACCCTACTTACGCAGGCCCATTAGCAGGAGTTCCGTTGGGACTTAAAGTATATCACGCAGTAGAACCAGAATTTAAAGCAGAAGTAGATGCTGAAGTTTACGAAGACCAAATCGGTATGATGGAAATGGTATTAGACGTAGATGAGATTATAGAAGAAGTAAGTGGAATTAGAAATGAGCATGGAAAATATAACTAATTAAATAAATATATAACAGAACGTATGGAGGGAGGTAAACGCATGGAAAATACATTTGATTATGATATAGTAACAAACAATCCAAGTGTAAAAGATAAATATGAAAATATTATATTTGTAGATGGTGGTTTTAAAGATGTATTATTTAAAGTTAGGGACTTAGTTCATAATGGTGCTGAACTTATTAATCATCCACTAGGAGCAAGTATAAGAATGTTCTTCTCCCCATATCGTTCTATTATAATAAGAGAGAAATCTGAGGGAAATTCTGAGATAAATAAAGAATACTATATAAATACTATTGAAAATAGTATAGAAAACTATAACAAGCAGATGGAGAATAGAAATCCAGATGTAGTAAATAGTGAAGATTATTCTTTAATTGATGAAAATCTATTAGAATCAGCTATAGGTGAATTCAAAAGAATGCAGAATTAAAAAAAATAAATGTGGAGGTGACTTTCCTTGAGACTAGAACAAAGAAGAATCCATATCAAGGATATACAATTAGGAAATGAAACTAGTGTAAAGAGTGGAGTTCTGACAGTAAACAAGGAAGAATTAATAAGCAAGCTTAAAGAAGATAAAAAGATTAAAGATGTTAAGCTAGATGTAGCTAGACCTGGCGAAAAAACAAGAATTATACCAGTAAAAGACGTTATTGAACCAAGAGTGAAAATAGAAGGAGACGGAAACGGTTTTCCAGGAGTTTCTACAAAAATGGCTCAATTAGGTGATGGAAAAGTAAATATACTTTATGGTGCTGCAATAGTAACTGTAGGGGATATAGTAGGTTTCCAAGAAGGTGTAGTAGATATGTGGGGCGAAGGTGCAAAATGGACTCCATTTTCAAGTACTTACAATCTAGTGGTAGATATTATACCAGTAGAAGGCTTAAAACCACATGATCATGAAGCTGCTGTTAGACTTGCAGGACTTAGAGCTGCTGAGTATGTAGGAGAAGCTGGAAGAGATGTAGAACCAGATGAAGTAAAAGTATATGAAATGGGAAGCCATGTTGAGGAAGCTAAAAAATATCCAAATCTACCAAAGGTAGCTTATGTAGAAATGCTTATCTCTCAAGGTCTACTTCATGATGGATATATATATGGAGTAAATAGTCAACTTATACTTCCAACTCTTCTTCATCCAAATGAAGAATTAGATGGAGCAGTTATAAGTGGTAACTGTGTTGCAGCTTGTGATAAAATCACAACTTATCAACATCAAAACAACTCATCTATCTTAGACTTATATGAGCAACATGGAAAAACTATAAACTTCTTAGGAGTTATCCTTACTCCAGAACTTACTACTCTAGAAGGTAAGTTTAGAACTTGTGATTATACAACTAAACTATGTATGAACCTTGGAGCAGATGGAGTTATAGTATCTGAAGAAGGATACGGAAACCCAGACTCTGACCTTCTTATGATTTGTAAGAAATTAGAAGATAATGGAATAAAAACTGTTTTAATAACAGATGAATGTTCAGGAAGAGATGGCATGAGCCAGCCTCTAGCAGATACTACTAAAGAAGCAGTAGCAGTAGTTTCAACTGGAAACGTAAGTCATGTTGTAAAATTACCACCAGCAGATAAAGTAATCGGAAATGATAAAGCGATTGCAACATTAGCAGGAGGATGGGAAGGCGCTCTAGAAGAAGATGGATCATTACAGTGTGAGTTAAATGCTGTTATAGGAGCTACTTCAGAAATAGGATATCACAATTTAACAGTTAAATTATATTAATTTTAGAGAGGAGGATGAAATATGAAATTCAAAGTATTATATTATGTTAATCAGTTCTTTGGACAAGTAGGTGGAGAAGATAAAGCGGGAATGGCTCCAGAATACAAAAAAGAAAAAATAGGACCTGCTTTAGGATTCAATGGTCTTCTAGGTGATGAAGGTGAAGTAGTAGGAACACTAATTTGTGGAGATAACTATTTCAACGAAAATAACGAAGAAGCTTTAGAATATATAAAAAATGTAATAAAAGAAGAAAACCCAGATGTAGTAGTAGCAGGACCTGCTTTTAATGCAGGAAGATATGGTATGGCATGTGCAGGAGTTGTAAATGCAGCAGCAGAGATGGGTAAAAAAGTTGTTACTGGAATGTATATAGAAAACCCAGCAGTAGATCATGCTAAGGGAAATGCTATAATAGTAGAAACAAAAGACTCAGCAGCTGATATGAGAAATGCTCTTCCTAAGATGGCAGCAATAGTTAAAAAACTAATGTCAGGAGAAGAAGTAGGAACTCCAGCAGAAGAAGGATATATAGCACAAGGAAAGAGACTTACAGTATTTGCAAAAGATAGAGGTTCTAAAAGAGCAGTTGATATGTTACTTGCTCGTTTCAATAATGAAGAATTTGAAACTGAACTTCCAATGCCAGTGTTTGATAAAGTAGATATAGCTCCAGCTATTAAAGATTTATCAAAAGCTACAATAGCTTTAGTTACATCGGGAGGAATTGTTCCAGAAGGAAACCCTGATAGAATTCAATCAGCAAGTGCTCAAAAATGGGGTAAATATGATGTAAGTGGTGTAGATTCACTTCAAGAAGGTGGATATGAAACTATCCACGGTGGATATGACCCAGTTTATGCAAATGAACTTCCTGATAGAGTAGCTCCATTAGACTTTATGAAGCAAGCTGAAAAAGAAGGAAAGATAGGTAAAGTATTCAAATACTTCTATACAACTACTGGTACTGGTACTGCTGTAGGAAAATCTATAGAGTTTGGTACTGAGATAGGAAAAGAGTTAAAAGAAGCAGGTGTCGATGGTGTAATCCTTACATCTACGTGAGGTACTTGTACACGTTGCGGTGCAACAATGGTAAAAGAAATAGAAAGATACGGTATTCCAATAGTTCATATGTCTACTATCACTACGATTTCAGAATCAGTAGGTGCTAATAGAATAGTTCCAACTATTGCTATTCCTTATCCAGTAGGAAATCCAAATCTTGACAAACAAGAAGAAGAGGATTTAAGAAAAGATATGGTAAATAGAGCATTAGATTGTTTAGCTACAGAAATTACAGAAACAACACAATTCTAATATAAATCAAAATCAAGAGAAAGTATATTTATACTTTCTCTTGATGGTTTTTGTTATAATTAATAGAAATTTAACAATATCAAATCTTTCTAGTTAAGATAAAATGAAACTTCTACTATTTACCTTTTAATACTTTAATGATATAATGTGTTAAAGTGACTTTGAGATGTTTAGCCTTTAAAATTTATTATGTAAATTAAGTAAAGATTAGTATCCATTTAAGGATTTTAAATTGATATTAGTTTGTATTTAAAAAAGCGAGGAGGGAATTTATGTTAAAAGGAAAAATTGATTTAAAAATGGTTTTTAGTTATGCTGGGGCATTTATTGCATTTTTAATAGGTTCTGGTTTTGCAACAGGTCAAGAAGTATTACAGTATTTTAGTTCTTATGGTTTCAAAGGATTGCTTGGAGTGTTAACGGTATCTTTATTATTCTTTTATGTAGGAAGTAGCTTTATGAGTGTAGGACAGGAGCATAAGTTTGAAAACGGAAATGAAATATATAAATACTACTGTGGAAATAAAATAGGAACCTTTTTTGATTATTACTCTATAGTTTTTATATATATGTCATTTATAGTAATGATAGCAGGTGCTGGCTCGGCTATAAATCAGCAATATGGATTGCCCATCCCCATAGGAGGAATAGCACTTGGAGTAATTGCAGGGGCAACTGTAATATTTGGACTAAGCAATATAGTAGATGTAATAAGCAAAATAGGACCTGTTATTATCCTTTTAACAATAACCCTTGGTATATTTGCAATTGCAAGAAATCCAGAAGGATTAAGGAATGCAAATACTATTCTCTCTCAAGTTGAAGTTTTAAAGGCATCTACAAATTGGTTTTTTGCAGCACTATCATATGTAGGGTTTTGTATGATATGGTTAGCAGGATTTTTAGCTTCTATGGGAAGTACAAGTAAAAGCAAAAGAGAATCTGTTTTAGGAATACTCTTTGGTACTCTAGGATTTGGTTTAGCATTAGCTATTATAGTTTTAGGAATCCTAGCTAATATAAAAGAGCTAGCTGGATCACAAGTTCCTAGTTTAGCATTGGCTCAAATGATACATCCTATTTTGGCTATTATTTTTTCAGCTATAGTAATAGCAGGTATATATACAACTTCAGTTCCTCTACTTTGGCAAGTAATTGCTAGGTTTGCAGAGGAAAAAACAAAAAAGTTTAAAACTTTAACAATTTCTTTAACAGTAATTGGAACTACTATAGGAGTATTGATTCCATTTGATAAGCTAGTAAATAAGGTATATGTAATAAATGGATATATAGGTATTATATTAATAGGATTTATGATTTTTAAAAGTATAAGAAACAAAAGTCTGTTTTAACAATATAAAAAAGGAATACTTGGATCTTTTCTTTCAAGTGTTTCTTTTTTTAATATCTATACAATAATATATAGACAGAACTTGGGTATATATATTTAGAGGTGAGATATATGAGAAGAGTAGTTATAAATGTATTTGGTAGAGTTCAAAGGGTAGGCTTTAGATTTAGTACCCTACAAAAGGCGAGAGAATTTGATATAAGTGGATTTGTAAAAAATTTAAGAGATGGTAGCGTTGAAATAGAAGCTCAAGGAGAAGAAGAAAAGATAGAAAAATTTATACAATGGTGTAAGGTAGGACCAATTTATTCAGAAGTAAAAAAAGTAATGGCAGAAGATATAGAAGTTATAGATGGAGAAGATGAATTTAATATATTTTAATTTTAACATTAATCAATAGATGTTTTTATATCTATTGATTAATGCGTTTAAATAAGTTAAAATAATTGTAAGAGAAAATGATTTCCAGCAAGATATATAAAGAGGAGGCGTTTTAATGAATATATTTGACTACTTAAAAGAATATGATTATGAGCAAGTTGTATTTTGTCAAGATAAGCATAGCGGATTAAAGGCTATTATAGGAATACATGATACAACCCTAGGACCTGCCCTTGGTGGAACGAGAATTTGGGACTATAAATCAGAAGAAGAAGCAATTATAGATGTATTAAGATTAGCTCGTGGAATGACTTATAAAAATGCTGCTGCAGGACTTAATCTTGGTGGAGGGAAAGCTGTAATTATAGGAGACCCAGAAAAGATAAAAAGTGAAGAACTCTTTAGAACTTTTGGCAGATTTGTAGAAAGTCTTGGTGGAAGATACATAACTGCAGAAGATATGAATGCAGGGACTAAAGATATGGCTTATATAAACGAAGAAACAAACTATGTAGTAGGACTTGAGGGTAAAAGTGGTAACCCATCGCCTGTTACAGCTTTTGGTGTATTTAAAGGAATTTTGGCTGCAGTAGATGAAGTATATGGTAGTGAAGGTTTAAAAGGAAAGACTGTAGCAGTACAAGGGCTAGGAGCTGTGGGATATGGACTATGTGAATATCTTCATAAGGCAGGAGCAAAACTTCTTGTAACTGATATTAGAAAAGATAGTATAGAAAAGATAGTAAATGAATTTGGAGCTAAAAGTGTAAATCCAGATGATATATATGGCGTAGATTGTGATATATTTGCACCCTGTGCTATGGGTGCTATTATCAATGACTTTACTATAGACAAATTAAAATGTAAAATAGTGGCAGGGTGTGCAAACAATCAATTAGCAGAAGAAAAACATGGTGATATGCTAATGGAAAAAGAGATTTTATATATACCTGATTATGTAATAAACAGTGGCGGAGTTATAAATGTATATGAAGAATTAAAAGGATATAATAAAGAAAGAGCTATGGATAGAGCAGCGGGAATATATGATAGCGTTAAAAAGATAATAGAAATATCTAAAAGAGATAATATTCCAACTTATAAAGCAGCAAATAGAATGGCAGAAGAGAGAATCGCTGCAATTGGAAGAGTAAAGAAGATGTATTTAAAAAAATAATTAAATAAATAGTTAAATAAATGATTAGGGAGATGGGGAAAAATGGTAAAAACAATAACAGTAAACTTAGATGTAGTAGAAATGATGCTTTTTTATTGGCAATCTATTAGAGATAGACAAAAGGTAAGTGATGCTTTTATGATAGAGGTTGCAGAAAAAGAAGATATGAAATATCTTTATAATGACAACTTTAAAGAGGAGTCTGTAAGAAAAGTGCTTTCTGCTATTTCAAATAGAGAAAAAGTAAATCATCCTACTAAAGAAGAATCAAGATTTTGGAGCCATAATATGTGGATGCTGGAAGATTTAGATAATATGAATAATATGGTAAGACCTATAAAAGTTTTAAATTTAGATTATTTAAAGGAAGATTTAGAGAGCAATTTTGAAAAATTAGAAGTTGTATTTATACCAGGGCATTTAGAAGAATACTATATTGATGGAAACAAACTAATAATCAATTTCTTTAATATTATGGTAGATAGTATGGATGAAACAAAAGTGAATCTAGCTGGAAAACCTATTGAAAAATATGTAGAAGAAAAGTTGAAAGAATTAAGATAATATTTTAGCTAGAAGAATATACTTTAAAAGGTGTATTCTTTTTTTATAATTATATATTTAAATAGCACTAATTTATAATTTATTTAAGAATAGCCGTAAAACGGAGAAAATCAATGTATAAGCATAAGAAACAAGTGAAATATGACTAATCCTCTACACAAAATCACTTTTAGGTTTAAAACAACTTAATAGCTAATATTTGTAAATTTACTTAATTAATATTAAGAGTATAATAGGGTAAATAGGAGGGATTGCATGAAAGAAATAATAAATAGAATTATAGAAATTGATAAAGAAACAAACTCTATAAGAATAGAAGTAGAAGAGCTTATAGAAAAACAAGAATTAGAATTAAAAAAAGCCATTTATAATTTGGAAAAAGAATCTAGTATCAAAACAAAACTAGAAAGTGAAAAAATATATGAACAAATTATTAGTCAGGGAAAAGAAGAAGTGAAAAAACTGGCAAATAAAGATATAGCATTACTTAATAAGATCCATATTAACTACAATAAACAAAAAGAAAAGCTAGTAGAAAAAGTATTTGAAAACCTTTTCCTAGGTCAAGAATAGAGGGATTTATATGAGTAATGAAAGAATATTTTCAGCTATAAACACCAAGATAAGAGTTTTAAAATCAAATCTCTTAAATGAGTTAGATTATATAAACTTAATGAAGAAAAAAGATTTAAAATCTCAGATAGAATATCTTATTGAAAACACTGTGTATAAAAAAGAGATGGAGTCAATAGACGATATAAATAGTTTAGAAGATGTAGAATTTGCATTAAGAAATCATATAATAGATCAATATGAAAAGATATTAAACTTTTTTACTGATGAATATAGAGATCTATTTAAAACTTTGTTATTGCGATATGATATTGAATTTTTAAAAGTTTATATAAGGATATTAGAAAGAAAAGATGAGTCTATAAAACTTGATAAATATACATTTTCAAATGAAAAGTATCATAGTTTTAATTTAGCAAAAATAATGAAAACTTCTAATTTAGAAGAATTTGTAGATAGTCTAAAAGGAACAATTTATTACAATGCATTACTTTCTTATAAAGATCAAAAAGATAAAAAGACAATATTTTATATGGAAATGAATTTAGATAAATTATACTTTAATCTCCTATATACTAAATCTAAATTTTTAGGTAAAAAAGATAGAGATTTATTTCAAGAAATTCTTGGTATCAATGAAGACCTCTTAAACATTGAATGGATTTATAGAGGAATTAAGTTTTACAAGCTTCTTCCAGAGGAACTAATAAACTTTACACTCACCCATGGCTTTGTATTTAAATATAACGATTTAAAAAAGATGGCTTATGGAACTGAAGAAGAACTAATAGATAGGGTCTTAGCTACTAAATATGAGTTTTTATTTAATAGTGAACAAGAGATAGATTTGTATATGGATAGAAGGATACACAGATATCTTTATTATATGTTCTTAAAACTGTTAAAAGCAGGAGGACTCAATATAGTTCTTTCAATTGCATATATTCATCTTTTAGAATATGAAGCTAAAGATATAATTTCTATATTGGAGGCGAAAAGATATGGATTAGATATTGAAGAGATCAAAAAATATATGATAAGAAGTATTGAAAGGGGGTAAATATAATGGCTGTAGAAAAAATGCTAATGATGAATGTAATTGGTAGAATTGAAGATGTAGATAGTGTATTAGCGGATATAATATTGTCTGAAAAGGTAGAGTTAGTATCAGCCCAATCCCAAATTGAGGCAAACAACTTTGTATTTAAATTAAAAGATGAAAATATAGACAAAGCTATAGATTTAAACTATATTACTGAATTTGAAAAGGATAATATTTATGAAAATGAATTAAAAAGAGCAAGTGAATTAAAAGAAATGTTAGATATAAAATCAGATTATTTAAAAGGGCTTTCTAAGAAGAAATTTAATCAAATAAATGATAATGATAGATTTAATAAGATTTATGATAAAGTTAAAAATTGCTATGATAAACTAAATAAAAATAAACTCAAGTTAGAGGAAATAGACAATATTTATAAAAGTTTTTGTAAAATATCTAATATAGATATAGATATGGAAGATCTTGGTAACCTAAACTATTTCGACTTTAAATTTGGAATTTTATCTAAAGAAGATAGAATAAAGTTGAAAAAGAATTATGAAAATATATTGGCAGTTATCTTTCATACAGGGACAAGTGATGAAGGTGAAGTATATTTAGTCCTATATCCTTGTAATATAGAAGAAGAAATGGGTAGAATTTTGCGTTCTTTAAACTTTAAAGAACTGATGGTTCCAGATGAATATACAAATACACCAAAAAGTGTAGAAGATACACTTGCAGAAACAAAGATTAATTTAGAAAAAGATATAGTTATATTAGAAAAAGATTTACAAAAACACAAGGAAACATATAGTGAAGATATAGGTTTTATTTATAATAACTTAAAGATTAAAGAAAGAATAGAAGAATTAAAAATTTATATGTCAAAATCCAATAAATATTTTTATCTATCTGGATGGATTGGTATTAAAGATAAAGACTATATAGTGGATATGTTATCACAATATAAGGACCTTTTAATAATATTTGAAACCGAAGGTGGAACAACTCCTCCTACAAGATTAAAAAATTTAAAAATTTTTAAGCCATTTGAGATGCTTGTAAAGATGTATGGAACACCATCTTATGATGAACTTGATCCCACTCCGTTTTTAAGTCTTTCTTATATGTTTTTGTTTGGTGCAATGTTTGGAGATTTAGGTCAAGGTTTAGTATTAATTTTGGGAGGGATCTTCTTAGCTAGAAAAAACAAGATGTTTGGAGGACTGCTTTCACGGTTAGGGTTTAGCTCTATGATTTTTGGAGGATTGTATGGTGCAGTATTTGGGTTTGAAGATATTATCCCTGCCCTACTTATTAGACCCTTTGAAAATATAAATACAGTTCTTGCAGCTGCTGTATTTATAGGAATTATTCTGATACTGATCTCTTACATCTATGGACTTATAAATAGTGCTAAGAGAAAAGATATGGAAGATGGATTGTTTGGTAAAGAAGGGGTTGCAGGATTGTTGTTTTATATAACACTACTTCTATTAATAGGAGGTAAACTTATAAATAAAACTATATTAAGTATGTGGATAGGCATACTCATTATAATAATATGTATAGTAGCTATGGTCTTTAAGATGCCTTTAACTCATCTTATCAAGGGAAAGAGACCTCTTCATTGTGAAGATATATCAGGATATTATATTGAATCTGTGTTTTCCATTATAGAAACTCTCCTTAGTATGTTAAGTGGAACAGTTTCTTTTATAAGAGTAGGGGCCTTTGCTTTAACCCACGTGGGATTATTTATAGCATTTGAAACAATTGGAGAAATGATAGGAACTACTTCTGGAAATATAATAGTACTAATCATAGGAAATATAATAATCATTGGTCTTGAAGGTCTTATAGTATTTATACAAGGATTAAGACTTCAATATTATGAATTATTTAGTAGATATTATAAAGGAGAAGGAAGAGAATTTAAATCAGTTAAAATTAATGGAGGGGAAATAATATGAAATTTATATTGATATCAGTAAGTTTAATAGTTTTATTAACAATTGGAACTGGAATTTTTATGATCTATAATGATATGTCCGCTAGTAGAAAGAAGCTTAAAAAAATTTTAAGAGCCAATCTTTTTGTTTTTTTACCTCTTTTAATAATATCTATAATAACTTTAGTACCACAGGCTATAAATGCCACATCAGCTCAAGCATCTGATCCTTCAGGACTTGGATTTATAGCAGCAGCTCTTTCTACAGGGCTTGCAACAGTAGGAGCAGGATATGCGGTAGGAATAGTAGGTTCTTCTGCTCTTGGAGCTGTTTCAGAAGATCCAAGCATACTTGGTAAAACATTAATATTTGTAGGACTTGCAGAGGGTATAGCTATATATGGTCTTATAGTTTCTATATTGATCTTAGGAAGAATATAAAAATGAAATCTTTTTTAATTAGTGATAATAAAGATACCCTATGGGGACTTAGACTCTCTGGTATAGAAGGAGTTTTAGTTAATACTGATGAAGAAATAAAAAGTGAATTTAAAAGAGTTATAAACAATCCTGAGATTGGTATTGTAATTTTAACAGAGGATATATTTGAAGAGATAAAGGATGAAGTACTAGAGTTTAAACTATCCTCTGATACTCCTCTTATAACTACTATTCCAGATATTGGTGGATTGAGGGATAAAAACTTTATAATGAGGTATGTAAAAGAGTCTATAGGTATAAAAATTTAGGTGGTGATTTTTTGATTACTATTGAAGATAAATTAGATATTTTCTATAAATTGGTATTTAAGAATGAAGAAGAAAAAGCTCAAGAAAGATTAGAAAATATAGAGATACAACATAAAAGGATTTTAAATGATAAGATAGTAGAATTAGAAAAAATGAAGGAACAAAATATTAATAGAAGAAAAAACTTAGCACAAATTCAAAAAAACGAAATGATATCTAAAGCTATTGGAGAGGATAAACGCAAACTTTTAATAAAAAGGGAAGAGCTTCTAAAAGATTTAATTAGTTCTCTAGAGATAAAAGCTAAAGAATTTACTAGTACAATAGAGTATAGAGAATATATGTTAAAAAGATTAAAAGACACTTTAAAGGAATCAGATGAAAAAGATATAATAATAAAATTAAACAAAGAAGATAGTAAAAAACTACAAAAAGAATTATTAGAAGTAGCTAAAGAGTTCAACGAAAACTTATCTTTTGAAGAATTAAATAAAGATGCAATTGGCGGATTTGTAATAACAGATAAAGCTAAGACTTATAGCTTAGACAATAGTTTTAAAAGTATTATTGAAGAGAATAGATATAAGATAGGGAAAGAACTTTATACATCTTTAGAAAAGATAGGTGATTTAAATGAGTAGCTTGGTGGGGAAAATCTCTATGATAAATGGTCCTGTAATCCTAGGGGAAAATATGACTGGATTTAAGATGAGAGAGATGGTTCTTGTAGGTGAAAAAAAACTTATAGGAGAAATAATTTCAATAGATAAAGACAGTGGTATTATACAAGTATATGAGGAAACAGAAGGACTAAAAAGGGATGAAAAAATTGTATCTACAGGTAAGCCTTTATCACTTAAATTGGGTCCTGGAATGCTAGGAAATATGTTTGATGGTATTCAAAGACCCCTTAAAAGTATAAAAGATAATTTTGGAGATTTTATTCCAGAAGGTATAGGGCTTATATCTATAGATGAAGAAAAAGAATGGGATGTAGAAATAGATGTAAAGGTAGGAGATACCGTTAAAGAAGGAGAGATATTTGCAAAAGTGCAGGAAACAGAATTAATAAAGCACAAACTTTTAGTTAATATAGGAGTAAATGGTAAGGTTACTAAAGTTATAGAGGATGGAAAGTACAATATAGAGACAGATCTTGTAGAGGTGGAAGATGAAAAGGGTAAAAAACATAATCTAAAGATGTATCAAGAATGGCCCGTTAGAATTCCAAGACCTATAAAAGAAAGACTTCCTATAGATAAACTACTAGTTACAGGGCAAAGGGTATTAGATATATTTTTTCCAATAGCAAAGGGTGGTACTGCTGCTCTCCCAGGGGGCTTTGGTACTGGGAAAACTATGACGCAACATCAACTTGCAAAATGGTCTGATGCAGATATTATAGTATATGTAGGTTGTGGTGAGAGAGGAAATGAGATGACAGAAGTACTAGAAGATTTTCCAAAACTGATAGACCCTAAGACTGATAAGCCTATAATGCAAAGAACAATCCTTATAGCCAATACTTCAAATATGCCAGTAGCAGCGAGGGAAGCAAGTATATATACGGGTATCACTATGGCAGAATACTTTAGGGATATGGGTTATCATGTAGCTGTTATGGCGGACTCGACTTCTCGTTGGGCTGAGGCACTAAGGGAAATATCAGGTAGATTAGAAGAGATGCCTGCAGAAGAAGGATATCCTGCATATCTTCCATCTAGACTTGCACAGTTTTATGAAAGAGCTGGCTATGTAGAATCCCTCTCTGATAATGATGGTTCTGTAACTATAATAGGTGCAGTTTCACCTGCTGGAGGAGACTTTTCAGAACCTGTTACAGAAAATACTAAGAGATTTGTAAATGTGTTTTTAGGATTGGATAGAGAACTAGCTTATTCAAGGCATTATCCTGCTATCAACTGGCTAAATAGCTATAGTGGATATATGAATATGCTTAAAAATTACTATGAAATGAACCTTGATGAAGATATAGAAGATTTAAGAGCTAAGATGTTAAAGGTTTTATATGAAGAAAGTAGATTGCTTGAAATAGTGCTTCTGGTAGGAGAAGATGTACTGCCTGATGAACAAAGACATATTCTTGAGATAGCCAAGGTAATAAAAATTGGATTTTTACAACAAAATGCTTTTCATAGAGAGGATACGTACGTACCTCTGCAAAAACAATTAGAAATGCTAAAGACAATAGACTTACTATATGAAAGAGGTCTTGAAGCTATAAAGATGGGGATTCCTATTTCTAAGGTAAGAAATGGAGAATTGTATGATGAAGTTATCAAGATGAAATATACTATACCAAATAATGATATAGAAAAAATTGATAGAATTAAAAATCTAATAAATAATTTTTATGATAAATTAGAATTAGATTATTCTAGATAGTGGGTGATTTTTTGAAAAAGGAATATTTAGTATTAGATAAAGTAGCAGGTTCTATTATAGAACTATCAAAAGTTCATAGGGTAGGGTATGGAGAAATAGTGCATGTAGAAGATAGTGAAGGAGAAAAAAAGCTAGGGCGAGTAATTAAAATAGACAAAGATAAAGTAATAGTTCAAGTATTTGGAGCAACGCTTGGTCATTCAATAGAAAATACTAAGGTAAGTTTTGCAGGTAGGCCTTTTGAGATACCACTTTCAAAAGATATATTGGGAAGAACCTTCAATGGTGTAGGGGAAGCCATAGATAATGGAGGGGATATATACTCAGATAAATTTTATAATGTAAATGGTAGACCTATAAACCCTGTAGCAAGAGAATATCCAAGAGACTATATTCAAACAGGAATCTCCACTATTGATGGACTAATAACGCTTATTAGAGGTCAAAAGCTACCTATATTTTCTGGTTCGGGTCTTCCTCACAATGAGTTAGCCGCTCAAATAGTTAGACAAGCAAAGATACAAACCAAGGAAAATGAAAGTAATAACTTTTCTATAGTATTTGCAGCTATAGGGGTAAAACATGATGAAGCATTTTTCTTTAAAGAAGCCTTTAAAAAAGCAGGAGTAGAGAGTAATGTGGTTATGTATATAAACTATGCAGATGATCCTATAATGGAGAGGATAATAGCACCAAGATGTGCACTTACGGCTGCAGAGTATTTAGCTTTTGAAGAAAACAGACATGTATTAGTAATAATGACAGATATAACCAGTTATGGTGAGGCGCTTAGAGAAGTATCATCTTTAAGAGAAGAAGTTCCTAGTAGAAGAGGGTATCCGGGATATCTTTACTCTGATTTAGCAAGTCTTTATGAAAGGGCAGGTATGCTTAAAGATGGAGAGGGTTCTGTAACGCTAATTCCCATTCTGACCATGCCAAATGATGATATAACTCATCCTATCCCAGATCTTACAGGATATATAACGGAAGGACAGATAGTTTTATCAAGAGATCTTTTTCAAAAAAATATCTATCCTCCAATAAATGTACTTCCTTCACTTTCAAGACTTATGAAAGATGGTATAGGAGAAGGATATACAAGAGAAGATCATCCAGATATATCAAACCAACTTTTTTCTGCTTATTCTAAAGTACAAGATATAAGAGCACTAGCACAAATAGTAGGAGAAGAAGATTTATCTGAAAATGATAAAAAATATATGGAGTTTGGAGAGGCTTTTGAAAAAGAATTTGCAAATCAAGAGTATAATGAAAATAGAGATATAAATGATACACTAGATCTTGCTTGGAAAATAGTATCTCTATTACCTAAAGATGAGTTGGATAGGCTTGATCCTAAGACAATACAAAAGTATATGAAAACAGGTGATTAGATGGCAGTATATAAAATGACTCCCACTAAGGCTAATCTTATAAAAGCTAAAAACTCATTAGAATTTGCTAAAAAGGGATATGAGTTACTAGATAGAAAGAGGACTGTATTAATAAGAGAAATGATGAGCCTAATAGATAAGGTAAAAGAACTTCAGGAAAATATTGATAAAAAGTTTCAAGCTTCTTATGAAAATTTAAAATTTGCCAATATAACTATGGGTTCTGAAGCAGTTGAAAAAATAGCATTATCTCTTGAAAAAGAAGATCAATTTGAAATATTATTTAAATCCGTTATGGGAGTTGAGCTTCCAACTATAAAGAGAGATGATACATCATTTACTACAGAATATGGTTTTTTTAGAACAAATCCTGCATTTGATAAAGCAGTTTTAAGTTTTGTAGATATTAGAAAGCTTATATATGAACTTGCAGAGTTAGAAAACTCAGTATATAAACTTGCAATGGAAATAAAGAAGACTCAAAAAAGAGCTAATGCACTAGATAAAATTCAAATTCCAAAATATATTTCTACAATTAAATATATAGAGGAAGTACTTGAAGAAAAAGAAAGAGAGGACTTCTTTAGACTTAAAAGAGTTAAAGGAAGATAAAGATAAAAAATGATTGAACTTTAGATATATGAGTTCAATCATTTTTTATTTTGCTATATAATCAGTTGATAATAAATTATACAATATAGAATTTATTTAATAATTATAAATTGGGTAAGAGAAGAAAGAAGGGGAAAAAAGAATTAAACGGAGGGATGAAAGTTATGTATGAAATAGTAAAAGATTTTCCAAATAAGATAATATTTGAAAAAGAAGGACCATTTATGAGTCTTTATCAGCCAACTCATAAATCACGTCCTGAAAACATGCAAGATCCTATTAGGTTTAAAAACTTAGTACAACAACTAGAAAACTCATTAAAAAAAGGGTATCCTGAACAAGTAGATAAGCTTATGAAACCATTTTATGATATAGCAGAGGATAAAATCTTTTGGAACAATACAAGTGAAGGGCTAGTGGTTCTTGCTAATAAAAATAAATGTGTAGTCTATAAATTAAATAGGAGCGTAGATGAATTAGCAATTGTAGCAAATAGTTTTCATATAAAACCACTTATTAGAAATTTTCAATCTGCCGATAATTATCATGTACTTGGTATAACTAGAAATGACTTTAATATTTATGAAGGAAATAGATATGGAATTGAAATGATAGATCTAGATAAAGATACTCCAAAGACATTAGAAGAAGTATTAGGTGATGAATATACACAATCTCATATTAATACGGGTAGATATAGTGGTGGAGTCACTGGCTCACCAGTATTTCATGGACATGGTGGAAGAAAAGATGAAGTTGAGATTGACACCGAAAGATATTTTAGGTATATAGATAAGTTTATACTAGAAAACTTTTCCAATGAGATGAAACTTCCCCTTATATTAGTTGCACTTGATGAACACCAAGGAGAATTTAGAAATATAACTAAAAATAAATATTTATTAGATGAAAAAGTAAGTAAAGACCCTGAAGCACTAGCAAGAGAGGAGATAAAAGAACTTACTTGGAATAAAATGGAGACTTTATATATTCAAAAGACAAAAGATTTAGTTGATAGATACGGTCTTCAAAGCTCTAAGTTTTTAGGAACCGATGATTTAGCAGAAATAGCTAGGGCTGCACTTGAAGGTAGAATAGATACACTTATGATAGAGTCAGGACACATAGAACCAGGTATGGTGAATAGACAAACTGGAGAAATTGAAAGAGGAAATTTAGATAATCCGGAATTTGATGATATACTAGATGACTTAGGAGAAATGGCACTTAAATCTCAAAGTGAAGTAGTAGTCCTCCCCAAAGAAAGAATGCCAAGTAATAGAGGCATAGCTGCAATATTTAGATATTAAAATGACAACAGTTATGTTTATATCACTATTGTAAAGTAAATGTTTTATAATAAAAAATTAAGCAGTCAAAGCTCGATATTATGTCGAACTGAGGCTGCTTAATTTTTTTATAGTAAACATTATTATAAAAACAAATATAATTGTTTTACTATCAAAATATCAGGTATAAATTATATAAGTAGAATAATAATAAAACAAATGATTATTTATAGATATATAATAAATGCAGGAGGAAAACATTATGAAATGGCAAGGTAGAAGAAGGAGTTCCAATGTAGAGGATAGAAGAAGTAGTGGGGGAGGTGGACTTGCCTTCGGAGGTGGAGGAATAGGACTTATAATAATAATAGTTCTATCTCTACTTGGTGGAGGAAATATAGGAGATATCTTGGGAAATATAACTGGAGGAGATACAGGAGGACAAGTCCCCTATGAAGAGACTTCTAGAGATAAAGAGCTTGCAGAATTTGTTTCTGTTGTACTTGCTGATACAGAAGATGTTTGGAAAGAAGTATTTAGAAAAAATGGTTTAGAATATAGAGAGCCAACATTAGTACTTTTTAGTGGAAGTGTACAATCTGCCTGTGGAGTAGCAGGGTCAGCTACTGGACCATTTTATTGCCCTCCCGATGAAAAACTATATATAGACTTAAGTTTTTATGATGATTTAAACAGAAAGTACGGAGCACCGGGCGACTTTGCAATGGCCTATGTAGTAGCTCATGAAGTAGGTCACCATGTACAAAATTTACTCGGAATATCAGAAAAGGTTCAGGCTCTTCGTCCAAAGCTTAGTGAAAAAGAGTATAATAAGTACTCAGTAAAACTAGAACTTCAGGCAGATTATTTAGCTGGTGTATGGGCTCATTATCAAGAAGATATGGGACTGTTAGAGGAAGGAGATTTGCAAGAAGCACTAGATGCTGCAAGTGCTGTTGGAGATGATAGGCTACAAAAGCAAGCTACAGGAAGAGTCGCTCCAGATAGCTTTACTCATGGTACTTCTAAGCAGAGGATGGAATGGTTTTATAAAGGATATAATCTTGGAACATTAGAAGGTGGAGATACTTTTAATGATAGAAATTTTAGGTGAGAAATAAAAAGATGGTAGAAAAATTAATTTTTCTACCATCTTTTTTATTTTGTAGTAAAATAGTATATAGATAAATATAATAGGAGGGAAAGATTGGATGAAAAATTTATACTTTTATGATACAATACTTGGAGTAGTTGGAATAATTGACGATGAAAGTTCGATAATAGAAGTATTTTATGGTAAAGAAGAAAGAGAAGGATGCTATGTTTATGAGAGCCCTCTTATAAAGGAGACTTATAGACAACTAAAGCTCTATTTAGAAGGACAACTTAAAAAGATTGATGTTCCAATACATTTTGAAGGAACTGAGTTTCAAGTTAAAGTATGGAAGGCTTTAATGGATATACCATATGGAGAAACTAGGAGTTATAAAGATATAGCTAAGAAGGTAGAAAGCCCTAAAGCATATAGAGCAGTAGGTATGACTAACAATAAAAATCCTATATCCATAATAGTTCCATGCCATAGAGTAATAGGTGCAAATGGTAAATTAATAGGTTATGGAGGTGGGATAGATATAAAGAAAAAATTACTAGATATAGAAAAATCCAATTTGGATCTATAGAATCAGATAAAATACATATTTACATAATAAAGGAGAAAATAATGAATCTTTTAGAAACTATAAAAATAATTATACTTGGAATTGTTGAAGGAATAACTGAATGGTTACCTGTTAGTAGTACGGGGCACATGATACTTGTAGATGAATTTATAAAATTAAATATAACACCAGAATTTAAAGAGATGTTTTTTGTTGTAATACAACTTGGAGCTATAATGGCCGTTGTACTTCTTTTCTTTCATAAGCTAAACCCTTTTTCACCTAAGAAAAACAGTAGAGAAAAGATTGATACATTGGTACTATGGATTAAAGTGTTAATTGCTGTAATTCCAGCAGGTGTTATAGGAGTATTTTTTGATGATTGGATAAATGAAAGATTTTATAATTATATAACTGTAGCTATAACATTAATATTATATGGAGTGTTTTTTATACTTATAGAAAATAAGAATAAAAATAAGTTACCCAAGATAGATAAATTTTCAGAACTTAGCTATAAAACTGCATTTTTAATAGGAGTATTTCAAATCTTATCTCTTATACCAGGAACATCAAGGTCTGGAGCAACTATAGTTGGTGCTATGCTTCTTGGTACTTCAAGATATATTGCAGCGGAGTTTACTTTCTTTTTAGCTATACCTGTAATGTTTGGAGCAAGTCTTCTTAAAATCCTTAAATTTGGATTTGTATTTACAGGATTGGAGATATATATTCTTTTCTTAGGAACTATTGTATCCTTTATAGTTTCAGTAATTACTATTAAATTTTTAATGAGTTATATAAAGAAAAATGATTTTAAAGCTTTTGGATATTATAGAATAGTACTAGGCATTATAGTTTTATTATATTTTAGTTTAAGTTAATTAAAAAAAGTTATGGAATTTAAATTCCATAACTTTTTTTAATTATTCGCTAAATGTAAAAGGTTTATCAATTGAAACATGACCCATAAGGGAGTCCGCTTCCTTTCCATCAACAAGAAATTGAACTTTTTTCACAGTGTCAAGACCCAGTAAGCTCTCTACAATTTGATTTATAGTGAAAGATTCTTGCATAGATCCACCAGTTAGATTTTCACTAGAAAAATCTACATATGCCGTATCATCCATTACTTTTACTTCTAACAGATTTATATTATCAGGTATGGGTGAAGTAAGGTTTTCTTTATCCTCTGGCCCTTTTAAAACTTCTCTTACAACTGCTTCCTCTAGCGTGGTATCTTCATAGTTTACTGTTCTCTTTTCAGATTTTAATTTTTCTAAAGATTCATCACCAGTTTCTACATATTTTTGATTAGCAAAATAAAGATCTACTTCTTTTTCTTTTTTAGCTTCTTCTTCATCTTCCTTATCCTTATCATCTTCAATGTCTGCATCATCATTATCCTTATTTGAGTCATCTACTGGCGGAGTATCAGACTCTCCAGGTTTTTCATTTTGAGTTGATGCACAAGCTGATAGTGAAATAACCATAAGTAATATTAAAAATATCGAAAGAAATTTTTTCATTTTTAAACACTCCTTTAAAATTATTATGCTTATTATAATTTTACCCTTTATATATATGCTATAACAAAATACATAAAAAAACAAGGGGTTAATTAACCCCTTGTTATATAAGCTTAGAGTAAAACTCTACTATTAGCTGATCTTCTATTTCTATTGGAACTTCTTCTCTTTCCGGCGTATTAACAAGAGTGGCAGAAAAATTATCTTCATCCTTTTCAATATATGGATAGCTATTTAAAAAGCTGTTTTGGAAGTTTTCTTTAAACATTTCAATATCTCTTGATTTTTCTCTTAAAGATAAAGTATCTCCAATATTTACTCCATAAGAAGGTATATTTATTTTCTTACCATTTAATAATATATGACCATGAACTACCATTTGCCTTGCCTGTCTAATAGAAGAGGCAAATCCCATTCGATAAGTTAAGTTATCTAGTCTTGTCTCTAAAGATTTAATAAGCGCAGTACCGGTTAGTTCTGGAGACTTCATTGCCTTTTGTACATATTTTATAAACTGGCCTTCCATTACTCCATAATATGCTCTTAGTCTTTGTTTTTCAAGAAGTTGTTTACCATATTCTGTTAGTTTTCTATCTGCTCTGGAAGTTCCTTTAGTAGCCCTTTCCATAGCTTTTGGATGTCCACATACATTTAATCCTAATCTCCTAGATTGTTTGAATCTAGGCCCCATCATTTTTGCCATATTTTCTTCATCTCCTAAATTATTTGCCGCGGATAATTTAAGCCTTAAAAAAATTATAACATAAAGTCTTATATTTGTAAATGATAACTACTATCAATATATTGCATATTATAAAGAGAAATAGTGTAAGTGGATGATTTTTTTAGCAAATCCTGATATAATGAGATTAATATAAAGAAAAGGAGAAATAATATGAAAGATATAGAGATTGCTAAGGAATTACTCCAAAAGGAAGATTATACTTTGGTAGTTGTAAAATCAGGAGAAATCTTATTTACATCAAGAGATAAGGGTATAAAGCCTATGTATAGATTAGTTAAAGATATGAAAGAAATATCTATTGGTGCTTCTATAGCTGATAAAGTAATAGGTAGAGGAGCTGCCTTATTATCTGGATATTTAAGGGTAAAAGAAGTATATGGAGAGGTTATGTCTAAAGAAGCAGTAGAGGTTTTAGAAAAAGATAGTATAGACTATAGTTTTTTAACTCTTTGTGATTATATTAAAAATAGAGATAGGACAGGCCTTTGTCCTATAGAAAGTTTATCTTTAAATAAAACTGATCCTATAATTTTTATAGAAGAAGTAGAAGAGTTTTTTAAATCAAAATAAGGGGTGTTTTTATGAATTATAGAACAAAGACTACAAATATTGTAATATCTGGATTATTAATTGCAATAGGAGTTATAGTTCCTAGTATATTTCATACTACTGGAATTGCTGGAGATATATTTTTACCTATGCATATACCTGTTTTAATTGGTGGATTTTTACTATCACCTATTTATGCATTTTTAGTGGGAATATTAACTCCTTTATCAAACAGTTTATTAACTGGAATGCCGCCTTTATTTCCTATTGCCATTATAATGGTGTTTGAATTAGGGATATATGGGGTTCTAGCTTCCTATCTTTATAGAAAACTTAGAGTACCAGTTATTATATCTTTAATATTTTCCATGATAGTTGGAAGAATAGTAGCAGGAGCCGTTGTATATGTACTAACTATAGCTTTTAGTACTGTTAAGATGGATCCATTGTTATTTGTAAGAGGTGGAATCATAACAGGAATTCCTGGTATAATAATTCAAATAATCCTTATTCCAATCCTTATTCATGGAATCAACAAATATACAACAATTAATTTAGACTAGGATGTGAGAAATTGAATATATTGATAAAAGATATAGATATAATACCAGTAAATAGAAAAGATGAAATATTAAAATCCACAAACTTATATATACAAAAAGGTAGGATTAGCCATATAGGTAATCTAAGAGAAGATATAAAAGTAGATAAAAAAATAGATGGTAAAAATAAACTCCTTATGCCAGGACTTATAAATTCCCATACTCACTTAGGTATGAGTTTACTTAGAAATTTTGCAGATGATATGAATCTTACCGATTGGTTAACTAAAAAAATATGGCCAATGGAAGCAAAGTTAAATGGTGAAGATATCTATTGGGGATCTCTTTTAAGTATGGGTGAGATGATAATGACGGGAACTACTTCTTTTTGTGATATGTATTTTTTTATGGATGAAGTAGGAAGGGCATTAGAAAATTCAGGCATGAGAGGTGTACTAACTAGAGGGATTATAGAGGATCCTAAAAATCCAAAGGAAAAACTAAATGAAACAAAAGAACTCTACAAAAAATGGAATAATAGCTTAAATGAAAAAGTAAAGGTAATGGTAGCACCTCACGCTCCTTATACATGTAGTCCCGAATTTTTAATTAAAACTATAGAACTCTCTGAGGAACTAAATACTGGAATTCACATTCACTTATCTGAAACTAAGAAGGAAGTGGAAGATAGTTTTAAACTATATGGTAAGAGTCCTATAAAACATGTATATGACTTAGGAATGTTTAACTCTCATACTATAGCTGCCCACTGTGTGCATATAAGTGATGAAGATATAGATATATTAATGGAAAATAATGTCTATCCAGTAAATAACCCAGCCAGTAATTTAAAGCTTGCTTCAGGTTTTGCTCCAGTATCTAAAATGCTTAAAAAAGGTATAAAAGTCTCTCTAGGAACAGATGGAGCTTCTAGCAACAATAACTTAGATATGTTTAAAGAATTAAATCTTGCAAGTTTAGTAAATAAAGCAGTAGATCTAGAACCCTTATCAGTACCAGCTATTAAGGCTATAGAGATGGCAACTTTAAATGGAGCTTTTGCACTTGGACTAGAAAAAGAAGTGGGTTCTATTGAAGTAGGTAAAAAAGCAGATATGATCTTAATAGATATGGATAAACCTCACCTTTATCCAAAGCACAATCTCGTTTCAGCTATATCTTATAGTGTTAATGGAACAGATGTAGATACTGTTATAATAGATGGAAACATAGTGATGGAAAATAGAGAGTTAAAGACATTAGATATGGAAAAGATAAAATATATGACAGAAAAGAGAACCAAAGATCTACTTAATAGATAAAGATAAAAATATAACAAGAAAAGTTTCTTTCTTGTTATATTTTTTTATCTTTTTGTCTATAATCTATACAAAGTAGGTGAAGAAATGATTTCAGAAGATATAATTATAAATAAAATAAATATAAAAGAGCTTTTTAACAATACATCTGACTTAGTTCTATATGAATTTAAAACTGTATCAGAGATAAGTATTTTAATAGGATATATTGATGGAATGATAGATACAGATATACTAAATTCAGACTTGATAAAACCTCTAAAAGAAAGTAAAAAGATAGGCCAATCGATTATATCAGAGGTATACATATCCAAATATAAAGAAATAAAAGACCTAAAACAAGCTATAAGACCTATATCTACAGGTGGAGTTATAGTTTTTATAGATGGAATAGACTCCTCTTATACATTTAATATAGGTCAGTGGAGTAAAAGATCTATAGATATTGCACAAAATGAAACTAGCATAAGAGGGCCTCAAGAAGCTTTTATAGAGGATATAGGTGTAAATAAAACCTTAATTAGACGTAAAGTAAAAAGTAATAATTTAGTATTTGAAGATTATACACTTGGAAATGTTACAAATACAGATATTTCTTTAGTTTATATAAAGACAATAGTAAAGATGGAAGTATTAGAAGAGTTAAAGAGTAGACTTCAAAGAATAAAGACGGATAAAATAATAGATAGTGGAAACATAGAACAGTATATCGATGATGATATAAGTAGGATATTTGCAAGTCTTTCTTATACAGAAAGACCGGATATATTGGTGGGTAAAATGTCAGAAGGACATATAGGAGTACTTTGTGATGGCAGTCCAAACGTTTTAACACTTCCTAAATTATTTATAGAGAACTTTCATACTTCGGAAGACCAGTATATAAGACCCCAATATGCAACATTTTTAAGAATAATAAGACTTATTGCCTTTGTTATAAGCTTTACCTTTCCAAGCGTTTATCTCTCTTTAATACTATTTCATCAAGAAATGATACCTACTGATTTACTTATCTCTATTGCAACTCAAAGGGAAGGGGTACCACTTTCATCACCTTTTGAGGTTATAATGATGATACTTTTTTTTGAACTTTTAAAAGAGTCTGCAATAAGACTACCAAAATCTATTGGGCAAGCGGTAACTCTTGTAGGAGGACTTGTCATAGGTCAAGCGGCAATAGATGCACGCATTGTAACTGCAACTCTTGTAATTGCAGTTGCAGTATCTGGTATGGCAGAATTTGTAGTGCCAAAACTTAGAGAGATGATAACTATATATAGGATTCTACTTGTGCTAATTGCAAGTGTTTCCGGTCTATATGGAGTATCGCTAGGACTAGTTATGATTGGAGTACAACTTACTAGTATGAAATCTTTTGGGATTCCATATATGTGGCCTATAGCTCCCTTTGATAGGCAAGGTATGAAGGATAATATACTAAAATTTCCAATGCCAAGCTTAAACAAAAGGCCAAATGTCTTAACCCCTAAAAAATCTAGGAAAAGAGATGAAGACATTGAATAAAAGCAAAAAAAGATTATTAGTTTTTATAATCATCATTTCAAATATATTTTTAACTTCTTGTAAATCGGCTAAAGAAATAGATACTCTTGGAATAGTAGTTGCAGTGGGTTTTGACTTAGATGGGGAAGATGTAATTATTACAAATGAAGTAATAAATCCAATGGGGTCATCTACTTCACAACAATCTAGTGGTCAAGAGTCTACTAAATTCGTAATAGGCCAAGGAAAAACAATAGAGGAGGCAATTCTTAATACAAGTCTTACATTTGATAGAGAACTTTACTATCCGCATGCCCATACAATAATAGTTGGAGAAGATTTGGTAAAGGATGGGTTTGATGGATATATAGACATGCTTAGTAGAGATAAGCAGTTAAGAGAAACAACCTTTTTAATGGTGGCAAAGGGAGCAAAGGCATATGAAATTATGGGTATAAATTCTGGGCTTTCTAATTCTCCAGGAAGATATCTCCATGATATAACACAAGAAAATATGGAAACAGGTAAGCAAAGACCTCTTGATATAAATAGATTTTTAAAATATTTTTATAGAAAAAGTGGAGGAGTTGTGCTTGGAGTAGTTGAAAAAAGAGATAAAAAAACAGCAAATAAAGATGGTAAGGCAGATACTATAGAAGTTTTAAGTGTAGAAGGAGGAGTAGTACTAAAGGAGAAGAAATTAGTAGGATACTTTACCGGAGAAGAAATGATGGGTTTTAATTTTATAGTAGGGGAGTTTCAAAGAGGTCCTATAGTCTTTCAAACTCCAGAAGATGATAAAGATAAAGGAAATTTTAAAAAAAATCATTATTCTACTTTTAAAGTCTTTAAAAATAAAACTACTCTAGATATGGAATTAAAGAAAGATAAACTTCATTTGTTTATAGATTTAAAACTTAGAGGGGCACTTAAAGCAACTCAAGAAGGAGTTGATTTAAACAATCCAAATATAGTAAAAGAAATGGAAAAATCAATAGAAAAAGAAATAAAAAGAAAAATTGCAACCACTTTAGAAAAAGCACAAAATGAGTTTAACGTAGATACATTTAGCATAGCAGAATTAACTCATAGAAAGTATCCAGAACTTTGGAAGGAAATAGAAGATCAGTGGCCTGAAATCTTTAAAGACTTAGATTACACGATAAGAGTCGATGCAAGTATAAACGATGTAGGATTTATAAATACAACAAAAAAAACCAGGGAGAGTATATATGAATAATAATACTATAAGTTCTAGGCAAATGGTAATAATGCTTGTCATGTTTAGAGTTACAATGAGCTTATCTTATTTTTTAAGTATGGATTTTCCCCCAAGTAATCAAGATAATTGGATAACAATTCTATTTTCATCAATTTACATCATATTATTTTCTCTGCCTCTTTTATTTTTGACAAATAAATTTTCTGGATTTGATATGATAGAATATTTTTCTATAATATTAGGTAAGTGGGTAGGGAAAATAGTTATCATCCTCTATGGAATATATTTTTTAACATATACTATTTACCTAGTTGTTCTACAAAATCAACTAGTAGCTGTAAGTGTGTTGCCACGGACTATAAATTTGATAACTATATCCTTTATATTGGTACTAGCTCTTTATATGTTATCTAAAGGTATTATACTCTTATTTTGGTCGGCAGAACTTATAGCCTCCGCTGCATTTGGGGGTATTATTATCTTAATTCTTTTAGGACTTAAAAATGTAGACATTATGGAACTATTTCCAATTTTAAGGGATTCTTCTTTTAAAGATTTAAATAAGGGCTCTTTTTTAACTTCATTAATATTTGTTGATATATTTCTCTTAACAATTGGGGGAAAGTTTTTGGAAGATAAAAAAAAGATAAATAAAATTCTTTTAAAATCAGTAGTTTATTCTCAATTTACTGTTACGATTATACTTATAGTAATCCAAACCTCAGTAGGATTACAACAGGCAAGTCATGCTATATATCCATTTTTATTATACACTCGACTTATAAAGTATAGCTCTATACTTGAAAGAATAGACTTACTCTATGTTATTACTTGGCTAAGTTTACATGGTGGAAAAGTAGGCTTATATCTTCTTTTCTCTTTAAAGTGTTTTAAGGAAGGACTTAATATAAAGAAAAACAAATTAATAACTTTATGTCTAATGATAATTGTATTGATAGTATCAAATCTTCTAGCTAATAGAGTAGTTCTTGGTATAAATATAGTTCTTTTAACTGACATGCTCTATATTCCATTTATCTTTACTACAATACTACCTTGTTTTATATCTATAGTATACTTTTTTAGAAGAAAAACTTTAAAAAAGTATACTATAGAGGAAAGACAATTGTAAATTTGGTAAATTCATTTTCCAGGCTTTCTACATTTATTTCTCCATTATGGGCTTTAACTATAGACTCTACAATAGAGAGTCCAAGTCCTGTTCCCCCTGTTTCTTTGTTTCTAGATGAATCTACTCTAAAAAATCTATCAAATATAAATGGTAGATTTTCTTTTTTTATGCCTATTCCATTATCTTTTATAGTTAAAACTAAATTTGTCTGAGATCGTTTAAGTTCTATAAATACCTCACCATTTTCTCCTAGATATCTAACCCCGTTTGAAAGTAGGTTATTTATTATTTGTTTTATCTTATCTTTATCCATAAATACTTCTATATTATCTTCAATATCATATTTTATATTATAGTTTTTAGAATTATAAATAGGTAAAAATGCTATTATCGTATCTTTTACTACAGTTGAAATATTAAACGTGGATTTATTTAAATTCACTTTATATTCCTCCTGTGTAAATGAATCCTTTAAATTATCAATAAGAATTTTTAATCTACGTGTTTCAGACATAAGTATTTCTAAATGTTCTTTGGTAGGATCCCATACTCCATCTATTATTGCTTCTAGATGAGTTTGAAGAGTTGTTAGGGGAGTTCTAAGTTCGTGAGATATGTCTAGTGCATATCTTTTTCTAATATCTTCTTGGTTTTTAAGGGTCTTGCCAAGAAAATTTATGGAATTAGATAATTCTATTATTTCTTTTATATCTGTATCTATATTTGAACTAGCATTTAAATTTCCCTCTTTTATTTCATTTGCAGTATTCTTAATCATTATAAGTGGTTTTGTAAGACGTTTTGAAAGAATAATACTGATTATAAGTCCAATTAATATAGTGATAAATCCAGAAATAATAAAAGATCTAAATAAAGCATTTTTAAATAGATTAGCACTATCTGTAAGATAAGCATTGTCAACATACCCTATTAAGAGATATGCAATAGGATTGTTATCATTGTATAGTGTATATGATTTTTCTATGAAGTTATCATTATTTTGCATGGAGTTATTATGCATATTTCCATACATTCTGCCCATACCCATCCTTTTGGAACTATATTTTGTTTTTCCATTTAAATCTTTTATAGTTATTACAATATCATTTGAAAGGGATAAATGTTTTAATTCCATAGAATCTAGTTTAAAATCGTTATCTATATATGAAGTGTTTATTTCTTTGTATATTCTTTTAAATTTGTCTTCTCTTTCTTCTGTTAAATAAAACTTAAAGCTTCTATTTATCATAATATTTGATACAGAAGAAATAATAAGAATGGAAACGATTACTAAACTTACAAAGCTTAATATCATCTGTTTAGATAATTTCATATGTTTTACCTCCTAAAATAATATAATTTTATTATATCATAATATAATCTTCATAATTCCTTCACATTTATATACTATAATAAAGTTAATAAAATATAGGAGGGATTTAGATATGAAAAAGATGTTATCAATATTAAGCTTAGTAGGAGTAATAGGAATAGGTTCATTTGCATTTGCTTCTGATGGAGAGATCGAAAATAGATTTGATGGAAAATTTACCAATAACCCAAATTATGAAGAAACCATGCAAAAAAGACGCGAGTATATGATGGAGTCTAAGAGAGAAGATTTAAAAGAAGCTTTAAAAAACGGAGAGATTTCCCAAGAAGAAGCTAAAAAGTGGGAAGATCATTATAACTATATGGATAAATTCCACAGTGAAAACGGGTTTGGCGGTTGCCATGGTAGAGGAAGAGGAGGAATGGGAAGAGGCAATAGGAACTAGTTTTAAATGGCCTTAAAAAAGAGAGTTCCCGATTGCAATCGGGAACTCTCTTTTTTAATCTAGAAATTTATAACCTACTCCATATACTGTTATTATATATTTAGGGAGTTTAGGATCGTCTTCTATTTTTTGACGAATATTTTTTATATAAGTATCTATTGTTCTATCAAAGCCTTCATATCCTAGTCCTAAGGCATTTTGTATTAGCTTTTCTCGCGTAAAGACTATCTCAGGGTTTGAAGCTAAGGCTAAAAGAACTTTGAATTCATTAGTTGTTAAGTCTATAATATTTCCATTTTTTTCCACTAAAAACTTTTTTTTATCAATCTCTAGATTTCCATTAAAAATAATCTTTTCTGCTAAAATGGCATTATCTCTATATGTTCGTCGTAGCAGTGCTTTTACTCTGCTTACTAGTTCACGAGGGCTAAATGGTTTAACTACATAATCATCTGCACCTATATCTAATCCTTCAATCTTACTATTTTCATCAGATTTAGCTGTAAGCATTATAATAGGCACCTCAGAAGTGTTTCTAATTATTGAGCAAAGCTCTTCTCCTGATATTTTAGGTATCATTAAATCTAATAGAATTAGAGAAATATCTTCTTCTTTAAAAATTTCCATAGCTTTTTCTCCGTCAAAAGCTACAAATGTATTATAGCCTTCTTTTTCCATATAAGCTTTTATTACATCGGAGATGTTTTTCTCGTCTTCAACTATAAGTATAGTGTGGTTTTCTTTCATAGTATTCACCTCTATTATAATTATACAACATATTAAAATAAAATAAAGTTGTTTAATCTTATGCTTAACTCTAGTAATATATCTAAAAACAAGGTATAGTATATATGTATGTTAAAGAGAAAATTTATTTAAAGAAAGGATAGATAATTTTTATGAATATGGATAATTTAACCATTAATACGCTTAGAATATTATCAGCTGAAGCTGTAGAAAAGGCAAATTCAGGTCATCCTGGTCTTCCACTAGGTGCTGCTCCCATGGCTTATACACTTTGGGGAAAGGTAATGAATCATGATTCTAAAAACCCAAACTGGATAAATAGAGATAGATTCATCCTTTCCGCAGGGCATGGTTCAGCGCTACTTTATTCATTACTTCATGTATTTGACTATGGAATTACTAAAGAAGATTTAGAAAACTTTAGGCAAATTGACAGTAAAACACCAGGTCATCCTGAATACCGTCATACTGTAGGAGTAGAAACTACTACAGGTCCTCTTGGACAAGGACTTGCAAATTCTGTAGGAATGGCTATGGCTGAAGCTCATTTAGCGGCTACTTTTAATACAGAAAACGAAAAAATCATAGACCACTATACTTATGTAATATGTGGAGATGGAGATATGATGGAGGGAGTAGGCTATGAGGCTACTTCGCTTGCTGGAACTCTAGGACTTGGAAAACTTATAGTTTTATATGATTCAAACTCTATAACTATTGAAGGTGGAACAGATTTAGCTTTTAGAGAAGATGTGATGAAAAGATTTGACGCGCAAGGTTGGGAAACTTTTGAAGTTGAAGATGGGAATGATGTAGAAAAGATATATGAAATGATAACTAAAGCCAAAAAAAATCTAGACAAGCCTTCACTTATTAAAATAACTACAGAAATAGGCTTTGGAAGCCCTAGTAAACAAGGAAAGAGTGCTGCTCACGGAGCTCCTCTAGGGGCAGATGATTTAAAGGGAACCAAAGAGTATTTCAACTGGACTGAAGAAGATTTTGTAGTACCAAAAGATGTTAAAACCCATATGGAAAAAGTAATAGCCAATGGACATAAATCTTTTAAAGATTGGGAAAAGTTATATGAAGGATATAAGAAAAACAATCCAGAACTAGCTAAAAAGTTTGAAAGCTATTTTAATTTAGAACTTCCAATGGATTATCTAGAATCAGATGAATTTTGGAACTTTGATAAAGGTGTATCTACTAGGGTAGCATCTGGAATGATTATAAATAGACTTTCTGAAAAACTTCCAAATCTTATAGGAGGTTCAGCAGACCTTGCTCCTTCAAACAACACTTATATGAAGAATAGAGAAGATTTTTCAAAAGAAAACTATAAGGGTACAAATCTTCGATTTGGAGTTAGAGAACATGCCATGGCAGCAGCTATAAATGGCCTTTATCTTCATGGAGGACTTAGACCATATGGTGGAACGTTCTTTATATTTTCAGATTATATGAAGCCATCTATGAGACTTTCTGCGCTTATGGAGCTTCCAGTAACATATATATTAACTCACGATAGCATAGGCGTAGGAGAGGATGGACCTACTCATCAACCAATAGAGCAATCAGCTATGCTTAGGGCACTTCCAAACTTTAACTTATTTAGACCTTGTGATGCTAGGGAAACTGCAGCAGCATGGTATTCATCACTTACAAGTAAAAAGACACCTACAGGGCTTGCTCTTACTCGTCAAGACCTACCTCTTTTGGAGGGAACAGGTAAAGATGCTATCCGTGGTGGATATATAGTTAAAAAGGAAAAGGCTGAATTACAAATGATACTTTTAGCCTCAGGCAGTGAAGTTCAGCTTGTATATGAAGTGGCAGATTTACTAGAAGCTAAGGGAATAGGAACTAGAGTTGTAAGTATGCCTTGCTTTAGTTTATTTGAAAAACAAAGTAAAGAATACAAAGAAGAAGTACTTCCTAAATCTATAACTAAAAGACTTGCTGTAGAAGCTGGAAGTGAATTAGGTTGGTATAAATATGTAGGACTAGATGGCGATGTTATAGCTATGGAAGGTTTTGGAGCATCAGGACCTGGAGAAGAGCTATTTAAAAAGTTTGGTTTTACTGTAGAAAACGTATTAGAAAAAGCTTTAAAATTATAAAAATACCATAAATTAAATCATATAAAATGCACCCATTAAGCTTAGGATAACTTAATGGGTGCATTTATTATTTCTAGTTATTTAAATATCTATATTTTTCTTCGAGAGGTTCTATTTTCTTTATAATGCAGCTTCCAAGGCAAGCTTCATCTTGATATATAACGGCTATCTGCCCAGGGGTTATAGCCTTAACTGGATTATCAAATTTTATAATTATTTCCCCATCACCATTTTTATCAACTGTAACAGGAATATCTTTTTGCCTATATCTAAATTTAGCAGTACATTTAAAAGGCATTTGAGGATCTTTTTCTAAAATCCATTTAGGAGATTCTCCTATTAAAGAAGTAGAATATAGTGCCGGGTTTTCCTCTCCTTGAGCTACATATAGTATGTTTTTATTTAAGTCTTTACCTACTACAAACCAAGGTTCACCGCTTCCAACCCCTCCTATGCCAATTCCTCTTCTTTGTCCTAGAGTATAGTGAATAAGACCTGTGTGAGTTCCTACCTTTTTACCATATAAGTCTAAGATATCACCTTCTTTAGTAAGTAGATATTTATCTAAAAACTCATCAAAATCTCTCTCGCCTATAAAGCAAATCCCTGTAGAATCTTTTTTTGTAGCAGTATATAAATTATGTTTTTCGGCTATTTTTCTAACTTCACTTTTGTCTAAATCGCCAATTGGAAATAAGGTTTTAGAAAGTGCTCTTTGATTTATTCTAGATAGAAAATAAGATTGATCTTTATTTTCATCTCTTCCTCTTAATAGATAATAACCGTCATCTCTTTTTTCTACTTGTGCGTAATGACCCATGGCTATATAGTCTGCTTCTAAATTTAGTGCATAATCTAAAAATGCGTTAAATTTTATCTCTTGATTACACATTACATCTGGATTTGGAGTCCTTCCTTTTTTGTACTCATCTAAAAAGTAAGTAAATACTCTATCCCAATATTCTTTTTCAAAATTTATAGTATAAAATGGAATATCTAATTCAACCGCAACTCTTCTGGCATCATCTGCATCTACGCTTGCTGTGCATACTCCGTCTTCATCTTTCTCATCCCAGTTTTTCATAAAAAGTCCTATTACATCATATCCTTGTTCTTTAAGTAAAAGTGCTGCAACTGAAGAATCTACTCCACCACTCATACCAAGTATTACTCTTTTTTTCATAAGATTCCCCTTCTTTATAAAATTTTTCTTCTTATGTATTATATACTAATTCCACTATTTTTAAAAGGATTAAGGGCAAAAATATAAACCCCTAAAAGGGGTCTATATTATTTATTAGGAATACAAACCACTTGACCTATTTGAAGACTATTAGGATTTACACCAGGGTTTGCCTTTATAATAGATTCTACGCTAACATTATATCTACTTGCCAAGATATAGAATGTTTCTCCAGAAGTTATTGTATGTGGGAAAGTTCCAACTGGACACTTACCAGGCTGTGGGATGCCACAATTTACTCCAAGTGCAGTCCAAGTTTTAACTCCTACAATACCATCTTGAACAAGACCTTTACTTTTTTGGAAAGCCATAACTGCAGCCTTAGTATTTGGTCCAAATATTCCATCTATAGCTCCAGGGTTAAAACCTTGTGCTCTAAGCCTAGTTTGTAAGTCTGTTACAGAAGGACCTCTGGCTCCTTGAGCAAGTGTTGGACATGGATGAACAGGTCCAGGTCCTGGTGTACTTGAAGGTATACATATTACTTGACCTATAAAAAGTCTATTTGGATCTATTCCTGGGTTTGCTTTTAAAAGAGCATCTAGAGAGATTCCTTCTCTTTTGGCGATTGAATAAAAAGTATCACCTTGTTTTACTATATAAGGGGTGGTTCCCATTGGACAATGATTATTATTTGACATTATTATTCCTCCTCTTTTTTTAGTGCTTTGGTTATATTCTATTCATTGAATTAAAAAATGTTCTAATATTTTTATACTATTTAAGAACGTTTAAATATGAACTATTGCAGTTTAGTCTAAATAATGTTAAAGTATTGTTAGATTTAGTTTTTTAGAGAGGGAGATTAACTTTTATGGGTGAAAATAATGAATAAATTTTTTGGAGAGATAATATATTATTTTGCAAAATTACTTGAGATTTTATTTGATGGAGTTATAGCTATTACAGAAGTAATTGTAAATCTTGTAAAGGGATTAGCTAAAGGATTTCTAGCTCTTATAAGTATGGGTGGATGTTTAATTATATTTTTACTTGCAGGGCCTCTTGGACTATTTATACTTTTTAATCCGATATTTATTTTAATTGTTGTCTCAACTATAATTATAATAGTAGGTGGAACAAAACTTATCTCATATTTAAAATATAGAAAATACATGGTAACAGAATTTTTATTTGACTCGGCAGAGTATTATAGAAAAGGTAGAGAAAAGACATTTAAATCATTTGATGAATATGGTACTAAATATAAGAATATGGAAGAAGAAAAAAGAAGAAAAGAGTGGAAAAAAAAGCAAGAAGATCAACAAAGAGAGTGGGAGGAAAGGTTTAGACAGTGGAATGAGTATCAAAGGCAAGGTGGAGGTTTTAACCAGGGAGGATATAATCAAGGCGGATATGGTGGAGGAAACTATCAAAATCCGAGTATAGAGTTTAAGAAAAAATATGAAGAAAGCATAAAACTCTTAGGGCTTTCTAACGATGCTGATACATATCAAATAAAACTAGCCTATAGAAAAAAAGCTAAAGAGTACCATCCAGATATAAATAAAGCAGAAAACGCAACAGCAATGTTTCAAAAGATAAATGAAGCATATGAATTTTTAAACGAATCTAATATAGAAAGATATGAAACACTAAAATAGTCATCTTAAGATGACTGCTTTAGTGTTATTTCTTTTTATCCTATTGATTATACTAGAAAAGTTTATCCAATATAAGTTTTCTTTATTATAATAACTCTTGGGTATATATAAAGATATACCTTTATGTAGATACTCTTAGTAAGGGTATAAATAAGTATATATTAAGATATGATGCTTAGTATAAATATTCTATTAACTTAAACAAAGAAAGGATGTTTAAATGGAAAATATAGTAGAAAGATTTAAAAGATATATAAGTATGGATACAAAGTCTGATGAGAAAAGTCAAACAGTCCCAAGTACAAAAGGACAATTAGAACTTGGGAAAATTTTAAAAAATGAGCTAGAAGAATTTGGTTTAACTGATGTAAAGATGGATAAAGGTGGATATATATATGCTACTTTAAAATCCAATATGGATAAAAAAGTTCCAACTATAGGATTTATAGCTCATATGGATACTAGTCCTGATGCTGATGGAAAATGTGTTAATCCACAAATCTTCACTTATAATGGTGGAGATATAAAGTTAAATGATGAATATAGTATAACTCAAAAAGAGTTTCCATTTATAAAGGAACTAGTAGGAAAAGAACTTATCACAACAGATGGAACAACACTCCTTGGTGCAGATGATAAGGCTGGACTTGCAGCTATTATGGATGCAGTAGAGTATCTTGTAAACAATAAAGACATAAAGCATGGAGATATAAAAATAGGATTTACTCCAGATGAAGAAATAGGAAGAGGAGCAGACCTATTTGATGTAGAAGGATTTGGGGCAGATTTTGCATATACAGTAGATGGAGGACCCTTAGGAGAACTTCAATATGAAAACTTTAATGCAGCAAATGTAAATATAGACATTCAAGGAAAGAATGTACACCCAGGAACTGCTAAAGATATAATGATAAATTCTTTGATAGTAGGTTTAGAATTAGAGAATATGCTTCCAGTAAGTCAAAAACCAGAATATACTCAGATGTATGAAGGGTTCTTTTTATTAACTGAGATGAATGGTACTGTAAATAGCACGAATATGAAATATATAATAAGAGATCACTCTATGGAAGAATTTACTAAGAAAAAAGAACTTATTCAAAAGGTAGTAGGATTTTTAAATGAAAAATATGGAAATATAATAAATATTGATATAAAAGATAGTTATTATAATATGAAAGAAGAAATAGAACCTCATATGGAGATAATAGCCTTAGCTAAAAAGTCTATGGAAGATTTAGGGATAGAACCTATCATCCAACCTATAAGAGGAGGCACTGATGGGGCAAGACTTTCATATATGGGGATGCCTACGCCCAACATATTTACAGGGGGATATAACTTTCATGGAAGATTTGAATTTATCCCAACTGAATCTATGCACTTAGCATCAAAGACTATTGTAAAAATCATAGAAAACAATGCTAAAGATAATTAAGTTTAATGAAAGGAAGATTTAAATGGATAAACTAAAAGGATTAAAACCAGATAGAGTATTTTATTATTTTGAGGAGATAAGTAAAATTCCTAGATGTTCATATGAAGAAAGAAAGATAAGTAATTATTTAAAGAGCATGGGAGAAAAACTAGGTCTTGAAACTATTCAAGATGAAATGATGAATATAATAATAAGAAAACCTGCATCTAAAGGTTATGAAAATTCCTCTGGAGTAATAATTCAAGGTCATATGGATATGGTGTGTGAAAAAGAAGAAGGGAGTACTCATAACTTTCAAAAGGATCCCATTGACTTAATAGTAGAAGGGGACTTTATAAAAGCGGATAAAACTACCCTTGGTGCAGATAATGGAATAGCTTTAGCTATGGGTCTTGCCATTTTAGAAGATGAATCTTTAGAACATCCTAGTTTAGAACTTCTAGTAACTACTGCAGAAGAGATAGGTATGGATGGTGCTCTTGGACTATCTGATAGTGTATTAAGGGGAAAAAGATTATTTAATGTTGATTCAGAAGAGGAAGGTATATTAACTACAGGTTCTGCTGGTGGAGAACTTGTAGATGTAAGACTTCCTGCTAAGCATGAAGATGTAGATAATCTAGTAGAGTTTTCTATAGAGGTAAGAGGTCTATTGGGAGGACACTCGGGTATGGAAATAGATAAGGGAAGGTTAAATGCTCATAAAATCTTGACAAAAGTTTTAAGACAGCTAAAAGATGAGGTAAATTATTATCTTGTTTCTTTTAAAGGAGGAAATAAAGACAACTCAATCCCTAGAACTAGTATAGCGCATGTGGCAGTTAAAGAAGATGAGATAAAAGAGTTTAAAGAAAGATTAGAAAAGCTTAAAGAGGAGATAATACAAGAAAATAAAGAAGAAGAAAAAGATATTTGTATAGAAGAAAAAGAAAAAGGAAAAGTATCTGAAGTTTTAAGTAAAAGTACAAGGGATAATCTATTGGAGCTCTTAAATGATATACCTACGGGAGTTTATACTAGGCTTAAAGAAGATAATTCTATAGTTGAAAGTTCAAGCAATCTTGCTATAGTAAACTTAGATAAAGAAAAGTTCGTGATACAAACATCAACTAGAAGTTCAAACCCAGATGTACTATTAGATTTAAGAAAAGAAATAACTGATGCAGCTAAAAATCATAATGCAGAATATAATATAAGCAATGAATATCCAGAATGGGAGTTTAGAGAAAAGTCAGAACTACGAGATACAGCGATTAGAGTATATAAAGAAGTAACAGGTAAAGAAATGGAAACTACTGTTATCCATGCAGGACTTGAATCAGGGGTATTTGCTAAAAAATATCCAGATATTGATATAATATCCTTTGGACCAAATATGAAAGATGTTCATACTCCAGAAGAAAAGCTTAGTATTTCATCAGCTGCGAGAACATTTGAATATTTAAAGGCACTTTTAAAGGCTTTGAAATAAAAATAATAAAGGTAGTAGGAAATTTTAGTTCCTACTACCTCTTTAAATGTTTTCTTTAGTTTTTTATTATCCCAAGCACAGCAGAAAGATTCAAGTTTAAATTGGATAAGTAAAGGAAGAGTCCTCGCTAGGCTCAAAATTAGATAATTAATAATTTTTTAATGCTTGTTTTAAAGTATGCCAAGGCAGTACTGCACATTTTACTCTAGCAGGCATATTTGAAATATTTTGAAAAGCTATAGCTTCTTCTAATTTCTCAATTTCTTCATCACTAGCATCTTTTTGTATCATCCTTAAAAATATATCGGCTAAATCTAGGGCCTCTTTTATAGTAATATCCTTTACCAAATCTATCATAATAGAAGTAGAAGCCTGAGATATAGCACATCCATAACCTTTAAACTTAGCATCTTTTATCATTTGATCTTCTAATATAAACTCTATATTTAAATCATCTCCACAACTTGGATTGTATCCTCTTTCTGAAACTGTAGGATTTTCTAAATCACCTTTATTGTGAGAACTTCTATTGTGTTCCATAATTATTTCTGAATATAAAGAATTAAGATCCATAACCTAACCACTTCCTTACATTTTTAATAGCATATAAAAATTTATCTGCATCTTCTAGAGTATTATATAGATAAAAGCTTACTCTAGATGTACTAGGAACACCCATATAGTGCATAAGAGGCTGGGCACAGTGATGACCTGACCTTATAGCGATTCCATAAGAATCAAGGATGGTAGCTGTATCATGAGGATGAACATCTTTTATTGTAAATGATATGATTCCACCTCTATTTTCCATATCAAGAGGGCCTTGTATATCTAGATAGGAAATATTCATCATCTTTTCTAGTGTATATTGAGTAAGCACCTCTTCGTGTAATTTTATATTCTCAATACCTATATTTTCTAGATAGTTGATAGCCTCTAAAAGCCCAGCAGCTCCTTCTACATTTTGAGTGCCTGCTTCAAACTTAAAGGGAAGGGGAGCAAAGCTTGAATCTTGTTCTGATACATATTCTATCATATCTCCCCCAAGAAGGAAGGGAGGCATACTTTCTAAAATTTCTTTCTTTCCATAAAGGACACCTATACCCATAGGTCCTAACATCTTATGAGCTGAAAATACTAAAAAGTCAGCATCTAAATCTTTTACATCTATTTTTATATGAGGTACACTTTGAGCTCCATCTACTATTACTTTAGTTCCCATATTGTGGGCATACTTTATTATTTCCTTTAAAGGATGAATCGTTCCAAGTACATTAGACATTCCTTCTATACTTAAGAGTTTAGTTTTTTTCGTAATCTTTTTATATACTTCTTCCATAGGAAGTCTGCCATCTTTATCAAGATATAAATATTTTAAAATAGCATCTTTTTCTTTAGCTATTCTTTGCCAAGGAAGTATATTACTATGATGAGATGAAATAGTTATAACTATTTCATCTCCTTTTTCAATAAATTCTCTTCCGTAAGACTGGGCTATTAAATTTAAAGACTCAGTAGTATTTCTAGTAAATATTATTTCTTCTGTTGAATGGGCATTTATAAAGCTTTTTACTTTTTCTTTTGCATCGTCATAAATTTTAGTAGACTCTACACTTAATATATGTGCACCTCTATGAGGGTTAGCATGTGAAAATCTATTATAATCATTTATTTTTTCTATAACACTTGTGGGCTTTTGTGTAGTAGCGGCATTATCAAGGTAGACTATTTGTTTATCATTTACAACTCTTTCTAATATAGGAAAGTCTTTTTTTATTCTAGCTACATCTAAACTATCCATGGATAAGTCTCCTTTCAATATCGATGTTTATCTCAGATCTCAAATCCTCAAAAGGAATTTTATCTATTATTGGTTTAAAAGAAGATTCTACTATTAGTTTTTTAGCTTCTTTTTCACTTAATCCTCGGCTCATAATATAAAACAATTTAGACTTATCAATTTGTCCTGCACTTACTGCATGTTCTCCTTCTACATTATCTTCTTCACATAAAAGGGCTGGTATAGAGTCTGACTTTGAAGTAGGGGAGAGTAGAAGTACATTTTCAAGTTCAACACCTTTAGAACTTCTAGATCCTCTTTTAAAATCTAAATTACCTCTAAATACTTTTCTAGCATTATCTAAAAGAGCACCTCTTGTTTCGATATTGCTTTGACTTCTGATACCCTTATGAATCATAGTATATTCTAAATCAAGCTTCATCTCTTTATCTCCTAAGTATATAGAAGATAGGTTTGAATAACTTTTCTCTTCTTCTAGAATACTTGTATAGTTAAAACCTGTAAGTTTAGATCCAAGTTCTATAGATACAAAGTTTACTTTGGCTTCACTTTCTACACGAGAAAAGTTAGAGTCAAAGTTTAAGGTTTTAGAATTAAGCCTTTGAAGTTTTATGATATTTACTACAGAACCTTTCTCTGCAAATATATTTGTAAACCCATTATGAAATCCTTCTACATTATCTATACTTTTATAATCTATAACAATAGTTATTTCACTATTTTCTTTAGCATATATATTGTTAAAATCTACTAAATGATTGTTTTTTTCATCTAAATAAAAGTCCAATCTTATAGGTTCTTTTATCTTTAAATCTTTTGGTATATGTAAATCTATACCAGCGTTATAGTTTTTCTTTACATTTAAGATAAATTCTGTTCCAACTCCAGTGAAATTATCCTCGATTTTAGGAGAAGGAAGAGAAGTAATATCTGTAACCATATTTAAAGAAACTTCTTTTTTAGCTCCTTCTTCAAAACTTAAATATTTTTTATTGTATTTTACTATCTTTGGAAATTCAAAATCTTTTAATCCTATTCTTTTCCATGAAGTCATCTTCTCACCCCTAACCTATTGTTCCTTCAAGTTCTATATTAATTAAATTATTTAATTCTATAGCATATTCAAGTGGTAGTTCTTTAGTAATAGGCTCAACAAATCCTCTTACTATCATAGCTTTTGCTTCTTGTTCATCTATTCCTCGGCTCATAAGATAAAAGATTGCCTCATCACTTATTCTGCCTATTTTAGCTTCATGACCTATATCTATATTATCATTATTTAGAACAATTATTGGAAGAGTATCCGACTTAGAATCATTATCAAGCATTAAAGATTCACAAGATACAGTTGATTTACAATCATAAGCACCCTTAGTTACTTTTAAAAGACCTCTATAAAATGCATAACCACCATTTTTTGATATAGATTTAGAGTTTACAGTAGAAGTAGTGCGAGGTGCTGCGTGAACTACTTTTGTACCAGTATCTAGATGTTGTCCTTTGGATGCAAATGTAATCCCTGTAAATTCAGATCTTGCACCTTCTCCTGCCAATATACTCATAGGATATAACATAGAAACCTTTGAACCAAATGAACCTGAAACCCATTCTATAGTTCCATTTTTTTCAACTATTGCTCTTTTAGTATTTAAATTGTACATGTTCCTGGACCAGTTTTCTATAGTACTATATCTAAGTGTTGCATCTTCTTTTATAAATAGTTCAACACATCCTGCATGAAGATTATTTACTTTATATTGAGGTGCAGAACATCCTTCTATAAAATGAAGTTTAGCACCTTTTTCTACTATTATAAGAGTATGTTCAAATTGCCCTGCTCCTGGAGCATTTAGCCTAAAATATGATTGAAGAGGTATATCTACATCTACCCCTTTTGGAACATAGACAAAAGAACCTCCAGACCAAACTGCACCATGAAGAGCTGCAAATTTATGATCATCTGGAGTAATAAGTTTCATAAAATATTCTTTTACAATTTCCTCATGCTCATGTAGAGCCTTATCCATATCCATATAGATAATTCCTTGATCTACTAATTCTTTTCTAATATTATGATATACAACTTCACTATCGTACTGAGCCCCAACTCCTGCAAGAGATTTTCTTTCAGCTTCAGGTAGACCAAGCCTTTCAAATGTATCTTTTATCTCTTCAGGTACATCTTCCCACGAATGAGACTGCTTAGTATTAGGTTTTATATAGGTTGTGATATCATCCATATCCAAATCTGACAGGTCAACTGCCCACTCTGGCATAGGCTTACTATTATATATATTTAATGATTTCAATCTGAAATCTAACATCCACTTGGGTTCATTCTTTTTACTTGAAATTTCCTTTATGATTTCAGGTGTAAGTCCCTTTTGAGATTTATAGATAGAATTGTCTTTATCTTTAATATCATAGATTGTCCTATTTATATCTTTTATATAAGTTTTTTTGTTTTTCATGTTTTATCACCTCTATTTTAAATATTTTTTTCTTATCTCTTCATATCCATTTTCATCTATTTCTTTAGCAAGTTCCATTCCACCTGTTTTTATAATCTTTCCATCCATAAGGATATGAATGTAGTCTGGAGCTAAATATTCTAGAAGTTTATTGTAGTGAGTTATAACTACAATAGAACGTTCTTTATCTTTAAACTTTTTAACCCCTTGAGCAACTATTCTAATGGCATCTACATCTAAACCTGAGTCTGTCTCATCTAAGATAGCAATCTTAGGTTCTAGTATAGACATTTGAAGAATTTCATTTTTCTTTTTTTCTCCTCCAGAAAAGCCAAGATTTAAATATCTTGTCGCATAGCTTTCATCCATCTCTAGAGCTTCCATTTTTTCTTTTAAAAGTTTTTTAAATGGAAGTATTCTTTGCATTTCTCCCCAAGTTTTAGTTTTAGCGGTTCTTAAAAACTCTTCTACAGTCACTCCATCAACCTCTTCAGGATATTGAAAGGATAAAAACATACCCTTTATTGCTCTTTTATCTGCACTCAAGTCTTTAAGTGATTCACCTTCTAAGTTGATTTCTCCGTTTGTAACTTTGTATAGGGGATGACCCATTAGTGTATAGGCAAGAGTAGACTTACCGCTACCATTTGGACCCATTATTATATGAGTCTCTCCTTTACCAACTTCAAGGTTTACTCCTTTTAAAATCTCTTTATCATCTATATTTACTTTTAGATTATTTATATTAAAAAAATGTTCTCCCATTAATAATTCTCCTTTATATATAATGTTAATAATGATAATCATTATCATTTGATAACTACATTATATAATAAGAATAAATAAAAGTAAACTAAAGAAGGGTAATAGCTCTAAAAAGTACAAGAGATAATTTTTCATATTTAAAAAATCAACAAAATACCTGTTATGAATATACTATATAAATGTATACACAAATTGGAGGGATAAAATGAAAGGACTAATTCTTTGTGGGGGCAAAGGTACTAGATTACGACCTATTACAGACTCTATACCCAAACCATTAATTCCGATAGCAAATAGACCTTTAATCTTTTATACAATAGATTTATTAATAAAATCAGGAATAAAAGAGATTGGTATAATAGTTAATGAAAAAAATAAGGAACTATTTGAAAAGAGTTTAAACAATAAATTTGATGCAAATTTTCATTATATTATTCAGAAAGAATCTAAAGGTATAGCCCATGCACTATTACAAGCTGAAGAGTTTTTAGATAAAGAGAAGTTTATAATGATACTTGGAGATAACTCTTTTCAGGTAGATTTAGAAAAGACTATTGATGATTTTATAACAAGTAAAAGTAATTGTAAACTTTTGTTAAAGCAAGTAGAAAATCCCGAAAGATTTGGGGTGGCATATATAGGTGATGATAAGATTATCAATGTAGAAGAAAAACCAAAAACATCTTTTAGTGATTTAGCCATAACCGGAATATATGGATTTGATCATAATATTTTTAATGCTTGCAGGGAAATCAAACCTTCTAAAAGAGGTGAATATGAAATAACTGATGCTATAAGATGGATGATTCAAAAGGGATATTATGTGAAATATGAAATATTAAATGGATATTGGAAGGATGTTGGTAGGCACCAAGATATGGTTGAGGAAAATATATATAGACTTAGCTCTATGGATGAAGATATAAAAGGGCATGTGGAAAATTCATCTATTTCAGGAAGAGTAATTCTTGATGAAAGTGCAGTAATATATAATAGTGTAGTTAGAGGACCAATAGTGGTAGGAGCAAATACTACTATTAAAAACTCTTATATAGGTCCATATACTTCCATAGGTAAAAGAGTGAATATCGATAAAGCAAATATAGAGGCTTCAATTATATTAGACTCTTGTTATATTTCTTCTGTAGAAACACCTATTGATTCTTCTATAATAGGTGAAGGGAGCATCGTTTCAAAGGAAAATGGATTAAAAAAAGTAAATAGATTAGTAACTGGCAAAAATAGTAGAATTTATCTTAAATAAGGGGTTAGATAGTATGTCTAGAATAAATAATCATCTTTGGAAAAGTGAACCAATTATATGTTTAACTTTTGATGTTGATTGGGCTTCTGAAGATGCGTTAAAATACTCATATAATATAATTGAAAAATATGGATTTAAAACAACATTTTTTCTAACTCACGAGAGCAAATTTATATTAGAGCTAATAGAAAAAGGAGATATTGATGGAGGAATACATCCAAATTTTTTAATAAACAGCAGCCATGGAAATAGTTATGATGAGGTTATTGACTATTGTACTACTCTACTTCCCCAAGCAGAAGCCTATAGATGTCATCGCTATTTTGATGTAAATGACATTACTGAAACTTTTGCAGAAAAAGGTTATAAGTACGATTCTAACGTATGTACCTTTTTACAAATAGTAGAACCTTTTGTTCATAGGTCTGGATTAGTAAGATTTCCTATATTTTTTGAAGATGGGGCTTATTTATTTCATAGACAAAATTTAAATTTTAAAGAGGTGGGAAAACAATTATTTAATAATCCGGGATTGATGATATTAAATATTCATCCTATGCATATGGCTTTAAACTCACCTGATTTTTATTATATGAGAAAAGTAAAAGATAGTTTGACAAGAGAAGAATGGAACAATTTAAATTATAAGCTATTAGAAAAAATTAGATATAAAGGATATGGTATTAGAGATTTTATTATAGAGATATTTGAATTTATAAAAGAAGAAAATATAAAAACATACACTTTAAATGAAATATATAAAATAATTAGATAAGAGAATGCTCCTTTTGACTTTGTGTTTTAATCTCAAAGCCAGAGGAGCATTTAAAATTAACATATCTTAAACTGTTACTATAGATCTAAAATCTTTAGTTTTTTCTATAACTGTGCATTTTTTCATAAAATCCTTTTCTGTTAATTTCCAGGAATTTGAATCTAAATCTGTTCTTTTAATGGTAGAGTAATTAAACCTATCAGAAGCATATATTTTAAAACCTTCTTTTAAACTATCTTCTAAGAATAAAGTCTCTTCTGATTTAGAATCATCACGAAATTTAACTTTATTAAAAATTTCCTTTTTAAATGTTAAAGTAGATCCATTTACATAATCCATATATCTATTTTCTAAATCAGGATATTGTAATACTAGGGTTTCATAATTTTCTAAATATACATATACACTATATTTACCTACTATATGAGCATTGGTAAATTTAAATGTATTTATAGAATCAGTTAAATAATTTGGTCCATAGTAATCATCTTCAAATTTTGAGATATAATTATAGTTTGATTTTTCAACTCCAAAATTTAGACATTTAGCTAATGAAGTATCTTCAGATAATTTAAATAATTTAATATCCCTATAATACTCTAATTTTTTATTCCAATAGTTATAATCTATACAATCATTATTTATAATTATTATAAGCTCTTTTATAGGATAAGTTTGAGAAAAATAATTGTTTAAAATATTATCTACTGAAGTTTCTAGTTTTGTACAAGCGATTACAGAAACACCTTCCTGCATATCTCTACCTTCATTTAAATTCAATACATCTAAAACTGCTTTTAATCTATGACCATAGGTATGATTATTAAAAACTTCTCTTTGTCCTAGAAGAGATAATCTGTCTCTAAGGTCCTTGCTATTTACTAAACTATTTAAATGTTTTTCTGTATCTTGTTTATCTTTTGATAACATAACTATATTTTTAAAATAATTCTCTACTCCAAAAGAGTAACTGCTTATTGTAGGAATTCCGCATGCTAGTAGCTCAAATACTCTTCTAGCAAATGTTGTAGGGCTAGTATTTGTAGAATTTACATTTAAAAATATATTATACTTTTTATACTCTTTAACCATGTCTTTATAATCTAATGGATTTTTAAGATAGGGTCTGTATTCGTTGGGAAACGAAAATCTATCGTCATTAAGATCGCCAAATCTATCATATATTGAAATCTCATACTTAAAGGCAGGTTTTAACAAATGTTCCATTTCAATACAACGCTCTGGGAACTTTTCATACCAACCACCTGCAAATCCTACTGATCCTATTTTCTCTATATCTTTATTTATAGGATTATGAAGTAGTGGTTGAGCAGCAAAAGGTAGGAGAAAGATATTATCATGACTTAATACTTCTTTATATTTTGAGATACAATCTAAATCTGTAGTGAAAACATAATCAAAATACTTTGCTGCTTGAATAAACACATTAAAGTCATAGGGATCCTCTTTTGCCCAAAATACTGTAGGGATTTTATTGGTTTTGCAATAACTTATTATAGAAAACAAGGTTTGATCTTTAGATATATGAATATCCGCTATTTTGTTTATCCATTCCTGATTATATCCTTGCCATGTTGACTCTACAAATAACAATTTAGGTTTTTTATCTATCATTATTTCTTTCCAATTCTGGGTACCCAATTGGAAAAAGGTGCCTTCATATTTAAAGCATTCATAACTAAATATATCTAAGATACAAGCAATATTAATATTCGCATCAGAATTTCTAGTATTATTCTCAGGATACTTTATCAGAAGCTTTTCTTTAATCTTCTCAATAGCATAGTGAGTATTTTTACTTACAGAATTTTTTATAGTCATAGTATTATACATCTTCTCTTATATTATTGGCATAAGAGATATAATCCTCTACTTTACCAACAACGCTACAATGTTCTTTTATAAAATCATCATCACTTATTTTCCATGTGTGCTGCTTTTTATTAGGGTGGCGAAAGTAGATATGATGATATTTATTTGTAGAATAAATTTTCATATGGTTTTTAATACAATCTTGACAAAAATACACATCTTCTGCAATAGACATATCTCTAAACCTAACACTATTAAAGACTTCTTTTTTAATTACAAGGGTTGAACCATTGCCAAAATTGACAAACTTATTTTCTTCTCCTGGAGTTCGTATGGCTAATATTTTATCTTCCAGAAAATATACAAAATTTGCTGCTTTAACTATGACATCTGCACCCGTAATGTTAAAAGACTTTATAGTATCAGATAAATATTTAGGTCCATAGTAGTCATCATCGTCAAATTTTGCAATAATAGGATGTTTAGCTTGATCAACTGCATAATTCAAACAATTGCCTAGTGAAATATCTTCATTTAATTTAAAAATTTTAATATCTCTATAATCTTTTGATTTATCTATCCATTCATTTAAATTTATATTATCTTTATTTATTACTATAATTAGTTCTTTTTTATTATGATCTTGTCTAATAAAGTTATTTAATATATCATCAAAAGTATGATCTTTGTTAGTACAGACAACAACTGAAACCCCAGAATTGATATATGACTCATGGAGTTTGATTCTTTTTTTTAGATATTCTTCAACATATTGTTGGTAGGGTTTTTTCATAAGATTCCCTCCTGTATTTTTGAATTTCCTTAAAACATGATTATCATATTTAGAATAATCTTTTGGATTAGTAATCTTGTATACATTGATGCATCTTTTTAATATATAATCATTGTCCATTTTCCATGTGTGTTTGTCCTTTTTATTTCGTATATAGACATAGTGATGTCTATTTGTTGAGAAAATTTTATAACCTAGATTTAAACAATCGTTACAAAACTTAATATCTTCTCCCAAACTAATATCATGAAAAGGTATCTTTTCTGCAAGTTCTCTTTTGAACATTAAGGTAGAGCCGGTTACCCTATCTACATATTTATTTTCCTTTGATATATTTTTAATTCCGATCAGCTGTTTTTCCTTAAAATAAATAAAAGTGCAGGCTTTCCCAACTATACCTACATTTTTTAACGATAATAAACTTACTGTATCAGATAAATATTTAGGGCCATAGTAATCATCATCATCAAACTTTGCAATAATAGGATAACTTGAATGTTCTATACCATAGTTCAAACATTTACCCAAGGAATATTTACTCCCAAGATTATATATATGAACATTGGGAGGTAAGCTATAGGGCAAATTAAAACAATCGTAATTAATAACGATAATTAGTTCTTTTTCTATATAATCTTGAGAGAAAAAGTTTTCTAAAATATTGGCAAACATACAAGATTTATTAGTGGAACAAATTACTGATATACCTAAATCCCCATATAAAAAACACCTCCTTTAAAATAATATATTCTATATCCTATAGATGTGTAACAAAAATAGGACAAAAACATATTTTAAGTCTAAGGAAGGTGTTTTAAATTTTCTAATTAAATTAATTAAAGAGTTTAGAAAAAAAAGACTTATTGTTTTCATCTAAAGATTTTTGAATATCACTTAATAGCTCTTCTGTTTTTATTTGCTTAGAAGTTATCGTAGATATAAATGACTCAACGATGTTATAATTATCTAGTAATTGATCGATTTTATTATTTATTTCAACCAATAGATCTCTATCAATTTCCTTATCTTCTTCAATTAATTCCATTGTAATATCCTCTGTTTTTATTTCTTCTGGTGGACTTGTATTATCAGAATATATCTCTAGGCCATTAAGCTTTGGACTATATGAATTGTTAAAACAACTATGATTAATCTTATGGTTTTTAGATGATAAATTAGATGAAACTTTAACAACTGAAATATCATCCCCCATGTTATCTAAAGTGTTTTCTAAAGACCAAGAAATACCATAATCTGTAGAAACAATATATTTCATATTTTTTTGAGATATATATAGTAATTTTAGTTTATTGTCCTCCTGAAAGATTATTGGAGGAAAAGAGGATACTAATATAGGAGTAAGCTTTATTTCTTTCCATTTATGTTTTTCTTTTCCAGTAGAACTCATTTGTAGATATTTTATTTTATATCCACCCTTGACTTCTTCTAGAGATATACAATGTAAATTATTAGCTAGGTCTATAAATAAAAAAGGAACTAAATTATGGATATTATCTAAAGACAATTTTGGGGGCTCGGGCACCCAAGCTTTTGTATATAGGTTATAGAAGGTGTGATGTACCCTTGATGTTCCACTTAAATCATTTGAATAGAACAAATGAATCGTACCATGATTATCTAAATCTAAAGTAAAATGACTAGAGCTTCTTTTGGATAGATATCTAATTATATTACGTCCACTCCCATTTCTTCCATCATAAATCACATGTTGGAGAGACCAGATATTAGAGTTCATTAAATTAGAATAATTATAGATAATGTGAAGTTTATTATCTACTATTAATATTTCTATTTGATTATAGATATTTGATTTCACATCAAAATTAGATATTGTAGATTTTAACCATGTATCATCAATATATTTGTAGTAATTAAGATCCCCAGTATCTATTAGTGCAACAAGATGTATAGTATCTTGAAGATCAATAGATGCAGAAAAGAGTTTAATCTCTTCATCTTGAAGAGTTTCAGTGTTTAAGAGGTTAAGAGAAGAGTCTAATATGTTATAGGTAATCTTCCCATTTTCTAATTTAAACACAAATGTTTTGATTTCTGAATCTATAACAACATTAGTATTTTGCTTAAACAATTAATTCACCTCCAAATAAATTTAGTAGCACATTTACCTATATAGACATAATATGTTAGTAGATGTAAAATTATTAAATTAAAGGGGTGGAAAGTATGACTGATTTTAATATCAATGAAAGAGTGGAGGAAGTACTTGGAGTGTTAGACCATGACTGTATAATAGTCGATAAGGTATTTGCATCTTGTCAACAAAGAAAGTGTTTTCCTCAAATTGAAGTGGAGATATGTGATAAAAAAACTTATGAAAGAGTAAAATTTAGGCCAGGATTTATAGTTCCAGGTACACTGGTAATCACAGACATAGAGTCAAGACCTAACTTTAGAAGGGTGAGATTGACAATAAGGATTCCTTTTGAAGTACTTGACTCTAACGGAAATGTGATAGCAGAAGGATTTTTACCAGATATACAAAAAGATGTAATATTATATGTACCTGACTCAAGAGATGAGTTTGAGTTTAGAATAGTTGTAGAAACAAGCTCCGATACATTACCAATGCCTATACAAACAGGTAATAAACTAAGTTTTCCAGTAGGGACATTTATCATAATTAAAGTGGTAGGAACAGTACAACTTTTAATACCAGCGTTTGGATATTGTCCAACACCAGGTCCATGCGAGGAGTTTAGCCCAGAAGATATATGTGATACTTTTGAGTATCAAGAATTCCCACCTTTCTTCCCAGACCAATTACAAGAACCATGTTAGACAAAAAATAGAAGAGCTAGCTCTTCTATTTTTTGTCTAACATGATATCAAATAAAAAAAATGGATTCATAAGAATCCATTTTTTTTATTTGATATCTATAAACACTATTTTCTAGAAACCTTAATCATTTTGCTGTGTTTATATAGTTTTTTAGTAGATATCTTTGGAGATTTTGGAGTTCTTTTAGACCTCATAACTTTTTCAGGATTTATATCTTCAAATGTAGAAGAGCTTACTACTGGAGGTAATTTTTTAGTAGAACTCTTAATGGAATTGACTGATGTAGCAAAATTAAGACTATGGATATGGTCATCACTACTATCTGTATATGAATCTATATTATGGACATGTATTCCATTTCCTATGGGTATTGCTCTGCCTGTATATATATTTATAGAATGAAAATGGTTAGTATTGTCGGTAACACATAGTATTTGATGTTTATGATCTCCCTTGCCTATTGAAATTGCTTTTTCAGTAATACCTTTTAAATTGTGATTATGTGTTTTACAGTGGATACTAATTAAATTAGTATCTGCCGAAAATTCATGAATATGATTTGAACTTAATTTTCCACTATTATTTTCTATAGAAACATCATTTATATTCATATGGATTCTCCTTTTCTTATAATTTACTTACATTATATGATATGTTACCTTTAAAATATTGCTACATAAATGGAAAAAAACATATAAGAGATTAGTTAAGTTTTGTAATTTAGCAATGAAAATATGATATAATGGGTAAATATAAATACGAAAGGAGGGAAAATATTGAGTAATTATATTGAATTTAATAACGTTAAAAAAACTTACACAATGGGAGAAGTGGAGATAAACGCCCTAAATGGAACGAGTTTTACTATAGATAAAGGGGACTTTGTAATAATAGCTGGAGCAAGTGGAGCGGGAAAGAGTACTATTTTAAATATTCTTGGAGGAATGGATAGGACTACTTCTGGAGAAATCATAGTAGATGGAAAGAGAGTAGATAAATTAAGTGACAAAGAACTTATCACATATAGACGACATGATATAGGTTTCGTATTTCAATTTTACAATCTAGTTCAAAATTTAACTGCTATTGAAAATGTAGAACTTGCAACTCAGATATGTAAAGACCCTTTAGATATAGAAGAGGTAATGGAGTCTGTAGGTCTTACATCTAGAAAAAATAATTTTCCATCTCAGCTTTCAGGAGGAGAACAACAAAGGGTTGCTATAGCTAGGGCTTTAGCTAAAAACCCAAAACTACTTCTTTGTGATGAGCCTACAGGGGCACTGGATTACAATACGGGTAAAGCTATACTAAAACTCTTACAAGATACTTGTAGAGAAATGGGGATGACGGTTATAGTTATAACTCATAATCTTGCAATAGCTCCTATGGGAGATAAAATAATAAAAGTAAGAAATGGGAAAGTAGAAAGTCAGGAGATAAATAAAAATCCTACTCCAGTAGAAAGGATTGAATGGTAATTGAAAAAGAGAGCACTTAAAAAAGATATATTTAGAAATATAAAAGGATCTCCCGGTAGATTTATAGCGATAGTAGCTATTATAGCACTTGGGGTTGCATTTTTCTCTGGACTTAAAATAGCCCCAGAAGATATGAAATTTACGGCAGATAAATATTATGACGACTATAATCTTATGGATTTAAGAATTGTTTCAAATCTTGGTCTTACAAATGAAGATGTAGATGAGATAAAAAAGATAGAGGGTGTTAAAGAAGTAAGTGGTGCTTACACACTAGATGCTTTAGCTAAGGCTGGAGAAAAAGAGATAGCCTTAAGAGTCCATAGTTTTAAAGATAAGGATGGGATAAATACTGCAAGACTCCTTAAAGGAAGATTTCCCGAAAAAGAAGATGAGTGCATAATAGAAGTAGAAAATCAAAACTTATTGAAAGTTGAAATAGGATCAAAGATAAAGCTTGTTTCAGGTAAAAAAGAAGCTTTAGAGGAAAGTTTAAGAAATACAGAATTTACAGTAGTAGGTTTTATTCAAAGTCCTTACTACCTTTCATTTGAAAAGGGAAGTACCAATATAGGAAATGGTCAGCTTAGAGACTTTATAATGATACAGGAGGAAAACTTTAAAACCGATATATTTACTGATATATTTGTAGGTGTAGAAGGGGCAAAAGAATTAAATTCATATAAGGATGAATATTTTGATGTAGTAAATCCAGTGGAAAAAAGAATCAAGGCAATTTCTAAAGAAAGACAAGAGATAAGATATAAAGAGATTTACACAGAAGTAAAGGAAGAATTAGATAAAGGTAGAAGAGAATATGAGGAAGAGGAATCTAAAGCTCAAAGAGAATTAGATAAAGCTTTAGAGAAAATCGAAGAAGGAAGAATAGAAATTGAAGATGGAGAAAAAGAATTAAAAAGAAATGAAAATAAGTTCTATACTGCCATAAAAAATGGCAAGGTAGAAATAGAAAATGCAGAGAAAAAAATTAAAAATGGAGAAGCGCAGTATCAAAAAGGATTAAAAGAATTTAATGAAAATAAAGAACAGGCTCAACCACAGTTCCAAAAGGCAGAAAAAGATTTAAATAAGGCAAAATCAGCAATAGCTCTTTTAGAAGGAAATATATCTCAAATAGAAATGGCCCTTAAAAACCCAGAACTTCCAGAGGAAGAAAAGATAAATTTAGAATCACAGTTAAAGGAATTGAAAACTACTCTTTCTAATACTAAAATTCAATATGAAACAGGTAAAAAAGAACTAGTTAAAAACAAAGAAGAATTAAGAATTGCCCAAAAAAAATTAAATGATACTAAGGCACAATTAGATTCATCTAGAAATAGACTGGAAAATGAGAAGGCAAAGTTATCTAGTGAAGAAAAAAAAGGTGAAAAAGAATTTCAAAATGCCAGAGCTGATTTAACTAATGCTAAAAAAGATTTAGAAGCAGGAGAAAAAGAATATAAAGAAGAAAAGCAAAATGCAGAAGAAGAACTAGATAAAGCTCTAAGAAAGATTGAAAAAGGTGAAAGAGATTTAAAGAAACTTGAGAAAGCTAAATGGCATGTTTTAAATAGAAAAAAACATTACTCTTATGTAGACTATGGCCAGTCCGCAGATAGAATAGACGCCCTATCTAAGGTGTTTCCAGTATTCTTTGCACTTGTTGCAGCACTAGTAACTTTAACTACGATGACAAGAATGGTAGATGAACAAAGAATAAATATAGGTACCTTAAAAGCCTTGGGTTATCGTAAAAAAGATATAGCTTTTAAATATATATTCTATGCTTTTATAGCAACTACTATAGGTGTTATAATTGGTATAGCAGTTGGATATACAGTTTTTCCAATAATTATATTTAATGCATATGCCCTTATGTATGTAATGCCTCCAGTTATATTAAATTTTAATTTTAAATTGGCAGGATCCATAGCTTTAGCTGCTATAGCATTAACTACCGGCACTTCATATATCGCTTCAAGCAATGAGTTAAAAGAAAATCCTTCCTCTCTTATGAGACCCAAGGCTCCAAGACTTGGTAAAATGATTTTATTAGAAAAGATGCCAATTATATGGAATAGGTTTAATTTTAGCTATAAAGTAACAGTTAGAAATCTATTTAGATATAAAAGAAGGTTTTTTATGACTATATTTGGAATAGCGGGATGTACGGCTTTAATCTTGGCTGGTTTTGGAATCAAAGACTCTATAAAAACTGTTGTAAATGAACAATTTGGCAATATATTTTCCTATGATATGCAGGTAGGTTTAGATTCCGAAGGGCTAAAAGTCTTAGATAAAGAAAAATCTATAGAAGAGTATAAGTTAACTTTCTCTGAAGGTGGAAAGATATCTTTTGATAATAAAGAAAAGGATATAAGTATAATAGTCCCAAGAGATACAAAGAATCTGAATAAATTCATTCAATTAAAGGATAGAAAAAGTGGTAAAGATATAGACTTAAATGATGGATTGATTATAACAGAAGGTATGAGTAGAACCTTGGAATTAAAAAAAGGTGATGTAGTAGTATTATCTAATAGTGATGCTAAAAAGATAGAAACAAAAGTAGGAGGAATAACAGAAAACTATACATCAAATTATATTTATATGACACCAGAAAAATATAGAGAACTGTTTAAGGAACCATTAGAATACAATGAAGCCTTAGTCATACTTAAAGATGACTCTAAGGAAAATGAAGAACAGATAACTAAATCATTAATCAATAATGATGGAATAAACAATATTGGTGTGTTATCTACAGATAGAAAGAACTTAAAAGATATAATAACGAGTTTAGACTATGTAGTTATTTTAATGACATTTTCAGCAGGAGCGCTAGCTTTTGTAGTACTATATAATCTTACAAATATAAATATAAGTGAAAGAATAAGAGAGATTGCAACTATAAAGGTATTAGGTTTTTATGATAGAGAAGTATCAGCTTATATATATAGAGAGAATGTCATATTAACTATTATAGGTACATTTACAGGTCTTGTTATAGGTATATTTTTACACAGGTTTATAATAGAGACAGTAGAGATGGAAAGCTTGATGCTTGGACTAAAGCTTCATAGAAATAGTTATATATATGCCAGTATACTGACTATATTATTTTCTTTAATAGTAAATATTGTAATGCATTATAAACTAAAGAAAGTAAAGATGGTTGAATCTTTAAAATCGGTAGATTAAAAAATGGAGCTTAGGATTTTCCTAAGCTCCATTTTTTAATTTATATAAATATTTAAATATATCAAAAAACATTTAAATATGATAAACTAATATAGCAAACACAGAATTTATTTTAAATATGGAGGGAATATTTTGGATCTTAAATCGAAAATTAGAGTAATAGAAGATTTTCCTATAGAAGGGATTAGTTTTAAAGATATAACAACACTTATTAAGGATAAAGATGCTTTTAAAGAAGCGGTAGATAAATTTGTAGAAGATTTAAAAGGGAAAAACATAGATTATATAGTAGGGCCTGAAGCTAGAGGATTTTTATTTGGTGCAGCGGTAGCCTATGTATTGGGAGTAGGGTTTATTCCAGTTAGGAAACCTGGAAAACTTCCAGGAGAAACATCAATAGATGAATATCAATTAGAATATGGAACTAATTCTTTAGAAATTCATACAGATGCATTTGAAAAAGGTGAAAGAATTGCTATTGTAGATGATTTACTTGCCACAGGCGGAACTATGCTCTCTGCTGCTAAACTTATAGAGTCTTTAGGTGGAGAGATAGTAGCTATGGAGTTTTTGATAGAGCTTGAATCTTTAAATGGAAGAGAGAAACTAAAGAATTACTATACTAATTCTTTAGTAAAATACGACAGATAGACAAAGAATTACAATTGAAAATTTTTCTTAAAAGATGTCTTTTATTAAGTATAAACATAATTTTGAAAAACTATTGACTTTTTTAATATAAAATGATATTGTAGTTAGAAATAACAAAACTTTAAAACAATTCAATATATTATATTAATACTAAGATGAAGAAAAGTCTATTTTAAGCAAATTACAGAGAACTGGGAAAGATGAGAACCAGGATTATGCTAAATAGAACTTTATCGCTTCAGAGTTTCATGACTGAAATAAGTAAGTTATGACGTCAGCCTACGTTATAAGGGAGGGTTTAGTTGAACCCCGTGAGATAATGATTCGTGAGAACATTATAATCTAGAGTGGTAACGCGCTATATGCGCCTCTATTATGTATACATAATAGAGGCTTTTTTTATTTAGGAGGTGGTTAATTTTATTAAAGGTGATAGTTTGTTGAAATATGATTTTGTACAAAAAAATAATTACAAAATTAAGGAGAGATGAAAAAGTGAAAAAGACAATGACTTTATTTATGGCTTTAGCATTGATGGTTAGTGTTTTAACAGGATGTGGGGCGAAAGATACTGGAGGCTCTGGAAAAGAATCAGACACTATTAAAATAGGACTTAATTATGAATTATCAGGAAATGTTGCTACCTATGGACAGTCATCAGTAGCAGGTATTGAACTTGCTATAGATGAGGTAAATAAAGATGGTGGAGTTTTAGGTAAACAAATTGAACTTATAAAAGTTGATAATAAATCAGATAGTGCAGAAGCTGCGAATGTGTCCACCAGATTGGCTACTAGAGATAAAGTAGTGGCTATTTTAGGACCTGCAACATCAGGTAATACAAAGGGAGCTACACCTCCAGCAATGCAAAACAAGGTTCCACTTATTTCATCATCTGCAACAGATGACGATGTTACAGTAGATAGCAATGGTAAAGTAAGAGAATATATCTTTAAAACTTGCTTTAATGACTCTTTCCAAGGTGTTACAATGGCAAATTTTGCATTTAACGATTTAAAACTAAAAAATGCTGCAATTCTTTTTGATAATACTAGTGATTATGCAAAAGGATTAATGAATAGTTTTAAAAAGACATATCCAAGTTTAGGTGGAAAGATACTTGTAGAAGAAACTTATCAAGCAAAAGAAACAGATTTTAAAGCAGTATTAACAAAAATCAAATCTACCAATCCAGAAGTTATTTATATACCTGGATATTATGAAGAAGTAGGATTAATTGTTAAGCAAGCAAGAGAATTAGGAATAGAAGTTCCAGTACTAGGCGGAGATGGTTATGATTCACCAAAGTTACTAGAAATTGCTAATAAAGATTCATTACACGATGTTTACTATACAAATCACTATTCACCAATGGATACTGCCCCAGAAGTAGTAGCATTTAAAGAGGCTTTCTTGGCAAAAAATGGGAAAGATGCAGATGCCTTTAATGCTTTAGGATACGACTTAGCAAAATTCCTAGTTGATGCAATAGATAGAGCAGGGGAAGCTAATTCTGAAAAGATAAAAGATGCTTTAGCATCAACTAAAGATTTTAAAGGAGTAACAGGTAGTTTATCTATAGATGAAAATCATAACCCAGTAAAAGCAGTAACAATTCTTGAATTAGTTGATGGAGAACCAAAATTCTTAAAGAAATTAGAACCATAAAAATTAGTTTAAGCATCAGATGGAGATCTCCATCTGATGCAAAGTTATTAAAACTATTAGGGATTTTCTAATAATAAAGGAAAAAGAGAGTGATGATTATGGAAGAGATTATTCAACAAATTGTAAATGGAGTATCCCTAGGTAGTATTTATGCATTGATTGCCCTTGGATATACAATGGTTTATGGAATTATAAAATTAATAAATTTTGCCCATGGAGATATTTATATGATTGGAGCCTATGTAGGTTTTGCTTTAACGACATTTTTAAAGTTAGGATTCTTTCCAGCGCTAATCTTGTCTATGGTGATATGTGCTATATTAGGAGTAATAATAGAAAAAGTAGCTTATAAACCTATTAGAAACTCTACTAGAATTGCAGCTTTAATCACAGCTATAAGTGTATCACTATTTTTAGAATATGGAATGATGTATTTTTTTAAACCAGATACAAGAACATTTCCAAGCCTATTACCAGATAAACAAATAAAAATATTTAATACAGATGCAGTATTGGACATTAAAAATGTTTATATAATCGTTGTTACCATTTCTTTAATGTTACTACTTCAATATGTAATTCATAGAACGAAGGTAGGAAAAGCCATGAGAGCCGTATCCTTAGATAGAGATGCAGCACAACTTATGGGAATAGACATCAATAAAACCATATCTAATACATTTGCAATAGGATCAGCATTAGCAGGTGCTGCAGGAGTATTAGTAGGAACTTATTATAATTCGATCAATCCCCTTATGGGTGTAGTACCAGGTTTAAAGGCCTTTGTTGCAGCTGTAATTGGTGGAATAGGAATCATACCAGGAGCTGTGTTTGGAGGATTTTTCTTAGGTATAACAGAGACAACTATCAGTTCATTAGGTGGATCTTTATATAAGGATGCAGTAGCCTTTGCAATATTGATATTAGTCCTCTTATTAAAACCCAATGGTTTTCTAGGAAAAGATGTAAAAGAAAAGGTCTAATGGAGGGTTTAACGTGAAAATTTTAAACAAGAAAAATATTCTCAGCATTCTAGCAATATTAATTGTATATGCTATTGTTGAGCTTTTAACACACTTAGGTGTAATAGATTCTTATATTCAATTAAATTTAATCCTAATAGGAATTAATATCATTTTAGCAGTAAGTTTAAATCTTATAACAGGATTTACAGGACAATTTTCTCTAGGACATGCAGCTTTTATGTCCATAGGAGCATATACTTCAGGAATTGTCACTGCAAAATTAGGACTTCCATTTATTGTGGGAATAATTGCAGCGGCAGTTGTTGCATCCATAGCAGGTATAATAATTGGCATTCCAACTTTAAGACTTAGAGGAGACTATTTGGCTATAGCCACTTTAGGATTTGGAGAGATAGTAAAGATAATTGCAATTAATAATGACTATATTGGTGGAGCAGTAGGGCTTAATGATATACCTCAATATACAAATTGGACATGGACTTATTTTTTAGTAGTTTTAACAGTTTTTATAATCTATAATTTTATAAAATCATACCATGGAAGAGCTTGTATAGCTATAAGAGAAGATGAGATAGCAGCAGAAGCAATGGGGGTAAATACTACTTATTATAAAATATTAGTATTTACTATAGGTGCATTCTTTGCAGGCATTGCAGGAGCATTATATGCAAATTATTTTTCATTTATAAAACCAGATTCATTTGGCTTTATGAAATCAGTAGATATATTAGTAATTGTAGTATTTGGAGGATTGGGAAGTATATCAGGTTCAATAATTGGAGCTATAGCTTTATCTTTAATTTCAGTATTTTTACAAAATATACCAGAACTTAGAATGGTAATATATGCAGTAATACTATTTTTAATAATGGTATATAGACCACAAGGAATTATGGGGAATGTAGAATTAAAATTATTTAATAAAAAGGGTGGTTTAAATGGATATGCTGGTAGTAAATAATTTATATAAATCTTTTGGAGGAGTAAAAGCAGTATCGGATATAAATATGACTATAGATGAGGGAGAAATAGTAGGTATTATTGGTCCTAATGGAGCTGGAAAGACTACTTTTTTCAATCTGCTTACAGGTATATATAATCCTAGCTCAGGAGATATAGTATATAAACTTAAAGAAGAAGTTTCAGCTAAAAGTTTTAAACCATTTAAGATGACTAAATACGGTGTAGCTAGAACTTTTCAAAATATAAGATTATTTAAAGATATGACAGTATTGGAAAATGTATTAATCGGATATCATAATAATTTTAAATATGGAATACTATCTTCTATATTTCATCTTTCTTCTTATTTTAAAAATGAGAAAAAGGGAAATGAAGAAGTAACTCAGTTATTGAAAATATTTGATCTTTATGATAAAAAAGATACTTTGTCTAAAAATCTTCCTTACGGAGAACAAAGAAAACTAGAAATAGCTAGGGCTTTAGCATCTAAGCCTAAACTGTTATTATTAGATGAACCAGCAGCAGGCATGAATGCCAATGAAACTAAAGAATTAACGAAGCTTATCAATTGGATAAGAAAAGAGTTTGACCTAACAATAATTCTTATAGAACATGATATGTCACTTGTAATGGATATTTGTGAAAAACTATTTGTCTTTGATTATGGAAGATTAATAGCTCAAGGAAATCCAGAGTCTATTCAAAAAAATCCAAAGGTTATAAAAGCCTATTTGGGTGGTGAGTAAGATGTTAGAGCTAAAGGATTTACATGTTTATTATGGTGGTATTCATGCACTAAAGGGTATTGATATAAAGGTAAATGAAGGTGAAATAGTAACACTTGTTGGAGCAAATGGTTCAGGGAAAACGACAACGCTAAGAACTATTTCAGGTCTTGAAACATTGAAAAGTGGGAATATATTATTTAAAGGAAAAGACTTAAAAAAAGTTACTGCTTCAGAAATAGTTAAAATGGGAATATCGCATGTTCCAGAGGGCAGAAGAGTTTTTGCAGATATGAGCGTATATGAAAATTTAGAAATTGGAGCTTTCACTAGAAAAGATAAATCTGAAATAGAAAAAGATATTCAAAATATTTATTCTCTATTTCCAATTTTATATGAGAGAAAAAACCAAAGTGCATCTACTTTATCAGGTGGAGAACAACAAATGTTAGCTATTGGAAGGGCTTTATTATCTAGACCCGAATTACTATTATTAGATGAACCTTCCATGGGACTTGCACCTCTAATCGTAAAGGATATATTTGATATAATTGTAGACATCAATAAAAAAGGAACCACAATACTATTAGTGGAACAAAATGCAAATATGGCACTACAATGTGCTAATAGAGCATATATAATAAAAAATGGGAAGATAGAATTAGAAGGAAAAGCATCTGAACTTTTAAACCATGATGAAGTTAAAAATGCATATCTTGGAGGATAGAAAAAACTGCAGATAATTTCTGTAGTTTTTTCTATGTTAATAGGAAGAATGTTGAACATATGATATAATTAAAGTGATATCAATAAAAGGGTGAGGACATGATGGAGTATAAATTACCTGAAGATTTATGTATTCTTCATATAGATATGGATGCTTTTTATGCTTCAGTAGAAGAGAGAGATAATCAAAGTTTAAAAGGAAAACCTGTAATAGTAGGTGGTAGTAGTAATCATGGAATAGTTACTACTGCAAACTATGAAGCTAGAAAATATGGGGTGCATTCTGCCATGCCTATATTTATGGCAAAACAAATGTGCCCTAAGGGTATATTTGTACCAACAAGAATAAAAAGGTATAGAGATGTGTCAGAAGAAGTTTTTAGTATATTAAATAGGTTCACAAATGTATTGGAGCAAGTATCAATAGATGAAGCATATCTTGATATATCAAATATTTCTGGAGAAAAAATAGAAACTTGTTTTCAAATGAAAAGAGAAGTGTTTGAAAATACTGGGCTTACACTTTCTATGGGACTATCCTTCAATAAATTTTTGGCAAAATTGGCGTCAGATTGGAATAAACCAAATGGGATGAAGATTATAATGCCTAGTATGGTCCCAGAAATACTTTTACCTTTACCCATTGAAAAGATTCATGGTATTGGAAAAAAAACTACTAAAAAACTTAATGATATAGGAATTTATAAAGTACAAGACTTAATAGAACTATCAGAAGAATTTCTCATAGAACTCCTTGGAAAGCATGGAACGGAAATTTATTATAGAATAAGAGGAATCGACAATAGAAATCTTGAAACTGAAAGAGAAAGAAAGTCATTGGGAACAGAAACTACACTTGAAATAGCCACTAGAGAAAAAAACATTTTAAAAGAATATCTTTATGAGTTTTCCTTAGAAATAGAAGCAGAACTAAAAATAAAAAGAATCCAAGGAAGAACTATTACTTTGAAAATAAAAGATGAAGTCTTTAAATCTAAGACTCGAAGTAGAACTTTAGATTATAATATAAATAGTGCAAATGACATCTATACACTCTCTAGTATGTTATTAGATGAATTAAATTTAGATAAAAAGATTAGGCTAATAGGTATTAGTATATCAAATTTTTCAAATTCAGATAAAATTCAACTTTCGCTATTTAATTTTTAAAAAATTTACTTTTTTATTAAAGTGTCTATTTAACTAATAAATACATATTATTAAAATAATAATTAAATATTTAGGATTGTTCTTAAATTAAAATACCATTTTATATTTGACTTTAAAAAATAAATATGATATAAAATAACCATTAGCAATCTAACACATTGACTGCTAAAAAATAAGCAAAGGGAGATTATTATGGAAAAAAGAGAATTTAAAGCAGAATCTAAAAGATTATTAGATTTAATGATCAACTCAATTTATACAAACAAGGAAATATTTTTAAGAGAACTTATATCTAATGCAAGTGATGCTATAGATAAATACTATTATAAAGCTCTTACTGATAGTGATATAAATTTTAATAAAGAAGATTTTTTTATAAATATATCAATAGATAAAGAAAATAGAGAGCTTACTATAAAAGATACTGGAATTGGTATGACTAGGGAAGAATTAGAAGATAATCTAGGTATAATTGCTAGAAGTGGATCATTTAATTTTAAAAATGAAAATGATAAAAAAGAAGATATAGATATTATAGGGCAATTTGGTGTGGGATTTTACTCAGCATTTATGGTTTCTGATAGTGTGAAAGTAAAAACTAAAGCTTTAGGGGAGAATGAAGCATTTTTATGGAAGTCTAGTGGAGCAGAAGGATATACTATAGAAAGCACTACTAAAGAAAAAATTGGAACTGAAATAGTTCTTAAGATAAAGGAAAGTACAGAAGATGAAGATTATGATGAGTTTTTAGATGAATATACTATTAAGGCTCTTATAAAAAGATATTCAGACTTTATAAGATACCCTATTAAAATGATGATAACTAAACAAAGACAAAATGATGATTCTAAGGAGTATGAAGAGTATAAGGAATTAGAGATAATAAATAGCATGGTTCCTATTTGGAGAAAAAATAAAAACGAACTTGATGAACAAGATTATGAAAACTTTTATAGAGAAAAACATTTTGGAATGGATAAACCACTTAAAACTATTCATTTTAATGTAGATGGAATGGTTAGCTATAGATCGATTCTTTTTATACCATCTAATACTCCTTATGACTTTTATACAAAAGAATATGAAAAGGGACTCGAACTTTATTCAAGTGGAGTTTTAATAATGGAAAAATGTTCAGAACTTATTCCAGACTATTTTAGCTTTGTAAAGGGAGTAATAGATTCAGAAGATCTTTCTTTGAATATATCCAGAGAAATGCTCCAAAATAATAGAGAGTTAAAGCTTATAGCTAAAAAAATAGAAGAAAAGATAAAGGACGAATTAAAATCTCTTCTTGAAAATGAAAGAGAAAAATATAAAGAATTCTTTAAAAACTTTGGTAAGGGAATTAAATTCGGAGTTTATAATGACTTTGGAATGAATAAAGAAAAATTACAAGATCTTCTAATGTTTTATTCATCAAAAGAAAAAGACTTGGTTACATTAGATGAATATGTAGAAAAAATGAAAGAAGATCAAAAATATATTTACTATGCAAGTGGAGATTCAATAGATAGATTAGACAAACTTCCACAATCTGAAATAATAAAAGATAAGGATTATGAAATCCTTTATTTAACAGAAGATGTAGATGAATTTGCTATTAAGATTTTAATAAGTTATAAAGATAAAGAGTTTAGATCAGTTTCTAGTGAAGATTTAGGAATAGAAGAAGATAAAGAGAAGAAAAAAGAAGAAGAAAAAACAAATGAAGCAAATAAAGATTTATTCCTTTCTATGAAAGAAATTCTAGGAGATAAAATAAATGAAGTAAAGTCTTCAAAAAGACTTAAAAACTATCCAGTTTGCCTTTCCAGTGATGGAGATATTTCTATTGAGATGGAAAAGATATTGAGTAGTATGAGTGAAGATAGTAGTATTAAAGCTTCAAAAACACTAGAGATAAATGTAAATCATGATATATTTAATACTCTTCAAAAGGTATATAGTGATGATAAGGATAAGTTTATTCTTTATACTAATCTTCTCTATGATCAAGCTCTTTTAATAGAAGGACTTCCCATAGAAGATCCTATTGAGTTTAGTAAAAACATTTCTAAATTAATGTAATTATTAAAACATCATCTTGTATAAAGAGGAGAAAGATAATATAATAAAATTGTATCTAAATATTGATTTATGGAGGGAAAAAAATGAAAGCTGTAGTAGATAGAGACGCTTGTATTAGCTGTGGTCTTTGTGCGACCATATGTCCTGAAGTATTTGAGTTAGATGATGAAGATATTGCGGTTGTAATTGCAGATCCAATACCTGAAGATGCAGTTGATAGTGCAAAAGAAGCGGAAGAATCTTGCCCGACAGAAGCAATAAGTATTGAAGAATAATACTTAAAAATATAAACATATAGGCAGTCCATTTAAATGGACTGCCTATATGCTGTCCCTTAAACACATCTG
>NZ_LTDM01000005.1 GCF_001940565.1 Tissierella creatinophila DSM 6911
TCTATGCCCTTTTTCTGTGTATAACTAGATTCTCCAAAATTAACGAGCATATTTATTTATTGAATTAAATTTCCCTTTGTGGATAACCTTAGATAATTTCAAAACTCTATTCTGCAACTATCTATATATATTTTGGGTATAACTTTCATTTTATCAAATATAATAAATATGATTTATATATCTTAATTCTATGGGTTTGTTGGGAAATCAACTATATTTTTTATTCTCATCAAATATAAAATAATACTTTTCATAAGATCTGTTTGTTTAAAAAACAAGTAAACCGTCATCATCATATTTAAAGTTGGGCCCCCAAGCAACCTCCCAATAATATCCATCTAAATCAGCAAAATATGCATGATAACCACCCCAAAAAACGTCTTGGGGTTCTTTGACTATTTTTGCACCGGCATTTTTAGCTAATTCAATAATTTTATCAACATCTTCTTTGTGTTCAACATTATATGCTAATGTAATTCCAGCAAAACCATTAGCTATTCTGGGGGTATTCTCTTCACTAATATCTTTTGCTAATAAACCCAAGGGAAATAGTTCAAATTTTGTTCCGGGAGTATTGAAAAATATTACATCGGGATTATTGTCTTTCTCATCAGTTTGAAACCCTAGTTCATCCCTATAAAATCTTATGGATTTCTCCATATTCCGTACACCTAAACAAATACATGTAATTTTATTCATCTTAAATTCCTCCTCAACGAATACCTTTTATCTTTTTAAATAAGAAGCTAGCTGTATTGTTTTACTTATAAATAATTTCTTAATATATCGTCAATAACAAATATGAAACCATTCCATCAAAGATGCTTTTTAATCCAGTCAGTTGACAATTTGACTACCATATCAAAATAATCCAAAAAACTATGTGTTGCTCCATTAATAACCTCTATTCGTGAATCAGTTGAAAGTAGATTAATCGCTACTTTTGATTTTTCATAAAGTAAACTTTCTTCCTCATCACCATCTCCATGAATTATTAAAACTGGACACTTAACCTCTTTTAATAATTCCCCTTGATCAATTAGTTCAAATCCCTCTATTACCTTTCTATCGATTATAATCTTATTTCGTGTTCCTCCGGATATGTATTCTGTTATGGATCCATTTTCCTCTAATTCCTTCATTTGCTCTTGAGTAAAGAATTCATCCCAATTGTATTTCATAGGACCAGTTAAAGCTCCTAATAAAACCATTGTTACTATTTCAGGAATATAACTCTTCAAGCAAATTAAGGTTCCAAGACTATATCCAAATAAAGCAATTCTTTCATATCCCTTTGAAATTACATGTGAAATTGCAGATTTTAAATCATCTACTTCTTTTTCAATAGTTAAGCTATCATTATCACTTTCTCCACAACCACTAAAATCAAAGACTAAAGCATCAAAACCACACTTATTAAAGGCTGTAGCGAGCTTGTCGAATCGGCCTTTTGAATATTTATCAGACATAAACCCATGGCACATTATGATTATAGTTTTTGAATTAGATGAATATAGATTTCCTACTAATCTTAAGGATCTTGAATTTTTAAATGATATTCGTTCCATTACTATTCCTCCTAGAGGTTGATCTATCATACTATCAACTTAAATTTCAAACCAATACACTGGACTTTTTTTAATAAATTCAAAGCCTGCTTTTTCTGCTATTCTATTTGAAGCTATATTGGAATCCATACAATCCCATTGAGCTACATACCCATTATCCATACATTCATTTACAAAGTAGCGAATTAGTGTTAATGCAACACCTTTTTTCCTGTGCTCATTTTCTGTTTCAATATCAATTGAAATTATATTTTTAAATCTGGCTGTTCCAATAATTACTGCAATGATTTTATTTTTATTAACTGCTACAAAAGCCACGCTTTTACTTAAAAAGTTTTCATACGTACTCCAAGACATCAATAATCGCTCTGTCAAAAATTCCTAATTTACAAATTCTCCTGTTTCCAACATCTCTAAAAACTCATAATCAACTTTAAATATTTTATAACTAACTGGAGTTGTAGTGATTTTATCATACTTATAATCCCTTCGAAAAGTATATTCATCCTCACTTTGAATTACTCTATTCTTAAATATGTCAAGTATATATGGCCTTGCCTCTTTCGACTCAATAGAAAACTCAAAATAATCAATGCCTTTATCTTTTAATTGTACAAATATATCTTCCACTATAAAAATTGCAAATTCATTATAGGACTCTATATTAGGAAGTTCCCCTAATATGGAAAATCCACCTACTGCAAATGAAAATACTAGTGCAATATTGGGATTCTTAAAATCATCAACCCACATTTCTCCTGTACATTCACCTGCAATAATTCCTGAAAAACTAGGACTATCATCATATGTTATATTACTGATAACGCTTGCACAAAGATTCTCTACCTTAAACAAATAATACACCCCTATTATTATAATATATATCCCTATTCATTTATTACCTTACGAATATAGACTAAAATCTCTTCTAAGCTATTACAACTATCAATATAATACTCATGTTCCAAAAGTTTCATATCATTATAATCATAGTGGGATTCAGCTTGTTCTACAGATTTAAAATATTGATTTGGAGTAGGATTATTTAACCTTTCTCTAATCCGGTTCTCCCAAATAATCCTATCTGTACAATCACACAAGAAATTATAAACCTTGCATTCTTTGAAATCTATCTTGGATTGAAATGTGTGCCAATGAGTATTATTATATAATCCTATATCTACTATTAAATCAGTATTGTTATTTATATTTGTTTGAATTAACCTTGCTAGCAAATCGTGGGTTACTCTATTATTATCTGAATTATCCCCTATATATTGTGATATAACATCAAATATATCATCTTTTCTCAATACCCCAACATTTATTTTCTTACTCAATATGTTAGTTATAGTTGTTTTGCCTGTAGCTGCCTTACCTCTAAAAAAGTAAATACTTGACACTCTTCCTCACCTCATTTCATTTAAATTAAGTACATATATTGATTGTTCAGTCCCAAATCGCCTTATTTTATCCTTTAATCTAAACCTTAGTTTTTGGAGTAATCTACAAGATCTAATATTTTCAGTTTGTGTTTCAGATACTAGATATTTTATATCCAATACGTTTGAACAATATTCGATTACTGAATGTATTGCTTCATATGCATATCCCATTCCCCACATCGATGGTAAGAATTGATATGACAATTCTTTGTTCATAGATTCGTGATAAGTTGATATATCAATAATCCCAGCAAATTCTCCACTATTTTTTAGTCTAACAGAAAGATACAAGGAATCACCAGCAGTAATCCATTTATTAAGCTTTTCTATTGCTGCATCAATCTGTATGACTCCTCCCAAATGTTTCCTTACACCATGGTTAATAAACAATGCTACTGCTTCATTGATATCATTTTTGCTTAGGGGTTGTAATATACATCTTTTAGTCTCAATTAGATAATTAGAATCCATTTATTAATCTCCTTATTCTAATATACAAATATTTATTGTGCATATCTCTCTAAAGATATAGATTTCATACTCTATAATTTCACCACATATTGGCAGGTTCTCTTCCTACCTATTTTATACATCTCATGCCATGGTGGAACATCTACAATGTCTATAAATTCTGCACCACTGTATTCACATGTCTTTCTAGAGGCAATATTTTCAGGGCTGCAAGTTATAATTACTTTATCCATATCATGTTTTTTAGCCAGCAGAAATAGCAACTTACAAGCTTTTGATGCATAACGATTTCCCCTGAATTCTTCAAAGACTTCATACCCAATATTTCCACCATATTTAGTATTCTCATTATGTCCTACCCGTAAATCGCATTTACCAACTTCATATCCATCTATGTTTCTAATAATAGTAAAATAGTATGCAGGTACATATCCCTTCTCTTTATTTTCATCGGCAGTTTTATCTAGATGTAAATAAATTTCCTGATCATTTAAATTGATAGTATCATAAAGCAACATAGTTTCCCCCCTAACTTTATCAATAGTATTCAGATAATGGTATACATCTTATAACTCTGGATCCCATAGTCTTTCAACATTCTTTAATTCGTTTGATACGAAACTTAATTTATAAATATCTGGCATTGAAGTGCTATTCCAAAAATTAAATCCATATTCTTTATTATAATAATTCATTATAATTGTCATTATATTTCCATGTGTTCCAATAACTATACTTTTACCCTTAAATTCATCAAGTAACTTCTCCATAATCGGTATAGATCTTTCCTGAGCCTCTCTAGTAGACTCACCACCCCTAAGTGAATAATCTATATCGTCAAAAGATTTCTCTATAGCTTTCACCAATTCATCCCAAGGTAACTTATAGTCTAAACCTTTTATCGGTCTTTCTCGTAATTCTTCAAATTTATTAATAGGTAAATTTCTCTTATTCGCCAGATATTCTACAGTTTGAATGGCTCTTTTATAGGAGCTTGAGGCAATAAGGTCAACATCTATATCCTTAAATATTTCTGCCACTCTTTTTGCTTTTTCTAATCCTTCTTTGGATAACTCTCTTGTTTTCTCTTTCCCAAATACAAAAGGTGATTCTGCATGCCTGATCATGTAAATTGTTGTCTGCATCTTCTTCCCCCCAATATTCTCTTAATTCACAACTTTATTGTTATAATCATTGTACTATATAATTTTTACTAAATAAACTCAATATTTCCTTATCTTACATATCCCCCAATACAATCCATCTCTCCCCATCATAATCCTCATACTTCTCTGTGGTTACATTCTGTTCATAATAGACTCCAAGAAGTCTTTTAATATCTTGATTATCTGCTCTTCTAGTGGCAAAACCTTGATCTTTTAAATTCTTTTCTATTCTTGATAAATATGGAAAGATATTTGATTCCTTTTCATCTTTAAGTCTTATTATAATTAGAAACTCTCTAGCAGTTGCCATTTGTACCTGCATTCTATCAAGATTCGTACTATCTTGCTTTAGTAAATTTCTTATAGCAGGATTTTGTTCCATTTCTATTCTTCTTTTTAAATACTGCTTATTATCTTCAAAGTTCTCTTTTGAATTAAGACAAAGCATTTCAATTTCAACTATTCCTTTTAATACTGTCATTAATGCATAAATCCTTGCAGTTATACTTTCATCTGATAGTACTGAAATGTTAGTTGGGTGGATTTTAAAATACACTAACTCTCCATATGGAGTCTTAAGACTATAATCTGTGATTTCATCAATGCCAATGAGTTCCCTTGTTGATTCTTTTTGTTTCTCTTTCTTTCTCTGTTTTCTTCCCATTTTATAACCTCCAGTCAAATAATTGTTGCTTAATAATAAAGAAGTTACAAGCATATCTGATAAAATTTAAGATGCTAGTATCTTCAAATTGTATAGTTAAAAATGCATATACTGATGTTATAACAATTGGTGGCATGAATCCTAATTGCGATAAGGCAAACACAGAAATAATAAGCCCTATCCCAATAAATACAATATCTCTTAATTCCCATAGCCAAAGTGTTGCCTTTGCTTTTAGATTATCAGGATACATATACATTATTTATTCATCTCCTTCTTCCTTTTCTTTTCTTAAAAAATAAGCAATCCCTCGCATAATAAAATCTACACAAGGGATCGCTACACTATTACCTAATGCCTTATACCTTGCACTATCTGATGCTTTTTCAATATTAGTCCATCCATCAGGAAAACCTTGAAGCCTTTCACATTCAAGTGGGGTAAGTCTCCTAACAAGATTATTTTCATAAGTTTTAAGTGGATTGTAGACTGCATGTATATCAGTTGTAGTTAGAGTATAACTAACATCTTCTTGAAATCCACATCCATTTCCACCATTGTGATCTTGTCTTCCTATTATATTTGCTGATATACAATAGCCCTTATTATCTATTTTATTTGACACTAAAGGTACATTATTTCCACCAGTTCCATAGGATGCTGATATTGTTGGTGCCACTGTTAGTGGTCCATTATATCTACAATCTTTTCCATGATTTTCAAATAATTCTTGTGGATGCTTATATATCTTGTCCATGCAATCATGATTCAAAACTATAGGTAGGTTTCCTACCATACCTGCTCTTAAGGTTCCCGTAATATTTTCTGTTAAATCCATTCTTTCTCCACCTTGATCATTTAGGCATATTATTGGTTCTACACTTCTACTTCTATTCCAGCTTGAATCATTAATGCTTTTTTGAGTTGTACTGGCAGTTCCTTTTCTCTTTCCTTGGATCTTCTCAATATCCCCAAACAAGCCCTCTTGCTCAAATAATATTTTTGCCGCGGTGTGTCCTCCAAGATCTGCCACAAGAAAGATTCTTTTTCTTCTTTGGGGGACACCCCAGTATTGAGCATCGAGTACTCTCCAAGCAATGGAGAATTCATCTCCCAGGATGGTCCCAACAGATTTCCATATCCCTTTCGGAGGTCTAGGTATAGATATTCTGCTGTCTGCAATCTTCGCTGTCTCCTCGAGGACTGCCCTAAGGTCTTCTCCTCCTGCACTTGAAAAGGCTCCAGGGACATTTTCCCAAAGGAAGTATCTAGGTCGAATAAGGTGATTTGCTTTTCTTCCCTCTCCATCTCTCCACCTCATTTCTTTTGTTATTCTAATCTGTTCCATAAACAGTCCTGATCGTTCACCAGCTAGTCCTGCCCTTTCCCCTGCAACAGATAGATCCTGACAAGGTGAGCCACCAGTAATTAAATCAACAGAAGGTAATTCCTCCCCTTTTAATTTAGTAATATCTCCAAGATGAATCATATTAGGAAACCTAACTTTTGTCACTCTAATGGGGAAAGTTTCTATTTCACTTGCCCATATAGGTATAATTCCATTGTATAGACCAGCAAGGGGGAATCCTCCTATTCCATCAAAAAGACTCCCCAAGGTAAGCATTATTACATTCCTAACCTTAAAGGAGCCAATTCATTTGTTTGCATATCTAATTCCATTATTCTTTTAATAGGTATCCCTTTTCTCCTAGCAAATTCTATTTCTTCAAACATGCCACTTGAAATACAGTTACCAAATACCCAAAGTTCATCACACTTATCTAGAAATTCTTTCCCCATATTAATTCCTAGTTTTCTTTCTTCTAAATTATCATCATCTAAAATCTGAGGATAAAGAAGATGGGGACAAAAAAAGGCATTACCTTCATTTAATACATATCGGCAAGCCTCTTTAGCATATTCTATATTCTTTTCTACATCTCCAGCATAGGGAGATGCAACAAATATTAGTTTCATAAAACACAACCTTTCCAATTTATTTTGGTACTGTTTGAACAATGGTCTTAGTTGTATTAACTGCTGCTTGTGCTGTATAAACTGCGCTCATTACATTGGCACGAGTTGATGTATCTAGTCCGAATGCTCCTGCAACTCTTGGCACTTCTCCTGCTGATAACATTAAACCTAGACCCAATAATGCGTGATCTTTTACTACCATTAAACCAGCTGTTAGTATTGTTGCTTGTAGAAATGTAGTTAAACAAAGACCAATTATCTGCTTAGACCATTGAATAAATCCATCTATATATCCACGAGGAACAGAAAACATATACAGACTTCCTACTGCTATTTGTATCAGGAGAATTCCACCTCTTTTAAGGTTAGCAAAGAACACTTTAATAACTGCATAACCCATTAGTACAATTATAAATAGAGCCATAAATGGACTTGTTATCATGGAAAGTCCTCCAAATATTCCTGAACTTCCTACACTAGTAATATCTCCTACAGTATTTAGATTTGCAATAATACTTGAAGCTAACTCATTAATTCCAGTGCCATACCCAGTGATTCCTGCAGTTAAACTTGCTTGTAGATTAACAGATAATTTATATAATTCTATTGGTACAATGGTAAACAGACTTACTGCCATAAATCCTTTTATAGCATTTAAGCCTGCATCCCTGATACTACCTCTGCCATTTTGATATTCTATTCCTGTTTCAAAGACTGATACTATAAGACCTGTTCCGTATAATGACCAGGCAAGATAGGAGAAAAATAGAACAATAGACTGTACCCAACTCATTTCAAATAGTTCTACTCCCATATTTCCCATATTAGCAAAGAAATCAGCAAGAAATCCTACAATTTGACCATAGGCCCAATCTATTATTTGATTCATTACATCTCCTAATATAAAATCCCAAATAAACATTTTTATCACCTCAATTCCTTTAAAAAGTGCATTCTCTTTTATATGATAGACTAATAGCTACTATATTTTCTTAGTAGTTGCTGTTAATCCATCCTTTATTTTTACTTATGTTTATATAGTGTTTAATATTGACTTTAATAATGTTAAGGTATATATTAAATATTATTAAAGGAGGTTTTAATATGGCAATAGATGTTGTGCCCGAATGGATGATTAACCTTGATGATGAAGATGTATCATTTATCAAAAAATTTCTTTTAGCTTCAGGTTCACTAAAGGAGATTGCTAATCAATATGAAGTTACTTACCCCACCGTAAGACTCAGGCTTGATAAATTAATACAAAAAATTCAAATAAGCGAAAATACTGCAAACGAACCTTACATCTCTTTAGTCAAGCGATTAGCTTTAAACGATAAGGTGGACTTTGAAACTGCTAAACTATTAATTTCAGAATACAAAAAAGTTAAAGGAGCTGAATAATATGAAAAACGTAACTATAATGTTGTTTCTTGTGATGCTATTGTTAGTTGGAGGAATTTTTCTTCAAATATTTCTATCTAAAAAGAAGAGCAAGTGGTTTGGACTTATACTTCCAACAATCACATTTCTATATTCTTTATTGATGATTTTTAGTATTGCTGTTTTTGAGGGAATGAAGAGTGGCGAGATATTCATGCTATTTGCTTCAACCTTTCTAATTAGTAATATTCCGACCATTGTCTTACTTGGGATTTATTTTGGTTGTCGTGAGAAAATGAAACTTCGTTCCCAACTTGACAAAATGAATATTCAAGACTTGGAGTAAACTCCTATTATTGATATACACTTTATGGGTCTATACCAATTCCACTAAAACTAATGTTAATTATGATGAGAGAGTGAGTAATCCTTCAAATTTATGATTGGATTGCTCACTCTCTATTTCACCACTACATCCCAAGTATTGTCCAAATATATGTTGGAGCAGTTAAGGTAAACACTAAACAAGCAAACAAAATTGCTGGTGCTGCCCACTCAAACTGGCCATGTTTTCTGTAGTCAAAATAAGCCATGCCAAGTTTAGCAAAGAAAAACACTGCCAAAACTAAATCAATTGCAGGGAACACCACCTTGTTTACCACAGTCTTAATTTGCTGGGATGCATCTCCCCAGGTACCTTCGATTGCTCCTGCTACATCTCCTGTACCTCCAGCAAATGCTGTGGTACTAGCTATTAATACAATCAGCAATAATATCAAAACTATTAATACATTCTTCTTGTATCTCTTCATAAAAACCACCTTTCTTTTTCTGATTTTAAGGTTTCAAGGGAGCAATATGCCAATCTTGCCATAGGTTTCCCCTTATTGTTAGTGCATCTGTTAAATTTATAGAAAGCATTCCCACTGGAGTCCATGCATCTATAAGCCAAGTATTTACTGTATATGCTCCATCAGGCATCCATATAGGAGTAAAGTGGGTACGATTTTTATAGGTTGAATAATTGTTTTTCTTAAATTCAAATTTTGGATTTGAACCATTAGATGTTCGATCTAGCAATCTCCAATAAGTTTCATATCTGAATTCTGGAAAATATGATATAGCATTTTGAGGATAGGTAATTGCTGAACTTTGATTACTACTTATACTTGCATTTACTAATTGATTAATACCGTATCCACTTTTAAAGCTACTTCCACTTCCAGTAGGATTTTTATTATCATTCATAATTCTCATATCAGCAGAAAGCCTTGCACTATATTGTTTAAAATCAAATTCCCACCATCCATGATCACACCAATACCCTGAATCTTCTCCAGTGCTATGCCACACCCAATATGAATACCACCATGGACTCCATATAGACCAATTAGCATTTGTATTTTCTTCTCTTCTTGGAATAGATGCATAGGAGAAAGAATCATTTCTATCATTTGCCACTGGGTTTGGTGGAGGGTTTTTATCTAAATCTACAATTTTAATGTTTATAGTTGATTTAGCAGTTCCTCCAGGGCCATTAACATTTACATATATAATCATGTTTTGCTCTGTATTTGGGGTTGTCCATTTTACCCAAGCAAGTTGTGAATCTCCTCTTGGATAATAGACATTTCCCACATCAAATGTTCTTCCACCAATACTAAAGCTAACATCAGTTGGATTATCAGGATCAGACTGTCCACCACTTACCATTACTGATGTAATTACTTCTGTATTTACTCTATATTCATAATCATATGTGCTGATAATAGGTTCTTCAGGTTTTTCTTTAAATCGAACAATTCCAAGACCTAAATAATTCTTAATATCCGAGTTTGAAGCAGGGATTGATGTACTCCCACTCCATGCATGATATCCTAAATCTCCTACCTCTAAAAACATTGCAAGGGGAAGATTTTTATGACTTAAAGATACCATTTTACTTCTAAGACCACCACTTAATTTCTCATCATACATGGCTGCTTCCGTTGCAGTTGTGGCTGTCATTACCCCCTGAAATGTATAATAAGCTATGGGTTCAAGAAGTAATTTGTATTCTCCATTGATTAAAATATCGTAGTTCATACCAGTAATATCTGATATTCTCTTAATTGTATATTCTGAACAGAAATACTTCTTTATAGCTTCTATATTATTACTTCCATTTGTGCTTACTATCCTCGGCATTTCTTGCCCTGGGTTTACAAAGGAATAACTTGTAGTACTAGGTGATAGTGTTATTCCATTGTTGTAGCTTATTTTACTTGTTTTGCCAAAGTGTAAGCGAACATTAGTTGGAGATTTATTCGTAAAATCTATTGGTGTGCTGACTATAGCATGATCACTAGCACGAACTACAGTTATACGGACTCCATCATAACCAGATGACCATTTATTTTCACTGGTCCCACTTCCCATATCACCTCCACCTGAATCTATATTTCCATCTCCAATTGCAAACACAGAAAGGGGTATTATGAAATTAAATATTACTAAAACTACCATGAAAAATATTCTTCTTCTCCTCATCTAATTCTCCTTTCTACAAAGAAAAAACACTGTATCTCTACAGTGTATATCTTAGTTATATATATTTAATTCATATCACCTATTTGTTTATTTATATCTCCATCACCATCAACTTTTGTACCTTCACCTTCACCGACATCATCAATCCACCCAAATCCAGGTACAAATATTTTACCATCCTTCTTATCCCCACCTTGTGGCTCATCTTTTTTCTTGGGAGGTTCTTCAGGTTTTTCTACCTTATCATGATCTATATTCTTAGGTGGTTCTTCCACCTTTTCTCCATCAGGTTTTTTAGTTGGATCTGTTAATTCTTCCTTTGTAGGTTCTTTTGCTTTCTTTACATCACCTTGAATAGTTTGATTTGTACCTTTATCTACTCCATTTTTATTGTTTTGAGTGTCTGAAACTTTTATAGCCGGTACATTAATCTCTTTTTCACTAGCCTCTATTTTTTCTTTATCTTCTTTTTCTGCATTGCCTATAGTATTATCATCTATCTTTTCTAAATTTCCCTTATCTATATTAATTTCATTATCTTTTTCTACAATTATATCGTTAATAGTATCCCCTCCACTAGGCAGTGCTACTTCTTCTACTGGTTCTTTCTGAAACTTCGAACTTATCATAAATACTAATGCTGCACAGATTAACAAACCACTTGCAACTACAAGCCATTTTTTAGTTCTATCATTAAATACTTTCATAGATTTCTGCCTCCTTTTCCTACATCTATTTTCATCTTTTCCACTACCCTACTATTAATTCCAACCCTACCACAAGATATTTTAAAAGTCTATTAATATTTTCATCTACTAAAACTTAGGAGTATAACCAGCACTTGTCTTTATCCTGATTTTCATACTTGGAAGTAGTTTGCCTCCAAAGGATACTGGGACCTCCAGCATAATAGTACTGTCTATTTTAAACCTTGAACTTAGTATATCTCCTGATGCTATGGGAGCATTCCTTATCACCACATCTAAATCCCAAATCCTAAACTCCATCTTATTATCCGATGTAGATTTTATATGGTATCCTCCACTTTGATTTAGTCCTAATATATTATCTAGTCTGCCATAAATATCCCCATAATTTAGGGATTCCTGAAAATCATCTGCTACTGGCTGATATCCCCCTGAATATCCTTCCCTAACTCCATGATAAACATCATCATAGTTATCATTTACTGTAGAAATCACTGCATCTTGTACTGCATCACGAACACCCTGCGCTATAATCATAAGCCTAAAATATTCAGATATACCAGTAAATATTATTATCAAAGCCAGAGTAACTGCAATTATTAATGGAAATGAACTACCACCTTTATCTTTTAATATTAGTTTTAATTTATTTAGTAATTTTATCATCATCTCACCTACTTCCAATATACTTCTGATTTACCTGCTGCATCAGCTCTTAAGGTTACTGGGAAGGAACCAAATCCTGCAAATAAACCTATATTAGTTTCATAGCTTATAGTTACAGTTATTTCTTCATTTAATTGTATTCTTCCTGACTTTGACCATCTTACAGTTGGATCAATTCCCATTTTATCTTTCAATAAAGTTTCCCTATTTGTAGTCTCAGTTCCTACTCTCCCTGCAATTTCTGCTTCTCTAACAAGTTCTGTAGCAAAGCTATCTATTTGCTGCTTTAGTATATAAACTGGAAATACCTTTACTGCAAGGGCAATAACAAGCATTACACAAAGGATCAAAATAGCCACATCTATATATCCTTCTCCTTTATTAGATCTTAGTATCTTAAACATATTAGCACCCCCTAAAACAATCCACTAAAGGAACGGATAATTTCATAGATAATGATTGATAAATAAACACCCATAAAGCACATAAGCATTATAAAAGAGAAGACTCTTATTTTTGGTGGAATTTTCATTGCTTCTGATTTCAGCCTTTGCAGTTCTAGTTGTTTCATATCATGAGAAAGCATTTGAAAATACATTGTTCCATCATCACCACGAAGAACACCTATTAATCCTCTAGTTATATCTGATAGCATTGGCGAATTGATTCTTGCCTCAAATCTTGTAAGGGCTGCTTCATAAGATGAAGACCTCATATCTGCAGTTAATATATCTAGTTCCTTTGTGAAGTCCTCTCCTGCATTTTTCTTAAAGTTTTCTAACATGGACAATACATCCCTGCTTGCCTTTAATTCTTGAGTAATTGTTGCTACAAATCTGGGAAGTTCTCTTTCTATCTTTTCTCTTTTCTCCTTTAATTCCTCATCAGCCTTCTTTATTTCCTTGAAATATGTCATTATACTAAGGAATAAGATTATTGGCGCCAATAGAGGAAGTATTATTAGTGCTGGAATTACTCCAATTCCAATTAAACTTGCCTTTACAATGGCTGATGCCATATATTCTTCAGGTGTCATATTTATTCCAGATGCATTTAATGTATTTCTCATTCTAGCTTTTTTATATTCATCCATAGGGATATATTTTGAAAGTCTTACTGCCCATCCTAAAAGTAATATGTCAATATTCTTTGATTTTTGCTTCCCTTCTCTTCCTGCTGACTGCATAGCTTTTTGTGTAGCTAATCTTGGAAGTTTAAGTAAATCAGAGATAATAAAGAACAAACCAAGAGCAAGGAGTATTCCAAAAATAAAGATTAAAAATATCATTCTATCTACCTCCTATACTCTATTGGCTGAGTTAGTTTAATTACAAAGGCAGTTGATATAAATATAGCTATAAAACATGTGGCAAGGACTATCTGACCCATTATGGTATGCATCAAAGTGTGATACCAGTCTTTATTTAGAAAATATAAAAGTGGAATATTACCAAGGACTAGAATCTGCATAGTGATGAATTCTTTTCTTGGCTCAAATACCATGTTTTCAAGTTCTCCATTTACTACTCTCATATCAGATAGTTTACTGACAATAGGTGTTAAGGTAGTTTTTAAACTTCTATCAAATTGGCAAGCAATCAGAGCATCACACCATTCATGAAAAACAGCATTATCAATCCTTGGTTTCATATCTTGTAAAGATGCTGTAATGTCTGGGTTTATCAGTCTAACTCGAGAAATAAACTCCTTAAATACAGACAGTACCGGTGGATTTAAATAGTCTATATTTTCTTCTACTGCAGTTACAATATCTTCATTTCTTAAATAAGCAGTTGTAATTATACTAAGTGCTGTTTCTAATTCTGCTGAAATAGCCTTTTTAAAATGAGTTTGAGTAAGCCTTACATACCAAAAGGGTATAAACATAAAGCCTATTGCCATTACTGGTACTAAAAAATAGTTATTAATTATAATGGAAATAGATGCTCCTATTGAAAAAAGCAAAAGTGATAATGCACAGAGTATTGGGAACATCTTTTCCCTTCCAGTTATACTTAAAATTTCTTGTACTTCAGTTATTTCTTTTCTTAAAAAGGACATCCTTTTCCTCTTAGTGGTCTCATTAATTTCTTCTTTTATGCTTTTAGGCTTACTAGTTAATTTGATAAAAATACTATCAGTAAAGTCCATTGGTGAGATATTGAATAATATAAAAAAGCCTGTAATCATTCCGATACAGGCGATTAATAAAATGGTACTCATATGCTTTATACCTCCTTCTTCTTAAGCTTTTCTATTGTATCAATGGGCATTCCATTTTCTAAAAATCTTTTAGATAAGCTTTCAGATATACTATTAATTTGTTTATGGTTTCCTTTAATTAGAAACTCCCCATCTTCCAATCTGTTTTCAGTAATAATATATTGGAATAATGTTCTATAGTTTCTTGTGCCATCAGGTAAGATTTCACATTCCATAATCTCCATCATTTTTCTTTCTTTGTTTTCTAATTGTTTACAAAATACAACTATAGGATAGGCTTCAGTTACATATCCCATTAATGTTTCATCTGTCATATCTACTGCTCTTTTGCAAAGAGACACCATTCTTCTATAAGTTGCTTCACAGGAATTTGAATGTATAGTTGTAAGAACTGCTACTCCAGTTCTAGCCGCCTCCTGTGCTGCATTGGCCTCTGCTCCACGCATTTCTCCTACAACAATAATATCAGGATTAAAGCGAAGAGACATATCTAAAAGTGTTATCTGATCTATTCTTTGCCTTTCATTATCACTATCACGAGTAATAGTATGGATTACTGAATTAGCTACTCTTCCATTCTTCTCACGAACCAGTGATAATTCCCTAGATCCATTCTCTATAGTAAATATCCTTTTATTATCTGGTATTGTTGTAAGTAGCCAGCCTGCAATTGTTGTTTTACCTGAACTTGTTGCACCTGCCACACAGACAGAAATTCCATATCTTATACATTCAGATAAAAAATCTAGCATATTATTGGTTGCAGTTCCACCATTTATAAAATCTTCTTTCATCATATTCTGTGGATTTACTATACGAATAGATGCTGCAATACCCACATCTTCATCTACCAATGGGGTTTTTAAAACTGCTATACGAATATTTTTTGATAAATGTCCAAGGACTGCTGGACTTGCGTTATCTAGCACCATTCCTGATATATGAAGCATTCTCCTTATTACATTGATTGCGTGTTCAGGTGAGTCAAAATGCTCCTTAAGTTTTTCACTTCTTCCATCTGAATATTGTATTTCAATATCCTTCCATGAGTTTATATCAATTTCTTCTATACCATCTCCATGAATGTATTTAGTTAAAAAACCAAACTCAGCCATTTCACTATATAGAGCATCTATCAGTTTGTTTCCATCCATACCCCTTACCGAAATTCTTTTATCCTGAACATATTTTGAGATATACCTTTTTAGATGTTCCTTAGAATCCTCTATAGTTTCATCTGTTATAAGGATTGAATAATTATTTGAAATATATTCCTGAACATCTTTTAATACTGATGAGAAATCTTTACCTTCTGATTCTGGGGCGAAAAATAGAGAGTGGGTTCTGTTATCAGATCCTAACTCTCTTTGTGACTTTGCTGATATATTATTTTCTTCACTATCCACTGATATATCTTTATTTTGTATCTCTGCATTATCTGTAGAATACTGTATATTTGTTATTTCTTTACTCTTATGTTTCTCTGAATCCTCATTATTAACAGGTGATTTAATATCAGATTCAGCTAGTTCTTCAAAGTTTTCTATATCCTCTATAAAAATAGATTTATTTCTTTTCTGTCCTAACACCCAAACACCTCCTTTACTATCTTTTCCATTTCCTTTCGAAACAATCTACTATCCTTCATTGATAGGTCTCCAAATAAGTCTCCTGCAAGGTATTGGGCCTCTAGTTCTTCTGAATGAGGGAGTTTAAAGGCTACTGATCCAAGTGCCTGACTTATATGTTCAACTCCTTGCTGTGGCTTTAAATTTGATGCTATTTTATATTGCTTATCAGCATCCCATTTGCTATCCCTAAGAAGTGGCAATTGACTTGATAGATAACTAATGCTTTTCAAATCACAATTAGCCAGTCTTAATACTGAATCAGCCTCCATTAATGCAACTGCTGACAAGATATCATTTGCTATATAGCTACCACAATCAATAATTATAAAAGGTGCTATTTCACGTAAACTTTCTATAAGTTCCCTTGCTTGTTTTTCAGAATATGGGGGATAGGTATATTCATTTTCTCCTTTTAACATTCCAAGGATAGTTAAATATGATAACTTTTTATGGGTTATCATATTATGTTTTATTAAGGCTTCATTTACATGGGTTGCTGCAAGGATACTTCCTAAGGATTTTTCATGTTCCAAATCTGATGGTGGACAAATGCATGGAAGCATTGGTGCAGTCATATCACATAATACTAAAACTACATTCTTTCTTTTGTCAGCTAGATATTTTGCTAACTTAGTAGCAAGAGTTGTTTTTCCACTTCCTGGACTTCCCCATACTGCTAAAACTCCCCCATGTAGAATATCTTCATATTCCCTTTCTTCTGTATTTCTTTTAAATATTCCTTTTTTCTTGAAATTCAGCAATCTATTCCACCTCACTATCCTCAGTTTCTTTCTCTTTTTCTTGGCTAGTATTTTCTATATTACTAGCATTATTATCCGTTTCAGTTAATTCTTCCTCTTCAGGCTCTGCATATATTTCTTCTATAATCTCCTCTTGTATTTCAATAAACTTCCTTGTATTTTCAGGTATTCCCCTATATACCAAGGATAAATGCGATTTAGAATCAGCCTCTAGTTCTGCAAGGATATTCCCTTGTTCTGGTGATACAAGAAGAGTTACTGTCGATGGAAGTTCCCTCTCATCTTCCACTATTTGTTCTCCAGTATTTGCATCATATCCTGATGAAGCAGTTACAGATATTACTTCCACATATTTAAGTTCTGCTGGTATCACTGTTTCACCCTGCTTTTTATAATCAGGTGCAATTACAGACACTATATCCCCAGATTGAAGTTTTCCAGAAAGACCATTGGCAAATGTTTTAATAGTTATTGATATTGCTTGTTTACTTCCATCAAGGTTGTATAAATAGGCATTTTCTGCTGCTGGTATATCTGATAACTTTGTATTTAAAATATAGTCTCCAATTCCTAAATCAGATAATGCATATTTCCCTATTACTGTTTCTTTAGTTCTAATAATATTATCAGGTAAATTATAACCACCTACTTCAACTACCTGAACCATATCCTTTGTGATCTCATCTCCTGATTTTATCTCTTTTACTGCTCTTACAATCTCTGTCCTTTCGCTCACACTTTTATTAAATAAGGGAGTTAGTCCAAAGCTGATAATTAAAGAAAGTACAATACATATTACACCTATTACAGTTCTATTTTTAATAAATCCCATTTCCATTTCCTCCTAAGTCATAAAATATATAATCATAAAATATATAATCATAAAACCTATCCCTAAAAAGGGAGCAAGTGGCATTGGTAAATTCCTAGCCACTTGCTTTTTCATTACTTTAGATTTTAAGACTATTAGTAAATAAAATAATACTAAGAAACTAAGTCCTAGTATTAAACCATATATTCCTTTCCAAAATCCAAGGACTATACCTGCTGATGCTACTAGCTTAATATCTCCACCACCTATGCTATCTTCTATTATTATTGCTGCTATTACAAATGGTATGCCAATTACCATTCCAAATAGATTGTTAAAGTTAAAATCCAGCAGTCCAGCCAAACCAATGAGGACACAGATTATATTTGGTATTTCCCTTCTTTTAATATCTGTATAAGATGCAACCATAAGCAGAGAAGAAAAAAGTAAGCCTTGAATAATTGTATTATCCAGCATAGTTAAACATTTCTTGAATCTTTTGATTTAAAGTAGGCATAACTACTTCACCAAATAATAGGTACAAACCTGCCAGGAGTAATGCCCCTAATACAACTGATATTAGAATCTTTACTGCAGTATCAATATATCCTTCTCCACTATTATTACTTACTGCTAACTTCACGGATATTGCCTTTCTTGTAATAAGTTGATTTACCTTCTTAATCATATTTTTCATATAGTTCTTCCTCCTAAAATTTATTTACATAGTCATTTCCATATCTTGACTTGGTTCCCCAAGTTTAAAGTCAATTTCCTTAAAGCCAAATCTGTCTACATAATAATATTCACTGCTTGTACCATCATAAAGTTCTATTACATCAGATATAGACAAGGAATGCCCTTTAAATTCTTGAGGATGGTCTAGATTAAACTTTGTGTAAATTTCCTCTAAATCATTGGTTTCAATTTCCCCATCATAGACAATTTTGTAATTATCCCTATCTAATTCACCGAAGTTTTCCATAAGTTCTTCATATCCTATAAACTTTCGATCAGGACTTACATCAGTTTTTAATTGCCATATACGGCAATCCTTTAAGGCCTTTACTTCCTCATCACTAAAGACTAGACCTCCATTTGACAATCTTTCAAAGACACCATCCTTCCACTTAGGTATAAGATTCCTTTGCAGTATCCAGTTTTCTAACTCTTCACTTCTAAACATAGAGTCTAAAGTTACCTTTTCTTCTTCTACATAGCCTGCAGGATTTCCATAATAAAAAATACAACTATTTTTAAGCTGAATACCACTCATATTGCACCTCCATTTCTTTGGTTTTACTTTTATTATCTAGTTTGCATCACCCCCTTCAAGGTTTTATATATGGAAATATTTCCTTAGAGCCTATTCATCACCATATACGATGTTTTCCAATATTAAATTTTCCTCTAATTCTCTAATGCAAACACCCGATATTTCAAAAATATCTATAACAAATTGAGGTACATCTGCCATATCATAATTATGATCAGACTCTATAACTACAATTTCACCACTATCTTCTTCTGTATAAGCACAAAGTTTTGCATTTATTGGGATACCTGCTTCTTCTAAAAGATAGTCTGGTAGAAGAATTTCATCAAATTCTTCAAATCTTGTACAGTATGAACAATCATCACATCTTCCACAAATTCCTGCTAAATGGGTTATTAAATCTTCTGATAAGTTTTTAAGTCCCTCTGCTATTTTTATTAATTCCATTGCATTCATTGTTCCTTTCATTACTATAAACCCATTTTCTACTGTCTTTAACTCTAAATCTCTGCTATTTAATATCTTTGATGCTTTTAAAACCTCTAAGGGTATGATGATGTTTTTATTGGAACTTTCTTTAATAATTTTCATTTATCTTTTCTCTCCTTTTTCTTTTCTTCTTAGATTCCATTTTCTGTTTCAAATAAGTTTATCTGTGATGGCTTACTGTTTTTTCTTTCCTCCATATCATAATTAGCTATTAGTATTTCGGAAAATTGGGCACCATTGTCATAACGCTGTTTAATATTATTAATTCTAGTAAAGCTTTCAATCTGGATATTTGGTGCATCATATAAATCTCTAATATATTCACAATCATTGTAGGAAAGGAGAAACTTTCCCTCTATACTCATTAAAGTATCCCTAAGCCTTATATGATCCTTTTCTTGAAATCCACCTTCTCCTACATTTTTATAGTATTTTTCTGTTTCAAAATATGGTGGATCTAAATAGAAAAAACTGATAGGGCGATCATATTGGCCTATCAGTTTTTCAAAATCCTTGTTTTCAATTACAACTTTACTTAATCTTCTATGTGCCTGCTCTATTAGGGGAAAGTTAACCCACATGTCGTGGGGCTGGCTTCCAAAGCTAGTTAGTCCTGAGGCATAGCTATATCGAATAAGCTGATAAAAATAAGATGCCTTTAATACATCACTTTCAGGACTATCTGTGGAAAGTACATCTTTTACCCTAGCAAAATCTTCTCTAGAATTTAATACAAAATATAAGGCTTCCATTAATTCATTAGGCTTTTCTCTTACACAACGAAATAGATTAGTTAGAAGTCCATTAAAATCGTTATATACTTCAAAATCATTACCAGGAGGTTTATGAAAAAGTACCCATCCACCACCTCCAAACACTTCTATATATCTTTCATAATAAAGAGGAAATGATGACACTATTAATTCTCTTAGTGCCTTTTTCCCACCTATCCAACTCATAAAACTGTTTATATTAGATCACCTCTTTTCTTCGCCACCATCTATTTGAAGGATTAGCTGGCCACTATTATCAGGAAATCTCTTTAGTGACTTTACTAATCCATTCTTTGCTCTTGCAATCTCTCTGATTCTGCTTGTCATTTGATATATACTGTTTAAAACTTCATCAGTATCCTCTGCATAGTAGTAGCCATTTTCATCACTGCAAATTGGGATTCCATCATTTCTTAATTGATTAACTATTTTTCTGATAGTTCTGCTACTAATAGAAAGCTTGTTTTGAAGATATGCACTGGATGCTGCCTTTTCTTTTCCTGTATGATAATCTTTTAGGTATTTTAAAAATTCATTTTCCACCTCCATCTCCTCCTTTTATCAATCTTTATGGAAATAAAAAAAGGCCGATTGCTTAACTGTAAATTACAGTAATCAATCGGCCTTAACTATTTTTAGGTATTAAAAAACACGGTCTTCTTTCTACCGTGCTATACTAAGATTCCAAGGGCTTTTAAAAGTTTAATTGAATCTTTTATTCCTTCAATATAAATAAACTCTTGCATTTCCCTTTCTATGAAATTAGATATATCTTTGTAATCTTCTATCTTTCTTTTTACTTCTATTGGAATATCTTTGTTTTCATACAGTTCCTTACTTAATATTTTTACACTTTCTACTGCCTCCTTTACCTCTTCATTTTCCTCAATTAATTTAAAATATGCCATCTCTAACCTTTCCACCAATGCATCTTCTAATATCTCCTTATACTCATCCATATGTCCCACCCCCTTCAAGGAACACAATATACCACAAGTCTTAGGAGATATCGATTAGAATTTAATTATATTTTACTACTCCATTAATAAACTTATATTAGCTGGTTCTTTACTAAGTTGATAATGAAATTTTTCATCATTTCTTTTAATAAATCCATATTTACAAGATACTAATTCTTCTTTTTCAATATCTGCTTTAGCATATTTTACATAGTCAAAATTATCTCCAAGTATAGTACCATCTTTAACAATTTTATCCCTATCTGCTACAAACCTTCCATATCTTTCAAGATCAGCAGTCTTTGGTAAATAATCATAACAGTCTAGATTTTGCGAAATATCTAAGGCATAATCAAGTCTTGTGCAGTTTTCTAGTTCCATTGCTGATTTAAAATGCTCTAAGAAAAAATCCTTATCATCATAGGATTCATCTAGTAAATATCCTAAGTTATTTCCATCTATAATTAATTCTTCTATGCTTTCATATTGCTCTATTAAATCTTTAATATTTGGCAGTATACATTTGACATCTTCTAATTTGGCTTTATTTACATCTTCTATGCCTAAAGAGTCTAAAGCTAATTCTAATTCATCAAGTTCTCCAGTTGATCTTTCATAATCAGGTAAGTTTACCCATACTCCTTCATGATTATGTTTACTAGATAGTTTAAGTTTAACTGCCCAGTCCCCTTTAGATAATTCATCTATATTTGTACCGTCATATATTTGTTTAATAATACCTCTTGGAATTACATATCCCTTATTTGTAAATGTTCCTTGAAAATCTTCATGATATTCTCTGCCTAATTTTTCTGTATTAATAAACTTTAAGGCTTCATCCCTTGCATGTTCTTTATACTTGGCTACATATTCTCCTAGAGATCTTTCATCAGCTACATTGTGATAATAATCAAATCTATATAATTGTTCTGTAATGTTAATTAAATCAGCTGCATTATTTACTTTGTTTAACTCAACTGCTCCCTCTAGGATAGATCTTTCCTTTACAGACAACTCTTTGAATCTATCTTGTAAATACTCTAACTCTTCCTGATTCTTTTCAAGACTATTAATTAAATCATCTAAGTTCTTCATAGGGTCATACCTCCCATACCTTGGTCATTGGATTGTTCCTGACTAGTTTCTTGTGGTCTAGATAATACTTTAAAATTATCTTCTCCAGGTATTAAACCAAGTCCTCTTCCATTATCCCACTTCATATGGATTGTACCTATATCATCTACTCCTATTACTGTTCCTTTAATGCCTTTCTCTACGCCTTGGATATCATCCATTGTAGAAAGTAATTCTATCCTTGTTCCCACAGGGTACCTTTCTTTTATTCTCTCCACCTGCTTTCTTTTATTCAAAGTTCATCCCTCCCATTATTTGTTCCTGATTTATTCCTAATTCTTCTGCTGATTTTATAAACCAATCCTTATAGTTCCAAAAGCTTACATAAATATCTCCTATGTCAGTACTTATCTCTCTTTGCTCGAAACCCTCTCCCCAGCCATCAGAAACTTGTCCGGTCACACAACCCTTTATTTTCTCAAGTTCCTTCGTAGTTAGGTCATCATTTAATGTTAATATTGCTACACCCATCAACTCATCATCTACCATTTCTACAGAGAATTCATATTTAGCTACCTTGCCATTTACACTGTCATGTTCATCATAATAGTGCATAAGACCTCTTTCTTTTTCTTCTGGAAGAGTATCCCTTTCTATGGCTTCATGGATCTCATCAATATAATCAACTATTTCATAGTTTCCTAATTCCAAAGGTTCATTTAAGCTTTCTCTATAGCCATAATCATTTTCTATATCATAGGTTGTAACAGTTAGGGGCATATATAGTTTCATTATCTTTTGCTCTTTTATTTTAGGCATCTTCATACCAAGATTTTCTGATAGTATATTTGATAGCTTTTGATTGTAACCATGGTAGATAATATATCCCTTATCAGAAAATGTACCTAATTCATTTTTCATTTTCACTTCACCATATCTTTTAAAATCAATATAGTCTTCTAGATTATGGTCATATTCAAAATGTCCTGACTCACAAATCATATATCTACCATAGTCTTCTGCAGTTTTTATTCCATCAAATAGTTCAAACTCGTACATTGATTCTGCTAATAATAGAACTTCATCAATGGTTCTAGGGTTTACATAGTCCATAAGTCTTTCAAAGTATCTTATATGCCCTTTCTTTTCCATGAATTCCTTGGACACTTTATTTAAGGTATCTATTTTTTCTACTGGATTTATATTCTCTGGAATCATTTCTAATACATTATCAGGTAGGTTATGACTATCAATATTAACTTCACAGTCTTGTAAGTATGATACTTCTAATCTCATTAAGGCCTTTTCAATTTCAATATCAGAACAAGGAAGGTATATAAACTCACTTTCATCCTTTGCTTTCAATTCAACTGTTGCCATGGATTCTTTCCAGCCATAGGGTGGAAACTGCTTTCCATTATATACTTGCTCTACTTCATTTGAGTTTCTATATAGGACACCATAGGGAGTTACAGTAGCACTTTTATTACTTTTTATTACTTCCATTGCATATTCTTCTCCATCTAATTCATCTAATTCTTTAGTTGCTACTGCCATTTTCTCAGTTAAGTATAGATCCTTTCCTATCTTATTAAAGTTACTAAAGTTATTTATAAGGCTGTAGCAATGTAAGTTAAAACTCAGGTTTATTAAATCTGCCATTGATTTAGGTTCTTCTGCAAAGGCTGTAGCATAAAACTTTTCTATTTCTTTTGGACTAAGACCATCAAATCTTTTCATTAAATAATTTAGTTCATCTATATTTACATTTTTATCAGCCATAATATTTGAAAATCTTTCATCCCTGCTGCCTTCTACATAGCAGTTTGCCCCTGTGCTTATTTCTATTCCTAGTTCATTGCATACTTCTTGAAGTTTATCTTCCTCCATCGGAAACCATATGGTCTTTATTTTATTATCATCACTTGATTTTTTGATTGTAATATTCAAATTTTAATCCCCCCTTCTATTTAGTAATTAAAAATATCTCTGCACCATATCTATTGATTAATGCAGAGTTAATGATTGCTTTAAAAGTCATATCATCAATTAATTCTTCATCTGCAAGTTCATTAATTTTTATACACTCCTTCCCAGTTGATATGGTTTTTGCAGTTTGATATAGGGCATATGCTTCAGTATCTATTTCTTTAAGACATATTTGTTTAAGGTCAATCTTACCTTGACTTACTATATCTTCTGAACTTTTCCATAAACTTTCATCTGCAGTTAGAAGAAAAAGAATGGTAATATATCCAAGAGATATATCATTGATATCTAAACTTTTCTTTTGTAGAAAATTATAGAATCTTTCCTTATGGTTATGATTTAGAAATATTTCACCCTTAAATTTACTTACTAGACTTTTTAATCTTTCTTGTACATAATAATTATTTATCTTTGCAAAGCATTCTCTGACTAGATCCTTATATCTACATCTATCCACATTAATTTTCAAATCCGAACCAATGTATCCACATTCATTCCAACCATTGTTAATATTTATAAGATTGCAGTTACAATCTTTTGCACCTCCTTCACAGTTAAAATAATTATTAATGACTATACCACTTCTTCTTGGCTGAAAATTTGGCACCATTACCATCAGCTGTTCTATTCCCTCCAATGATGTACCATACATAAATAATTTTGACATTGTTCTCATTCCTTTCAATTTTATTCTGAAATAAAAAAGAGGCGGAGCCTATCGATCATAAGTTGATCGAAGACTTCGCCTCTTTGTGTTTCTATATCTAAGTTTGGTTTTTCAGAAAGAATATTAATCTTTTTACAATACTAACTTTATAATATTATTTAATACAAAGAAATTATTTCATGGATAAATCCCTTACCTATTGCATCCTGAATCAATAATCAGTATCACTAACCTGCTCAATCAGTTCATCAAGTAAAATATGTTTTACTGCAATATTTTTTACAAGCGTCCCCTGTTTTTTACATGCTGGGTAAATTATTTACTTCTATTCAAAATGTGCTTCCATTGAGTCACTACAACGTTTATTTAATACGATTAGTGCAACAATAAAAATTGTTGCACTAATCTTATTATTTTATTTCTTAATAACTTGGTAAATAAATATTACCCTGGTCCATAAAGTAATTATTGCCCCAATCCAGCTACCCTTAATATTTCAATATCAATTCCCTTGTTTTTACAACAATCAACTAGTTTGCCATCGATTGCTACTGCCGGAACAGATTGAATTCCATATTTTTTTGCTTTATCTTCGCACTCATTTGTTTCACACTTTTTATTTAAATCATAAACTACCACTTCGCAGTTAGGGCATGCTAATTCTTTAATTTGCTTTACAGTATTATCACACACATAACAACCTGCAGTGAACACTTCAATTAATCTTTTAGCCATTTTTTACACCTCCTTTCGATAAAGTTTCAATAATTGGGCATTTACAAATAGGATTGCCTGGCCCAGGACATTGAGTAGACAAGTCTTCTAAAGCAAATTTCATTTTTTCAAGATCATGAATTTTTAATTCAATCTCCCTAATTTTTCGAGTAGCAAATTCAAGAATTTCTTTAGAATCAAAGTGCTCTTCATCTTCGGTAATTGCTAGAAGTTTTTCAATTTCATCGAGGGAAAATCCTAATTCTTGAGAACGTTTGATAAATTTAATCCTCTCGACAGTTTCTAAAGGGAATATTCGATAACCTGACTCAGTTCTAGGTGGTTCTGAAATTAAACCACGCCTTTCATAATACCTAATGGTTTCAATATTTACATTAGATTTTTTTGCAACTACACTTATTGATAAACCTTTCATTAATATCACCTTCTAATATAATTATAATGTCTGTATCTAGGTACAGAGTCAAGGCTTTTTTAATTTTATTATATTAAAAATGATTATCTACCATTTCCCACCTGACATACGAGCAAATCTTTTAGCTCCAAAATAACCCATTATAAGTGAACTTATGATTATTCCTGATATACTATATATCAAATGCATATGACTGATTTGTGGTGTTAAAACTGCTCTTAATGCTTCATTAACATATAATAAAGGATTTATTAAAACTAGCTTTTGAATAATTGGTGTTGCACTTAATGCATTCCAAGAGAAGAATATAGCTCCTGTGAAAACCAAAGGCATTAAGAAGCCTGGGAACATGGCTGCAATTTGGCTTGGTTTTATTATTGTACCGACCAAAAGACCAAGAGTTGCTGAGCAAATAGCAGCAAGTATCAATATTGGAATAAGCATTAGGATACTTTGAGTGTTTATTGTTATATCTAGAGAACTGGCCATAAATAGTAGGGATACTGGCAATACTATCAATCCACCAATCCATGATTCCAAAATTCCTACAAACATCTTGGCAAAAGCCACCACTCTTACATTAACAGGTGCTTGTAAACGATCCTCTATTTCTCTAGACATATTAAAATCCATTGTTAAAGGAACTGCTGTACCATGGATTCCCGTTACCAAAATGCTCATGCCCACCATCCCAGGAAACATCTGATTTGGGAAAGTTGGTGCAACAATTCCAACTCTTGGTAAGATATATCCGTAAAGAAGAATTAATACAAAAGGTAACATGGCTACACGAAATACAAACTCCCATTTATCCCTTGCTTGAATTACTAAGTCACGTTTGACCATAGTTTTAAATGCTATCCAATTCGAATTATTATTTATCTCATTTGTTTTCATTATGCTCTACACTCCCCTTTCCAGTTAAATGTATGAATACATCATCAAGTGTACTTGCACTTAAGCTTATATTTTGTAAAGGTGAATCTAATTTATTCACCCATTCTAAAATCTGATTGAAATCAGGTTTATTATGCTTCATATATAGAAGTAGTACGCCATTTTTAATCGCAGCATTTTTTACTTCGGGTAAGGTCTTAGCCTGTTCAGCAAATTTCGGATCAAGATTGGCTAATTTTATCGAAATAATATTATTGCTAGGAATTAGTGCTTTTAATTCTTCAACTCTTCCAATAGCTTTTAACTCTCCCTTATCAACAATAGCAATTCGATCGCAAAGTTGTTCTGGCTCTTCCATATAATGAGTTGTAAGAAATATTGTGGTTCCAGCCTTATTTAAAGCTAGCATTTGTTCCCATAATATAGATCTATAACTAGGATCTAGACCAGTTGTTGGTTCATCTAAAAATAAAATATCAGGGTTATGCATAATAGCACGAGCTATTTTTAAGCGTTGTGCCATTCCTCCTGAATAACTTCTCACATAATCATTTTGTCGTTCGGTAAGTCCAAACTTATCAAGGTACTCATCAGCTCTTTTATTTGCCGTTTTATCATCTATCCCAAAATATTTGGCATGATATATTAGATTTTCCCTTGCAGTTAATCCTCTATCCAGATTATTATGTTGAGCAACTACGCCTATTTTTCTACGTGCTAGAGCAGGGTCTTCTAAAATTGATTGTTCATCAATAAAGATTTTACCTGATGTAGGTTCTAACTGAGTTGTCACCATACTAATTGTTGTACTTTTACCAGCTCCGTTTGGTCCTAAAAAACCAAAAATTTCTCCTCGTTGGACTTCAAAGCTAATATCACGCACAGCTTTCACTTGTCGTTCCTTTGATATTGGAAATACTTTGTGCAAACATTCCACTCTAAGAATTACATCTGACATTTCATTGTTCTCCTTTCATTTTAAGTTATTACAATTACCACTTTTAATTGAATAGCACTATTCCATTAGCTACATCAATAGACTATATCTTTCCCTTAAATTATTTAATCAATCAAGTTATATCATCATTATAATGCCTGTACCTAAGTACAGAGTCAAGGGGTCAAAAATACTTTTTTAATGTAATAATGCCTTAGATAGAACATAAGCAGTTTCTGAGTTAGGAGCAAATCCGCCAAAGATAGAAAGCTGACAGTTTTCAGTTATAATTTCACTGCCTTCTTTTCCATAGTTCTTATCAAGCTGTGCAAAAGATTGAATGATGAGTACTAATGATATTTTTCTTGAACGACCTGCACTAAGCATCATTTCAAAGGATTCAATCTTTAGGATTGTACCAATTTTGACAATACTGTAGATAGAACTGATGCCATTGCTCGTTCAGTAGTTAGCTGCACCTGCAAACCATATTGCCTTATGTTCTGGTGGTAAATCCATCAGTAGCTGAAACTGGCTCTTCCCTTTAACCTTTAAGTCCTGCACCATTTTGAATAGCATAAGTTAACCTAAGATTTCGCCTCTTTGTGTTTCTATATTTAGTTTTTTACTTATATAAAACAACAGCACCAAGATTTTTGCATCTCAGTGCTGTTGACGTTTTTAATTTAATTCTAAAGATAAAAACTATGCTCATTTTCTACTAATTAAATACAACCTATTAAACATTTTTTTCACTGTCGCAGATAATCAGAGCAAAATCATGTCTTAATGTATCATTAAATATAAACACCTAATCATTTGGTTAGGACAATGCTTGTATCAATTTTTCTTTTGTGTTTTTACAACACAACATAAGAAGAATTAGTCTTATGCTTATTTAGGGTTTCTTTTATTTCTAGACCTTTTTTTATTGCCTCTTGTATAATTGGACTACAGCATTTTCCTAATGGATTTTTAGTTTCGCATTTACCATTTTTCATTGCACCTGTTAATACTATTATATCCTTCATATTTTTTGCATCTTTATTAATAACAGCATCTATAATTTGATCTTCTGTAACTTTGTTGCAGTAGCATATATATTTAGGATTAGCATCATTTTTAAACCAAATAGGTTCTTTCACATCTTTTTTATCAAATCTATTATCAGATTCTTGACCATAATATACAACAGAGCAAGCTTCGTTCATACATAAATAATAGTCATTATCTCCAACATGTTCTTTAACCTTATCAATTACCATATGCTTTACAGTTATGTTTTTTACAAGTTTGCCTTCTTCTCCGCATACAGGGCATAAATTATTTTTTTCTACCATACTGGCAGATTCTGTTTTACTCCCTCAGCAAGATTTACTTTCAAAACTAAACTCTTCTTTTATTATCATTGATTGTCATCCCCCTTTACTTATTCAGCACAACAGCTAAGTTTTTTCATATCCTTATCAAAGGATTGTGCAACAAGTTTTATTGCTTCTGACATAGTAGGGTATACGTGTATAGTATTCGATATATCAGTGTTTGTGAGATCAAATTGTATTGCTAAAGTTGCCTCTTGGATAATCTCTGCTGCTAACTCACCTATTGCATGAACCCCCAGAATCTTCTTAGTGTCTTTATCAATAATCATCTTTACAAATCCTTGAGTATTTCTAATTGTAGCTGCTTTTGGAACTAATTCCATATCTAAAGACCTGCTATCAACTTTAAATCCTAACTCTATAGCTTCAGCTTCCTTAAGTCCTACAGATGACACCTGAGGATTAGTAAATATTGCATGGGGAACTGCTTTATAGTTAGGTTTTCTTATATTGTTCTGAGTAGCATTTTCACCCGCTACTGAACCTTCATGGGCATTTACTGTAACAAGCATATAGTTTCCTATAACATCACCAGCTGCATAAACATTAGGATTTGATGTTTGTAGATATTCATTAACTTTTATAAAACCTTTTTCATCTACTATTACTCCTGCCTTTTCCAGCCCCATGTTGTCAGAGTTTGGGGTTCTCCCTGTGGCTATTAATAATTGGTCACCTTCAAAAGTCTGTTCATTCCCGTCTTTTATAACAGTTACATATTTCCTATTATTTTCTTCATACACTTTTTGAAACGAAAGATCTGTTACAATATTTATTCCCTGATTTTTTAGTGCTTTTTCTAAGGCCTTAGAAACTTCAGGTTCTTCATTTTTAACTATTCTTCCGCTTCTTTGTAGAATTGTAACCTTTGAACCAAACATAGAAAACATTTGAGCAAACTCAACAGCGATCCAGCCACCACCTATAATAACTAATTTTTCAGGTAACTTATCTAACTCCATAATTTCAATATTTGTTAAGTATTTTACACATTCTAATCCATCAATTTTAGCAACAGAAGATCTAGAACCAGTTGTAATTATATATTTAGAAGCCTTATACTGTTTTTCATTTACTCGGATGGTATCTTGATTAATAAATTCAGCCTTACCTTTAAGTAAGGTGATATTTTTGTCATCTTCATAAATATCGATATATTTTTCTTTTCTTAGCTCTGCAATCAGATTATCTTTTTGCATAATAATCTCTTTGAAATCTAAACTTACTTGTTTCATATTGATGCCCGCAAAAGGGTTCTCTTTTCCAAAATGATATACTTCTGCTGCTCTTAGCAAGTTCTTGGTAGGCACACATCCTACATTTAAACATGTTCCTCCAACTACTCCACTTTCAACAACTGCAACCTTCTTATTAAACTGAGAAGCCTTAATTGCTGCAGCAAACCCTGCCGAGCCACCTCCAATAATAATTAAATCAAAGTCTTTTGAATTTCCACTCATTTTAGCCCTCCTTGTTTTCAACATACTTTTCATTTTTTAAAATTTCACAAGTACATATTTTATCTGTATTTCCATCAGCTATAGATTGCCCTAGCTGAACTAGTGCTAATACTCTTTCATCTGAAATAGAGTAATAAACATTCTTCCCATCCCTTAATGCTTTCACATAGTTACACCACCTTAAGCATTGCAATTGCATTGATATAAGACTTTGGGAGCACCCAATGTCCTCTGTCAATTCTCCAACATTTTTAGGACCATCTAATAAGGATAATATAATTCTATATCTCGTGGGATTTGATAATCCATGAAAAAATTTTGTATATACTTCAATTTGCTCATCAATAGTTTGCATAACTTTACCCCCTAAATAAACCCAGACATACAATTAACCCAACTGAAACTATTATCATACTCAAGTAATTGTCTAGTATTTTTTGAATCAATATCGTTTCTTGCAATAAAGTAAAATTCATCCTTAATAAGAATAAACATATCAATATATGTTGATATGTTTATTCTACCATAATATGAACATGAGTACAATACAATCTAACAGTATAGATTCTATTAACTACTCATAATTTTCTACTGATGCACATTATATAAAGTTTCCTCCAGACCATCAGATTATTATTCCATCTTTCCAAACTTGTTTTCCTATTTCTATCCTATCATATCTAGATTAGATTTCAACAAGAAGAAGCAACCTGTATTTTTGGTATTATTCTACATTTTTAAATTCTTGAAACAAAATCATATATGATAACAATATTGTGCCTGAAACTATAAATATATCTGCAAAATTAAAAATTGCAAAATTTATCAATGTAAAGCTAAAGAAATCAATTACAAAATTTAATCTAACCCTATCAATTAAATTTCCCAGTGCGCCACATATTATAAAAACAAGAGATAAGTTGAATAGAAACATACCTTTTCTTAAGTTTTTTATTAAATAGAATATTAGACCTAAAACAACAATCGATGATATAATTATTAAAAAAGTTTGTTTGTTCTGTAATATGCTAAATGCAGCTCCAGTGTTTCTTGCATAGGTTAAGTGAAATATATCTTGTATTAAAGGATATGAACCAATTGGCTTAAGATATAGTTCTGCTAGATACTTGGTATACTGGTCAATAAATAATAATATAATAGCTAATAAGATATAAAACATAATTTCCCTCCAATTATTTTAGGTACTAATCTAGTAAATATACCCTTATTTTTTTAATAAATTTTCTAATCTCATACTTCATCTTCATTCAATATTATTACAGATATTTTAAGCGTATATACTAATTACTTATATTAACTATACTTGAATATTTGTTGTTCACATATTCATTGTATCAAAATTGTTTATTAGCGCCATTTAATTATCATAACCATTATACAATATCATCATTAATTATTGTTCTTAATTTAAACTTATAGTAATAATGTAAATAGATATAAAATATTTTGGGAGTGATAATGATATGAGTAAAATTATGAACACAATACTAATTACAGTGGGTTCGGGCTATTTTACAGCATGAATGGGAATTCTTACTGGTATTTTATTCTCATTTTTTATTAAAAATAGGGGGAGACGCTTTAAAGGAACTGTAATTGGTTTTGTTGGTGGATTGATGTTATCCATTGTTTGTTTTGACTTACTTCCAGAGTCATTTGAGGCAGGCAGTATTTATGTAGCTTTAATTGGAATTACTTTTGGACTAATTTTAGCTGTATTATTAGATGGAAAACTAGATCACGTTAACATTTCTACTTTTGATAATAAAAAGAACAGATTTATGAAAGCGGGCATCTTTATGGCCATAGCTATAGGAATACACAATATCCCAAGTGGTATTGCACTAGGATCTTTATTATCAACTTCTCCAATAAAAGGCATTCATCTAGCTATAGCTTTAATACTACATGGGATACCTGAAGGACTTGCAATAGGGCTTTTTTTTAGAGAAAGTAACCTAAGCACATTTTCTCTTATTATCATATCTATTATAACTTCAATTCCGATGGGTTTAGGAGCTTTACTTGGAGGTATAATAAGTAAAATTTCACTTGTTGTAATCAGTATAAGTCTTGCATTTGCTAGTGGAATGATTCTATACATAATTTGCAGTGAAACTCTACCAAATGCCAGAGAGACATGGAAAGGTAGGCTATCTACCATCGGAATTGTCATAGGTGTGATTGCTGGTATTTTGATTACATCCTTTCTAGTTTAATATATTTTATAATTTATCTTTAGTTCTCATAATCCTCATAGCATTTATAATAGCAAGGATAGAAACACCTACATCTGCAATAACAGCTTCCGACATAGTAGCTATTCCTATATCTGCTCTTGCTAGAACTGGTGCATCATTTATGCCATCTCTAACAAAAGCGAGTTTCTCTTTAACTGATCTAGCTTTATCTAACCTTTCTAATTGTTCAACTTTCTGGTCTGGAAGAAGTTCCGCATGCACCTCATCTATACCTAAAAATTCTCCTACCTTTTCACCAACAGATATAGCATCTCCAGTAAGCATAACAGTCTTTTTTACTACAATTTCTTTAAGCTTATTAATAGCTTTTTTTGAATCTTCTTTAACTTCATCTGAGATTACAATATACCCATCATATTCTTTATCTATTGCTATATGAACCACAGTACCTACTAAGTCAAGTATTTCAAACTTTATATTTTCTTTGTTCATTAACTTAGTATTTCCAGCTAAGACTTCTCACCTTTTGTCTTAGCCCAAATTCCTTTGTAACTTCTATTGTTAAAAGGCTATTGTTATTTATAAACTCACCTAAAACTGTATCCCCATTTTGTACAGTTCGTGGAACTGATACTTCTGTTAACGCTAAAGTATCAACCAATAGATTTTCCTTTCACTATGTTGCCGTCTAATGGAACCTTTTCTCCAGGTTGTATGATTATTTTATCTCCAACCTTAGCTTGCTCTGGGGATACCTTTCTTATCTCTTCCCCTTCCTTAAGGCTTGAGTAGTCTGGTCTCATATCCATAAATGCTGAGATAGACTTCCTCGAGCGATTAACAGCCACATCTTGAAAGAATTCTCCTACTTGATAAAATAACATTACAGAAACACCTTCAGGATATTCTCTAATAATAAATGTGCAACAGTTGTAATTGTCATTAGAAAATTTCCATCAAAAACTTCCAACTCTACCGATATTCTTAAATGCTCTTTAAACAACTTTGGTACAGTTTGCACAATTTAAGCCTTCAAGAATAAGTTCTTACTGTTTTTCTTTCATAAAGATACCACCTCTTTCTTTAATTAGTATCTTTAGTATCTCGTTTTTATTATCAATATTACAAAAACATTATATAAATCTATTTGCGAAAAGGGTTGTAGCAAAATCGCTGTTCAAGATATGTTACACTCTTAATCAGCGATTAAAAAACATTTTTTGTACTGTTATAGATTCTTTACATTCAAAGCTCTAAAAGCATTTAGTACTGCGATGATAGTTACACCTACATCTGCAAATATAGCTGCCCACATAGTAGCTAATCCAAAAGCACTCAAAATAAGAACAATTATTTTTATTCCAATTGCAAATACTATGTTTTGATTTGCAATTTTTAATGTCTTTTTAGAAATCCTCATTGCAGTAGCAATTTTCGATGGTTCATCAGTCATTATTACAACATCGGCAGCTTCAATGGCTGCATCGGAACCTAAACCACCCATTGCTATTCCAATATCTGCACGAGCTAATACAGGTGCATCATTGATTCCGTCACCGACAAAAGCAATTTTACCTTTTTTAGATTTTTGCAAAAATAATTCTTCTAGCTTTTCAACCTTATCTGCTGGCAACAGTTCTGCATAAACTTTATCAAGACCAAGCTCTTTACCAACTTTTGAACCTACACTTTTATTATCACCTGTCAACATGACAGTTTGTTTAATATTAGCTGCTTTAAGTTCCTTGATTGCCTGTGCTGAATCTGGCTTTACCTCATCAGCAATTGTAATATAACCTATATATTGCTTATTCACAGCAACATGTACAACAGTACCGATCAGCTCTCCCTTGAAATAAGGAATATTCATCATTTTCATAAGTTTGATATTTCCTGCCATAACCTTTCTTCCATCTACTGTTGCAACAACACCATGACCTGATATCTCTTCCACATCTGAAATACGTCCATTATCTATTTCTTTGCCGTATGCACGTTTCAGTGAAAGCGAAATCGGATGATTGGAATAGCTTTCCACATATGCAGTTAATTCAAGTAGCTCTTCTTTGGAAACTCCTTCTGGATGAATTTCTTGTACATTAAATACACCTTTCGTTAATGTTCCAGTTTTATCAAAAACAACAATTTCAGTTTCTGCTAATGCCTCTAAATAGTTACTCCCCTTGACTAAAATACCTTTCCTTGAGGCTCCGCCTATTCCACCGAAGAAACTTAAAGGAATTGAAACAACTAAAGCACACGGACAAGAAACTACTAAGAATGCTAATGCTCTGTATATCCAGACGCTAAAGGTTGCCCCCTCTATAATAAGAGGTGGAATAATAGCCAGTAAGGCTGCAATTATAACCACAACTGGTGTATAATATCTCGCAAATTTCGTAATAAATTGTTCTGAATTGGATTTTTTACTACTTGCATTTTCAACTAAATCAAGAATTTTACTTACAGTAGATTCTCCAAATTCCTTGGTAACCTCTGCTGTAATAACTCCATTAATGTTGATGCAGCCACTTAGGATATCACTTCCAACTTCTACTTCACGAGGGACAGACTCGCCAGTAAGAGCTGATGTGTCAATCATTGAATATCCCTCAATTACCTTGCCATCAAGGGGAATTTTTTCTCCTGCTTTAATTACAATAATATCTCCAATTTGTACTTCATCTGGGTCAGTCCTAACAAGTTCATCGCCTTTTTTAACATTTGCATAATCTGGTCGAATATCCATAAGGCTTGCAATTGACTTTCTCGACTTACCAACTGCATAGCTTTGAAACAGTTCTCCAACTTGATAAAACAGCATAACTGCAACACCTTCAGGATACTCACCGATTAAAAATGCACCAATTGTTGCAATACTCATTAAAAAGTTTTCATCGAAAACTTGACCTTTAAAAATATTTCTTACAGCTCTTTTTACTACATCCCCACCTACAATAACGTAACTGATTACAAACATAGCGATCTGTAACCATTCAATATTTATAATTATTGCTGCAGCAAACACCACTGCACCAATAATTATTCTCCAAATTCGTTTTTTCATGCTACCTCAACTCCTTTAAGCTTTTTTCATAACAACATGTGATTCAATATCTTTAACGATTTTTTCTGCTTCTTGTACAATTATAGGCATTTTTTCATCCTCACCTTCAATAACAAGTTTTTGTGTCATAAAGTTTACAGTGGCTTCCTTCACACCATCAAGCTTATTAATAGCATTCTCCATTTTTGCTGCACAATTTGCACACTCTATACCTTCAAGTATAAATCTTTTTTTCATTATTAAGTCCCCCTAAATATTATTTATTATTTTGTTATATTTACTCCAAGTCTTTTTCAAATTTTCTTAAAACATTGCTTATCTTATGTGAATACTTGAATAGACATTCAATTATTCTGAAAAAACATCCTATTTTATTGCATTATTACTTTTCATTGATATGAATTAAACCTTGGTCAAATATATGCTTTATGTGATTATCATCTAAAGAATAATATACCACTTTACCTTCTTTTCTGTTTTTCACTAGAGTAGCTTGCCTTAAAACTCGTAATTGATGCGAAATTGCTGATTGTGTCATGTTAAGCAATACAGCGATATCACAAACACACATTTCAGCTTCATTCAAAGCCCATAGTATCCTGATTCGTGTTGAATCTCCAAATACTTTAAATAATTCTGCTAAATCGTAAAGGCTTTCTTCTTGAGGCATTTTATCTCTGACTTGATTTACAATATCCTCATGAATTACATTGCAGTCACATCTTTCAATTGAATTAAGTTTTTCACTCATATTATCACCTCTTTTTAAAGTATTTCATTTGAACACTTGAGCAACTACTCATATATTGTATGTTTATTATATTATTATTGTTCTCATATGTCAATAGTCATATGAACATTTATTCAAGTATTTTTTAATAATTATTTGAAACATTTTAAAACCACCTGCTTACGGTTACAGTACCATAAAAGAGTGGTTTTAAATTATTTCATTAAATATCGTTAAGCTCAACATCTTTTTGTGTTCTATCCCTAAATAGAATAGTCAAAAAGACAGAACGAATAGTGAAGTCAATAAGAATAGATATCCATACCCCTGCAATATCTATTCCCATTTTTACACCTAAAACTCGTATACCCCACATCCCGATAGCTGTACTATAAAGAGAAGATTTAGTATTACCAGATCCTTGTAAAGCTCCTGCAAAAATAAAGCTAACTGCCAATGGAATTTGAGCAAAAGCATCAATGCGCAAAGCAGTTACAATTTTCCCTATTGCTTCTGTATCTTGAGTGAACCAAGTTGCAAACCAAGGAGATCCAAAATAAAAACTATCCCACCAAAATCCATCAGATTATTATTCAATCTATCCACCCTGTTTTCTTCATTTCTACCATGTCATCACTCAAATTACCATATGTCATCTATAAAACACCTTTAAAAACGGGGTCAAAACGAGGTGTTTTTTCACTCATTTTTTGCTCTAAAATCACCCTCAAACCACTATATGTTGTGGTCTATCCTTATTGTTCCTCCTCCGAACCACAATACGTCATCAGAATTGCTGCCTCAACGTGAGGAGTCCTAGGGAACATGTCCATCATCTTCATCCTTACTATTTTGTATCCTCTTTCTTTAAACACTTTTAAGTCTCTTACAAGCGTTACCGGATTACATGATACATAAACAAATCTATTAGGACTAAAGTCTATTATTTTTTCTATAGCTTTAGGATGTATTCCATCTCTTGGGGGATCTATTATTATTAGGTCTGGTTTTTTATCTAGATTATCTACTGCTTTAAAAACATCTTCTGCAATAAACTCTATATTTTCCAGATTGTTTAGTTTCATATTTTCTCTTGCCTTTACTACAGCTTCTTCTACTATTTCTATACCTATTACTTCTTTTGCTATTGGCGAGATTATTTGCGCTATGGTTCCTGTTCCAGAGTAGAGGTCAAAAACTATATCTTTCTTTTCTTCACCTATAAATTCTCTTACGATAGAATAAAGTTTTTCAGCTCCAAAGGTATTTGTCTGAAAAAATGAGAAGGGGGAAATATTAAACTTAAGTCCTAGTATCTCTTCTATTATATAGTCCCTTCCATATAATAAATCTATCTTATCAGCCTTTACAGTGTCCCCAAGTCCATCATTTATAGTGTGAAGAACTCCTGTTACTTCACCTTTTAATTCTTTTAAATTTAATAATTCATTTAGAAAGCTCTTTTTATCTAAACTATCTTGACTACTAGTTACAAGATTTACTAAGATTTCTCCAGTTGAAAGGGCTTTTCTTATTACAAGATGTCTTAAAAACCCTTCATGATTTCTCTTATTATAGAAAGAAGAATCTATACTTCTAAAATAATTCATTACTGTTTTTCTTATAGATGTAAAATCACTATCTACTAAATCACAACCATCTGTATCTACTATCTCATAAAATCTTCCCTTTTTATGAAGTCCTAAAACTATAGGCCCTCCCTTAAATTCATCTCCAAATGTATATTCCATCTTATTTCTATAAGCAAATTCATTTGGACTTCTTTCTACTCCTAAAAATTCAAACCCATCTATATTTTCTTTTTTAAATAAATTTAATACTTGCTCTTCTTTTAGTTTTAGTTCATCTTCATATAAAAGAGTTCCATATGGACAAGGACCTAGATCATACTCTCCATATTTTGTAAGGTTTTTTTCTAGGGGAGAATTTTCTATTACCTCTAAAAGTTTTCCCTCAATATAGTCTTTTCTTTTCTTTTTAAACTTTACAAGTACAATTTGTCCTTTTATACCGCCTTTAAATATTACCTTTTTATCTTCATATATACCTATAGATTTATTTGGAAATATTGTATCCTCTATCTTTATTTGTACTATTTTACTTTTTCTACTCAATTTTTCTTCACTCCTATTCTAAAATATTATATCACTCTAGCCCTCTAAACATAAGGGTTAATTTGATTTTTAAAAAAATATGTTAAATAATTACAAAAAAGTTACAAAAAAGGCTTTCTTTTTTAACTACTTTGTAATATACTATAAAAAGAAGATACCAACTCGACACTAAAAGTTAAGAACTGATTCAAAGGAGGAGCTAATTTGCCAATGAAAAAGAAAACACTAAAAAATACTATAGTAGCATGTACAATAGCGGGAATGATAACTCTAGGAGGTACTGCTTCTGAAGCTGCTCTAGGAGATAGAGCATTATATCAAGGGGTAAACCATAGTGATGTAAAAGAACTTCAACAAGGTTTAAGAAAATTAAACTTTTTTACTCATACAAAAGATACTACATATTTTGGGAGCATTACACAAACTGCAGTTAAAAAATTTCAAAAAGCTAATGGACTAGCTGTAGATGGATCATTTGGTCCTGCTTCAGTAAAGGTTTTAAAAAATAAATTAAATGGTAATGCACAATCAAAGCCAGTTAGTAACCCACCAAGTCCAGCAGGTAATGTTTCTAATCAATTATCATATAAAAGAACTCTAAAACAAGGTTCACAAGGAGCAGATGTAAAACAATTACAATTAGTACTTAAAAAACTAGGTCACTATAGATCATCAATAGATACTTCATTTGGTGCTGGAACCAAATCAGCTGTGATGAGTTTTCAAAGAGCTCAAAAAATATCAGTTGATGGAATTGTAGGTCCATCTACAGTAAAGACTATAAACAATGTATTAAGTGGTAAAATAGCAGCAGGTAAACCAAGTGCTCAACCAAACAGAAATGATTCTGGTAAAAGCACTACTATAAATATAATAAATACTGCTAAAAGATACTTAGGTTCTAGATACGTATTTGGTGGTTCTAGTCCATCAGGATTTGACTGTTCTGGATTTACTCAGTATGTATATAAGCAAACAGGAATAAGTATCCCACGTGCTACTACCTCTCAAGCAGGTATTGGTACAACACTTAGTAAATCTGAACTTGAACCAGGAGATTTACTGATATTTAGTAATACTTATAAAGCAGGACCTAGTCATGCAGGGATTTATATAGGAAATGGTCAATTTATCCATGCAGCAAATGCTCGTAAAGGTGTAACAACTGACAGCATAAATTCTGCATACTACAGTAGTAAATTCACTTCTGGAAGAAAAGTATATTAATATTAAAATATTTCCCAAGTAGTTTTAAAAAACTACTTGGTTTTTTTTATTTTTCATATGATTTTTTTCTCTTTTGGGTATAATAATAAAAGGTGATAATTATGAAAGATATGGAATTAACTTATGATAGGGTTTTAGGTGGATTATTTAGTTTAGCAAATCCTATTAAAAAAACAATTATAAAGACAAAATGTGAAGTTCATAAATTTATCAATGTACAAAGCATTGAAATCCTTAAAAATGATGAATATTTTAAAGAAAAATCTTTTTTTAATCATTATATAGAAGATATAAATAACGGTGCAGTATGGACCGATCAAGATTTTAAAAGTTCTAATCATTTTTATGACCCTTCAAAGAAGAAAGGGATGTATGGTAGGAAAAGTGCAATGGATGTTGGAGTAGAATATTATAATAAAGCTCTAGACCTTTGGAGAGAAGATCAAGATAGCGAGTCTCTTTTTTACCTTGGCTCAGCTCTTCATATAATTCAGGATATGACAGTACCTCAACATATAAATATAAGACTCTTAGATAATCATAGACAATATGAAAATTATATTAAAAAAACTTATAGATATATGGATACTTTTAGAGTAGATAGAGGTGTGCATATAATGGATCGTTATGAAGATTATGTAGAATTTAACGCAAGAGTATCTAAGCGAATCTATAAAAAGCATAAAAATATTAAAGATTCAGATGAAAGATATTACTCATTTGCTAAATGTGGGCTCCCTTTAGCTGAAAGAACTACAGCTGGGGCGATGATTCTCTTTTATAAAGAAATTCATGAGATATAAAGATAAAAAAACAAGGAATATATATTCCTTGTTTTTTTATCTTTAAGATACTGCTCGTTCTTCAAACTGACTGTTATAGAGTTCAGCATAAAATCCTTCTTTTGCTAATAATTCATTATGGCTCCCTTGTTCTACTATATCACCGTCATTCATAACAAGTATGAGATCTGCATTTTTTATAGTTGAAAGTCTGTGAGCTATTATGAAGCTAGTTCTCTTCTGCATTAAGTTTTCCATAGCTTTTTGTATTAACACTTCTGTTCTAGTATCTACTGAAGATGTAGCTTCATCTAGTATCAAGAGTCTAGGATCACTTAATATAGCCCTAGCTATTGTAAGAAGCTGTTTTTGTCCTTGAGATATATTGTTGGCTTCTTCATTTATAACCATATTATATCCTTCAGGTAATGTTTGAATAAATCTATGAGCATGAGCTGCCTTTGCAGCATTGATTACTTCTTCATCTGTAGCATCTAGTCTTCCATATCTAATATTATCCATTATAGTACCTTTAAATAGCCAGGTATCTTGAAGTACCATACCAAAATTTGATCTTAAATCTTCTCTTGAAAATTCTTTTATATCATGGCCATCTATAGATATACTACCTCCATTTAGTTCATAAAACCTCATAAGAAGTTTTACTATAGTAGTTTTACCAGCCCCTGTGGGACCCACGATAGCTACCTTTTGTCCAGGATTTACATGTGCTGTAAAATCATTTATTATAATTTTTTCTTTATCATAACCAAATTTTACATTGTCAAAACTTACTCTTCCCTCTATAGTTTTAACTTCAATAGGATTCTTTGTTTCTAATATTTCTTCATCTTCTTCTAAAAACTCAAATACTCTCTCCGATGCAGCAACTGTAGATTGAAGTACATTTGATATCTGGGCTACTTGATTTATAGGTTGAGTAAAGCTTCTTATATATTGAATAAATGAAAGAATATCTCCTACTTCTATAGTTTTTCTAATAGCAAACCATCCTCCCAGAATGGAAACTCCTACATATCCTAGATTACCAACAAAACTCATAATAGGCATCATAAGTCCTGAAAGAAACTGAGATTTCCAAGCCGAATCATATAGTTCGTTATTTATATTTCTAAAAACTCCTACTGCTTCTCCTTCAGCATTAAAAGCTTTCATAATCTGGTGACCACCATATACTTCTTCAATGTGTCCATTTACCTTACCTAGAGATTCTTGTTGCCTAGTAAAGTATTTTTGTGACCTCTTTACTACATTTATTACAAGTAGAACTGAAACAGGTAAGATTAAAAGAGCTATTAAAGTCATTTGCCAAGATATGGAAACCATCATTATAAGGACACCTATTATGGTAGTAAATGAAGTTATAATCTGGCTTAAACTCTGATTTAATGACTGACTCACTGTATCTACATCATTTGTAACCCTAGATAATACATCACCATGAGATACTTTATCAAAGTATTTTAGGGGTAGTTTATTTACCTTTTCAGATATCTCATTTCTTAAATTGTAGGATACCTTTTGAGCAACTCCTGTAACTATAAAGCCCTGTATAAATGCAAATAATGAAGATGAGGCATAAAGGGCTAACAAGATAAATATTATATTTTTTACATATTCAAAATCTATCCCTCCACCTTCTACTCCGGTGATTTTTTCTATTACTCCTTCAAATATCTTTGTAGTAGCCTTACCAAGAATTTTAGGTCCTAATATAGCAAATATAGTACTACCTATGGCAAATATAACTACAAAGATTAATTTTAATCTAAATGGCTTTAAATATGTCAAGAGTTTTTTAAATGTCCCTTTAAAATCTTTTGGTTTTTCAGTAGCAGCCCCTATATGTCCACCCATAGGGCCACCCATTCCACCCCCACCTCTTGGTTTGTTTTCAGTTTTTATATTTTTTTCTTTCATATAGCAAGCTCCTCTTCTGATAATTGGGATAGAGCAATTTGTTTGTAAACATCACAAGTCTTTAAAAGTTGTTTATGTGTACCCATACCAACTATCTTTCCTTCATCTAAAACTATAATCTTTTGGGCATTTTTAATGGTGTTTATTCTCTGCCCTACTATTAAAATTGTGCTCTCCTTTAATCTTTCATCTAGTGCAAGTCTTAAACTAGCATCTGTTTTAAAATCTAGTGCTGAAAAACTATCATCAAATATAACAATCTCAGGTTTTTTAGCTATTGTTCTAGCTATTGAAAGTCTTTGTTTTTGTCCTCCTGATACATTTGTACCCCCTTGAGATATCTCTGTATTAAGACCATCTTCTTTTCCATCTATAAACTCTTTAGACTTAGATGTCTCAACTGCTTCTAATACAGCTTTATAATCTATATCTTCATTTTTCCCATATTTTATATTACTTTCTATAGTTCCTGAAAAAAGAGTACTCTTTTGAGGAGTATAACCTATTCGGTTTCTTAAGTCATGAAGGCTTAAATCTCTAATATCAACATTATCAAGTAAAATTTCACCTTCAGTAACATCATAAAACCTTGGTATTAAATTTATAATAGTTGACTTTCCACTTCCAGTACTTCCTATAAAAGCAACAGTTTCACCAGGTTTTGCAGTAAAATTTATATCCTTTATAACACATTCTTCTGCTCCTGGATATTTAAAACCTACATTTCTAAATTCTATAAGACCTTTAGTTTTTCCATCTATAGTCTTAGGATTTTGAGGGTCTTTAATTGAAACTTCAGTATTTAATATATCCATAATTCTTCCAGCTGATACAGATGCCCTAGGAAGTATGACAGATACCATAGATAGCATCAAGAAAGACATAATAATTTGCATTGCATACTGCATAAATGCCATCATATCTCCAACCTGTATATTTGAATTGGATATTTCCTTAGCGCCTACCCATACGATTAGAAGTATAACTCCATTCATTATAAGATTCATAGTAGGCATAAGAGTTATCATTATTCTAGATACAAAAAGGTTCGTATTTGTAAGCTCCTCATTTGCACGATCAAATTTTTCTTCTTCATATTTTTTTGTATTAAAAGCTCTTATAACAAGCATACCAGTAAGCGATTCTCTCATTACAAGGTTTACCTTGTCTACAAGTTTTTGTATTCTCTTAAATCTAGGTATTGCCACACTAAATATTGCTATTAGGAGTATTAAGATTCCACCTACTCCAACTCCTACTATCCAAGCCATAGAAGCATTTGTCCTTATAGCCCTTATAACTCCTCCAATACCAAGTATAGGGGCATAAACTACCATTCTAAGCATCATAACTGTAAACTGTTGTATCTGTTGTATATCATTTGTACTTCTGGTAATAAGTGAAGCAGTTGAAAAGTTGTCAAACTCACTATTTGAAAAGCTAGAGACTTTAGTAAAAACCTTATCTCTTAAATTTCTACTAAGTTTTGATGCAACTTTTGATGATAAAAAACCTACGGCTATCGCAGCTAACATACCTAAAAATGCAATAAGAAGCATGATACCTCCTATTGAGATAATATAATTTGATTGGATTTTTTGAATACTTATTCCAATAGCTTTATATTCATCTTTGATATAAACTATAGCTGATTGATTTATCATTGCTTCTGGTAAAGTTTCAAACTTTTCATCTATCTCTAATTTTATCATTTCAAGCTGTTCTTGAGGTAGACTTCCAAGTGCTGTAAATGGATCTACTCCATCTGGTAAATTAGGAAAAGGTACCTCCCCACTTTTTATTGCATTTACTGCTAATATAGAACGTGCTAAGAAGTTATCCATCTTTTCTATTTGAGTCTTGTCTTTATTTTCTAAAACATATAAAGGTTCATCTTTTAATACTTCATACTTTTTCTGCAAAATTTTGTACTCTTTTTCTTCTAAGTTTTCCTTGCTTATAAGCCTATAATTATTATCTAAAACTTCTAGTTCATCATCTTTTAAAAACAACTTTATCGTTTCCATCTCTTTTTTTCTAATAACTTCAGGCACTGAGTTCTCTATACCATTTTGTTGTATACCTACATTTACTATATTTGACATATAATCTGGTAAACTTAAATCTGCCATAGCTTGAGAAAATAATAAAGCTACAATTAAGATTAAAGATATAGTAAACGGTTTAAACTCCTTAAATAATTTTAACACCCTTTCACCTCATTCTTTTCTGATTTTTCTTTTAGATTGTTACCCATTTTTTGAAGAAGTAATTTAAGAGTTTCTTTTTCTTCTAAAGAAAACCCATTAAAACACTCTTCTGATAAAGCTTCAATAGCTTCTTTTGCCTTTTTACATATATCTCTGCCTTCTGATGTTAAATGCACTCTAGATACTCTCTGGTCTTTAAGATCTTGTTTTCTAATTAATAGACCTGATTTTTCCATCCTCTTTAACATTACATTTATAGTAGAGGGGGTTATCTTTAATATATCTGCAATCTCTCTTTGACTTAAACCATCACTTTTTTCTAATGTGAATAACAAAGGCGGCTGACCGTGATATATCCCTATTTCACTTAAAAGTATATGTGTTCGATAATAATGTACTCTTGCTACATTTAAAAATGCAAAGTACAAAGAATCCTTATCAATCATATTTTCACTTCCTTTACCCATTTTACTTAGTCGGCTAACTATTATTATGATATCTTATTTTTTATTCAATGTCAATATTTGTTTGTTAGTCGACTAAGTATTTTTAAAAAATAAAAAATGAAAAGTTTTTTATTCTAAGAACATAATTATTTATATAATCATTTTAGCCCTAGATTAATAAACTTCCCACTTTATATTAGCCCTAAATTATCTTTTTCATTACTATTTATTCCAAAATCTTTGTAATTTTATACTCAATTCTTTATTATTTTTAACCGATTCACTACTCTTCCACTCTTGGGGGAAAAGCTTTCTATACTTAGTAGTTCCAAATCTATCATCTATAAGAAGAATTGCTCCTTTATCTTGTTCAGTTCTTATAACCCTTCCTGCCGCCTGAAGAACTTTATTTATTCCAGGATAAGTATATGCATAGTCAAAACCTTTACGAGTAGTTTCATTAAAATATTCTTTTACAATATCTCTTTCAAAACTGATTCCAGGCAGACCTACCCCTACTATTACAGCACCTATAAGTTTATCTCCAACTAAATCTATTCCCTCAGAAAACATGCCTCCAAGAACACCAAATGCTATAAGATCATCATCATTATTAAATTGTTCTAAGAATTCTTCTTTATTTTTCTCATTCATATTTTGTTCTTGAAGAAGAATATTTAAGCCATCATACTCTAATATTTCATATATTCTCTTCATATATAGGTAGGATGGGAAAAATATGAAATAGTTTCCCCTTTTTACTGAAGTAAAAGTCTTTATAGCTTCTACTATCGTCCTATAACTTTCTTCTCTATCAATATATCTAGTAGATATATTGTCTCTTATGAGTAAGGATAAGTTTTCTCTTGGAAAAGGAGAAGTAAGTCTTATATGATAATCTTGTTCGCCTTCACCAAGTAAGTTTTTATAATAATCTATAGGAGTTAAGGTAGCTGAAAAGAATATACTAGATACCCCTCTTTTAAGAGATTCCCTTAGAAGGGATGAAGGGTTTACGCAAAACAGTTTTAACCTCATCCCATCTTCTTGTATTTTTACCTCTGTTATATAGTTTTCATCATATAACTCAGATATTTTCAAATACTTTACTATATCAAAATAAACTTCTATTACCTTTTCATAGTCTGGATCATCCTTTTCCTCTATAAGCCAAGGTTCTAGTGATGTTAATAGAGATTTTAAAGGAAAGTAAAACTCTGTAAATTCTTGTTTTGATTTAAAGTTCTCTACTATATTACTTTCTTGTTTTAAACTATCAAATAATCTATCTATTTTTCTAATCTTTTTCTTTATCGATACATGTTTTCCTTTAAATTTATTTCTTAATTCATAAAATTTTTCTTTATTTAATGTAGCTGAAAACATTTCTCTAGATCTATCTATTAAATTATGAGCTTCATCTACTAAAAATACATAGTTATAACTTAAGTCATCGAAAAACCTCTTTAAATAAACCTGTGGATCAAATACATAATTGTAATCACAAATTATAACATCCATCCAAAGACTTATATCTAGCGAAAATTCAAAGGGACACACGTGATATTTTAAAGAGTATTCTTTTATCTTTTCTCTATCTATCAAATCTTCATTTAAAAATATATCCATTATAGCATCATTTACTCTATCAAAATGGCCTTTTGCAAATTTACAGTCCCGAGGATTGCATTTTACCTCTTCATTTAAACAAATCTTATCTTTAGCAGTTAATACTATTGTCTTTATCTTTAGTCCTCTATCAATTAGGAGATTCATAGATTTAACTGGAACTTCACGAGTTATAGTTTTAGCTGTGAGATAAAATATCTTCTTAGCTTTCCCCTCACCCATGGCTTTTATAGCTGGAAAAAGAGTAGACATAGTTTTTCCTATCCCTGTTGGTGCTTTAGTAAAAAGATTTTTCTTTTCCTTTATTGTCTTATAAACTGCAACTGCTAGTTCTCTCTGCCCATTTCTATATGTTTTAAAGGGGAAATTTAAACTCTCTATAGACTCATCCCTTATATATTCCCAATCAAAACTCAGTTTTGCCCAATCTATATACTTTTCTATTAAAGAGATCAGAAAATCTTTTAATTTTTCTTGCGTAAACTCTTCTTTAAATTTCTTTATTTCTTCAGATTCAATATGAAAATATGTAATTTGTATATCTATTTTTTCTAAGTCATTTTGGATACTATAAATATATCCATAAACTTTAGCTTGCGCCCAATGCAGAGGATTAAAGTCTTTTTCTATAGTTTTTAAATCATGCGTTGTACTCTTTATTTCATCTATTATAGCAGTACTTTCAAGCCTATATATGCCATCAGCTCTACCCTCTATTTCAAAACTATATTCTTCATATTCAAATATATATTTTAAACTAACTTCGGCTTTATAATTTTTTCCATAAGCTTTTTGAACTTGTTGGTGAGCACGAGTCCCTTCTAGAGCTCTATTTGTAGATTTAAAACTATTATCTATATCTCCACTTCTCATAACAAACTCTATTAAATTTCTAACTGATATTTTTATATTTTTTTTCATAAATTTCCTCCATACATCATTATACCAAATTAGAAAGAAAACTTATATCAAGGGGGTTTTTTTATATAGGATTTTAAAATGTGTATTTTGACACATTTGCAATAGCCCATATTTTGTGATATGCTTATTAAGTGATAATTTTAAAAAAGAAAGATTACAACTTAATAAATTACAATGCTTAATTCTTTTTTAAGAAGCGGGGGAACCAATATTTTGGGGTGAATCATTTTGAAGAACAACCCTTTGTTCTAATCCATCAGCTAACCTCGTAGGCCAAAAAGGGGAGTATATCATTGAATTTTAAAAACTATGGTGCTCCATAGTTTTTTTGTACTCATTTTCAGGAAAATGCTTATTTCACTACTATTATGTGTAATTTTATATATGATTTTTCTTTATAGGCAAATGAAAATGTAAATAATTAGACTAAAGGGAGGAAAATATAATTTGAAAAAAATGATAAGTATTTTAATGATAATTTTAATCTTGTTTTCTAGTGTTTTGGGAAGTACTTCATTTGCAGAAGATAAGAAAATAGTATTTGCAGATCCAGGTTGGGACAGTGTGAAACTTCACAATGCTATAGCTGGTACTATTGTCAAGGCACTTTATGGATATTCATTTACGGAAGTTCCAGGTTCAAGTACAATCCTACATGAGGCTCTACTAAAAGGTGAAGTTGATGTTCATATGGAAGAATGGACAGACAATTTAGCAACTTATGATGTAGATCTAAATGCAGGGAATTTTAGAGAACTTGGGATAAACTTTAATGATAGCTACCAAGGTATCTATGTACCAAGATATGTTATAGAAGGAGATAGTGAGAGAGGAATTAAAGCTAGTGCTCCTGATTTAAAAAATATTTGGGACTTAAAAAAGTATCCTGAAATATTTAAAGATGAAGAAAATCCTACTATGGGTAGAATGTATGGTTCTATTCCAGGCTGGGAAGTAGATGAAATAATTTATAATAAATATAAACATTATGGTTTAGATGAAAACTTTATATACTTTAGACCAGGTTCAGAAGCAGCCCTTACGGCAGCTATAACTTCAGCATATGAAAAAGGAGAACCAATAGCTGGATATTACTGGGAACCAACTTGGCTTCTAGGACTTTATGATATGGTTTTATTAGATGACAAACCTTATAACGCAGATACAGTAAAACAAGGTAAAACAACACTTCCCGCAGTTAAGGTTACGGTAGCTACAAGTAATAAATTTTATGAAAATGAAGAAAATAAAAAAGTTATAGCTTTTCTAGAAAAATATAGAACATCAAGCGCCCTTACCTCAGAAGGTTTAGCTCACATACAAGAAACAGGAGATAGTTATATTGAAACTGCTAAATGGTTCTTAGTCAAGCACGATGAGCTCCTAGATGAATGGTTAGACAAAGAAGATGCGCAGAAGATGAGAAATTATTTAAGCGAAGAAGAAAATGAAAAAAAAGGAAACTTGATTTATGATTTTCCTTTCAAAGTTCCAATTAACTTAAAGGCAATAGATGATTCAGTAAGAAACTTTAGTGTTAAACATGATGCATTCTTTGAAGTAATTAGAGAAGCTCTTAAAACTCTTGTAACATCAATTCAAACAGTTCTTAACTTTATACCATGGTTTGTACTTCTTATAGCAGTATTCTTGGCTGGTTGGAAAGTCTCAGGCAAGTTTCTTACAGGTCTACTTTATACAGGATTTCTATTTTTAATAGGGATGGTAGGCTATTGGAATCTTATGAATGAAACCTTAGCTATAATCCTAGCTTCTGTCCTTATATCGCTCCTTATTGGTTTTCCAATTGGCATTTTTCTTTCAACAAGTGATAGGGGAAATAGTATAATAAGACCAATACTAGATACTATGCAAACTATGCCCGTATTTGTATACCTTATACCTGCACTTCTTTTCTTTGGATTAGGTAAAGCTCCAGCTGTAATAGCTACTACTATATATGCAGTAGTTCCTATAATAAGGCTTACAAATCTTGGTATAAGACAAATTGATGAAGAAATTGTGGAAGCTTCCAAATCATTTGGTTCCACAACCTTTCAGTCTCTATTTAAAGTACAAATACCACAAGCCTTACCTACAATAATGACAGGTGTAAACCAAACCCTAATGATGGCTATATCCATGGTAGTTACAACATCTATGATAGGTGCCACGGGTCTTGGTATGGAAGTGTTACTTGGAGTTAATAGAGTAGAAATAGGAAGAGGTCTAGTTTCTGGTACTGCAGTTGTAATAATAGCAGTAGTCTTAGATAGACTTACTCAAGGACTTGTTAATAAAAATGAGGTGAAAACAGATGTCCAATAATATAGAAGATGATATAGAAAATAGAGAAACACTACTAAAGGTAAAAAACTTATCAAAAATTTATGGAAATGAAAAGAAAGAAGCCTTAAAGCTTAAAAAATCTGGACTTACCAAGGACGAAGTTTATGCAAAGACTAAAACTACAATAGCTCTTTGGGAGGTATCTTTAGAAGTTAAGAAAAAAGAAATCTTTGTAATAATAGGTCTTTCGGGTTCTGGAAAATCGACTTTAGTTAGATGTTTTAATATGCTCAACAAACCCACTTCTGGAAATATACTCTATGAAGAAAAGGATATAAGTAAATATAACAAAAATGAACTTATGGAGTATAGGAGAAACAAAATATCTATGGTATTCCAAAATTTTGGTCTTATGAGCCATAGGGATGTTATTGGAAATGTAGAATATGGTTTAGAAATAAAAGGTATGAGCAAAGAAGAACGTCATAAAAAAGCAAAAGAAATGATATCTATGGTAGGTCTTGAAGGTGTTGAAAATAAACCTATAAATAATCTTTCAGGAGGTATGAAACAAAGGGTAGGGATAGCAAGAGCTCTTGCAAATGATCCTGAAATACTTCTTATGGATGAACCTTTTTCAGCACTTGACCCACTTGTTCGAAAAGATATGCAGTTTGAACTCTTAACTATACACAGAAAACTAGATAAAACTATTATTTTCATTACACATGATATAAACGAAGCATTTAAAATTGGAGATAGAGTAGCTATAATGAAAGATGGCGAACTTATACAGGTAGATACTCCAGAGAAAATGACATCTAACCCTAAAAATGATTATGTTAAACAATTTATAGATAGTGCAGACAAGACACAGGTAATATCTGTAAAAAATGTAATGATAACACCTAATAGCCTTGTAAGACTTAGAGACAATCCTCAAATAGCTATAAAGGTAATGAGAGAGAGTGGCGTATCAAGTGCATATGTAATAGCAGATAAGACAAAATTTCAAGGAGTTATAACTCTTGACGATGCTCTAAGGGCTCAAAGGGAATCTCTTAGACTTTCAGATATATTGATTAGAGATATAAAAACTACAAGCCCTGATACACTTTTAACTGATATTATAACTGATGCTACAGAAGCGAGATTTCCACTTGCAGTAGTTGATGATGAAAATAACTTAAAGGGAATTATTTCAAAAGTACATGTATTATCATCAATGTAGTAAAAAAAGCTATACCAATTTAATATGGTCTAGCTTTTTTATATTATATTTATATTGAACAAGGTGAATATCCACAGTCTTGACACTCTGCGCATCCTCCTGAATGATTTAACTTTCCTCCACACATAGGACAAGTATCAGGATCTTCTAAGAGATGAGCCTGAGCTAATTCATCTATTTCTCTTTGAAGTTCATCTATTCTATCTAATTTATCTTTATCTTTCTTATCAGTTATTAAAATACCAGATCTAGCACATCCATCTCTATAAATTGTAATTCCCTTTAATCCTTCTTCCCATGCATACATATAAAGACCTTCTACATCTTCAACAGTAAACTCATTTGGAACATTTACAGTAGAAGAAATGCTTGCATCTATATATTCTTGCCATACAGATTGTACGTGTATTCTTTCTTTATAGTCTAAATTAGATGTTGTAGTGAAAAAACTTGGTAAGTCTTCTTCTTTTGTTATATTGTTTTTATCCATATAGTCTTTTACTATAGGAGTAAAAACCTTATAATAGGTATCTTCGTGATGAAGTGATTCTGATTTTCTAGTGTATGATACCTGAAATATTGGCTCTAGTCCATTTGAACAGCCTATAAGAGTCGATATACTTCCCGTAGGTGGTATAGTTAAAAGCTGACTATTACGAAGCCCATATTTCTTTATAAGCTCTAATATATCATTATCTGCATTTGCAAGTAAAAATGGTGATTCTAATACCTTTTCGGCTCTATAGTCTGGGAAAGGACCTTCTTCCTTTGCTAACATTGCAGATTGTCTTAAAGCTTCATTTATAAAACATTTACCTATTTGGTGTATAAGGCTCAAAGATTCATCACTACCATATCTAATACCAAGTTTTATAAAGGTATCTGCAGCCCCCATTATTCCAAGTCCTATTTGTCTAAGTTTTTCACTCATCTCTCTTTGTTGTGGTAGAGGATGAAGTAACATATTCTCATCTAATATTTCATTTAAATATATGACTCCATTTCTTACCATCTCTTCAAATTTTTCAAACTCAAATCTAGCATACTTTGTAAATGGATCCTTTACAAACTCGCTTAAGTTTATAGAAGCAAGATTACAACTTCCAAACGGAGGTAGAGTCTCTTCTGCACATGGATTTACTCCAGCAAATTCAAACTGGTCATCCTCACTCATCAAATGCCAACTATCTATCTTGTTTTTATAAAGAATTCCCGGCTCTGCCATATTCCAGTTGTTTTTAGCTAAGACTCTAAAGAGTCTTTTAGCATCTATCTTTTTTCTTATCTCTTCACCAGTTGCCTCTACCTTAAAATAAAGTTCATATTCTTCGTTATTCTTTACAGCTTTCATAAACTCATCATCTATATTTACAGATATGTTTGCGAAGTTTACTTTTTCTAAGTCATTCTTAACATTTATAAAATCCTCTATATCAGGATGATTACAGTCTAAGTTTAACATTAGAGCGCCTCTTCTACCCCTCATCCCTATAAGCCCTGTAACAAGTGAATAAAGATCCATAAAGCTTACAGCACCAGTAGTTGTAGCTGCAGCATTATTAACTCTTGCTCCCTTTGGTCTAAGTTTTGAAAGAGTAAGACCACATCCACCACCATAAGAATAAGTTCTAGCTAAATATTTAGCAGTATCAAATATAGATTCTATATTATCCTCTACTTTTGGCATTACATAACAGTTTGAAAGTGTAATCTTCCTACCAAATTTATCCAATCCTCTTCCTGCTAATATTCTACCTGCTGGCATAAACTTCTTATCCTTTATAGCCTTCTTTATTGGAGAGTTTCCTCCACTTACCCTATCTAAAAACTCTTCAAAACTTTCATTGTCATATCTATATTTTTTTTCATAGATATCTCTTTGAAGATCTGTCATATCCCAACCTTGTTCACGAAGCTTAGCCCTTTCTTCTCTATATATAATATATTTTCTAGCTACATCAGGACGGGTCTTCATAAGATGAAGTTCTACAAGGTCTTGTATCTTTTCAATACTTACAGTTTCTTGCTGCTTTAACTCTTGTTCTATAGAAGAAGCAATTTCCTTTGCAAGAGATTCGTCTATACCATCTTCAGTTTCCCTCATAGCTTTAGTAATGGCTATTTCTATCTTTTCATTTTCAAACTCAACTACATTGCCGTTTCTCTTTTCAACATTTAGCATCTATTTTCCTCCTATATCCACAACATATCCACAAAATAACTATATCTTGTGGATATGTTGCTTGTCATCTACTATATATATAGTTTATCATATTAAAAAAAACTTTACAATCTATTAATTTTTATAATAATTAAATTTAAAATATATTAAAAAGAATATATCTTTCATTTTTCGAATATTAATTAAAGAGAAAGGATGATGGTTTTGAAAGATATTTTAGATGTAACTCTATACGGATTTATAGTAGGAATGTTAGGAACAGGACTTGGAGGAATCTTTTCACTCATTTTAGGACAAAACAAGAAAATATTTAGTTTTCTTTTAGGACTTACAGGTGGATTTATGATGTTTATTATTACTTTTCATCTTCTTCCTGAATCTTTTATGTTAGGTGGTACATGGTTTACAATTATCAGCATAATACTTGGTGTACTATTTGTTATATTTGTGCAATCTAGTTTAAAATATTTAAACAAATCAACAACAGTAATAAGTGGGTTAGTTCTTGGAATAAGTATAGCCGTACATAACTTTCCTGAAGGCCTTGCACTTGGATCTAGTTTTTTTTCTTTAAGAGAATTTGGATTTACTCTTTCCCTAGCAATGCTTCTTCACAATATACCAGAAGGACTGGCGATAGCTATTCCACTTAAATCTAAAGGGGTCTCTCCCATCAAAATAGTTTTATTTACAGCTCTTACTGGAATACCTACAGGAATAGGTTCATTTTTAGGCGCTAGCGTTGGAATGTTTTCAACTACACTTATATCAGTTTGTCTTGCCTTTGCCGGAGGAACTATGCTCTATATAATAGCAGATGAAATAATGCCCGAAGGGAAAAGATTATACAGTGGAAAATTATCTTCATTAGGAGTTGTAGCAGGTTTTATAGTTGGAATAATTCTCTATTTTAAATAAAAATAAGTATAGACTTTTAAAGGTCTATACTTATTTTATTTTTTCTCCAACATCATGAAAATACTTATAAGAAATATATTCAATTATATGTTAATATAATAATATAAACATTAGATTAATTTATCTATATATATGTGGAGAAAGGATCTGATATATTGTATGATTTTATAAGCCTTAAAGAAAAACTTTTAAAAGAAAATCCTGATTATATATTTGGAGCGTTAGAGTTTTCCTCCGATGGCATATTTATCTGTGACAATGAAGGAAAGACAATTTATGTAAATCCGGCATACGAAATGATAACAGGATTAAAAAGATCTGAAGTAATAGGCAAAGAATTGTCCAAACTATTAAAAGAAAATAAATTCAATATCTCAGCATCACTAAAAGTTCTAGAAACAAAAGAACCTGTATCTTTAATTCATAGATATGTATCAGGTAGAAGTGCGCTTACTACAGCCACACCTATCTATGATGATAATGAAAAAAATATAATAGGTGTGATATGTAATACTAGAAATATCGAAGAACTAATGAATTTAAGAAAAGAATTAGAAAATGTCAATTTAATCAAGCAAAGATATTCCCAAGAACTAGAACTCCTACGAAAACAACATTTCTCAGCAAAAGGATTAATCTATAAAAGTATGGCTATGAAGGAAACACTTGAAATCGCATCAACTGTAGCAAAATTTGATAGTACTATACTAATAACTGGAGAATCAGGAACTGGAAAAGAAGTTCTTGCAACATTTATATATCAAAATAGCAATAGAAAAGATAAAGCTTTTATAAAAGTAAACTGCGCTGCTATACCTAAAAATCTATTTGAGTCAGAACTATTTGGATATATGCCTGGCTCATTTACTGGAGCTTCAGATAAGGGAAAAGCAGGTATGTTTGAGCTTGCAAATGGGGGTACTATTCTTTTAGATGAAATAGGAGAACTAACTATGCCTATTCAGTCCAAGCTTTTAAGAGTCATCCAAGAACAAGAAGTATATAGAGTAGGTGGCACAGAACCTATTAAACTTGATGTTAGAATTATAGCATCTACTAATAGAGACTTACTTAAAGAAATAAAAAATGATAATTTTAGAGAAGACTTATACTTTAGATTAAATGTAGTACCTCTTCAGATCCCACCCCTTAGAAAAAGAGCTGAAGATATATCAGAAATGATCAAATATTTTATGACCAAGTTAAATTCTAAATACAACAAAAATATTATAATGTCTCAAAAAGCAGAAGAAGCATTGGTAAACTACTCATGGCCTGGTAATGTAAGAGAACTCCAAAACATTATAGAGTATATGTTTATTATGAATGATAGAGAAGAAATATGCTTTGAACAACTACCTGATAAAATTTTAAATGGCCATGTTTTGATGAATGCCTCTATCCATACTATTGAAAATAAAGGTAGATTAGAATACTTAATGGAAGTCTATGAAAAGACAATATTAAAATCAGCACTTTCTAATCATAGTTCAATAAGAAAGGCGGCAAAAACATTAGGTATAAACGCATCTACTCTATCTAGGAAAATTAAAAAATATGAGATTGAAATATAAAAAATATAAACTGTTGCATTTGTGCATTATCCTATAATAGTGTTGCATCTGGGAAAACGTTATATTTGTCTTTGTTTGTGCTAGGAATACCTTTTCCCATTGCTTTTTTGCAACAGTTTTGTTTTTTATATCTACCCCTTTCGCTTAATATAGCTATTTAAAATGTTGGCACGATACTTGCTTTATATATAGGCAGAAAGAAAACAAAAAATTTGAAAGGGTGGATATATAATGAGTAAAAGAGATGAAGCTGACAAAGTAGTATCTGCAAGTGAAGAGTACCAAGATAAAGGTGGAAATTATGAATTTGACCAAGAACTATTAGAAAAGGCATTTGCGGAAGCAACTAAGATTTATAAAGAAAGAGGCTTTGGAAGAAGAATGGGTTATGGTAAAGCACCAGCTATAACTACAGTAGATATGGCTAGGGCTTGGATGGATGATGGGCATCCATTTACATGTGAAAACAATCATGAAATTTGTGCAAATGCACTTAAAGTATTAGAAGCTGGAAGAAAAGCAGGCGTACCTATTTTCCATACAACTACAGGCTATACTGGAAAAGAACAGTGGGATCTTCCTAGATGGGATGAAAAGATTCCTATGCATGCATTAGATATAGATTCAGAGTGGATGGAGATAGATCCTAAGCTTAAGCCACAACCAGAAGAGCCAGTAATACACAAAAAATATGCAAGTAATTTCTTTGGTACACATTTAGCTCAAACTCTTTACAAGTTAGGTGTAGATACTCTAATAGTTATGGGTGCTACTGCTTGTGCATGTGTTAGACATACAGTAATGGATTCAACAGGATACGGATTTAAAACTATAGTTCCTAGAGGAACAATAGGAGATAGGGTTCCTGGAGTTATAGAATGGAACCTGTTTGATATGGACGCTAAGTTTGCAGATGTGGTATCAGTAGAAGAAGTTGTAGAATATTTAAATGGAATTGACGATAGCGTTTACAATCATAGACCAGGTGAAAGATAAAAACAAACATAATATTTAATATAAAATATAAAAAAATAAGGGATACCTAAAAATGAGGTATCCCTTATTTTAAAAGATGGTTTTACTTTTTAAAATAAGGAGGCAAACTTATGAGCTTATTAATTAAAAATGGAAATATAATAACATCAACAAATGAATACCAAGCAGATATATATGTAGAAGATGAAAAGATTGTAGCTATTGGTGAAAATTTAGATTATAAGGCAGATGAAACGATCGATGCTACTGGTAAATATGTATTTCCAGGTGGTGTAGATGAGCATGTTCACTACAATTCCTTTAACTCACTAGGATATGAGCATTCTCATGCTGCTTTAGCTGGTGGAACTACAACTGTAGGAGACTTTGTAATGCAACCTGAAGGAGTAAGTCTTAAAGATTCTGTAATAAATTATAAAAGAGACTTTGTAGATGGCGTATCAACTCCTGACTATATATTCCACGGCATTATAATGGATCCTTCCGATGAAACTATAGAAGGTCTTAAAGATGTACCATCTGTAGGAGTATCTTCAGTTAAAGTGTTTATGGCCTATAAAGGGATGCCATTTTATGTAGATGACGAGTGGCTATTTAAGGCTCTACAAAATGGTAAAAAAGCTGGAGTTACTATAATGATTCATGCTGAAAATGCAGATGTAGTAAATATACGTACAAAGCAACTCATCGAAGAAGGAAAAACTGATGTTAAGTACTTCCCAAAATCAAGACCTGTATTTGCTGAGGCTGAAGCTACATCTAGAGCAGTTTATATGGCTAAAATAGCAGATGCACCACTTTTTGTAGTCCATGTAACAAATCAAAAGGCTGCAGAAGTTATAAGGCAGGCTTACAATGAAGGAATGAGTGTATATGGTGAAACATGTACTCATTATCTCATGTTAAATGATGAAGTTTTCAGTAAGCCAAACTTTGAAGGAGCGAAATATGTCTGTACTCCACCTATAAGACCTCAATCTGATGTAGACTTTCTATGGGAAGCAATTGATAGAGGATGGCTACTTGCAGTAGGTTCAGACCACTGTGCTATTGTAGGAGGATTTGAAGAAGGAAAGAAAAAAGGATTAAAGGACTTTAGCAAGATTCCTCCAGGATCTCCAGGAGTTCAAGACCGTCTAAATATGATGTGGACCTATGGGGTTGAAGAAGGAAAGATTTCACGTCAAAAATTTGTAGAAGTATGCTGTACAAATCCAGCCAAGGTATGTGGTGTATATCCACAAAAGGGTGATTTAATAGTGGGTTCAGATGCAGATATAGTAGTCTTTAACCCAGAATACAAAGGCACTATAAAATTTGAAGATGCCCTAATGGGTTCTGATTACTCAACTTATGAAGGTTATGAACAAAAAGGGAGAGCAGAAAAAGTATTCTTAAGAGGAAAACTAATGGCTGAAAATGGTAAATTTGTAGGAGAAAAAGGTATAGGAAAACAAGCAATGTCTAAACCATATGCCTATAGCTACAGTAAATTCAAAGAAAAAGAATCTTTAGATGATAATAAATAAACATGCCTTACACATTAACTATTATAAAATCTGGAAATGGTAAGTTCATAGGAGGAAAAGGTCAAGGTAAATATATCAAAGGTAAACTTTTCGGGCTATTTTATGATGCATTTAAAGAAAAGAAAAGGTAGAGATTTTATAAAATCTTTACCTTTTCTTTTATCATATATTTGCTAATTTGTATTAATGATCTTGTTTTTTTACTTTTCCTTTTTCATCTAAATACATTTCAGTTATCTTTGCAAGTTTAGCTTCATCGTTTTCCTTAACACATTCAAGAGTTTGAATTCGCTTACCGATACCTGTTCCATTTTTAAAGTTTTGTCTTAAAACTTTCATAAGTGAAACTGGATGTTCTGGTTCTTTTAGAGATACAAAAGCTGTGTTAGGCTTTGAGATAGCATCAGAAATAAGCTTTTCAAAATCTATGTCGTCAAGCCCTGGAATAAGGAAGAATTCAACATCTTTTTCAAGATCTTCAAAACCTTTAACTTGTACATTGGTAAAGTTAGATTTTGCTACACCCATTAAAGATGCCATTAAAGGTCTTATTCCAGCTGATCTATGGCCTGATACTACTATGGAATCTTTTCTCATTATAGCTTCTTCGATAAATTTACCCTGCTCTTCTGTCATCATACCCGTATCTACAAACTTTTTAATCATTGTGTTCATAAATGTATCCCTCCTATTTAATTTAGTTACTACTATTATATCAGTTTAAAATTAATTTGCACTAACAATAATATTTAAAATTTAGTTAGTAAACTATAACTTGAATATTTCTATACTATCACTAGGGAGAGGATAAAGGATGGTGAATGGATATGAATATAATGATGAACTTTTATAAAATAAATCATGTATCAATCCTTATTTTAGCTATATATTTAACCATTATGAGAGAGAAATAAAATTAGCATTCCACTTTGGGTCTATTAAAAGATTCAACTGTTGATAAAAATGCAATAGTTCAAAAGAATTTACATTCCACTATGGCTCTATTAAAAGAGAAAATATGGGAGTGCATGTAATCATGACAGGGCAATTTACATTCCACTATGGCTCTATTAAAAGAAATCCAGAAGGAAGATCTATTTTAAGGAACTCCTATATTTACATTCCACTATGGCTCTATTAAAAGAATTAAGCTAATGGTATCTGGCAACACTGTTTTGCCATTTACATTCCACTATGGCTCTATTAAAAGTTTGATGAAGCTCACACTATTTGGAATAGTAGAGAAATTTACATTCCACTATGGTTCTATTAAAAGTATTTGACGATTACAAAACTTTGCTTGATGGAGCAGCTTTACATTCCACTATGGTTCTATTAAAAGTGTTTAGCTACCTTTTTTTAGTACCATGTTCCCATGTCTTTACATTCCACTATGGTTCTATTAAAAGAAATAAGTTGAATAATTTTTCTTGCTCTTGGCTTAGCTTTACATTCCACTATGGTTCTATTAAAAGTATAAAAGAAGTTGTAACCTTTTATGATACCAAAGTACTTTACATTCCACTATGGTTCTATTAAAAGAAATAACTTATTAGGTGTATTTGTCAATTGAAATTTGGTTCTTTCCAATGTTAGTTGATTTAAGTACTATTCTCTAGTTTTAATATTTTATTTCTTAATGTATCAAAACTACATCTGCCATACATTATTCTTTTTATTACTTTTATCTTGTTTATTTTCCCTTCAGCTAGACCATTGCTATATTCATAAGTAATAGCATTATTTACTGCTTCTATATCCCTCTTAATCCCTGTAATAAAACTGTTTAGCTCTCTAATATTGAGGGCTTTAGATTTTTCTATCCATATTTTTAATTTTGTATTGTCTTTTCCAAATAGTATTTCTTTGAATTCTTTTATAGTTTCAAGGATTACTTTATATTGTTTATATTTATTTAATATTATATCTAATTCTTCAGATGTAATAGTTTTTATCTTTTCTAAAGGTTTATATAACAGACTTATTAAATCATTTCTCTTTATATATTTTATATCTACCGTTTCTTCTCCTTCAAGGGTCTCAGCTCTAAAATCAGTAATAAATTTTCTTACAAGGGAGTCACTGCCTGAATATCCTTGTTCTTTAATTTGCACGTATATTTCTTTGGAACTAGATCCATTTATATGCATTTTTTTAATTAAATTCTTATAGTTATCAAGTTTACTTTCTCTCTTTACTCCTGTGGACTCATGGTGCCATTTTCCATCTGATTCTAAGTATTTTTTTACGGTTCTTCTATCAAGAAACATATCTTCCGCTATTTTTCTCATTGATTTTCCTTTGCTATTTAAATCTTTAACGTTATTAATCAAAGTTTCTTTTCTAGTGGATATATCTAGCGATTTCGCTTTAATGTTTGTTATTGTATCGTATTTTTCTTTATCTTTAGGGTGTATTTTTGAATAGTTTATCACTGTTTTATTACCTACCCCCAAAATAGAAGCTATGTCATTAACTTTATATTTTAAATCTCTAAGTTCTTTAACTCTAAGTATTAGTTCCCATTTTGTTTCAAACTTATATTTTTCTTTCAACTTTAAGATTTCTTGCCCACTAGTATTTTCTAGTTTTTCTACCTCTACTTTTCTATTCAATATTCTCTTTATATATTTTTTACAGTAATCTGTTAAATTTTTTAATATGTGAAATCTATCAGAAACTTGAATTGATTTTGGATGAGCATCTTTTATGGCTTTATTATATGTTATAGATCCATCTCTAGATACTATTTCTATATTTGGAAATGTCTTTAGCCATTCCTTTACTTCTTCATAATCTCTTGATTCTAATATATCTATTATTTTTCTAGTTTGTATATTTATCATGACAGTTGCATATTTATCTCGTTTTTTAATAGCAAAATCATCTATACAAATCTTTTTGATTTTGCTTTTATCAAGTATTTGTGTTCCTTTTTTTTAAAATATTGCATACTGTACTTTTCCCTACAGTTGCAATATTTTCTCGTAGTAATTTAGATGCTGAGATTGAACTCATATTCTTTGACAAGTTTATTATTTCATCTTCTAGTCTTTTAGTTTTTTTAGCTTTATCTTCTATGAACTCAAACTTTTCAGAAAAAGTTCTTCTACCACAATCTTCATTATTACAAAAAAACTTTCTGTTATTTAATATTACAACTGTCTTTTTTACTGATATAGGAAGGTCTTGAAAGCTTCTTTTGTAACGAGAATGTATCCTTTTTGAAAGAGCATTGCAATTAGGGCAACAAGCTTCTTGCTTACTTGATTTCACATTTATGTAGATGGTATCTTTTATTACTTCATGATTTATATATTCTAAGCTTTTATCTAATAATTTAATTAATTCATCCAATATCAATTCCTCCAAAGTTTTAATATGGACATATTATATTAGAAAATTACCATAGAGTCAACTAACATTGGAAAGAACCACTTTTAGAATATCATAAACAGTATTTACATTCCACTATGGCTCTATTAAAAGCAATAGCATTAGTAAATTTAGAGGAGGAAATGAATTATTTACATTCCACTATGGCTCTATTAAAAGAGTAACTACTTTATAAAAAACTATACTATTGATCTTATTTACATTCCACTATGGCTCTATTAAAAGTTATATATAAGAACTATAATTAAATTTTATAATATTATTTACATTCCACTATGGCTCTATTAAAAGAAATAGTTACACGGTAGAGGACTACAAACGTGTAGCATTTACATTCCACTATGGCTCTATTAAAAGTAGTAACTACTTTATAAAAAACTATACTATTGATCTTATTTACATTCCACTATGGCTCTATTAAAAGATATAGGTTTTGAAATAGACAAAGGCTACTATGAGCATTTACATTCCACTATGGCTCTATTAAAAGTAGCGGATGTAATAGCGAAGATGAATACCCAGAACTATTTACATTCCACTATGGCTCTATTAAAAGCTGTATTAGTTAATTTAGATAATGCTTTAATATCATATTTACATTCCACTATGGCTCTATTAAAAGCTGTTCTAGACACTTTTCTAAAAATTCCTTTTCAGAATTTACATTCCACTATGGCTCTATTAAAAGTGCTTGTAATGGCATGGGATTAGAAAATATATTCCGATTTACATTCCACTATGGCTCTATTAAAAGAATTTAATTTAAGTAGTTCTTGAGTAGTTTTTAAGTTATTTACATTCCACTATGGCTCTATTAAAAGTAACACGTTATAAGTTGTTAATTTATCAATTACCAAATTTACATTCCACTATGGCTCTATTAAAAGACTATGAGAAGTTTGTTGAGAAGTTAGCTAGAAAGAATTTACATTCCACTATGGCTCTATTAAAAGTTTAAAATCTATAGATAAAGAAAAGTTAGTGTTTGAATTTACATTCCACTATGGCTCTATTAAAAGCGTTACAAACCTTGCTGACCCAATTTCTCCCCCTACATTTACATTCCACTATGGCTCTATTAAAAGCAGATAAATCAACTACAGTAAAATATGCTTTATCTGATTTACATTCCACTATGGCTCTATTAAAAGCTCATCTGTGCTACCTCCTACTTCTTATACTTTTGCATTTACATTCCACTATGGCTCTATTAAAAGAGCGAAACCAACTTGCATTTCCTCTAAATCTTGTTTATTTACATTCCACTATGGCTCTATTAAAAGCTAAAGGGATTGCAAAGAACTTAGAACTATCAATTACATTTACATTCCACTATGGCTCTATTAAAAGCTTGCCACATCTTTTACATTCCCATTCAACTCTATAATTTACATTCCACTATGGCTCTATTAAAAGTAAAATTTACAAGTGATTTTGGGATTATAGAAAGATATTTACATTCCACTATGGCTCTATTAAAAGGATAAAGAAAAAGGTTTTAAGAAATGAATTGTAAAATATTTACATTCCACTATGGCTCTATTAAAAGTAAAATTCACGCAGATTATACTTTATATGTTGATGCATTTACATTCCACTATGGCTCTATTAAAAGGCTATAATAATATAGAAGAGTATCACAATGAAGAGGATTTACATTCCACTATGGCTCTATTAAAAGTTAGATGAAACAATAGAATAGGGCAAAAAGAATTTATTTACATTCCACTATGGCTCTATTAAAAGCCAGCAACTACTGTTTTTATTTATTAATTCTATAAAGATTTACATTCCACTATGGCTCTATTAAAAGAAGATGACGATTACCATGTTACAGCTATCCAAGGTGAATTTACATTCCACTATGGCTCTATTAAAAGTTTATAAATTTTGATTTGTTTTTCTCTATTTCTCCATTTACATTCCACTATGGCTCTATTAAAAGGTCAACTAGTTCTATATCTTCATCAGAAACAGTTACATTTACATTCCACTATGGCTCTATTAAAAGAACAGTATGTAGCCGAAGAAGTGTATTTCCAAATCGATTTACATTCCACTATGGCTCTATTAAAAGGCAGCGGTCTTAAAATCTAATCCGTTTGCTATTAAAATTTACATTCCACTATGGCTCTATTAAAAGAGTATTAAGTAAAATACAAATTAAATACTTGTCTACATTTACATTCCACTATGGCTCTATTAAAAGAGAAGAATGTTCGATTTTAAGAGTTAAAAGATGTAAATTTACATTCCACTATGGCTCTATTAAAAGCGAGATAGCCACGTGATGCCAACGAGATAAAATAGATATTTACATTCCACTATGGCTCTATTAAAAGTCTAAAACATCACAATTAAATATAACACTTTTACCAATTTACATTCCACTATGGCTCTATTAAAAGTTTGGCATATTAGGGAATAAAACATTCCGACCTTTATTTACATTCCACTATGGCTCTATTAAAAGTACAGCTATTAATTCTCCACTACTATTAAATTTGACATTTACATTCCACTATGGCTCTATTAAAAGTTCAGTTTCAAAAGCATTTTTAGTAGCCCCTTCAAAATTTACATTCCACTATGGCTCTATTAAAAGAAAAACATAATATCAAAATGAGCGAAGAAGAACTACATTTACATTCCACTATGGCTCTATTAAAAGATAAAGATAGAAATGGGCAAGTATCCTTTACAGAAAGATTTACATTCCACTATGGCTCTATTAAAAGCCCGTTCCACTCATTCAATAAAGTATCATACACCAAATTTACATTCCACTATGGCTCTATTAAAAGTAAAATTAGATTATTATACATTATATATATATATATATTTACATTCCACTATGGCTCTATTAAAAGTATACCTATATTCTCCTCGATAATCATAATCTGAAATTTACATTCCACTATGGCTCTATTAAAAGCTGGTGTAAATGGACCATATCGGCTTGCTATGACTAATTTACATTCCACTATGGCTCTATTAAAAGAGTGCAAAAAAAGTAGCAAGTTGGCGAAGGATTGCAATTTACATTCCACTATGGCTCTATTAAAAGTACTCTGATAGGAATTACTAGAATCCAATCAGGAAAATTTACATTCCACTATGGCTCTATTAAAAGTTACAGCAACTTTACAAGCTAGATAATATAGATACCATTTACATTCCACTATGGCTCTATTAAAAGACTCATTTATTATATAAGCTCCAACTTCTATAAGTTATTTACATTCCACTATGGCTCTATTAAAAGTCCATGCTTTACAGTACAGAAGTTAAACGAGACAACATTTACATTCCACTATGGCTCTATTAAAAGACAAATAGTATATTTAATTAATTCTATTACTGATGAATTTACATTCCACTATGGCTCTATTAAAAGGGGTTTCCCTCGGGCGGCTACCATAAAGAAGGAAACATTTACATTCCACTATGGCTCTATTAAAAGTAATTCTTACAATACTTATATAAAGAATTGGTTAAGATTTACATTCCACTATGGCTCTATTAAAAGTATGCAAAAAAAAGCAAAATAAAAAAGTGGAAAAGGATTTACATTCCACTATGGCTCTATTAAAAGTCCAAGTTAAAAATATACCTACAATTCCTAGAGCGATATTTACATTCCACTATGGCTCTATTAAAAGGAACGAACAGGAGCTATAGAATCAGAATAAATATTATTTACATTCCACTATGGCTCTATTAAAAGTTTTTGATTAGTATTTTTCTTTTCTCTTACTTGACTATTTACATTCCACTATGGCTCTATTAAAAGGAAAAGGGTAAAGAATTTCATATTAGTAGTCCTATATTTACATTCCACTATGGCTCTATTAAAAGTTAGAGTTTTTTTACTGGAAGATTATAGATTTTTATATTTACATTCCACTATGGCTCTATTAAAAGTAGCAAAACCGACTTGCATTTCTTCTAAATCTTCTAATTTACATTCCACTATGGCTCTATTAAAAGCCAGATAAAGCTATAATTGCTCTAGTGGATACATACATTTACATTCCACTATGGCTCTATTAAAAGGTAATAGACGACCTAGGAAAAGAGAATTGCAGCGAATTTACATTCCACTATGGCTCTATTAAAAGTGCTTTGTCATTACTTCAATACCCTCTTTGATGTATATTTACATTCCACTATGGCTCTATTAAAAGTTCTAGTTCTTTTACCTTTGTTTGAATGTCTTCCTCATTTACATTCCACTATGGCTCTATTAAAAGCCGTAACCCCTGTCTCTATAAAGCTTATTTTCTTGTATTTACATTCCACTATGGCTCTATTAAAAGTTTTTTGCTCGACTCCCCTTGCTTTGCTGAGGTCGATTTACATTCCACTATGGCTCTATTAAAAGAGTTTGAATCTCTATATTACATACAATAGTAAGAGAATTTACATTCCACTATGGCTCTATTAAAAGTCGTTTACTTAAATCCATTTAATTTACTGATTTCTATTGGTTGTTTTTGTCTATCACTATTTCTAAAACATATATTACATTAAAATTTATTAAAACTTTACAATTTATCTTCTTAAATCTTTATATTATCAAACTTGTCAATGTCCCAGCTTTTTTACAGTATTACTGGTCGACAAAACGCTACTAAAAAAAGTTAGAAGTTTTATCATCTACTAATCCTAGATATTCTTTGTCAAGCCATCTTTCATTTCTACTTTTAAACACTAAAAGTGAATCTTTATCTTTTCTGATATATTTATCTAATTCCATTTTTAATTTCATATATTCAGATTCTCTAAGTTCACCTTCAAATGTAGATTTCTGTATGTTTGTTAAATATTTCTTACAAGTTTTAAAAACATTTCTAGAAACCCACGAACCACCCTCATCTGATATTATATCATATACCAATATTAAATACATTATATCACCACCATATTTCAAACCCACAATATTCTTTTTCACCTAATATATCTTTTATTAACTTATAGCATTCTAATCGTATGAGATATCTATAGGATACATCTTTTCCTAACTCTTTGTGAGAAATCACACTCTCTAATCTTTTATCATATTCCATTAAAATCTTCTTTTTACCAGTTTCTTTTAAATATAGAAAATTTGATTCTTTCTCAAAATCATCTTCTGTTATTTGATTCTTATTTAATAGCGAAAATATCATTCTATCTGCTATTAGTGGTTTAAATATTTCTGATATGTCTAGCGCTAGGGAAAATCTTTTAGTACCCGGCTCATGTAGATAACTGATGGTAGGATTTAACTGTGTCTTATATATTTCACTCAAAGTTGTAGTATAAACCAAACTATTTATAAATGATATCAATGTATTTATCATATTATCTGGCGGTCTTTTTACTCTTTTATTAAACTTAATATCTTGTTTTACAATACTATTCCAACAAGTATAATATATCTTTCTTATATTGCCCTCTATGCCCATTAGCTCTTGTATAGATTCTTTGTAATCCAACTTATTTCTAAGGCTTTCTATATTTTGCATTTTTTCTTTTAAATCAATACCTCTTCCGTTATAATATCTTAAATTTCTATAGATATTATATGAAGCAGATTTTAATATAGATTTAGCTAGTTTAAGTCTCTTTTCATAATTATCATATGCCCTTACCTGATTTACTAAAAGATGTCCACTTATATTTGGTTCTCTAGGATAGAAACTACCAGAATAAAATCCATAATAATTAAAAATATGAACTATTATTTGTTTTTGAGATAAAAAGTTTAATACTTTAGTATTTAAACTTGTTTCTCCAAATAAATAGATTTGTTCGGTTATTTCAGATTTCAAATTTTTTTCTTCACCTTCTAAAGTCCTGACAATTACATTATTATCTTTTCTTTTTAAATCCACATCTCTTAATATATAAAAAGTCTCTCCCAAATAATCACTCCTATATATAGCAAAGTTCATAATAAGCACATTTTTTGCAAAATGCTTTATTAATGACACCAGGTGGTAGGTTCATACCTAAAATATATTTAACATTTCCTATTACTTCCAAGAGTTCTCTTTCTTCATTCTCATCTAAAAAAATTTCTTCTCTTTTTCTAAGTAGAGGATAGTCTAGTATACCTTTTTCAATATCTACTCCTTTACTCCTTAAAATCCATATATAATATTTTAATTGCCATTTACCAGCTTCATCTAATTTTCTAGACTTTTTAACTTCATGAATGATTTTCCAATCTTTTAAGAAATCTATATTAATCATTTCATCTATTAATATGGATTTCTTTTCTCTGTCATAAGAATTTTCATCTATTAGTTTTCCCATCTCAACTAACTCACTATTATGCTCCATATTTATATCTTTTGAAAAATACCATAGCTTTCTTTTACATATAAAATAATAATTAATCATTATCCCAGTAATCTTCATGATCTATCACAATATATTACTAGTGTTATCTAACTTATCTTCTATAACATTAGTAAATCCTTCTTCTTTATCATAATTACAATTATAGATATTTAAAGATTCATATTCATTTATTGATATTAACTCATTATTTTTGTGGTTAAAACTATAGTATGGTATAGATATTTTATATTTATCTATCTCTGTTCTTGCCCTTACTTTTTCTTCTCTTGTATAGTTTGTTTCTTTATTAAATTTTAATATATTTATATTTTTATTTATTTCATTTAAATTTCTATTAAATATCTCTCTTGGTATTATAGATATATTATTTATGTTTCTAAACATATCTCTTACTTGTGTTTTGTTTTTTTCATTTACATATATAGAATGCAAATAGTCTATAGTTTCTTCAATATCCTTAACATATTTTGTTCCTTTTAGTTTTTGCATTGTATATGTCTCATTTATTAAATCTATCTTCTTACTTTCACTTAAAGGTCCATCTATATTTTTGATAATCTCTTTAGATATTTTAAATATATCTTTATCTACAACGAATCCAATACCCCTAATTCTCTCCTCTCCTCCTGTGAATACAAAAGCATTATAATCATCATGCAACAAGTATCTTTTTCTATAACATCTACCAAGTCTTTGAAATAAACCATTAATATCTGATAGTTCAGTTATTAAAATATCAAAATCTATATCTAAAGATGCTTCTAGAATTTGTGTACCTATCCATATTCCTTTATCAGTACAATCTTTATGACCCAGCCTCATTATATTATCTTCTTTTATCTGTCTATCTTCTTTAGTAAAATAACTATGAATTAGATTTAAATTTTCTACTTTCCCGCTTTCTTTTAATTCTTTATATAATTTCTGAGCAGTTTTTACTGTGTTACAAATTACGAGGATCTTGTTTTTAGATTTAGATTTTTCAATTATAAAATCTGAAGTAATTAATCCATCTAAAACTTTTAAACTATGTCTAATTTTACTATCATCTTCTATAAATGGTGATGGAGAAATGAAGTTTATTCTCTCCTTCTCTAAAAATATTTTAAAAACTGGTGGAAAAGTAGCTGTTACTATACAAAACTTACCTCCCATTTCAGTAATAAATTTAAGGCCATAAATTAAATATGCCACTAAATCTGAACTGTACATTTGTATTTCATCTATTACAATTTTACTATAACTTAATGTAGCAAGTTTCAACTCAAATCCTCTATATTTATAAACAAAATCAAATAATTGATCAAGTGTTGTTATAGTAAGTGGTAATGATAATAGTTTTGTTCTATCAAAATATCTACTAAGACCTTCTTCTTCACTTCTCTTTATATATTCGCTAAAACTATCAGAGTGAAGCATTCCTACTCTTTTATCTATATTTTCTTTTACAATACCATCTCTAATCCTATCATATATTGCATTTATAGCGACTTTTAGGGGTAATGTAAAAAATCCTTTATTATTACCTATCCATAATAGTGCAGCTTCCGTTTTACCTGCTCCTGTTTGTGCAACTGCTATTATATTTTCATTTCTGTTTTTTATCATGTACTTTTGTAATTCATTCCAATCTGAACTAGAATCTCTTTGCTTCCAAGAATCCAATAAATTATTTAGCTTTTCTTCTAAAAAGTTATTTTGATATTCTACCATTTCATATGCACTTGAAGCGTAATCAATTCTATTTAACATCCCTTTTACTTTTATATATTCATAGAAAACATCTTTTCCATCTTCATCTGTAATTCTATCATCACTATAATATTTTATTGGAAAGTTACTTGCTTTTAAATCATCTACTTTATCATATTCAAACTTTACAAACTCATTTTCTATTTCTTTTATTTTTTCATTAATACTTTTATAATTAGTATTAATATCTACTTTGAATTTTCTTTCGTGATGAAATATAATTGAGTTAGTTAAAATTTTCATTCCATCTTTTCCAAATTTACTTATTATTTCTTTTTTAGGAATCAAGCCTGCACTTAAAAAGGCATGTGGAACTTCATTTTCTATTTTCTTTCCCCTAATTTTATTTTGAAAATCTTTATTCATTTTTCCCATATCATGATATAAGCATGATAGATATAAAAGTTCCCAGTTTATATCTATATCGGGATAAATATCTTTAAATTCTTTATAATTCTTTAATAGATTATCTGTATGTTCTTGTATAGTTTCTTTAGGATTTGATTTAGCTAGATATTCCATATTGACCTCCTTTAGTATAGAAGAAGTACTTCTTCTATACTAAAAACACTATATTTTTATCTTCATCTATCTTTATATTTTCGTCTTCTCCAACTAATATTTTACTTCCATATATAACATCTACCTTATTCCATTTCCTGATAAATTTAGGATCTTTCTTAGTTCCAATGTTTTCTAAAGTATAATCTTTTGAAATTTTATACTTAGTCCCTGGTAAACTTCTTTTCATACCACCTATATCTATAGAAACAGTATCGTGTTTTATATAGTATTCAGGTATATAAGCACTATAAAACGGATTTAGAATTAATTCTTCTTGTAACTCTTCATCTATTATTTCAACTTTTTTAACTTCATCAATTACTACTAAATCTTCATTTCTGCCAAGTGAAGGATATTCCCTTGGATTTTTTAGTGCTTCATATATTACATCTATCTCCTCCTGTTTATGTGGAACTATATGGATTAACAATTCTACATCAACTAGAAGTTCTATGGTAGATACTCCTTTTATCATTCCATATCCACCAACATTTATATTATGTCTACCCTTTTCATACTTCCCACCTGTTTTAAACTCATATACAGTATACAAATCGTTTACCTTTGAATAGTGTTTTCCTTGAATACTTACATCCATATCATGATATTCCCTATAATCACATAGTCTATGAATCATACCTATAACTGTTGATGGTGGAGGTAATGGATAAGTTTCCTTTAATTGAAAGCTAGTTGGTTTTCTATAATTAACCATGTTTTGAGAAATTTTAATTCTAATTGCTTTCATAATAATCATTCACTTTGAATTTTATATTTTCAAAAAACTCTCTCATATTTGTTGCTTCAAGTCTATCTATTATTTCATTTTCATTTTCAAACAATCCTTTTACTATGCCCGACATTGTTTCTTTTTCTAGTTCTTCACTTAAAACATCAATAATCTTGTCCACGATTAGATTGTTATTTTTAACTTCAATGGCATTTTGGAATATAGGATTTTTAATATCATATACTCCTCCTATTATAAATAAAGGTTTAAGATCTTCTCTTCTTCCTTTTATATCTCTATATAAATATCTTACTGTGTTTAAAAATTTGTTTATTCTATTTGCTTTTTCAGTATTTTCTATTTCTATTTCATCGTTTTCATCTATTCCTACTTTATCTAAATCAATTGTTATTGTATAGGAGTAAAGTGATCTATGGATTTCACTTTGAGCTATATTTCCTCCATCTTTTAACTCGTTCTCTTGTTTATTATATCGATCTAAAAGACCCTTATTAGTTAAAAAATCTAAGTCTCCCCTATAAGGTTCTAAAGATATAGCATTTGAAAGTCTTACAATAGCAGATCTAGTTTTCGATGGTTTAGCAGTTTTCATATATCCAAACAAGTCAATCTCTGCATATTCTTTTATTGTAGTATCAGGAGCAAATTGCAAAACAGAACCATCTAGACCTATCTTTGTATTATCAATTCCCATCTGATTTACTATATTATATCTTATAGCTTGTCTAGATATATATGTGTATTGCTCGCCTTTACCTCTAGATATCTTTTTAAGTGCTGATACATTACCTATTGACTCACCATAGTTTGCACTTTCTGCCTCAAATATAATAGTCACTGTTAATCCTTTGTTAGTCATCTATTTTTCCCCCTTGATTTCAATATTTGTTTTATCTGTTTCATTTAAAGCACTTGATACTAGTCCTGTAACAAAAGCATACCCTATAACTCCTAGTTTTTCTTCATCTTCTAAGACTTCTACTAGTCCCTTAGGAACTTGTTTCCCCACATACATATAGCTATTTAATAAATTGTGTAAAAAGCTTTCAGAATTTCTAGTCTTTAAAGAATTTAATAGTCTATAAGATATTCCTTTAACTTTTTCTCTATTCTTCATTTTTTTGTATTCTTCTCCTAGATACCATCCATTTCTATTAGCATCCTCTATTAATTTATTTCTATCTATACTTGTATCCAAAGCCCCCACCCCTTTTAAAAAATTTATATTAACTTTATTTAATACTTTAATATGGTTAACACTAAAAAAGTTTGTAATACCATCTGAAGTAGTTAACTTATTTACCAAAAGTCTATGAATTAAAGTAAACATATTAACACCATTTAATATCCTTTCAATAGTCAAAGGATATATATAATTATAAGTTTTTCCTTCTTTGTATCCAACTTTTATAAGAGATAATAATTGATTATTAGATTGTTGGAATATCTCTATAATCTCTTTAGATAATATATTAAATCTATACTTACCGCTTTCTTTTCTTATAACTTGTACATCAGAGAGTTCATATATGCTTGTAGAAAGATTTTCCTTTTCCATAGCTTCTATTAAAGCCTTATATACATAAAGATTTCTATTTGTTTCACTTTCTTTAAGACTTCTCTTTATGCTTTGTTTTATATTATTATTTACTTTAATAAGATTATCCATTTTTTGATTTGCATTTACAAATATTCCTGCTTCAGATGTACTAAAAAACATTCCACACGGCATACAGGAATAAATCATTCTAGCGAGGGCACATATAAATATATCATTGTTAAAGTCCCATACATGGGAAGTTTTTCTATTTGTATCAAATCCAGTGTCAATTAAAAATCCCATATCATATGCAGAAGATTTACTCTTTATAGGCAAACCTGTTATAAAACAGTTCAGTTTAAATTTTCCTTTATCTTCCTTTAAATATTCAACAGTTCTATCTATAAAAGTTTCTTTATAATCAATATATATATCATTTTGTTTTGTATTTCTATTTAAAAACGCTACCCCTTCCCATGATTGATTTATAATATTATAAATCAATGTCTTAGCAAATAAATATTTTTTCCCTTTAGATGAATAGACATATTTGTGTATATTTTTTAAAACGTTATATTGTTTATAAATATCTTGTTTTATATCTTCAATAGTTTCTCCTTTTTTAATTTTTATTGTATCTAAGCTTTTTTGAAGTTCTAATATATCTATACCACCCTCTATAAACTCGTATACTTTTGAATAATTGGGTCTCTTTAAATATCCTTTTAATTCCTTTATTATATCGTTTAGTCTGCTAATGTCTTTTTGATTCAAGTTTAAAAAATCTTCTTTTTTACTTTCACTTAAATAATCAAAATATTTATTGAATCTATCCCAATGGGTTATGCCTTCATATGTGTAAATTAGATAATCAAAATATTTTTCTTCAAACTGTTCAAAAACATCTATATTAAACTCAATATAGTTCTCTCCTACTATGATGTCATCACCTGCATGATTTAATATATTATAAAACCCTAATAATCCAGCATTAAACTGCCAATCAGAAAGTTCTAATCTTATATTTTCTTCCATACTATCACCTCCTAAACTAAATCCATCATACCAAACCCTTGTGATCTTCTGCTCGATATACCAGCTTTATATAGATAGTCTAAAATATATGGCTTAGCTTTTATCTTCAGTCTACATATATTAGATAACACCTCTATACCATAATGTTTTACTTTTACTTCTTTATTATTTAAAATCTCAACTTCAACTTTATCAATATCAAATCTTCTTTCTTCACCAAACTCATCTATTAGTTGAAGTTTTAAGTTTTCCATGAAAATCTGTTTACCCTTTTCTTCGTTTAAAGAATAATACCAAGTATCATGATTATTTCCTCTATGTTCTCGTGAAACTACAGGACTAATACTTTTAAATATTACCTCATCACTTACTATCAACTTTTCTTTAACCAGATTTATTTTGTTTATTGTCATAGTATTTCCTTTTATATGATAAGGCTTTCCCTTTTGTGCTAAAAAACTATTATAAAAATAAAGTGAATCTTCCATACTATTTGTAGAAAAATTTAATATAATTTTTTTATTTGGAATTAGTATCTCTTCCCTTTCAAATATACAATTCCCCATATATAAAGAAAATGTAAAAGATTTTACTTTATTAGGTTCTTTTCCATATAGAGATTCATAGTATTCTTTATCATAGCTTTCTAGAGAATGTTTAATCAAAGAAATAAACATTCTATTTTTGTCTTTAATGATTCTGTCTTCTTCTAGTAATATTTCTAAACTAAAACGCATATTTCCACCTCCTTATTATTAATCCTTATATATGTGTTTCTTATACTTTAATTTTATATTAATCTATTTTTAATAAAATGTCAAACAATTTAGTTAATTTATTTTATTTATTTTTCATGATATAATTTAAATAGACCTTTTAATAGAACTAATCTTAGAATGTAAATTATATTTGTGTTTCTTGGAACAATATTAATAGAACTATATTAGAAAAATTTTATATACTATATGTATTCTCCAAAGATTTAAAAACTCCTTTAATAATATTCAGGTTTTTGAAATGGTTTTTATGATTTTAAAACCTATACTTAACTTAATTTTAAAACCAAAAAAAGAAACAGACAAAGCATCTACCTCTTTGTCTGTTTCTTTTAATCTATATCAAATTTTTTAGATAGTTGCAGAATAGAGTTTTGAAATTATCTAAGGTTATCCACAAAGGGAAATTTAATTCAATAAATAAATATGCTCGTTAATTTTGGAGAATCTAGTTATACACAGAAAAAGGGCATAGAAAA
>NZ_LTDM01000006.1 GCF_001940565.1 Tissierella creatinophila DSM 6911
TTTCTATGCCCTTTTTCTGTGTATAACTAGATTCTCCAAAATTAACGAGCATATTTATTTATTGAATTAAATTTCCCTTTGTGGATAACCTTAGATAATTTCAAAACTCTATTCTGCAACTATCTATGAAAATATATCTTGAAGGCTTTCAAGGTATATATCTCCACCTATTTCTTTATACATATCCTTTGATTTTCTAAAAGCATCTCCTCCTAGTATAAACTTTATACCATAATTGAAGTGATTTTTTATCATATCTATTGTTCGCTTTGTTTCTATTATATTATAAAAGTTTGTCACACTTATAGATATTATATCTGGTCTTATAGTTTCTATAGCCTTTAAAACTGCCCTGCAAGGAGTATCTGCTCCTATAAATGTAGTTTGATATCCTGCAATTGTAAAGATATCTGTAGCCATTCTAGCTCCTATTATATGGTCTTCATACTTTGGGCAAAGTACCATTACTTTTCCTTTTTTCTCTAATCCTAGCTTTGTTCTTTCTTTTAAGACGTATCTATAACAGTTTTCTATTATACTTAGTATAATAGCACTTCTTACATGTTCTTGCCAGATAAGAATATCTTCATCTTCAAATTCTTCTTCAACGCTATTTAATGCCTCTGTAAGTATCTTTTCATAGAGTGATATTATATCTATATTTCCATTTTCTAATTCTTGCATACAAATCTTCATAGCTGTTTCTTTATCTTGTTTTCTAAGTGCTGTTAAAAATTCAACATACAAGTTTTCCATTTTATACCCCCCTTAATTAAAAGTGAAAATAATAGCTCTCTAATAAATACTTATTTTCATACTTTACTGCCATCTTAAGCCATAGCCCCTTAACCGTATTTAGTTAATAGATACCCTGAATTTAAATTTCCAATTTAAAAAACCTCTTAAATTTAAGAGGTTTTTAATTTATATTCTTTTAGAGCACCTTCGTAAACTATCTCTAATTCTTCACATTCTAAAAAGTCTACCGGGCATGTAAGACTTGGAGTCTTTTGTATTATATTTATGCCACTGTTTGAAAGTACTTCTGAAACAAATTGTGAACAAAAGTAACTATATTCCCTATGTACTGGTCTATTTATCATTACTCCTACTAAGCCTAATAGATTATATCTATATTTTTCTTGTTCCTTTTTAAATTTTTCTATTTCTACCTCTAATCTTTCATATTGTGATTTTGTAACGGTTAGAAGATATATTGCACATTTTGTATTGGGAAATCTATTGTATGTTCCGTTTAATATATCTTCTTTTATAAATCCTCCTAAAACTGGGTTATAAGGCCTTAGTCTTCCAAAGCTATATAGTTCGTCTAAATCTTTATCAAGACCTAATGATACATGAGTATAATTTTTTCTAGTGTATATATTGATAAGTTTAGAAAGTATAGAACCACTATGAGATAATAAAATATAAATTTGTTTTTGCTTTTCCATTTTACACCTCTATAATTATTTTATAATATCATTATTATTATATCTCTTTTTTCACTAATTTGATACCATTATATTATCTATCTTGATAGTTATCAATCTCTCTTTGTACTTCTAGTTTTATAAGGTCTATTACTCCAATTTCCATGAGCCCATATATGCCTATATTGATTAAAAGAATAAATATAACTATAAATATAGAAAACACATCATACTTTATTTTTATGTCATCTCCATTTATATATACATAGTATAAAACCTCAAGACCTATAATAATTAGTATAACAGGCCAAAATTTTATAAACAGTTCTACTCCAGAAACTTTACTCACCTGTGATATAAGAAGTATTACTCCAAAGAATATTAGAACGAAAGCCATAGATAGAGTACCTACCCTTTTAGTTTTCATCTTCTTCACCTCTTAGTATTTCTTTTTTAGTTTTAAGCATTTTTATACCTATAACGATAAATATTATAGCTACAATACTTGTTTGAATATAGTTTACAAATCTATAGTCTAAAAGATCTGCGATAATTGGGTAAAATATATTGTTAAAGAAGATTATTATACCAATACCTATAAGAATCTTACCTATAAGACTATTGCTTACTTTAGGTAAAAAGCTTACTATATCAAAGTCTTCTGTATCTTCACCATTAACTAAATGAAATGCATCGAAAAATACATAAAACCAAATTACAGGTAGTAAAAATATTAAAAAGTTAAGTCTAAGCCATCCCATAAAAAATATAGTAAAGAAAAATATACTCATAAAGCTAAGACCTTTCTTTTGCTGACCTAGGTACATGTGCCCTGCACCTGGTACTATTGATAGTGCTAGTGTTATCATTTTTTTATTTAAAAAACTTGTAGGTTCCACCTTTTTCTCCTCTCCTTCTATATGATCTTCTTGTGTCGCATTTATTGAAAGTTTATTTATAACAGAAAACGCATCTATTAGTGATATAAGCCATATTATTGGATATGAAAAGATGAATATTAAAATAAACGCATCGTCTCCAAATACAAATGAAAGTCCTAAGCTCCCAACAAATATAGCAACTGTTAATATTAAATATATAAGCCCTCTATCCCCATATCCTATATAAAAGTGTGACATTCCGGGTATAAACGATAATAAAAATGTAATAAATTTACTTTTGCCCCTCATTTAGTTTCCTCCTCTATTTTTTATTCCAAAATTATATATAAAACTGTTTGTCTTATTTGTTATCTTTTCTGTTAAACCATAGATATCCTCGACTCCCTTAGGTGTTGTTGTATCTAACTGTATATTTTCTATAGGTATTTCTGCCATCTTTGTAAATACTCCTCCAGCTGTAAGAACAAGGACAACTGAAGCTACTGCTATATAATACATAAATATATTTTCCATCATCTTTTTCTTTTTTATAGGTTTATTTCTAGCTTTGAAGATTGGTGTAACTCCTTCTATTTTTTCCATTACACTTTGAGTAAAATCTGAAGGGATTATTTCTCCTGCAAAGTCTAAGTCTTTACTATCTATTAAACTTAAAAATGTATCCATGCAAGTATCACAAGTGTATAGATGATCTTCCATCTTTATTGAATCTTCTTCTGATAATAAATTCTTTTTATATAAAATCCATTCTTCTTTGCTAAAGTGAGTCATCTTTCATCCCTCCAATTCTCTTTTAGTATTAGTCTTGCCCTATATAGTCTTGATTCTACAGTCTTTATAGCTACATTATCTTCTAGGGCTATCTCTTCATAAGACTTTTCTTCCAAATAAAACTTTATTATAGTAGATCTATAGATTTCTGGTAAAGAATCTATTTTCTTTTTTATTTCTTCTCTATTTTCCTTATCTATGAAAAGTGATTCTGGCTCATTTCTATCTACTGATAAAAATTTTATATCTATATTTTCTAGTTCATCAATTTGTGACTCTTTTACTCTTGCTCGCTTCTTTCTTAAATAATCTATTGCTTTATTTGTAGTTATCCTACTTATCCAGGCCTTAAAATTATCTTCTTTGAATTTAGGAAGGGAGATATAGATTTGTAAAAAGACTTCTTGGGATATGTTTTGGACTTCTTCTGAGTCTTTTATAAAGTTTAAGATAATTGCAAATACATAGTTTTTATATATGTTTATTATTTTTTCAAAGCTTTCTTTCTCTCCCTTAGAAGCTTTTTCAATTAATAATTTTTCTTCCATCTCTCCCCTCCTTCCTTCATTAATTATAACGCATAGAAAAATAAAACTACTGCAAGTTTTAAAAAGTTTTTTAAGTTTTTTTATTTTTATACTAAAATCTTCTTATATTGACCGATTCTCTTAAATTTGTTAGTATTAGCATTATAGATAAATGGGTAAACTATCCATATTATACTTTAAAATAGAGGATGATAATTTTGATAGAAGAAAAGTTTAAACAGATAATAAAACGGGAAGAAGATACTATAAAAAAAGAAACAAGCTCTTTTAATATACTAGGTGCCCTAAGACTTATATCTTTTATGGTTATAATATACTTTTCCTATAAATATATAAAAGAACCCTTAGATATACACTTTTATTTACTGCTTTTAAATATATCTATCTTTATAGTTTTAGTAATTTTTCATATAAAAGTAAAAAACAGATTGAATTATTCTAAAAAAATGATAGCTATAAATAAGAAATATTTAGATAGGATAAGCGGAGACTGGATTCATTTTACAGATATAGGTGAAGAATTTGTAGATAAGACTCATAGATATTCTTCAGATTTGGATATAGTTGGTGAAAGGTCCCTCTTTCAGCTTATAAACTTAACTCATACATTTTATGGAAGAAAGATATTAGCTAAAGATCTACTCGATCCTAAATACACAAAAGAAGAAATAAAAACAAGACAAGAAGCTATAGAAGAATTAAAAGATAAATTAGAGTTTTGTGAAAAACTAGAGTTAAAAGCTTCAGATGATAGTATAAAGAATCCTCAAAAGATGATTGAGTATTTTACCGAAAGTAAGAAAGCTTATTCTAAGGCGATAATAAACATCTTAAGGATAATGCCTATAATAGCAGTTTTATTATCTATCACTATTATCATTTTAAAGATACAAAGTCTTTATAGAGTAGTATTTTTCCTATTTACTCTACAAAGTATAATTTGGCTAGTAGGAATGAATAAAAATAATGAACTCTTGGAAAAAGTAAGTTATTTAAGTAGCAGCTTAGAGGACTATTTAGAGATATTACGTCTTATAGAAAAAGAAGAATTTAAATCTACACTTTTAAAGGATATAAAGGAAAACCTACTGGGTAAAGAAGTCTCTGCTTTAACTGGTATACAAAAGCTTGAAATGATAGCTCAAATGATAAGCATAAGGAGTAATGGTCTTATATATATAGTTTTTAATATATTGTTTCTATGGGATTATCAAAGTGCATTTGCCTTGGAAATTTGGAAAAATAACTTTGGTAAAAACGTAGAAAACTGGCTACATTCTATAGGGGAAATAGAAGCTCTTATGAGTTTAGCAGTTCCACTTCAGATAGAAGATGGATTAACTTTTCCTATAATAGATAACAAAAACTTTAAGATAGATGCTAAGAAAATAGGTCATCCTCTTATAAAAAAAGAAGAAAGAGTTTACAATGATATACTAATAGACGATAAGATTTTAATAATAACAGGTTCAAATATGTCTGGTAAGACTACATTTTTAAGAACATTAGGTATAAACATGGTATTGACTAATGCAGGAAGTGCCACTTGTAGTAGTGAACTTTCTCTTCCAATTATGGATATCTATACTTCTATGAGAATAACTGATGACCTTAAAAATAAGATTTCTACATTTTATGGAGAACTTTTAAGAATTAAAGATATACTAGATTATAGTAAAACTCATAAAAATACTTTTTTCCTAATAGATGAGATATTTAGAGGCACCAATTCAAAAGATAGAATATATGGAGCTAAAAATGTCGTTAGAAATTTAAATAATTCAAGTCTTATGGGAGCTATAACAACCCATGACCTAGAACTTTGTGCACTAGATAACCATAAGAGAATAGTAAACTATAACTTTAGCGAAGACTATATAGATGGAAAAATAAACTTTGACTATAAGATTAGAAAAGGAAAGTCTACATCTACAAATGCAAAGCATTTGATGGAACTTGTGGGAATTGATTTATTGGAATAAAAAATAGAAGTCTAGGCTTCTATTTTTTTATGTTTTTTAAATTTATTTAATTAAATATTAGTTTATTTATATCTCGAAAATCTTCATAGAAAATATAATCTATACTCTTTTGATCTAAATATTTAGCCAGAGAATCTTTTGCAAATACTACATCTGCTACTTCTGCAACGGGCATATCTGTAGTGCCATCTCCTATAAATATTACTTTTTCTGCATCTTTTTTATATCTATTGTAATGTTTGATCTTACAATTTCCACAAGGACCTTTATCACAGCATTTAAAATCTTGTCCATCTAAAAATTCTATATGAGGAATGTCCCCATCGAATATTAATTTATTTGAAAATATTTCGATATCTTTTATTCCATGTTTTTTTAAAAAAGATATTATACCATTTTTAAATCCACCACTAATAATTCCTATTCTTATTCCTTTTTCCTTTATATTTTCATAAAACTCTAAAAAACCAGGGGATATTTCAACTTTCTCTAATAAAAAATTTATATACTCATCTTCTGTAAGCCTTAACTGGGACATTTCCCCTTGAAAGTATTCTGGGAAATTAAGTTTTCCCTCTCTAAACTCCTTTTTAAGTCTATCAGTAGTCTCGTTTCCATATACTTCAACAAGTAAATTGTTTGTATCCTTTGTAGTTATCGTTCCATCAAAATCTACAAGTATTGCAATTTCATTAAAATCAATATTTTTTAATAGCATATCTATCTCCTTTTTCTTTATAACTATAATGTTATTGTATAGAAAGACTGTTGTCAATACGAAAAGACCTTTCATAGATGCTATGAAAGGTCTTTTTTATATTATTATATCTATTTCAATTCTAATAAGCTTTTAAGCTTACATCATTGGCATTCCCATGCCGTTCATTCCACCCATACCACCACCAGGCATTCCAGCCATTGGGTCTTCTTTTTCTATATCTGCTACTGCTGATTCAGTAGTAAGAACCAGTGAAGCAACACTTACAGCGTTTTGAAGTGCATATCTTGTTACTTGAGTTGGGTCTACTATTCCTCTTTCTATCATGTTTACATATTCTCCATTTAAAGCATCAAATCCCATTCCTTTTTCTAAGGATTTTACTTTTTCTGATATTACAGATCCTTCAAGTCCTGCGTTTATAGCTATTTGTCTAACTGGCTCTTCTAGTGCTCTTATTATTATACTTATACCAGTTTTTTCATCTCCATGAGCATCTTTTAAAAGATTTGTTACTTCCTCAATAGAATCTATCAGTACAGTTCCACCTCCTGGTACTATACCTTCTGATACAGCAGCACGAGTTGCAGCTAAAGCATCTTCTATTCTTAGTTTCTTTTCTTTTAGTTCAGTTTCAGTTGCAGCTCCTACTTGTACAACTGCTACCCCTCCTGCAAGTCTAGCAAGTCTTTCTTTAGTCTTTTGGAAGTCAAAGTCTGATTCTATAGTTTTAAGTTGTCCTCTAAGAAGCTCTATTCTCTCTTCTATTGCTTCTCTTTTTCCAGCTCCACTTACTATTACAGTGTTTTCTTTGTCAACTTTTACTTTTGCTGCACTACCTAACATTTCTAGAGTAGTATCTTTTAGATCATATCCCGCATCTTCAGATACCACTTGACCACCTGTAAGAATTGCTACGTCTTGTAACATTTCTTTTCTTCTATCTCCAAATCCTGGTGCTTTAACAGCTACACAGTTAAATGTGCCTCTTAATTTATTTACTACAAGAGTTGCCATAGCTTCACCTTCGATATCTTCAGCTATTATAAATAGTGACTTACCTTGTTGAACTATTTTTTCTAATATAGGTAGTATCTCTTGTATACTTGTAATCTTTTTATCAGTTAAAAGGATATATGGATCATCCATTTCAGCTACCATCTTTTCAGTATCACTTACCATATAAGGTGATACATATCCTCTAGCAAATTGCATACCTTCTACTACTTCTAAAGTAGTTCCAGTTGATCTAGATTCCTCTACTGTAATAACTCCATCTTTTCCTACTCTATCCATAGCTTCTGCTATAAGGTTTCCTATTTCCTCATCACCTGCTGAAATAGAAGCAACTTGAGCTATATCTTCCTTAGTTTCTACCTGTCTTGAAAAGTTTCTTATTTCTTCTACAGCTTTTGAAACTGCTTTATTAAGTCCATTTTTAAGAATAATAGGGTTTGCTCCTGCTGCTACGTTTTTAAGTCCTTCTCTTACAATAGCTTGTGCAAGTAAAGTAGCAGTTGTAGTACCATCTCCTGCTACATCTTGAGTTCTTGTAGCTACTTCTTTTAATAATTGTGCACCCATATTTTCAAATTTATCTTCTAATTCTATTTCACGCGCAATAGTTACACCATCATTTGTAATAAGTGGCGCACCAAATTTTTTATCTAGTACTGCGTTTCTACCCTTAGGTCCAAGAGTTACCTTTACAGTATCTGCTAATTTATTTATTCCTATTTCCATAGAACGACGTGCATCTTCGCCGAATTTAATTTCTTTAGCCATTTATCAATCACTCCTAATTAATTTTTTTAATTTATTGATAGCTTAAAATTGTATAGCTCCTTGATAAGTAAGAACTATATACTAGAAAAGTTCATCTAATATAAGCTTTCTTTATTCAACTATAGCTAATACTTCATCTAATTTTAAAATTGTAAGTTCTTCATCATCTAATTTAACTTCAGTTCCTGCATATTTAGAAAATATAACTTTATCCCCAACTTTTATTTCGTCGTTTTTTATTTCTGCTCCAACAGCTAATACTTCAGCCATTTGTGGTTGTTCTTTAGCAGAACTTGGTAATACTATACCACTTTGAGTTTTTTCCTCAGCCTCAAGTTTTTTGATAACTACTCTATCTCCTAATGGTCTTAAATTCATGATTATACCTCCTAATATTATATGTTTTTTATTTTTGTTAGCAATTAAGTGTCCTTAGTGCTAATCCTTATAATGTTTATACTACCTTAAATACTAATCTATTTCAAGTAATAAATATCATCTTATTTAAAGCCTATAGCGATTTATGTCCAAAATAAGTCAATAATATTCATTTTTACTTTGAATTTCATCAATTTGCTTTAAAATCCTACAAATCCTTTTACTAATATATAGATTATAGGTACTATTAGTGCTGGAAGCATATTGGAAACTCTTATTTTTTTTATTCCCATTAAGTTTATAGCGATCCCTGCTATAAGTACGCCTCCGACTGCTGACATCTCATTTATAATTGTAGGAGTAAATACATCTCTTAGTATTGTGGAAAGAATGGTTATTGTTCCTTGATAGATAAATACGGGAAAAATAGAAAATATAACTCCAATTCCAAGTGAACTTGCAAATATAATAGATGTTACACCATCTATTACAGATTTTGCAAATAAAGTTTTATAGTTTCCAGTAAGTCCCGCTTCAATGGATCCCACTATAGACATAGCGCCTATACAAAACACTAAGGTAGCCGTGATAAATCCCTTGGAAAAGTTTGAATCCCCTTTTCCAAACCTTTGTTGTAATTTAAATCCAATCCGATCTAACTTTTTTTCTATTCCTATAATTTCCCCTACTATACTTCCAATTACAACGCTAGTTATTACAAGTAAGAAATTCTCCGTTTTCATAGTAGACATTATTCCCATTATTAGAACGGATAATGCTAGTCCATCGATGATAGTAGCTTTATATTCCTCTTTTATTCCATTTCTCATAAAATATCCTAAAAGAGAACCTGTAATTATCGCTAACACATTTACAATACTTCCTATCATAGATCCGCCACCTTTATCTTCCTATTTTCGTTTCTCTAGCATAGTAAAATAGATATTGTTGTGCAAAACCTGCAAGTTCTCCAAATATCCTCTTACCATGCTCTCCTATATATTTTACATTGGTATCTTCCTTCAAATAAAAATGCTCCATAACTCTTTTTACCCATACATCAACAGGAAAAGCCTCATCCTTATTAAATGCAAATAAAAGTATACAATCACTAACCTTTGGTCCAACTCCTGGAAGTTTCATAAGTTCAAGTTTGCCCTCATCCCTTGTCATATGAAATATTGGATTAAGATCTAAATCCTTATTTGCAATTATTTTACTTGTAGCAAGTACTCTCTCTCCTCTAAAACCTACCTTTGTTAAAGCGTTGAACTCTTCAAGCTCTACATTTTCTAGCTCCCAAGGGGTGGGAAAACTATAGTACTCCCTATTATTTAAATTGGTATCTATCCTTTTACCATAATTTAGTGCAATTGATTCTATAGACTTCTTTATCCTTGGAATTTGATTGTTCGCAGAGATTATAAATGATATTACAATTTCAAATGGTTCTTGATTTAATATTCTTATTCCCTGTCCAAACTCTATAGCCTCTTCTAGTATAGGATCTACAGATAAGGCCTCTTTTATAGCTGTATAGTTTCTTTCTAAGTCAAAATAATGAAGCCATATATTATTAAAATCATTTATATCAGTTGGGTAAAGCACTACATCTCGTCCTTCTTTTTTTACATTCAATACTTTCCCATAGGCAACTGTTGTATAAGAATTGTCTTTTTCCTTATACCATCTAAACGCTTGCCCACATTCAAATATATCTTTGGGATTGAAATTGTCTATATCCTTTAGAATTATCTTGTCTTTTTCTTCTACTAATTTATACTTTTCTATCGTAATCACCTCGGGAGTATTTATACCCTTTTAGCATGAATAATAATACCTCTAAAGTTTTAAAACTTTAGAGGTATTATTATTCTACAGTTTCTTGTATAAAGTAAGTCAATGTGTAAAGACTTTCGCTTAGTCTTACATCTTCTAATTTTACATTTTTAGGAAGTTTTAAGTCAACAGGTGCAAAGTTCCAGATTCCTTTTATACCAGCTTTTACGTAGATATCGGCTATTTCTTGGGCATATTTTTTAGATATAGTTATTATACCTATTTCTACATTGTGTTTTTTTATAAATGATTCTAATTCTTCTATTGGCTTTACATCTAATTTCTCTATATTTGAATGTCTAGGATTTTCAGGATCTTTATCAAATACACCTACAATATTAAATCCTGCTTCTTTAAATCCTTTGTAGTTAGAAATTGCATGACCTAAATTTCCTGCTCCTGATATTACTGCATTATATTCTCTATCAAGACCCAATATTTTTCCTAATTCATCTCTGAGTTCTTCTACATTATATCCATAACCTTGCTGACCAAATCCTCCAAAATTATTTAAATCTTGTCTTATTTGAGAGGCAGTAAATCCTATAAGATTGCTCAATTCTTGAGATGATATTCTATTGACACCTTTTTCAAGAAGTTCTGTCAAATGTCTATAGTATTTAGGTATTCTTCTTATTACTGTAATTGATACTTGTTTATTCATCCTATAATTCAACCTTTCATCCTTTGTCATAATAATCTTATTATACCACTTTGCTAAATAATAATCAATTATATCTCCTTGTGATTTTTAGCATATTTATCAATTGTTTTGGAACAATATTTAAAAAGGAGTGATTTATTTATGGCAAGTTTAGAACAGTTTAGAAAAATAGCAATTTATTGTGAGAGATATAATAAAAAGACAGATGATAATTCTTCTTTAAAAAACAACTCTTCAGTGGAGTATGAATCATGTACAAATTGTACTCATTTTACAACTGGAAAATATTGTGAGTTAGATTTAATAGATAAAGTACTTTCTTCTTTATCTATGGAGCAAGATTTAAAAAGTTAATTCTACTTTTATTGGATAAAGTTTTTTGATACAATGATAGTATTAACATTTAGGGGGATTTTTATGTCAGTGCTATCATGTAGAAGTTTAGAAAAAACATATGTAATAGATACAATACTTGAAGATGTAAATTTTAATTTAGAATTGGGTGATAGAGTAGGTGTGATAGGGTTAAATGGCTCTGGAAAAACTACTCTTTTTAATATATTATCAGGAAATCTTGAAAAAGATAAAGGCGATATATTTATCCAAAAGGATGTAAGGATAGGATATTTAAAACAACATATAAAGATAGATAGTGAAAGAAGCATATTTGAAGATTGTTTAGAAGTTTTTGAAAAACTTATAAAGATGGAAAAAAACTTAAGAGTCTTAGAAGAAAAAATAGCTATTAATAGTGAAGATGAACATTCCACGGTTTTAGAAAAGGATATGAAAGAATATGGTGATCTGTTAGAAAAGTTTATATCATTAAATGGCTATGGTTATAAATCAGATATAAGAGGAGTTTTGATAGGTTTAGGATTTACTGAAGAAGATTTTGATAAAAATATAAACTTATTAAGTGGTGGTCAAAAGTCAAGACTCTCACTTGCTAAACTTCTATTAGAAAATCCAGACCTATTGTTACTAGATGAACCTACTAATCACTTAGATATAGAAGCTATAAGTTGGTTAGAGAAGTTTTTAAGGGATTATAAAGGTGCAACGCTTATAATCTCCCACGATAGGTTTTTCTTAGACAATGTAGTAAATAGAATATTCCTTTTAGAAAATAAGACCATAAAAATCTACAATTCAAATTATACAAAGTTTATGGATAGAAGGAAAAAGGACTTAGAAATATTAAAAAACCAATATGAAAACCAACAAAAAGAGCTTAAAAGACAAGAAGAAATTGTAAGTAGATTTATGAACTATGGTGGAGCTAGATATATAAAACAGGCTCAGAGTAGACAAAAGCTATTAGATAAGATTAAAACTCTAGATAAGCCTATGGAAGAAGCTAAAACCCGTATAAAGTTTGAACCAAAGATAAAATCAGGAAGAGATGTGCTATTAGTAAAGGGAATAAAAAAGAGCTTTGGAGATTTTAAACTTTTAAAAAATATAGATTTAGAAGTTTATAGAGGTGAACGAGTGGGGCTTATTGGAGCAAATGGTATCGGAAAGACTACTCTCTTTAAGATAATACTGGGAGAATTAAAACAAGATGATGGAGAAATAAAAATAGGTCATAAAGTAAATTTTGGATACTTTGATCAAGAGATGGAACGCCTTCACTCCCAAAAGACTATAATAGATGAAGTTTGGGATGAAAATCCAAAGCTTGATTACTATGATATTAGAAAGATACTTAGCCAGTTCTTATTTGTAGGAGATGATATATTTAAAGAAGTAAAAGATTTAAGTGGTGGAGAAAAGGCTAGACTTAGTCTATTAGATTTAATGCTATCAAATGCAAATTTTCTACTCATGGATGAGCCCACAAACCATTTAGATATAGACTCTAAAGAAATACTTGAAGATGCACTTCTAGATTATAACGGAACCTTATTTGTAATATCTCACGATAGATATTTTTTAAATAGAGTCTGTAATAAAATATTAGAACTAACTCCAGAAGGAGTAAATGAATATTTAGGAAACTATAATTATTATCTAGAAAAGAAGAATGAATCCATTGTTTCAGAAGAAGAAACACAAGAAAAGACTAAAACTCAAATTAAGCTAGATAGAAAAAAGATAAAACAAATTGAGTCAGAAAAAAAATTCAAGAAAAAACAAATTAGTTCTATAGAAGAATCTATTTCTCAAAAAGAAGCTAAGCTTCTTGAGATAGATGAAAAACTATGTGATGGTGAAGTTTATGAAGATTTGGAAGTAATTGTCGAATTATCTCAGGAAAGAGAAGTTATAAAAAATGAACTTGAAGAGTTATATGAAGAGTGGATAATTGTGAATGAGGAGTAAATAGACTGAAAAGTCATATTTACACACACCATCCACAAACTTATCCACAAACTAGTCCACCTTTTAACCGTATTCCTTCTTTTTTCCCACATTATCCACAATAATAACTTATGGTTAAAAAACATAGTGTTAACTAATTGTGGATAATATTTATCACTTTTTGTCAGTTTAAGCCTAGATTTGGCTCTACTGTAAAGCCAAGATCACTTTCTTTGCCATTTATATAGTTAAAGTATGCAGCAGATCCTATCATAGCAGCATTATCAGTACAGAGTATTTTAGAAGGATAGAAGATTTCTATGCCTTCTTTTTTCCCCTTCTCTTCTACTAAAGCTCTAAGACCTTTATTTGCAGCCACTCCTCCAGCTAAAACTATTTTTTTAGAATCATTTTCCCTTGCAAGTCTAAAAGTTTTATCCACAAGCACATCTAGCACGGCTTGTTGAAAACTTGCAGCTACATCCTCTACTATTATTTCTCTTTTGTTTTGCTTTTCACCATTTAAATAATTAAGCACAGCTGTTTTTAGTCCACTAAAACTAAAGTCATAAGAATTATCCTCTAAAAATATCCTTGGAAAGTCTATAGCATGTGGATTTCCTCTTTTAGATAACTCATCTATAACTGGTCCTCCAGGATAAGGAATTCCAAGGGCTCTAGCTACTTTATCAAATGCCTCTCCTGCTGCATCATCTCTTGTTCTACCCACTAGTTCATAATCCACATACCCCTTAGCATAAAGAAGATAGCTATGTCCTCCAGAGACTACTAAACATGTAAATGGAGGCTCTAATCTCTCATGTGTTAAATAATTTGCACATATATGACCTTCTATATGATTTACTCCTATTAAAGGTATATCTAGTCCATATGCCAACGCTTTAGCACTAGATATACCAACTAGCAGCGCCCCTACAAGTCCAGGCCCACGAGTTACCCCTACTAAATCTATATCTTTAAATCCTACTCCTGCAGTATTTAAAGCTTCTTTAATTATATTGTTTATACTTTCAATATGTTTTCTTGATGCAATTTCCGGGACTACTCCTCCAAATTTTTTATGAATATCTATTTGAGAAGAGATTATATTGGATAAAATCTCTCTTCCATTTTTTATAACCGCAACCGATGTCTCATCACAAGAAGTTTCTATCGCAAGTGTTAATAAATCCATTGTACCCACCTCTTATCTATTTATCTATTCATTTTCTACTCGATTAGTTCTCCACATTATTATAGCATCTTCACCATCATCTGAATAATAATTAGGTCTTTTGCCTGAACTTACAAAACTATACTTCTTATAAAGATTTTGAGCTATCAGGTTTGACTCTCTAACTTCTAAAGTCATATTGTCAATACCATTTTTCATGCAATAACAAATAAGTCCTTCTAATATATGGTTTCCAATGCCATTTCCTTTATATTCCTCTTTTACTGCTATATTTGTAATATGACCTTCGTTTAATATAAGCCATATCCCACCATAACCTACTACTTTTCCATCTACTTCTGCTACTAAATAATAGGCAAGTAAATTTTCTTTTATTTCAGTTAAAAACGCTTCTCGTGACCATGGTGTTGTAAATGCTTCTTTCTCAATTTCTAAAATGCTATCTACATCTTCCTCTACCATCTTTCTAACAATTATCTCCATATATTTATCCCCTTTAAGAAAAACTTCTATCTCTATTATCGTTTTTCTTTCAATTCCCTTTCTGCTTGAGATGGTCTTATATAATCTGGTGTAAGAGTAAATAAATCATCTCTCTTTCCTTCATGATATTTTTCAAGTGCAAGTTCACATATACTTACTCCTCTAGGCATATTTTGCCCAGAAGATGCAAACTTAACTTTTTTTCCCAATGCTTTTTTTATCTCTTCTCTATATACAAGACTTCCCTCACCATTTACTATTATACTACTATAAGTTTCAAGTTTCTCTTTTATATTCTCTATCTCTAGTATTTGTGAACTTTCAATTTCCTCTATTTTAGAATCTTCAAATCTATACAAGGCTGTGTATACTCTATCACGTCTTGCATCTAGCATAGGCATTATAATAGAGTTATTTAGGTACATATTATGAGCTAGAGCCTCTAAAGTTGAAACTCCTACTATAGGCTTATCAAATAGATGGGCAAAACTCTTTACAGTAGCTACCCCTATCCTAAGTCCAGTAAAAGATCCAGGACCTAAGCCCACAGCAAAAAGATCTATATCTCCTATCTTTAACTCTATATTGTCTAACACTTCTTTTACCATTGGTATAAGTTTTTCTGAATGGCTCATGTCTTTACTTAAAGAATACTCACCTATTACTTTTTCTTCATCTATTACAGCAATTGTAGCTACCTTTGTCGATGTATCTATTCCTAAAACTTTCATTCTACACCCAACTCTCTTAAAATCTCTTTATATCTATCACTAGAACCTGTTATATAAACTATTCTCTTATCTATATCTTGCCCTTTTTCTATATTCAATATAATTATATCTTTAGGAAGCATCTTTTCTATTTTTTCCGCCCATTCTATTATACATACTCCTTCACCAAAAAAATACTCATCAAATCCTAAGTCATCTAATTCATCTATTCCTTCTAGTCTATATACGTCAAAATGGTATACCGGCATTCTTCCTCTATACTCATTTATAAGAGAAAATGTAGGACTTGTAATATATTCCTCTACTCCAAGTCCTACTCCTAGTGACTTTGTAAGAGTAGTCTTGCCTGCCCCTAAGTCTCCGTTTAAGCAGAGTATATCTCCCTTTTTTAATAGACTTCCAAGTTTTTCTCCAAGTTTTTCTGTATCTTTTAAACTGTTAAGCTCGATCTTCAATTTATTCAGCCTTTCATTAAGTTTTTTTCAATATTTCATTATATCATAAATTTAAGTTTAATCTATAAAAAGCAAAAAAATAGATAAGTAAATGACTATATTTATACAGGCATCTTACTTATCTTTATATTATTGTAAAAACTATACTATCTCATTACTTTTTCCATAAGCATCTCATAATTACCTATAGCCTCATATCTTACTGTTTCATTGCTTATTTTTTTAAAATGTTCCTTAGCACAATGTATTTTGGCACTTTCTATATCATCTGTTCTTATCTCAAATGAATTAAGCATTCCCTTTGTTTCAGCTATAAAATATATATGTTTTATTCCATTTTCATTAAACACTATCGCCCAGTCTGGATTATAGTTCCCTACTGGAGTTGGTATAAAAAATCCCCTTGGTAGTTTAGCATATACGCAAACTTCACTACTATTATCTAGTTCTTCTGCAAACTTTCTTTCTAACTCCGAATCATATTTTACATAATCATAGATATGTCTTTTTACCGCTATTGCATCTTTACCTAAAGTTCCTTTTAAAGTACTGTCAGTAAATATAGTTGAACCAAAGACTTCACCTATAGGATTGTAAGTTATATGTTCTATTATCATACTCGCCTTTTGTTGATTTATAATTCTAGAAGCTTTTAATATAAATTCCTCTGGGTTTTTTCTAAACATATAAAAAGTATTAGGATTTATCTTTTTTAGTATTTGTACTATATCACTTCTTATAAGCTTTGTTCCATTTACTAATTGTCCTACTATATCATATTTTATTGTAGTTTTTAATGTTGTATATTCCTTGTTCATTTCACTTTCTCTAATCTTAAATGATTCTCCATTTTCAAGCTCATTCTTAGATAATATATTTTCCATTTCTCCTATTTTAATATGATAAGTTAAATCTGATATTCTTAAATCTTTGTCCAACGCAATAACGGAATTCTTTATCAGTTCTTCACTATTAAAATCTACATAATAGGAAGTCTTTATATTAATTTTATTCCATAGCTCCTTAAACTCTCTCTTTTTATAATTTTCATTCAATTTCATTTCAGTGATATTTTCTTTTCTTCCATCGCCAACAAGCTCTGTAATATTACTAGAGTATATCTTGCTTACCAATTGAAGTATACCCTGTTTAAACTCTTGAAATTCTTCTGGTAATTGTATATTATTAGTTTCTAAGTCTTTATAATAATCTTCGGTTAAATAATCATCCGTATCTATATAATTACTCTTTATAAAAAAATGATATAACTTTTTAGCTAAGATTTTATTTAATAATAGTTCTTCGTCGTTTGAATTTTTAACTAAATTATTTAAGAAGAATTCTTCATCTACCTTTCGTGGTCTTTCAGATAAAGTTTCAGCAATTTCTGATTGTAACTGTTTAGCAAAGTTTTCATAAGATTCAGAAGCTATCACTGTAAGTATATTTATATCATGTACGTTTACTCCTGGAGTCTCTCCATCTATTCTAACGCCCTCCTGGTTTATACAAAGCCTTAGTCCTCTACCTACTTCTTGTCTTTTTCTCATAGTAGAGTCACTATGTTTTAATGTGCATATCTGAAATACATTTGGATTGTCCCATCCTTCTCTCAGGGCAGAGTGTGAAAAAACAAATCTGGTAGGCTCATCTAAACTGAGAAGTCTTTCTTTATCTCTCATTATTAAATCATAAGCAGACTCATCATCTGATATCTTTTCTTTTCCTTTAGCCTTTGAATCTTTCATTCTTCCTGTTTTATCTATAGAAAAGTAACCATTATGAGTATCTTCTACATTTATTTTCTTTAAATATCTAGTATATGGATCATCAAATAATGTTATATATTCATTTAAACTATTTATATATTCTTCTTTGAATACTTTTCCATATTCTCCGTCTACAATATCTCCATTTTCATTATATTTTCTATATTTAGCAACTTCATCTATAAAAAATAAAGATAATACTTTTATTCCCCTATTATATAAAACTCTTTCTCTTTCAAAGTGGGATTTTATAGTTTCTCTTATTTGTATTCGTCTTAAATATTCTTCACTTATATCCCCTTGAACTTCTCCAGCATACAAAGTAACCCCATTGGTGAAACTTAGGGTGTTTTTATACCCATTTATTTCAGATACTCTGTAGCCTTTATATTGCTCCATTCCCCCTGACTTTTCATAAAGATTATAATCTAGATTCACATTTCTTGACACTCTTTTTATTCCATTTTTTTGTCGGACTTCAAACTCAATTTTAGCAACAGGCTTATTTTTATCTTTTAAATCTATACCTTCAAAATAAATATATTCATTTGTACCTGTAGTTCCTTTTACAGATATACCTTTTACTTTTATTTTCTTAACTATTTTATTATTATAAGCATCTAGTGCATCAAGTCTATATATTTTATTATAATCTTCTTTATGTGTAGCTGAATACCTTAAGGTAAATAGAGGGTTAAATAATTCTAAAGCCTCTTTTGTTTTCTTCCCTTCTACAGATTGAGGTTCATCTATTATAAATATAGGATGAGTTTGTGCAATTATATCTATAGGTCTTCTACTCCTAAAACTATCTTGCTCCTCATAAATTCTTCTAGCATCTTTGCCTCTTGAATTAAATGCTTGAGAGTTTATAATCATTACATTTATTCCTGGGTCACTAGCAAAGCTATCTATTTTGTGTAATTGCTTAGAATCATATATAAAGGATCTTATTTTATGACCATAAATATTTAAAAAATGTTCTTCTGTTATTTGTAAAGACTTATATATTCCCTCTCTAATTGCAATAGAAGGGACCACTATAATAAATTTATTCCATCGATAATTTTTATATAACTCATACATTGTTCTGATATAAGTATAAGTTTTCCCAGTCCCCTATCGTGTCAAGGGAATGATACTATTTTTTCTTAAAAACTTTATAGGAAAAAGGAGACCATAATTAATTGATCTCCTTCCATTGTACTAACAATATTCTATTTTTTCTATGCCTTTACCTGAAATGTATATTGTTTTGATATATTTAGCTACTACATCTTCAGTAAGACTTTCTATAGTTCCACTTTCTTTCAGTTCCTTATCAATAACTTTTATACGTTTATTATTCTCTTCAGTGGATTCTTCTAATTGATCTTTTAAGCCTATAAAAGCTTCTCTTGAAATCTTACCAAACTTATAATTTTCAAATTCTATTCTTTTCTTCTTTAAAAGTTCATCATTCTTATCATAGAGTTTTTTCTGTTCCTTTAGGAGTCTTTCTTTTTCTGCCTTATCTGTGTGAAACCTATCTTTAAGAATTTTAAAGACATCCTCTTCTAAATCCTTATAATGATGCAACTTTTCTTCCTGGTCTAGCATCCTGCAATAATAACAGTAGAGATTTATACCTATTAACTCTTTTCCATTGGAACTTTTAAGAAATCTTATTTTATAACCGCACTTGTTGCATCTTACAAAGGGAGCAATAGGACTGTTTTTATATTTGCTCTTTCCACCATAGAATTTATTTTTATGCCTTGATTTTAGTAGTTCACTTACCCTATCAAAGGTTTCTTTGCTTATAATGGCTTCATGGTTATTGTAAATCTTTTCCCATTCTTCCTTAGGATGATAAGTAACACTACCACCATCAAGCTTACTTTTGCTTGTCTTATTAAAGACCATTGTTCCAGTATATACTTCATTTTTTAAAATCCTTCTAACCATACTATGAGACCATATTGTTTGCTCTACAGTAGAAAACCACCTATTAGAATATGAGTCATAACCTTTAATCTGGTTTCTTCTTGCTCTAGCAGTAATAACACCTTCATCATTAAGGATTTTCGCAGTTTCATTTAAAGTATATCCTTCAAGGATAAGCTGGAATATATATCTGACATTATCTGAAACCGATTCATCAATGATAAGCTTGTACTTATTTTTAGGATCTTTTAGATATCCATATGGCGGTGTTCCTGTGGTATATTTCCCTTGCTTTCTAGCTGTGTAAAGGGCAGTAGTCATCTTTTCTGAAATATCTCTACTATAATAATCATTAAGAAGATTTTTAAATTGAATATCTAGCTCTGTACCATTATGGCCTTCCTTATCACTATCATAGCCATCATTTATTGCTATAAATCTAACTCCCATAAAAGGAAAGATGTTTTCAAGATAGTCCCCCATTTCAATATAATTTCTCATAAATCGTGACATATCTTTTACTATAATACAGTTAATCTCTTGTCCCCTTACTTTTTTAAGGAGCATATCAAGTCCTGGTCTTGAAGTAGTACTTCCACTATAGCCTTCATCAACAAATTCTTCTATATTTGCTTTTTTTAGTTCTTGGTCATTAAAGATGAAATGCTTAATTATATTTCTTTGAGAATTTATAGTTTCTTCTGTTTGTTTTTGTCTATCTCTTTCAGAAAAAGAAATCCTCATATAAATAGCAATATTATTCATTTGATTTCATCTCCTTCCCAGCCAGATATCCCTTTAAACTAATTTTTATAGTTTCATTATCATATACATCAATACGGTCAATGTATTTAGGGATAATTTCTTCATCTAGTTTAATATCATTATAGGAAGTTAAATAATCAAATAGCTCTAACTCTTCTTCAGTCTTAGCTTCTATAGATAGAATTTCTAAATCAAGATTACTTAATTCTTTTTCATAGGTGTTTAATCTATTTCTATTTAATATCCTTTCTTCTAGGTATTCTTCCTTTTCAAGCTTTCCTAAACTATAGGCTTCATATAACTTTTTTAATTCCGAATTAAGCTTAGAAATCTTAAGGGAAAGGGATATCCGATGTTTTTCCACTACCTCAATATTCATCTTGCTTATATCAATTATTCTATCTTTGCAATCTGGTCCACTTGCATCAATACTCAATACATTCCTTAGTTTATTTATAACTAATCTATCTAAATCCTCTTCCATGATAGAAATATAGGGTGTTTCTAGTATAACCCCATTGTTTTCTTCATTTGTAAATTTATAATAATAGAACTTAGCATTCTTCTTTCTACTTTTTATGCAATTTCTTTTTAAAATAAGCTTAGTATTGCCATCGAAGATTAGACCTTTATATTTATTAATTGGCTTTCTTTTAAGGTCATGTCTTGTTATTTTAAAGTGATCTTTTTCCTTATTATTATCCAGTATCTCCTGGGCTGCTATAAATAAATCCTTTGGAATTATAGCTTCATGAGTATCTTCTACAATTATCCATTCATCTTTAGGCTTTTGCCTATAATGTCCAGACTTTTTACCTGGAACATTTTCCTTAGTTCCTTGAACAAGACAACCTGTATAGACTCTTTGCCTAAGCATATTTGCTATTGTACCTTTCCTCCATTGTGGCTCTCCAGGTTCACGCAAAATATTACCTGTTTTATTATAGGCACTTGATGTAGAAATATTATCTTCATTAAGCTCTTTAGCAATTTTTAATGTATTTTCACCAGCCACATATCTAGTAAATATTCTCTCTATTATCTTTTTGCTTACTTCATCAGGCTCAAGTTTTCTTCCTCCATCTTTTTCTACTACCTTATAACCAAATGGTGGAGTTGAACCTATAAAGAATCCTTGCTTGGCATTTAACCTTTTGCTTGTTTTAACCTTATAACCAATATCTTTTGCATACATGTCATTTATAAGGTTCTTTATTAGCATTTCAAAGGATAATTTTGCATCAATACCTCTTTCTGTATCAATCTTATCTACTACAGAAATAAATCTTACTCCTAAAAATGGAAATACCTTGTCTACAAGTCTGCCCATTTCAAGATGCTCTCTACCAAGTCGTGATAAGTCTCTTATTATAATACAATTTATAAGACCACTTCTCACATCATCCATCATTTCAATATATCCAGGCCTGTCAAAATTTGTTCCAGAATACTCATAGTCTGTATAAACCTTGACTAAATTCAGATTTTCCCTGTTGGCATATTCCTGACAGATTTCTATTTGGATTTCAATAGAAGATGATTTATTCCTCCATTCCTCTGTTCTTTCTTGTGAGAGCCTAGTATAAATTCCAGCCCTAAATGAATTGATAATTTTTGCTTCCTCTATCTTTATAAGATTCCTTCTAGATATTCTAGCCATTAACAACCACCCCCTCTCTTGGAGTGGTTAGGTTCTTAGTAGCTATAGTGTTAAAGGAAATAAGGTTTGAAGCATTGCCTTTCTTTACTCCTCTTATTATTCTCTTTAATATATCTAGTTTTTCCATATCATTAAAAAATACTGCTATTTTAGATCTACCTTCTTGGTCTTTTTCCTCTACCAATATCCTATCTACAAATAAAGCGAGGGTTTGCCTGTCTATACTTTCAATGTTTTTATACTTCTCCAAATCAGTAAGCCAGTTTTCCTTAGAGGAAAGTATATCTTTTAAGTCTTCATAGGCTTTCTTTCTGCTTATCATCTGCCCCTCTATATCCTTAATTTTAAACTGATAGCTTTTTCTAAAGGATTGAAATTCATCTTCATCAATTAGCCCATCTTCCAAATCAAGGTAAAGAGATTTTCTAAGGGTCTCATACTTCTTCCTATCAGCAATTAAATCATCTAAATCCAGTTGGTATTTTGTTTTACTTAAATCAGTTTCTCTTATTCGTGTAAACAATTCTTCTTGGTATTTTATATGCTGCCTAAGGATAAAATCCAATGATGATAAAATTTCTTCCTCTTTAATACTGTGTCTTGAACAACCATTTCCTCTATTGTATAAACCACAGATATAATAGATTTTATAACCATCCTTTGTTTTTTGTCTTCTTCTAATAAGTTGATTTCCACAATCTGCACAATAAAGAAGACCTGTTAGAAAATCAGGTTTTGATTTTCTATTAAGGATATCTCTTCCCATCATCTTATTGGCTACATTAAACATAGTTTCAGTCACTATAGCTTCATGAGTTCCTTCTACCTTAATCCAATCCTCTTCTAAGACCTTAATCTCTTTATTAGACTTATAATTAAGTTTGGTCCTTTTTCCTTGTTCAAGAACTCCTATATAAACCCTATTTTCAATAATCCTATTTATCATCTTTGCCTGCCACTTGTTTTTATTACTAGCAAAGCCTGTTGAATAATTAGAACCTTGACTTTCCTTATAGGTCCCAGGGGTTTGGATCCCAAGTTTATTAAGCTCATCTGCTATAACCTTTGAAGAATAGCCTTCAATTTTCATTTCAAATATCTTTCTTATTATATGAGATACATTTCTGTCAACTATAAGATGGTTCTTTTGCTTTTTATTTTTCTTATATCCATAGGGTGCAAATGCCCCTATGAATTCTCCTCTTTGTCTTTTAGTTTTTTGAGAACTTTTTACTTTCATAGATATGTCTCTGCAATAACTATCATTAATAAAGTTTTTTATAGGAAGAATAAGATGTGTGTCACTTACATCAGCACTTTCACTATCATAGTTATCATTAACTGATATAAATCTGACTCCCATTTGAGGAAAAGTTTTCTGAAGAAACTTTCCTGACTCAATATAATCTCTTCCAAATCTTGAAAGGTCTTTAACAATAATTGTTTTGCAGTCTTTCTTTTCTAAGTCATTAAGCATTCTTTTAAAATCTGGTCTGTCAAAGTTTGAGCCTGTATAACCATCATCAATAAATTCTTTGATAATCTTAAAGCCTGCCTTGTCAACATAATTTTTAATAAGCTCCCTTTGATTAGTAATAGAATTGCTTTCACCTTCCTCACCATCGTCTCTTGATAGACGAAGATACATATAAGCTTTAGTTTTGTCCATTTCTCTTCTCTCCTTAATAAATATTTTGGGTGCAATTTATTAAGGATTTCAGAAACTTTATATTTTTATCTTACCGCACTTATATATATCTGTCAGCACCCTAAATCCTTAATTCTAATTTACATAAATCTTCAACAAAATCATCCATACTAACCTTTGTCTCTCCTATACAACAATTAACAAGAACATTGCCTACCTGGATAAAAAGATTCTTTCTACCTTCAGGTATTGCTTCTAGTTCTTGGGCTAAATATCTTTCTTTTGATAAATCATCTTTATATCTATAATTGACAGAAGAAGAGTTCTCATTTTTGTTTTTTATAGTTTTCATCTTGATACCTCTTCTTTCTTTTAAATTTTTTATGTAAGTTTTTTGACATTGACAAGTGCTTTGGCAGCTAACATAGGAATTTCACCTCTCCCCTTTTCTCGGTAGGGAGCAACAACGTATAGAAGTATCATTGTCACCATTTATATCTTTGCAAGAAAAGTTGCCAATCATTTCTTGTAGCAAACTATTTATCGCTTACATTTTTCTATCCTTTGCATTTAGCGTTATGCAAGTATGTATTTAAACCAAGGCTTGGCCTTAGCAAAATGGTCATGGCGTAGTTTCTACTGGCTTCATAAATGGATAAAGTCTTGTCCTGGTCTATTTAGTTTTCAAAGTTCAAAATATATAAATTTTTATTGTTATATAAAGGACTGCATTTTGTCCCTTATATATAACAGTGAAAAATCCACCCCTTTGATTCGCTTTTTTTAAAACTTTTTATTTTTCTTTCCAATCTTCTAAAAAGATTTTTAATTTCTTTAAGGTTTTTTCTTTTCTTCTAAATACTGCTCCTTGGCTAATATTTAATTTTTTTGCTAAATCTCTTTGGGGAACTTCATCAAAAAAAAGAGCCTGAATAATTTCCCTTTCTTCTGGGTTTAATTTATCCAAGGCTTTATTAAGTGCTTCTATTTGAATTTTTACTGCTACTAATTTTTCTACATCAACTGCTTTATCTACAAGTCTCTCCTCCATGCTCCTATCTGTTCCATCTAATACAAATTCTGAGAAACAACCTAATTTATTCTCCTTGTCTAGCCTATTAAGATAATTCTCTCTATTTGTTTCTTGCCAATATCCTTTATATACTTTTTCTGATACATCCACCTTGGTATCTTCAAGGAATATATAATAGTTCTTTTTATTTTCTTTCATTTTCTTTCCTCCTGTGAATTTAAAATTTTCAATTTAAAATTCACAAAGAGGAGGATCTCTAATGTATTTCACCTGTTTCACCTCAATTTAGGGCAAAAAAAATACAAGTGTAAGAGCCACTTGTCTTCTTCAAACCTTATATTTAGGCATAAAAAAACCTCCATTTTTCCAAACAGAGGTTGCCTATTATATTGAGTGTAACAGGCTTATAGTCTCATTACAGTACCAAAAGGGTTCCAGTTTTATCCCATTTTAGTCCCATAAAAGTCTCATTTTATAATTCAATTTTATAATCTATCTTATCTTCTGCTACTTTTAGCTTACAATTTGGTAGGTCCTCATAATTTCTATCGAAAACACTATATCCAAAAAGCATGACTCCAAATATAAGTATAGCTTTATTCATATATCTATAATAGGTGGATCTTGAAATTAAAAGCAATTCAGAAATTTCCTCATTACTTCTTATTTTCTTCTCAAAATATTTATAAGTAATAATATCTGCATAAATTTCACCCTTGTTTGGATAAGCACTTAATCTAGATAAAGCATCATCCATAAGCTTAAGTAAAAATATGCTTTGTTGTGTATTTAAGAGCTGGCTTTCAACCTTCTCTATGTTAATATCCTTATCTATTTCTAATATAGATAGGACAATATCATCCAAATGTTTTCTTTTTGTTTCGTAAAATATATTATCTAGATTTTCTATATGGTCCTGGATATGGAAATCTACTTTTCGATACAAGCTCAGGAGAAGTTTAATATCATTCCTTAACTTCTTCTTATCTATATTTTCTAATTTATATTCCTTTATCATTCCATTAAAATTCATGATATACCCTCCTCCTAGCGAAAATAAAGTTTCTTCTGTGTCCTAGACCAAAGTCCCAGAATACCCATTCCGTAATATCCCAGGATTTTGCATTAACTTGCATTTTACTCCCTCCTTAATATGTTGTTGTAACTAGAAATATTCTTCCCATAAAGTCCTTTTCTTTTTTACTAATTGCTTTTGCTATCCTTACTCCATCCTTCTTATTTCTCAAATCCTTAATTATAATTAAATCTCCCTCTTTATAACTTGCCTTGGTATCTACAAAAATTATACTTCCATTGACTATACCATGTGGTAAAATCCCCCTGCTATCATCAGCTAGGTAGGAGATAATCTGTCCCTTTGCCTTATATCCTCTTATTCCTATAATATCCTCACAATTTCCTGGACCATACTTGATTTTCTTTTCTCCAAACTTATCCCCATCCATCTTGTCTCCCCCTATCTAGTTCCACCAGGTAGAGTTACTATTTCATTTCTCTCCTTAGGCACCTTAATATCTCCCATAAGACCAGCATAAGAAATAGAATAGTCACCAAATCTCTCTCTGATTTTAAAGAAGGCATCATCTACCTTCTCTCTCTTTATTAGTTTTGAATAGTCCTCATAGAAGCTTAGCTGACTTCCACTCTTCTCTCCTATTAGATTTATTGCTCTAATAGTTAAAGCTCTGATAGGATTTTCCCAACTATATTTTTCTAAGAAAAGGTCATAAGCTTCTTCTGCTAAGATAGTAGAAGATAGGCTAGGGTAGGATATCTGTCTTTGATATTGCTTAGAAAACAGATTATTATTTTTAACGGATATTTGAATTCCTCCAGCTAAGTATCCGTAGCTCCTTAAGGCCTTAGATACTCCAAAGGATAATTCTCTAAATACCCTATAAACCTCTGAGTTGTTTTCTAAATCTTCTGTAGTAGTTATTCCTCTTCCTACAGACTTAACTGGATCCCTATAGTCCCTATCAGTTACTAAACTATAATCTCTACCATTGGCATAGTTCCATAAATAAACTCCATTAATGCCTAGCTTCATCCTAATTAAATCTGCATCCCCCCTAGCCAAGTCTCCTATAGTGAAAATCATTAGCTTATTTAATTTTTTCTTAGAAGCCTTACCTACTCCTAAAAGTTCTTCTACTGGTAAATCCCAAATCTTCTCCTTAAAATCTTCCCTAGCTATTTCTGTAACTGCATCTGGTTTTTTCATATCAGAACCTAATTTTGCAAAAATCTTATTAAAGCTTACCCCTATACTTACTGTAATTCCTAGTTCTTTTTTTATCCGACTTCTTATCTCTTCAGCTATGTCTCTACCTTTTCCAAATAAATGGATAGAACCTGATACGTCCAACCAACACTCATCAATACCATATGCTTCTACCTGGTTAGAGTAGTCATAATAGATATCCCTAGCCCATCTTGAGTATTTTAGGTATTCATCATAATTAGGAGGAACTATTAAAAGATCGGGACACTTTAGTTGAGCTTCCCAAATAGCCTCTCCAGTCTTTACTCCTAATACTTTAGCTTCTTGAGATTTAGCTAATACTATCCCATGCCTGTCCTCCCTTCTTCCACATACAGCTAGAGGAATACCTTTTAGTTTTGGATTAAGCATGGTCTCAATGGAAGCATAGCAATTATTCATATCTGCATGTAAAATAACTCTTTCCATTAAACTCCCTTGACAGTGACTGTCTGCTATTGTACAATAGAATTATATTCAAGCTTGTAATGTCTATTATAGGACAGTCAGTGTCCATTGTCAATTGGAAAATAATTTTTATAGAAAGAAAAGGTGAAGATAATGAAATTTGGCCAAAAATTAAAGATTCTTAGAGAGGAACAAGGCCTGACACAAGATGATCTAGCAAAGATGGTTGGTATGTCATCTAAGACCATATCCAGGTATGAGTCTGGAGAATCAAATCCTAGGTATCCTAGAATTTATGATGATCTGGCAAAAGCTTTAAAAATTGATAAACTTGAACTTTTAAGTGATGAAGATGCCTTTGTCCTTTCTATCAAGGAAAAGTTTGGTTCTTATGATTCTAACTATGCTTCTGATTTAGTAAACGGTATGGTGGGTTTAATGGCTGGTGGGGATATAACTGATGCTGATAAAAGGGTAATCTTGGAAACTCTCCAAGAAGCTTTTATCATTTCTAAGAAAGAAAACAAGAAGTTTATACCTAAAAAATTTAGAGTAGTTGATGATGAAAATAAGGAATAGATATTATGAAAAACAGGTATGGATTAATCTATGAAGATGCCATGAAGTTAATTAAGAATCATAAAACCAGAGACCCTGAATTGATTTTAAAAAACAGAAATGTCAATCTACTACCATTTACTGGCGAGACCCATGCTTTAGGTATGTATGTAGTTATTAAGAGGAATCGCTTTGTTTTCTACAATCCTTCTATTGATGATAATTTTAAAAGAATGATGTTTGCCCATGAGCTAGGCCATGATCTTTACCATCGGGCGGAAGCCAAGGAAGGACTATCAGAGTTTACTCTCTTTGACGTTAAGTCAAGCCTAGAGTATGAAGCTAATCTTTTTGCTTCCCACTTACTCCTAGATGAAAGTGAGATTATTGATTATGGGAAAATGGGCTATGACCTAGATCAAATCGCCCAGGTTATGAAAGTTAATATTAATCTTTTACTCTTCAAGTTTTATGGAATGAATAAATTAGGATATGATTTTAATCTAGACCAATGTCTAAACAGGAAATTCTTTAAGGACATTGATGGTACAAAATAAGCTATAGGAGGTCAGTATATTGATAGGATTATTTATAGGTATATGTTTAATAATATTAGTGCTTTTTATAAAACTTTATAAGAATATTACCTTGCTTTCCTTCAAAACAATGGCATTTGGAATTGACTTTTTTGTTATCCTATTTTATACAATATATTTCTTCCATCCTAATGTGGCTGCAAAACTTGTAGAAGGAAAGCTACAGTATTTACTTGATGCAGGTGCTGGAATCCTTGCAGTAATTCTCTATGGACTTTTGATTCTATTTATCAATGATGCTTTCCCTAGAATAAGCAATATACTTAATTTAATTATTACATTTATAGGTGTTGGCATAGCACTACCTTTTACAATTGGACTTCTAACCCCTGTAATTCAAATTTTCAATAACGGCTTTACATTCAATGGAGATATTATTTTATCCCAGAACCATATGCTTAATCTTTTTCTGAAATATATTATTTTGGGAATTATTGCTCTTCCAATATGGAGATATAGGATGAATAAGCTTGAAGAATTTTAATATAAATAGGCAAATAAAAAGCGACTACTCTAAGAAAGGTTTTCTTAAAGAAATCTCTTTATTTTTTATCCTTATCATTATGCCAAAATTGATTGGAAGAGACAATTTTAATATCTTAATAAGCCCATGCTTATTAAAGACTAATAAAGGCTTTACTATTATTTTCTGGTCATTCTATTCTTTTCTTGTTAGTTGCATATAAAATAAATTATGCGACATAGTTATTTTTTGTTTATTTATGTGTATTAAGATTTATATATTAACCTCATTTATTCCTATTTCAGTCAAATCGATAAATTCTAGTTCCATTTCCGCTTCTGCTTTCGAAGGATAAAAGGTGATTTTATCATAAGGTTTCAAGTTGTTTTGCCATGATTCTATATTACTTAGAAAATCTGCTCCATTTTCAGAAATTATAAAGCACTCTAAGTCTTTATTGATATAACAAATTGTTGCATCACTTTCTAAGTCACATGGTTGACCAACGGTTCCAATAAATCCACCTCTACTATCTTTCGCCATAATATCTACTCGTGGAACAGTATAAAATTCTAAATGTGGTGGAATACAGTCATCAAATATAAATTGAATATCATAATCGTTAGCATATCTCTGATACTCATCATTTCTGTCATTAACATTCATAGAATAAATTGTTGTACCTGCTGTTATAATCTCAGCATCTTCTAAAAATACTGCTCCAGTAAATTCTGTCCTATCCAGATAAATTTTTCGCATCTTTAACCTCCATCAAACCTATATATATGCAGATATAGATATTATTTTAATGTCACACTTTTCTACAAATCTTTATCTCTAGTATATAATTCACTCACTATTTTATCAACCAAATTTAGCCAATTATCCCTCAAATGTCTCTGTTTATCGAATGTCATATGTTGTCATCTATCAAAACTATCTACATATAGTTATAATTGTGTATAGTTTAGAACTAAAATATGCCCTATTTTTTAATTAACAGGAGCATCCCTGAATAATACTGAACTCACCACATCATAATACCCATATATTAATGGACATGTTTCCAAGTATAATAGGACATTGAATGTCATCCGTACATTCAATGTCTCATATTCTCTCAAAGCATTGATATTACTAAATTTTACTGTTCCTCTAGTTTCACCATAACCTCACAATGGGCTGGGGTGACAATAAAGATGTCGTAGGAAGATACTACTCCCTTGGTGGTAAAGTGCATATTTAAATATATAGCATCTTATGACATTTTATATTCCAATTAATCTTTTTATAAAAAAAGAGACAAAATCTATAGTCTTATCTCCTTTGCAAATTCTCCATTATATGATACTACATTAAATTTACTTTCTTCTCAAACTCCTCATAACTATCTACAAAGTGATATGGCTCATATTCACCATAGGCTGAAGGTCTAGTTATGGTAACTAATTGAATATCATATCCTATCTTTTCCTGGAATTCATCAACAAAGTAAGCTAGCTCCTTACCCCTAACAGTCTTAAGTGCAATACTCCCTGATTCATTAACCTTTTTTGCAATTAGATAACACATACCTTAACACCTCCTCAAATTCCTTTCTTGATTCACCTATCTACCAATTATAGTTATTCTGATTTTATAATATTATCATTTATTTCTCAACCCTCTCCATACTATTTTAGTCATACAAATGGAGAAGGTTATTTGGTCTTGCCTGACCTAAACTTCCATACTATTATTTATTAATATAAATTTTTGATAATTTTATTTTGCTACTTCTTCCACCCTCTTAATTTACCAAAATTCTTTAATATACTTCTTTTCCATTTTTTAAATTTTGTTATATCATGATTGGTTTCATATATTCCAAATATTAATAAAGATATACCTATTCCTACTATAAAGCATACGATAGCATCTGGAATTACTATAAATTGTTTGGCACCTATGGTCAAACCATTTAGTAATAAACCCCATCTTATATATTCATTCATCTTACCTTCTTTCACCTAACATCATCCTCCTTATAAATTATTCCGATAATATAACTTAAATAATCCTTTAACTATCGCTACAAATAAAGTAGCTCCTAGCAAGGTAAAAAAGACTACTTTATTAAAATACTAAAACTACTAAGGGCACCACCATGAAAATTTATAATATCATTTGAAGGTCTGGATAACTTATCTTGGTTTAAAAATAAGATTAAATAAATAGATATCATGCTAACAAATAATATTATTAAAAATATTGTCCTATTACGAATCTTTGCTTTAAATTTATTCATTCCATACCTCCTCCACTTCTGAAAAGTCAAATATCTCCTCTATGGTCATATTAAAATATCTTGCAACCTTGTATGCTAAAATTAAAGACGCTGTATATTTTTCTCCCTCTATAGATGTAATTGTTTGTCGAGTCACGCCTACTGCTAAGGCAAGTTCTTCTTGGGTGATTCTATTTTTTTGTCTTAACTCTTTTATTCTTGTTTTCAATACCCACCCTCCTTTTGTATAGTTCACCTTGCATTTTGAGTATAGTATGCTTTGCATATAATGTCAAGTATACTTTGTAAATTTATCTTTGAATGTTCCCTAGTACAAAAAAGACATTGAATGCCATCTGTCCATTCAACGTCTTTTTACCTGTCAAATCATTGGTATAACTGGATTTTGTAGCTTTTTAATCTTTACAATTACTTCAACGTGGCTTGAGAGGACAGAATGAATGTCTTTCGAACTGTCTGTTCTCGGAAACATATCCACAGCATTTTTATTGCTATCGGTATGTGGAAACATATCGACATAAAAATATGCAGACATTTTCTCAGTATTTTGCCTGAAACAATCTTTCTCATCTTTTTATTGGAGAAATTCCTATCTAAATATTTTTCTTCACCAGTTTGCACAATCGTTTCACATAAGGATGCTTTTAAAATCTATAAAGCAAGAAAAAATAGAGTTTCCTATACTATTTGCATTTAACATTAGTTTTGTGTGGCTATCGTCATTAAAAAGTATTTACCAGCCTTTTCATTTACAATAACTTTACTTGTTTTTAGTACATTTCGATACACCCAAATCATCAAAAGTCATTTCAAATTGAATATTAAATTCTAGACTACTCCATTTATCTTTCCATGTATCTCCGTTGAATGGTTTTTGTGTTAAGGTTTTTGTATAACGACCAATACCTAGACAATCGCTATTAGCCTTTTGAAGTTTATTGACCAATTCTTTTGCTTCTTGCTCCAAGGAAGATTGAATTCTATCTTCCAGTTTCAGATAATTCTCATGTATATCAGATTTCATCCCGTCTTTGTATTCTCCGAGGTGAGACGATAATTTTACAGATACATTAACATCATTATAAGAATTTGAAAAGTCTATCTTTGTGGTAGTTTTTGTGTTTAATAAAATTATGTCACATATGGTGATAGGTAGCACTTTATGATATTTTACTAAGGGGTGTAAAAGCCTAAAAATGCGTTCTTCTTTAAGTGTCAAAGTATCTGTCAATGCATCATTGTTAAATACTGCAATACCTGAGTAAACCAATTTATTATTTTCTATTTTGTAGAAGGGCAGATAAGGGTCTTCATATGTAGAATAGTAACTCTTTAGAAAGTAATGCAGGTTTTGTGTTAAGATTTCTCCTTGAGATTCATTAAAATTCATTTTTTCATAGAGAAATATATCTATATTTTCCTTAAGTGTAGTATTTAAAAAACTTTCCATATCACCTTCCACTACTGCTAAATAAAGTCTCTGAGAAATGGAAGGGTCCCTAAAAAAAGTATTGATAACATCAAAAAGTCCCTGTTCTGCTAATTTCTTATCGATAAAAACTATCCTCAATTGACCAGTTTTTACTTCTCTAAAATAGTTTGCATTTAATTTCAATATTGCACCTGTCAAGGTTCTGTCTTCTGATTTTATAATTTTCCTTTCTTCTTTTTTTATAGGAGGTACAATTGTAGTGACCTCTATATTGTCGTCATCAGTTGGTCGAATATAAAATAAAACCGAAGGTGCTATATTCTCAATGTAATTTTTGTTAGGTATCCTATGTTTTGTACAACCGGTCAAAAATAAACACACTAACATAGTAAATATAAAATATCGCTTTAAGAATGACATTATTTTACCCTCCCGGACTTAGCTAAAATTGCAATGAATATTATAGCTGGGATTGAAGTGTAAGTAAATACAGATAAGTATAATAGAACATTGCCCCAAAAGAGTGCTTGGATTTCAGTTGTAAAAAGCTTTAAAATAAAAAAAATACAGGCGAATGTAAAAATAGAGCTTATCATAAAAAATGTAAGTGTGGTTTCTTTTGGTATTTTCTTGCTTCCCGTAATATAAACAATAGCCTTAAAAGAAGAAAGTAGAATTACAGCAAGGGAAAGAGTAAAATTTACCATAAGAACCGGCAGGGTAATCATTTCAATTCTTTGTATGGATTTAAATTGCAAAAAGTTGATCATATTAATATAACTATGTTGAACATAAGGTAAAAAATCGGATCCATAAAAGATAAATGTACCAAGAAAAAAAGCTACATACTCGATAATAGATATTAAATTTCCAATAAACATGGATTTGTGAATGTTTACATCAGAACGAATATACGGTCCAATTAAAATAAGACATTCAGGACCGCTAAAGAACCCCCATATTAACAGCATAGAGTTAAGAAAATTAGAATTAAATACATTTCCAAACAACGGAAATATATCTTGAATGCTAACAAAAGTATTAAACATTAATAGTATGTACAACAATAAAATCCCAATAGAAAAAACAAATGCAATAACTGAAAATTTCAAAGCATTTGCAAAACCTTTACTTGCCAAATAGACGATTGAAATGATTAAAACAAGTACTAGAGTTAGTTTCGGGTGTTGTGTCATAAGATATTTGTGTAGTAGATAAACATAGTAGGAACTAGCAATAATGAATTTTATGAGCATAAAACACAACCAAACAAACAAAAAGATTCTAGTAAATACATTTCCAAACAAGTCAAATATACCGATAACACCCTTTTTTCCCATGTTACTTGAAAGCCATCTAGACAATATGTAAATGTAAAGTTGAGAAATCACCCCGCCAAGAATAATAAGCCATACCATATGAGGATATTGTAATCTTTCAGTTGAAAATATAATAAAATGAATTATTTGCAATCTATTTGTCAGTAAGGCAAGCATAACAGAATCAATTTTATGCTTGCTTGAAAAATAAGATTTATTTGAATTGATAATATTAACCCTATCCATCTATTTTATGTTCTCCTTTCGTCTAGAGGTTCTATTTTTATTTTGTGTATGCAGATATTCTGGTCTTGTTTTCATATATTGTATAGGTGAACGAATAATAATATCCTTCCAGTCTTTTGAATAAAAGGGGGCTAGGGGAGCAATATAAGAGCGATCTAAAGAAGTAAGTGAATTCAAGTGAATTCCTAGAAAGAGTAATCCAAGAATGATACCAAAAGACCCCCACAAGCCAGCTAATCCAATAAATATGAATTGGATTAGTTTACTAGAGTTTGTCATTAAATAGTTAGGAACAAGAAACGAAGCCAATCCGGAAATAGCTATGCAAACAACCAGAACAGGACCAGCGATTCCACTGTCTATTGCAGCTTGACCTATTACTATACCCCCAACGACTCCAAGACTTGGTGCTATTTTTGAAGGCATTCTTAAACTACCCTCTTTTAGAATTTCTAGTGTTAAAGTCATTAGAAAAGCTTCAATCACTGGGTTAAATGGCACATCACTCCGGTAGGTTAGTACGATTATCAATGATTGGAGCGAAAGCATCTCATAATTATACGTAGTTATTGCTACGTAAGCTGGAACTAATAACAAAGTAATTAAAAAAGCAATAAACCGAATAGTTCTTAAAAAAGAGCCTACTAGCCACCGATGTACATAGTCTTCTGGAGATTGAAATAATTCAAAAAAAGTTATAGGTGCAGCTATAACAAAAGGAGTTCCGTCCAAGATAAGTGATATCTTACCTGATGAAAGAGCTGAAACAATAACATCAGGTCTATCACTTAACTGGTATTGCGGAAAGAGGCTGTTTTTATTATCATCTAAAAATGAAGTTATGTCAGACGTATTTAAAAAAACATCATAATCGATATTTCTAATTTTTTCTTCCATTGTTATTAATATTTCAGAATCTACTAGACCATCTATATAAATTAAATAAAGCTTTGTTTTACTCATAGAACCTATTGTAAAGTCTTTGCATTTTAATTGTGCAATAGGTAGTCTTCTTCGAATAAGTGTTATATTTTGATCAATTTGTTCAACAAAGCTATCATTTGGCCCATATAAAATGCTTTCCTGCTGAGATGTATCAATAGAACGACTCAAATCCTTAGGAATTACTATACTCCAATACTTTTCTTGGACTATATCTTCAATCAATATTGAGCCAGTTAGTAAATTCTCCATTGCCTTATGTAAAGTATCTATTTCTGTTACTTCAATAGAACCAATGCTTAAAGGGACACTGCCTTTGTTTCCGTGTAATAATGGCAAAATCACAGTTAAATTTAATTGGTCAACATTGATTAAGGATTTTAAAAAGTGAAGAGTATATTCGTTACCACCAGGTGTGTTTAAATTTATCTTGTTGAAATCAGCCATGTTAGAAAACAGGTTTTCTATTGTTTCAGCTGATAGATTCTCGGTGACGCTATCTGAAGTTGATTTTTTATTTGAACTTGAACTATTTCTTCTAAAAATCATTTTCAAAGGCTCCTATTATTTGTATTTTTACTAACTATTTTTTAGGTTTCCCAATAAATTATAATATATTCTCCTAATTAGATTATAAAAAAATCTCCATAAAGATGTTGTAAAAGTGTGACTTTAAACCTTTATAAAAAAATTCCAGTTCTTATGTTTTATTATTATACTTCAATTTATTTTAAGTTTTTTTAAAACTACATAAAATATTTTTGGGGTTCTAAATATTATAGGTGTTTTATTATTATTAAATTTTAGATAGAATTGAAACTTATGAATACCTGGAGAAGGATTACCTCCAGCTTAAATAGCCAGTATATTAAATACTCAAACCAATCTTGTTGTAATCAAGCTTTGTGAAATAAATAGGATGGGTTATAATTTAAAAATTCCATATGAACCTAAGAAGGATTTTTAAAAGGATATAAAAGTATAGAGGCCCCTACTTTTAAAAGTGGAGCCTCTATATCGAATCTTCTTTATTTAATGTATTTTAAATAGGTTTTATTATAATTGTATATTTCCCACTACCTCTGCCCGAATCTGTAGTTATTGTAAATCCTGTAATATAGTTATCTCTAAGTATAGAATCTTCGTATATATAATTTGCAACATAGGGTTCTTCAAACCAGCCTTTACCTTGGAAAATTGAGTTTGCAAGTTCTTCGTTATTTATAATGGAATTCTTTACAATCTCCTTAGAAGCTTTCTTAATATAAGTTAGTATTTCTATGTTTTTCAAATCATCAAGATCCCCAGAATTAATGAAGAATTTTACAAAATCCTCTAAAGAAATCTCCAAGTCATTTGCCATAACAATATTTTTATCAATTTGCCTGGGATCCACATAAATTAAGTTTCCATAAAAAACAAAAGCTACATTATCAATATAATTTTCAAAAGCCTTATAAAATGAATCCCTAGTAAATTTTTGTAGAGTATAACTTTTCGAATCTGGCCTTTTTACAGAAATTCCAGATTTAGCAACCTTCTTATATTCAAATTTAGATATATCATCTTCAGTCAAAATAAATTGATTTTCTAGGTGTGTGGAGTAAGGAATTTCACTTTCAATTAGAAAGGCATCCGATTTTGTATTAACCTTTCTATTACTTAAGGATGATTTTTGTTTGGTGGATACTTTTACCATGTAGCTTGTCCTAGAAGTTGAGTGCTTTCTTCTTCCAGACTATCAAGTTGACCAATTTTACTGAGTCTCAATTCATTATTTTCAAGAATTTCAACTTGGAAATCCTCTATCTTTTTAACATGAGTAACAAGTGAGAAAACCCTACTACGATACTCATTATCCTGAAAATCTGAAATCTTAGATATGCCTTCGCTAATTACTCCGAGTTCAGCATTAATCTGTGTCATATAGTACTGACCAACAACCATTGAGGCAACTCCTATAGCAGCAGCTGCGGTATTAGCTACAACTGCTGTTCCTTTTTGTGCTTCAACAGCTACTAGGTTTGCATGACCTTTAATACCATCTGAACCACGATAAATACCACGAACAGCATTTTCCATAGCCTTTGAATCTGCCAACTTCGTACCTGCAGGAATTATTGCTCTATATAATACTTCCCCATTGGCTTGTGCTGCTTGGGCTGCATTGTGAGCCACATTCCCCACCTGTGCTAAACCAGGCACTAGATTATTTACATGAGCTAAGACTTTGCTATTTGTAATCTCAACAAGCTTGTTCTCGTCAATATTTTCCTCTGCAGGGAGCATTTCCATTTTGATAACTAATTCATTTTGTATGTTTTTCGTAGTAAATTCTAGCTCGCTTTTTTCCCCATTAGAATTATCTGTTGTGCTAAGTACAAGACCTTGGCTCCTTTTAAATTTCAGTACTAATACAATACAAATCATAATTATAAGTATCATGAAAATGATAACCCCTATATACTCCATATTAACACCCCTACCATTCTATCTTTGACTTATAAAGCCTTCATATACAGGCTCATATTTATAATGCAGTGCAGCTTCTATAAGCTCTAACGCAAATATTCCTAAGTCAGAATCAAATAATATATCAATCCTATAACAATTCTCCTTTATCCATACTCCAACATTAGATTCGGAGATGCTTTTATTAGCAATTGATCCATCTGCTAAAATAGAAGCTGCTAATGTACTGCTAGCTGATTTAGGATTGTAATGTTGACTATAAAATCTTGCATTGCTTTTTGGACCAGCTTTGCCAATCTTTAAAAACTTATTATCATATAAAAACATATAGATACCCATTTTCCCTTTTGGAAGGGATGCTGGTTTATGCGGAAGACCCGAATCTACTATTTCAAATTTATCCTCACTTATAGGCTTACCTAAAATGGAAGATAACTCTAGAATAATCTCTGCTAAATCTTTATTTAATGCCTTAATGTCCATAATTTTATCCTCCATAACTATGATTAGCTATCAAAATCTACATCAGCAGCCTTTCTGACTATCTTCTTTATTTTATTCATAGGAAAAGGAACATCCCCTTCCTTGAAATACTCTATCTTTACAACCTTTACCATAGCTAGATGATCATCTATTCCAGCAGGGACCATGACTGAGTCTCCAACTTCAATACTATCATCATCTGTTAAATAGTAATAAGTTTTATAGCTATCGTCAAAGGTAACGCTGCAATATATGTATTCATCTTTCCGCCTTTTTATCAAATTATAAATAGATGGATCAAGTATTTCACCTAGCCCATAAAATAACATAAAATCTAAAACAGCCTCCGCAAAGTCTTCCCAATCTTCAGGCAGTCCTTTTTTGTCAAATGTTCCTATAATTATTCGCTGACCATCTTTTTCTAGGTCTATAGTAATTTTATAGCCTTTCATTTCCTCTGGATTTTCAATAACATCTGGTGGATTTCCCTCAATATATTCAAACAAACTATCTCCATCTAAATCATCGAGAAGTGCCTCTACTCCTCCCTGAACTTGAAATTTCCTTGAAACAATGCATCCAGACCCCACATTTTGTATATGTTCAATTGTTTCAGTCTTCCTATCAATTGTTAAACTCTCCAGGTAATCCCAAGTTACATATTCTTCTGATTCACTTATTAATTCTTTGGGTTTTATTTTTGTTACTCTATTATATTCAATATTGATTTTATTCACCTTATCCGGCTTATTGTTCCCATCAAATATATATAAATTTTTTATACCTATTTCATCACGAATTAGATTAGATAAGTCTATCCCATCAATTTCAAAATCTGCACACAGTGAACCTCTGAAGTGGTAGCTCTCTCCATCTGTATTGATTATCTCCATATTCCAATCGCCAATATCTGTCGCAAAGATTTCAATATATTCATTACTGAAATATTCACCTACTGCATTTAATATTTTTCCAGCTACTGGTTTTCCTATATTAAACTCTTCGCTTCTTCCTTTTTCATATTTTTCCATTCCATAACCAAAGTTAAGTGATGAAAATTTTACTTGTCCTTCAGAACTAATTGTTAGGTGTTGTTCTACTTCATCTGTAGGCTCTGGACATGGGCCATAGCAAATATTATTAGATACAATATTAATAGTCTTTGGTATACCTTTAAACATAGCATTATTTTCAGCAGATAATACAAGCAATCGCTTTAAAGCTAGAATAAACCAAGAACGATTTCTATCTTCTAAAATTTCTTCGCCATCATATGCCCAGTGGTTGAAATATCTCCATCTTGAATAAATAGCAGAACCTAGTAGTTCAATATCATTTACGTAATCTATAATTTTTTTGAGTTCTTTATAGTCATAAACGGCACTTCCATATCTTTTAGAAAATTCTTCTCCACTATCCATTTTAAAGCCAAGAGCATCACAATCATCGGCCAGATAATGGTCTACTAATTCTATATAATCAATTTCTTGATTCCTAAATTTATCAAGCCATTTTACTGCAAAGTTATGAACTTCTTTCATATCTTTCAATCATCTCACCCCCAACAAATGCTACTTATGATAATTTTAACCTAACAATTCCCTTATCTTTACAGTTAATATCTCTTTTCTTTTTTCATAAAATTCATCAAAGTTTTCTAATTCTAGCGATACATCTTCAGGAATAAATGCTTGTCTTCTAAATTCTTCTTTTTGAGAATCATTCATATCATTATAATAATCTACAAGTCTCATATCACTTTTGCTTGCATTGCTTCTACCTTCTAAAGAGTGTAAATTTGCCAACCTATTACGATTTCCTCTCCAGTTTCTCCAGTCTTCCATAGATACTGCAATAGGTTTATTACCATCAAATCTTTCAAAAGGGTGAAGGTGATCTTGTTCGTATTTAAAATGGTTATTTCTCCAATCTAAACTCAGAAAGTATAAAGCTTCTCCAGCAACTCTGCTACCTTTTTCTTCATTTAAAATGTCTTCAATCTTCCCATCTGTTACCCTAAGATCATTCATTTGGTTAAGCATTTCAACTGATATTTCATGGTCATTTTCATTAATTCTACTCTTCATTTGTTGTAATTTACTTGTCGTTCCAGATTGGAAGTAAGTAAATAAAACTGCTCTTATTAGATATGCACGAATACCATCAAGATTATTTCTGTAGTCTGAATTATAATAAATAAAATATATAATCGGTAATAGGACGTTCCAGCTACCTGAGAATCTACTTACTCCTATCTTCATATCTTTTAATATGCTCTCTAAGTTTTTCAAAGCCTTTTTAAAATCATTCCAATTATTTTTTAATTCTTCAGCTATATTCTTATTAATATTTGATTTTACAACATCTCCATAAAGCATAAGGGCGGAACGAATTATAAAGTCTGTACCAAAATTTTCATATGAATCTACAAGTAATTTTCCGAATTCTGTCTTTGCACTTGGCCAATATGCTTCAAGTATAGACATGGTTATTTCAGATTTACGAAGAGCCTTACCACCACTATTAAACCTTACGAACATCTCCAAGGCATCGTCCTGCTTCATATCATGTATTTCAGTATATCTAATTAATTTTTCTACAAACACTTTATTATAAAGCTTATTTAAAATATTCCTGGCATAATCTTTACTATCTGCTGGAACATTAGAAATTGCATCTTCAATGGCCATCTCTCTAGTTGTTTCATCTTGAAACTTTACATCTAATATATTTTTTATCTCAAATTGTGTAGGACTTTGCTTCCCAATTTTATCGCTGAATTTTATATCAAATTTTTTACTATTGTATTCTTCTTCATCAACAGTTATCTTGTTTTTATTTAGTTCAATTAGTAGTTTTGTTACAATACCTCCACTACTTTTTCGCCTTGCATATTTTTGCCTTATAAAAGCTTCTCCATATAAAGATAAAAATAATGAAGTCAATCTTTGTTGTCCATCAAGGACTGCAGTGTCAGTTAAATTAACATTTATATTACTTAACTCGTAATTTACTGTATCTGCCTGTTTACGATTATCAAATGTAACATCATTTAAAAAATTACAAAAATATGTATCCCAAGTTACATTATCATCATCAACATGCCAAAATAAAAAAGTAGCTATAGGATAGTCTAAAAGAATAGAGTCCCATAGTTTTTCCACTTGTTCCATACTCCATACATACTGTCTTTGAAATGCAGGCATAACATATTTTCCATTTTTTATATTTTCTAATGCTTCATAATTACTTATACTACTATCAACTAGTCTACTCATTCTTATCCTCCCCGCTATAAAAACTTGATTTATGTTTCAATAAAGTATCTTCTATTTCACTCCATAGCCATACATTTTCTCCATCGTCTTCAAAGACTTTCCCATGACTTTTTGCACCATCTATCTTCATTTGTGAGTAATTATTTTTAAAAGTAGGTACATATAATTTGGGGTAAACCTTTTCACTACATAATTGCTCCATCATACTTATAGTGGCAGACCCTGCTATGTCAAGAGCAGTAAAATATGCCCTTATAATTTTATGATTATACTGCTCCGGCTTTAATGCCCAAATAGGAATACGCCCAATAGCTTTCCCATAATAATCATTAACACCTTCAGGAGATTTAGAAACCTTTTTAGGATTGTATTCATGAGAAGCCTTTTCAAAAGTCTTTGCTATGTACCATCTCATAGACATTTCAATAGCTTCTTCTTCGGATTCTTTAGAAATGTCCATAGCAAGTAAAAACTTTTCGTATACATCCTCGTCTATAAAAAAATTTACTTTTTTGTTCATTTTTCACACTCCTCCATTAGTAAATCTTAAAAAGAGAATATCAGTATTTTAGTCATTAGTCAATACTAATACACTAACTTAGTCTTTGGAAAAATAAACCTTTATCTCGAAATGATGTTTTTATGAACTTAAAGTAAAACATCCAAAACACGCTGACATTTTCTCCATAGTGCGGTAATATAAATATATAAATCAAATACTTAGCTTAATGCCTGCTTTTAAAATAACTTTAATAGCAAGCACAGTAAGTGTAGACACACTTACGAGAAAATTGATGAAGCGGACCCATTTAGGTTCGCTTCTTTTTATCCAATTTTCTACTTGTTCTTATCAGAATGATTTAGGGGTTCCCCCTAAGACCCTGCTATAAATAAAAAGAAAAGGAGAATTCATATGGCAAATAGACTTAGGAAGAATGATATTCATGTTATGGTTACTGATGAGGAAAAAGAACTTTTTAAGAAGAAACTTGAAATAAGCAAGTCAAAATCAATGGGACATTTTATAAGAAAAAGTGTTCTAGAAGCCCCTATATTTGTGATTGATATGAATATCTTTAGAAAACTACAAACTCTTATAGGAAAGAATTCAAATAACATCAATCAAATTGCAAAGAGAGTAAATAGTACAGGAATAATCTATAGAGAGGATATTGAAGACTTAAAAAAAGAGAATGATGATATATCAAAAGAAATAATAAAAATTCAAAATATCTTAACAAGAAAATATATGAATAAGGCTAATTAAAGTGGCAATTACAAAGATACATCCCATTAAATCAACTCTCAGCCTTGCAATTGATTATATTACTAGTGATGATAAAACTGATGATCAAATATTAATAAGTTCTGAGGGTTGCTCTCCTGCAACTGCCCATCTACAATTTATTAATACAAGGGAAGTCAATGATACTAGAGGAACAGTTTTGGCTAGGCATTTAATACAAAGTTTTGTTCCTGGAGAGGTAAGCCCTGAAAAAGCACACGAGATAGGTCTTGCTCTAGCCAAAGAAGTTTTAAATGGTGAATACGAATATGTACTAGCTACCCATGTAGACCGTAACCACATTCATAACCATATTATTTTTAATAATGTTAATTGGAAAACAGGAAAATGCTATCAATCTAACAAGCGAAGTTACCATAGAATCAGATACCAAAGTGACAATCTCTGCAAGGAAAACAACCTAATGGTTATAGATGAGTATTATGAGAAATACAAGAAAAAATATAAAACTAAAGGTAAATCTTATAAGGAATATCACGAGAGAAAGAAAGGCACCTCATGGAAGGCTAGGCTTCAATTTGATATAGATAAAGCAATTAAGAAAGCTAAAGATTGGGATGCTTTTCTTAATCTTATGAAGCAATATGGATATGAAATAAAATATGGAAAGCATATTTCTTTTAAAAAAATAGATGGTCAGCAACGTTTTACAAGGGCTATGAGAATGGGGGATGATTATACTGAGGAAAGATTAAAAGAACGTATCCTAGAAGAAGTTGGCATGAAAAGCAAACGCACTAGAGCCTCTTTTAGGCCTTTAGATAATGTTATTGATATAAGTGATAATGATAAGGCTAAAAGCTCTCCTGGGTACAGGTATTGGGCAACAAAGCATAATCTTTCTACTATGGCAGATACTATTAACCAGGTTAGAAGCGAGGGTTTTAAAACACGAGAACAATTAGAAAAAGCTCTCTATGAAAAGGCTACAGAAGTTCAAAATCTTCTTACAGAAAATAAGGAAATAGAAAAACTCATAGAAGAAAAAAAGAAGGTTATGGAGAGCCGCTATATCATAGATCAGTATAAAGAAATTCATAAATATGCTAAGGCACACCCTGAAGATAAGGCTTTCACTAGTGAATACAGTCCTCAACTTATGCTTTATAAAAAGGCAGTTGCCGAGAGTTTTCAGGACTCCGATGTCCTGCCTACTACCAAACAAATATACGAAGATCTTGAAAAACTTCATACAAAAAAAGAGTCTCTCATTGAGAAGCTCAATCAATCCCGCCAAGAGCAGGATAGGCTATATCAGTATAAGAAGAACTATGATAATTATTTAGGGAAAGAGGTCGAACGTTAATAGTTCTACCTCTTTTAATTAAATTAAAATAATTATATATAATTTCCTAAATTATTAATACATTTTCTTTAATCCATTCAGCAATATATTCAGCCATTAAAGGAGGAACAGCATTTCCAATCTGTGTGAAATTAGATGTTCTCGATCCTTCAAAAAAATAATTATCAGGAAAGGATTGAAGCCTAGCCGCCTCTCTTATCGAAAGAGATCTATTTTCTTCCATATTAGGATGTATATAATAGTGTCCATCCTTTGCTATGTGGGCAACTATGGTCTGTGAATAATTCAAATCCCCTGCAACTACTTTAAATCTATCTAAAAAAGATTTAGTATTTTTATGAGTAATAAGTTCATCTGGTAAATCTGAATATTTTAATCTTTCATCTTTTTTATTCCATAACTCCACTGCGATTCTATAAATGTTCAGATCTCTATCATTATTAGGCCTTGAAATATGGTGGGTCAATAAATCCTCTTTATCTCTTATTTTTGTATATAACAGTGCCTCTGTTGGCTTATTTCTATATTTAAAGTCTTTATACACCTCACCTGATTTAATTGATGGTAAATCATTTAAAAAATCTTCCACCATGTAGATATTCCCTTTGTTTTCAGGATATTTAAAATCATCTACATTCAAACCTTTTTTAAAACCCATGATTATTACTCTTTTTCTATTTTGAGGAACCCCAAAATCAAAGGAATTAAAATCAAAAGATTGTATATTATATCCTGCTTCATCAAATTTTTCTTGAATATCCTCAAATATTTTTCCATTTTTGGCAGTATAAATACCTGGAACATTCTCAAACACAAACACTTTTGGCTTGTATTTTTTTAAAAATTCAACATATAATTTATATAAATAATGCCGTTTATCATTATTATTATTTGACCCTGTTCTAGATCTACCTATTACTGAATAAGCCTGACAAGGTGGTCCGCCTATAATTACATCCAGGTTTTTTCCCCTATTAATTTCAAGTTGTTTATCAATTTTCTCAAATAAAAACGGTAAGTTTTCATAAGAAATTTCACAATTTATAACTGAATTTTTAATATAACTAGGAATTTTTTCTAAAAACTTTTCTCTTTGTTCTCTTCTTTCTTTTACAGATAAGAAATAAGTTTTCTGATATTCTCTATAAATATCTAATTTGTTCTCTTCCTTCAAATAATAATATGCCATCCTAGTTTCGAGCGTTTCTGCGGCTGATTTATTAGACTCAATATGAGCTATACCTTTATATCCCAGTCTTGCAAAACCTTCTGATAAGCCTCCCGCCCCTGCAAATAAATCTAAATAATTCATTGTTCACCTCCTCTATCTTTTAATTCGCCTGAAATAATACTTTTCTATTAAAGTATTAAATATTAATCTTATTTCTTTTGCCTTTTCCTTGGAATTCAATATTACACCCAATTCTAAATTTCCATCCATGCCATTATAAGATAAATTAGATGAAGTAATTATTGACTTCTCATTGTCTATAGTTAATACTTTTGCATGTAGAGATTGAGTATGATTTTCTGCCCCAATATATTCATAGACGAAAGCCCTACTATTATCTAATTTAATAATCTTGTCCAATAAATCACTTTTGCTAGCATAATCATTTACATACATTTCTACATAGATTCCTTGTTTGATTTTTTTCTCCAATAAATTAATTAAACTACTGGCATACTCACTTAAAGAATAGATAGAAAGAATAATACTCTCTTGGGCACTTGAAATATACTCTTCAAAAACAATTTCGGTATCCCTACCTGGTAACCCAGATATACTTGGTCCCGACCATATTAATTGCATCTTTTCCGAATTTGAACGACTATAAGCCTTAGCCATTAAGTATAAAAAATTTAACTTTTCTTCTGAGGATGAGTTAGGAAATAGCTTATTTAGTTCTTGAAAAATTGTACTTCTAGAATCAAGAATATTAGTTGAAACTTCTCCTTTAAATAAAAGGCCCTCGATAAAATATCTATGGTTAAAAAGAAGCCCTTCGAAAACATCTAATCTTAAAGACTTATCCCACATACTTCCCTCACCAACTTTTCAAAATAACCCTTGAAGTTTTTTTCCTGAGTAGGTACTATTGTCCGCCTATCCAAAAGCCTATTTCCATTTTCACAAGCTGTTTCAGGAATCATTAAACATGCATGACAACCTGCACCATTTAAATTTTCATTACCTGGGTAGGTTTTCAAACATCCAGGATCTGCTGAACATATCAAGGCATTTTTAAGTGCATTGATCAAAACATCTTGAAAATTATTAATTTTCCCCATTTCTTCTAAGCCACCTAAGGTCCCTTCTGAATCACCACTTGCTGTGTAGATCAATAGCCCACACATGTTTTCACTATAGTATATTCTTTCCTGTAATTCTGTTGTAGAATACCCACTTCTTAAAGATAACTCTCTTATTAAGGCATGTGATAAACTATGGAGTAATACATATACCAAGTCACGATTTTGCCTATACTCCCATCCCTTGCTTTCCACATGTTTCCTATATTCATTATCATAAATTTCTGATATAGCTTTGGAATCAAAATTTGATAACCAATTTTCAATTTCTTCTCTATTCAATTCTAGAAATATACCCTCGCCACTAGTCCTAACTGCTGGTAGCCAACCCGTATCTTTACCCGCTAGATTGACAACACTTGCAAAGTTATCATTATCTGGGTCTGGGAAACTAGCTCTAGTAAAGCCTTTTAAAGCCATAATTTCTCTGACCTTTTCAATTCTAATTAATCTTGTAAAATATATTTTTAGATAATCAGGAAGGTCTTCTTCACTAGCTAGAAAACTTGAATAGTTTTTTGATAATGCTTTATGGTTAAGAATAGAATTATATTCAGATTCTTTTATTTCACTATATTCAGAAGCACCCTCAGCAATTTTTTTGTATATCTCAATAAACTTCTCAAAGGTCATAAGATTTTCTTCTAACTTTCTATAGGCAACTTTTAAGCCTCGCATTTGAGCTTTTTCATAATCAAAAACTTCATCATCTAACTCAGCCTCAATTTTTTTATCTTCAATATAATTATCAATTTCCACCTTCATCTTTTCAACTCTTTGAAATATTTTATCAGACCAAGGCGGTATTTCTAAGGCAGATCTTACGATTGAAAAATATACATTTGTGGCACCTCTTAAGCTAGGAATGAGGTCAGCTGAACATTTGTCATTTGGATTAGAAGGCCTATGTGCATGCCTACCCTTACAAGAGTAATCTGAAAATGTTGCCTTTAATAAAGCATCCCCCATTGTTTTTCTAGCTTTACAACTTTCATTATCACAAGATAAAATCAAGGAGCTTAATGATGATGTATAACTTGCTGACCTTAACCTTATCTTTCCTTCACATTGAGTCTTCCCTCCATGCAAATATTCTCTATAAGGAAACTCATCAATATGCCCATTTTCGCAAAACATTATAAATCTAGAAGGGTAGGCTCTAAAATCACAATCAGGACATCTAGGCCCCTTACTATCATAGATTTCAGGGTTTCCAGTTACTGACTCTGATAGTTGAAAAACTAAATTGCATTTAATATTAGAGCAAACGTGCCAGTCAGGAAATATAATAACAGGAAAAGAGTTTTTCCCTTGCTTCGGCTCTAAGAAATATCTAACTCCTAAATAAGAAGCTAATTTATTAAAATAAATCCTTCTATATTCTTCCCCATCATTATTCCAGTAGTTAATATCTAAACCCATAACAGAGTCTTCCTTGGCATCTATAATAGAACCAGGCCCAAAAGTTGTTATAATTTGATTTTGACTTAAATTACCTATCTCCATGCTAATCCCTCCAAAGGTACAAACCAGATTCTTTTTGAACATTCCTCATACTATTTAGTGTTTCTTTCTCATAATAATGTTTACCAAATGACCCGTAAGTCTTTAGTAGTCTCTGAACTCTCCCTGTCATATATCCAACATGATGATAGCTATAGTAATATAGGTTTTTCTCACTTCTAGAAAGTTTTTTCCACTCATCTAAGAAATATATTAGATCTTCTTTTACTTTTTCTAGGTTATTTGGAGCTACAATTTTTACCCTCTCTAGAATTTTATTTATAACATTATCGATCTCTACCTGGTCTATGTTCTCAATATTTCTTGCCCCCATTTTTGTTGTTCTCAATTCTTCATATTCACTTCTCAAAATTGCTATGAAAGCAGCATGTAAGGTTCTTTCTCTTGCTCTCGCAGAGAAGGGAGTAGCTGATGTTCCTTCCACATACCTATAAAGGTGTGAATGGTAGGCCGTAAAATTTTCATAATGGGATAAATCTCTTGCCCTGTAGGGATTATAAATTGTTACTACTAAACCTGGACTTTGCCTTCCCACCCTAGAAGTAGCTTGGATGTATTCAGCACTTGTTTTAGGTTGACCAGTCACTACCATTAGACCAAGCCTATCTACATCCATGCCTACTTGTATCATATTAGTTGCAACAGCTATATCTAAAACTTCTCTATCATTACCAATATTAATTTCCTTTTCAAGTTTTTCTAATACCTGAGGAATTTCCCAACCTTTTTTTCTTGAAGTAATTTCATCATATTTAGGGAATTGTCTAGCCCATTTATCATCATGTTTCTCCTTCAACACTTTAGTTCTATCTGGTATATCGTCTTGTATAAGTCTAACCGCTCCACCTAATTCTCTTTTACTATTATAATATCCAATTAGGGTCCAGTAGGCATCAATATAATCCTTATACAGTGGGTCATCTTTATATCTAAAAGCGGTTTGTAACAATACTGCATAAACTCTCAAGATCGTTGTTTTCATAGATGCAAAAGGTGAACTTATCCCCAAATATAGCCTGAATGGATCCTTATCTAAGGATATCTCCTTTGAAAAAAAGGAGTCATCTGATTCATGTCCACTTGGTGGAAATTGATTATGCTTTCTACCATATAAAGCTCTCACTTGTTCCTCTGCATTTTTTATTGTTGCTGTAGAAGCTATATATTTTGGACTAATTTTTTCTTCACCAGTATAGACAGTACAAAGCTCATCTATTGCCATCTCATAATTTCCATATATAGTTCCTAAAGGCCCTGTTATCAGATGTAATTCATCCTGCAATATTAATTCAGGTGGATAAAAGTTCCTACAAGGTTTTTGCTTTTGTTCAAATAGATGTCCCTTATGGACACAATTAGTCACCTCTTCTTCATCAGTGGATAAAAAACTCCCACAATCTAGACATTCAATGTCCCTTTTCCCAAACAATAAATGTACTCTTTCTTCAAAAGTTATCCTTGCAAACTTATCCACTGTACCAATAATAATCGTCGGGGTTTTGCTATATATTTCTTCATCTACTAAATATACAGGTATAGGCCTTTTATTAAAAAAACATTCCTCTCTAGAGCACTTGATAGTGAAGCTTTTATTTACAGTATCTAGTTCATAAGATTTTTTTTCATCTAAAATTTCACCGCAGCAAGGACACTTTAGTATTTGAGATCTAAGATTTCTCTCCTTATATTTTGCTTGACCCGCTGTATTATACTGATCTACTTCTAAATCTTTAAATTTATTCACAGTAACCCCACTACCAACCCAGAATCCAATTGAAAATTCCTTTTCTCCATATAGGCCATCTTCCCTTATCCTAATCATTTCACAAGCAGATACAAGTTTTAGGATTCTGTCCCTTTGCTGTGTGGTTAAAAGCCTTAAGGTATAACGGATGATTACTGTTACTCCACCATCTTTATCATAATCCTGACATTCATCAGCTGTTAACCTTCTATAAGCCATTAAAAAAGCTATAATACCAAGATAAGCCTCTGTCTTACCCCCGCCTGTCGGGAAAAATAAAAGATCTAACAAATTCCTTTCATCTGATTCTGGCTCTACAATGCTTTTTATGTTCAATAAAATAAAGGCAATTTGAAAAGGTCGCCAGTATGAATGATTATTCAAATAGTTTTCTAAATTATCTTCGGCATTCTCTCTTTTAGAAAATAAATTCATCCCTCTAGATAGATGCATAGCTTCATTCATAAAGGTAAAGGCTTGATAGGCTTTGTCATTTCCCCTAATAATATTTAATCCATTTATCATCCTATCTAAATTCTCATTGCATATTTTTATCTTATCTTTCCCAATAGATAGGTACTCTTCATCCTTCATATACTCGTGAGATTCTAATCGACTTATCCATAAAGCATAATCCCCTAAAATTTCCTCTAATTCTTGGAAAGTACTTTCTCTTTTTTCTGAATTAGAAAAATCTAACATGGAGAAATAGCCTTTATACTTATCTAAATTTAAATCTACGCCATTTATCTCTTTTTCTGGTATAAAATCACTTTTAATTATTCTAGCAGTATTACCATCTATATTAGTCCATGTAGCAGCACAACCATAGCCCCTTGCAAAAATTGGTTTCCTATTAAAAAAGTAATCTTCTTCCTCTTTCATCCCATAAGCTAAATTTTCTGATACAAAGCCTAACTTGTTATTCATCACTTCAAGTTCTACTTGAAAAATATTTTTTGCTACATAGTCCTTTATTTTATGTCTCTTATTTTCAAGGTAGATAGAGACCATCCTATAGCCTGTGTCTAATCTATGAACAATCCAAGACAAATATATATCCTTTTCAATATGTATGCCTGAAATATTGCTTGACTCCACATTTATTTTTTCTTGAAAAGTCTTTGGAAATCTTAAAAAAGAATATTTGCCTTCCTCTTCACGTCCTAAATAATCTGCCCATTTCATATTTACAATCACTTCATTATTTCCTTTGAAAAGAAAAAATTTTAGACCTAAAGAACCTTGCTTATTTTTACTTATATAAAGACTATCATCAATTTCTAAATCCTCAATTAAATCATCTTCGGAATCATTTTCAGAAAATCCATCCTTATCTAGAACAAATGAATAATCTTCTCCTTCTGGAGATAAACGTCCCATAATATAGCTAGATGTAGGACTTTCCCTAAGCTCTTCATTTTCCCCATAAGGTCCTATAAGGTCAGTTCTCAAACTATCTATAAATTTTTGCCTAAGATCTTTATATACAAGCCTCACTAGTATCCCTCCCTATTTAAAATTTTCTTTTAAACTTATAGCTAATTCCCCTCCAAACCTATCAAAAGAAAACATATTACTTTCCTCCAAAACTCCTACATCAATACTATAATCAAAAGGGAACATTAAACTATCATCAATCAACTCATCAAAGGATAAATAAAGCTTATCTTTTAGATGGATTAAAGTAGCTACAATCAATATTATTGCTCTTTCATCATCTACCCTATGCTTCTTCACCTTATAAACCCCCTGCTTAACTGTCTCAAGAACACTAGTATCTCTCATGGTCCTAATGTTTTTAGGTATAGCATGGATTAAGGTTGGCCTTTCACCCCACATATCCGTCATTTTCTCTCTTATAAGTTTACTAGTTATTTCTATTTGCATATATTCTAATTTGCCTATAACAGATGCTATATCTTCAAAGACCTTGTAGGTTATGAGTATCATACACCAATGAGCAACAAGTCTTAAGTTGCTGTTGCTGGATTTAGCTACTTCTTCTCTAGCATAATCTTTAATTTTTCTATTTTCTTTATCATCCTCAAGCCAAATATTAGATAAAATATTTGCGGTTTTTCTAATATTAGTATTGTCATCTATATAAAGTCCAATATACTCTCTTAAATTTTCCCTCACCTTTTCAAAGTCATCTTCAATTTCCATAAATTCTATTGTTTTATTCAAATAATCTAATGATATATTTCGTGACATTCCAACTTGTTTACTCATAGTTATCTTCTCCCTCTATCTCTATAAAAGGTACAATAACTTCCTCTATTGATATCCCACCATGAGACATTATTCTTGCATTTTCAAGTGTCAAAGCTTCATCATCTCTAGATAATAAGTAAGAATAGTCTTTGGGTAGATAGTAGCCGGGATATTCAAGGAGATTATAGTCCTCAATTAGTTCCTTAGTTTCAGCATAATCTTTAATAATCATCATTTTCTGGGATTTTGTTTCTACTTCAATGCCCATACCTCTTGGCCTACCAATCCCAAAAGACTCTTTATTACCATGGTCAGAGCCAATATAAACTTCAAAACCAGATTCTAATAATTTTCCTATCAATTTATTCAACTTCCCTGTTTGAGCCATTCTTGTAATATCTGAAATATGCCCCTCCATACCATACATTTGTCTATGTACCATGTCGTCAATCTCATTAATAACCGTGGTTATGAAGAAATCTTTAAAGGAAGGATCTAGGTCATATCCCCTGTAATAATTAATAAGGGATTCCTCCATATATTCTTCCACTTTGCTATAATATTGCTTCTTTTCGTTTACTAAGCTAAAGGGCTTTTCAAGTTCTTGAGGTAGAAGCCCTGCCAATAAGCTTTGCCTTGATATGGAGGTTACTGTTGGTATCATGGCAAAAACAAAATTTGTTTTAGCCTTATAATCCAAATATCTTTCTAAAACCATCCAGTCGCTAATAGACATACCATCTAAAACTATAAAAGCAGTTTTCTTTTTTCTTCTTAAGAGAAAATCCATGGCCTTAGAAACAAGTATTGGCCCCTTATATGTAGATTTCCCACTTAGACTTCCAAAATCTTTGAAAATATAAGCTTGAAACTCTTTTGAAAAATCAACAAAATCTTTTTTATCTAAATCAAGTTTCCCTATAATTAAATTCCTTTTTGCATTTATATAGGCTATTTGAAACCATTTTCTATAATCATCAGCTTCTTTAAGCAGCTTATTTAAGTCTTTTTCTAACTTTTTTAAATAGGCCACCAAGTGTTGTTTTTCATAAATAACTTCCTCTAGAAACTTATGAGTCATTTCTTCAGAACTATAATCTTCATAAGTATTTTCATAAACAATAGAAATATAATCCCAGTCTAAAGCTCTTGTTTGGTTTAAAATTAACCTATTTAATCTAGGAAAGATTTCTCCATAATTCAAATTACAGATTGAAAACCACTTTATAATATCATAAGCTACATAAGTATCCTCATTAAGAACCAAAAGAACTCTTTTTAAATCTCCTGCCTTTATTTGACTTTCAAAAACATATCTGAATTCTTCTACATCCTTGTAAAAAATTATACTATAACCCTCTGCCTCTATGGCATCTATTATCCTTTCTTCTCCAAGTATCTTATCAGAATCTTTAACTAAAATATAATCTTTATAGGTCAAGCCTAGGATGCTTTTTATTTTTTCTACTAGCATAATTACTTCACCAACTCCGCAATAAAAACTGGAAGCAAAATAGGTACAAGACCTTTTTTATCTTCATAGTCTTTTTTTATTTCTATTGATTCTTTATCTAAAGCTTTTAACTTTGAATTTCTAATATTGTCTATGCCTATTTTCATAGCAGCTTCTTTTTTAATTTCTATAGAGTGTTTGTATTTTCTATAGTTATCCTTATTTTTCAATTCATACTTGTTTTTAAGAACCAGGAAATTATCATAGGTTATTTCTTCAGCCACTTTACCAATTCTCTCATATAAAGAAGTCTCTAACCTTGACATACCTATTAGCTCAATGTTATCCTCTTCCTTATAAAGCTCTTCCCATATTCTTCTACCAGACATTGGTCTATATAGCATCTTCTTAGTCAAGAAAAGAGGAATATACTCCCTATACTGTCTTTCTTCTCCTAGCGATATCTGCCAAATCGAAAAATAACCATCCTCATTAGGAAAATTCCTGATGGAAAACTTAGGGATTGAGTCTAAAATGTGCCATTCTAAATCTTTATTAATATGTTTTTCAATTAAAGGATTACTTAAAGACAAGTTTTTCCTAGGCAAAGTTAAACCTTTACTAGCCTGATAATAATCTAGTATTCTATTAAGATTCTTATCTAAATCAAAATTACTTTCACTATAGGACTCATCAGACAGATCTTTATTATCTCTAATAATTTCCTTGTATTGATTCCTTATTTTAACTTGTTTTCTAAATTCCTCTTCAAATTTGTTTACATTATGTTCAATAAACTTTTCATCACGAATAGATTTCATATATATATCAGTAAAATCCATTTCAGCCATCTCATTATCCAAGAGATCAGATAGTTTATTTATGCCTGTTTCATCTAGGATAGTTGCTAATTTACTTTCTAAAATAGATCTTACCCTATTTTCAACAGTGTCTATATTTATAAAATTATATACCAATACATCTTTTTCTTGGCCAATTCGATCTACTCTACCTATTCTTTGTTCTATTTTCATTGGATTCCAAGGAAGATCATAATTTATGACAATATTAGCAAATTGAAGGTTTAATCCTTCTCCCCCTGTATCTGTAGAAATTAAGATTTTACTTTCTTCCTTAAATTCCAACAATATCCTATCTCTTTCTTCCATGTCCATAGAGCCATTTAGAATAGATATGGAATAGCCCTTATTATTCAAAAACATCCTTAAATACTTTTGGGTCTCTACAAATTCAGTAAAAATAATAGCTTTCATTTCATTATCTTTAGAATAAAGTTCATCTAGATATTCTAGAAGCCTCTCTACCTTAGCATCTAAGGCTTGATATTCTGCTTGTTTTGCTAGAGAAAGCATTTCTTTTAAATCCTTAATTTCATTTTTTATATCTATTGATGCTAATTCCAAAGCTTGTCCCATACCTTCTTCTAAATCTATATCTGCCAGATCATCAAAGGACAAATTATGAATTCTTACCTGCTGACTTTCTAAAATTTCTATTCTTCTACCAATGGAATCCTTAATAGCTGCTGTAGAGCTTGTAACCAACCTCTGCATCAAGACCATAAGAAAGCCAATATAAGATTTTTTCTCTTTTATTGCTCTATTGTATCCGTTTTTTACATATTCAGTTACCTTATCATAAAGTAAGCTTTGGTTACTGTATTTTTCATTCCATTTAACTTCTACTAATTGTGTTTTCCTATCCTTAAATAGTTTCTTTCCCTTGTTATCTATAGCTTCTCTTTTCTCAGTTCTTATTATATATTGACTAACATTTTCCTTTACTAAAGACTGATAATTAGGAAAAGTATCTTGGTCTAAAAGTCCTAATAGCCTAAGAAATTGATCAGTTTTTCCTGAATGAGGAGTTGCAGTTAGAAGCAACAAATAAGGGCTAGCCTTACTAAGCATTTTCCCCAATTTATATCTAGCTACTTGGTCTGAACTTCCAGCCAGTCTATGGGCCTCATCAATTACAATTAAATCCCAGTCTGCTTCTATAATTGAGTAAATTCTTTCTTCATTATACTTATGAATTTCATCTTGAGTCCATCCTGCTCGTCTTTCTATAGGTTTAATGGAGTCTATGGGACTTATCACCTGGTCAAATTGATTATAAACTTGGTCTTTATTTATAATCCTTTTTATAACCTCATACTCAGAGGGTAGTATTATATTGAAATATTCATCAAACTTTTCTTTTAGTTCTAAATTCCATTGGGAAACTAGTCCTTTAGGACAAACTATTAATATTCTCTTAATTAATCCCCTAGCCTTCAACTCTCTAATTATTAGGCCTGCTTCTATAGTTTTACCTAAACCTACTTCATCAGCTAAAACATAGCGTATTCCAGATTCTGATAAGGCTCTTTTGAGGACATAAAGCTGATGGGGAAGGGGAATTACCCCTTCCTTTAAAGATGTTAGCATACCCTGGGAGATCTCCTGAAAAAGCTTAAGTAACACTATCTTGTATTTAATATAGTTAGCATCTATTTCCTGATCCCATTCCTCTAAAACCCTGTCAGCTGATAAGAATTCAATCTTATTTTCCTCTGGATTGTAAACTTTCAGAGATGAATATCCCCAGGTCTCAAAAACTTCTAAAACCTGTACTCTTTGTCCGTTTTCAATTTTCTTAATCCATTGGCCTAATTCATACATTTTATCCCTCATCCACTAATCTATCCTACTGGAGGATATATCATAGTACATTAATAGTTTATCATCTTCTTGTAAAACATTTTCTGGAATTCTATCTCCCATCTTTACAATAAGCTTATAATTCTTCTCTTTCCAAAGTTTGGCAAACCCTACTCTAACTGCCTCCGTTCTAAAGTTTCTTAACTTGCCTTTAGAATTGAGATACTCTCCAAATTCCTTAAGTAGTTTCTTCTCCCTGAGTTTTTGAATATCACCTGACTTAGTTATATCTGGTATATACCATTTTTCTTCATCATCCTGCAGAAAGTTTTCCTGTAGAAGGTCTATTAATTCAGGCATCTTTTCATGCCTAGCTGGCTTAGCTTCTTTCATAAATTTAGGTTGTAATTCGCTATAGGTTTGGGGACTATCTAATTGATAATACAGCCAAGCTAAAGCAGATTTTTCATCCTCTACAAATAATGAAAATTGAATTTCGGGTAAATCAAACTTTATTCTAGCATTATCATATTCATTGACTTGGTCTGAAAGGAAATACATATTATCCCTTTTTATAAATCTTTCATCCAAATCTTTGAAAAACTCTTGGATATCTAATGGTATAGCTACACCATTAACAACATGGTAGGCAATCATCCTATCAAAGAGTGAATGAGCATCCCTTTCAGCCACTCTTTCTAAATAGGAGCCTCTTTCAATTACAACAGGAAGTTTTTCTAAATGTTCCCTAACAAAATCCCAGACACTTTCTTCAGAGCCTGCTTTCTTTATAAAGTTTTCAACAAATTCTTCCCTAGGTTTATAGGCAGAAATAACTAAATCCTGCTTAACAGCAGATGAATAATTTACCTGTTTAAAGGACCCTTGTTTTTTATCTAAAACCCTAACATCTGCAATTATAAAGCCAGCCCTTACTAATGACTCCTGGATGGCATTCCAAACTGAATTCTTAGAATTAGAAAATTCTACAGTCATCCATCTACTAGGTTTTAATACTCTATAATATTCTTTAAAACACTTAGTCATTAGGGACTGGTACTCGACCAAACCCTTCCCATGACTTCTATTTACCACAGCCTCTGTTTCATTATTAGTAACAACTTTTAACCAAGCTTCCCATATAAAGCTTAATTCAGAATAACTTAAGTTCGAACCAAATGGTGGATCCGTAAATATATAATCAATAGAACTGTTTTTAATATTTTTTACGCTAGTCATAGATGATGTGTTTGTTATAGACTCTGAGCTTTTTATAAAGTTTTTCATTTTTAAAACATCTCTTAATTTATTGGAAAATAATTGAAATATGTTTCTTTCTACTGGTAATGATGGAATATAAAGTGTTCCACTTAGTCCTCCTGTACCACCAAACCTAAATCTATTTGTTTTTGTAGATCTTTGTATTGTAGAAGTAAAAACATATAATAACCCTATATTTTTCTCTTTATTTATTAGGTTGTAAATTTTTGCTAAAATATTTAAGCTTCTCTTTGTATAAAATAAATTCGAGTGAGTTAAACCGTCATTATCATTCCTTCTCGCTTCGCTTCCCTCAATCATTCTATCTATCGGAAACCAGTAATTTACATTATATTGATTTATTTTTTCAATTGTTTTTAAATCGATATCATCAACTCTCTTTGAAAACCTTTTTTTATTTACAGAATAATTTATCATTATCGGCAATTGTTTCGATATTGTTATAGTTTTATTTAATCCGTTGTCTATTATAATCTCTTTTGCTTTTTTACAATCTGTTTTTTTAAGTTCTATATGGCAATTATCACAAATAAATTCACTGTTTATTTTTCTATTAACCTCATCAACTACTGCATCCCAAAATACTATCTCATTGCTACAATTGGGACATACTAATACATCCGACCAAATAATATCACTAATCTCTCCCCTAACTGGCCCAGCCATATCATAAACCTGATTACCATTTTCGTCTAAATGATTAGTTTCATACATCCATCCTAGTTCCTTTTCACATTCATCTAGGATTCTATTTGCCTCTTTTTCAAATTTCTCCACATCAACAGGCGTATTGTAGTTATGAGCAATAAAGGTGGCTGCTGGAGATAAATCATTAAGGATAGCCTTTCTTGCTCCCCATTTAATATTTGGCATTTCTTTTTCTAATTGAAGCTTAAATTCCAAATCAGCCTCTGGGTTACCACACATTTGGGCTGCTACTCCAGTCATGCCTGTCCCACAAAAGCCATCAAAAACGATATCTCCTGGCTCTGTATAGTGGAGAATATACCTCATTATAGCCTTGTGTGGTACCTTAGTATGATAAGAATGGGCATTATAAATAGGATGATTTTTGCCTTCAGAAACATCTGCTGCAAAAGGCTCCCTATGGTAGTCATCAGTTTCTTCATCGTAAGGAGTACCAAACTCATCTATAAAATCGTTTATAAAGGGATTAGGGCAGGCAGTATAATATGGTGGGGCAGAAAGTCCTATTATATCCTCATCTTGTCCTAGAGGAAATCCTTCTATATCTCTCAACTTATCTAGCTTTTCTTTATCTAGCACTTTGCCTTCCTCAAATTTATTAGCCATTTTGCCCCTCCTCTTTTATTATGATGTTATAGTTACTTTCTTCGTCCTTTAATATAATTCTCAAGTTTTTAGTGTCCATATTTTTAATTTGCTGGTCTATAAAATCTGAAATCCTATCTTTCAAATTTTCAACCGTGGTTGGCCCAATTTTTAATAGTTCTTTTGATAAATCATCTAGTTTTATTGTCACCTTGTTTAATTCAGAAAATAGAAGATTAAAGCTCTTTGTAAAATTAGGTTCTATCACTTGAGGTAGCTTTTTTTCTCCCATAAAGGCTTGAACTATTTCTTTTTCATTTTTGTTAAGTAAATCCATGTTTTCTAAAACAACTGGGTCTTCTATATATTGGATTAGTAGGTCTTCCCACTGAGAAAGCAGATTAACTATTTCCTCTTCTAATGAGTCAATCTTATTATTATAATCAATATCTCCAGTTAAGTCTTTTAATTTACAATGTCTACAAACAGGAGTATCCTCTAGCTCTTTTACTTCCAAGTCATAGCAGATTTTTAAGTCTGACATGGTTTTTTCAAGGACATTTAATTGTCCTATAGAAAATACCCCTTCAATATTTTTCAATCTGTTCAAGCTAGTAATTTCATCTGAGTTTTTTAATTCATTCAATTTAACAGCCGATTTATGATTAAGTCTAAGTTTTTGGTGTTTTTTAATATAAAAATCAATATAATCTTTTTTTATTTCCTTTAAGTCTGATGTAATATGGAAGATCACATCATCTAATTCTTTTCCTTCTTTTAAACTGTCTCTTTGATCCCTAAACTTTTCTTTTGCTTGGTTAATTCTTTCCATAAGTTGACTTGGCAAGTCCATAGTTTCTATATTAGAAATATAGTTGATTAGGTTTCCAGTAGAATTTCTTAGTTCTATATAATTCTTTATCAACTCAATGGTTTCTATACCCTTCCCTATCTCTTCAATCCTTTCAAGAGTCAGGTTTAGGTTATTGAATTTGGCAGGAGTATTATACTTGCTTGCAAACCCTCCAAATTCATCTACGACTATAGATATATCTTTCTCATATTTCTCTAAGAAATGGTCTTGAATAAGAGGCTCTCCCCAAAGATTAAAATCATTATTTATTACTTGCTTAATATTTATAGCCTTACCAGCCCAATCTGAACATATTTCTAATATTTTATCTAGGCCCTTTTCCAATTCCTTAGGACTTGCAGCTAGTCCAGTGGGAAGTTTTAATATTTCTAAAAGCCTGCTTATTTCTACCATTGCAGCCTCTTTCGGCTTTGATATATATTTAAACTCTTGCATATCCATATTGCCTAACCTAGCTGTTATCTCCATATTAGAAGCAGATAGTATCCTATTATCCTTTAATGTAATAGTAATATGACCTGTATAAACTAAGGCTAAGAGAACTGGTGCAAAATATCCTAAATCTATATTGAGTTTTTTTACCATGCTGTTACCATACACTTCTTCTATAAAATCTGAACGGTTGAGGACGCCCTGCCTTGGTAAGTCTTTAACTAGTTTTACTATTTCCATAGCATATTTAGAATTGGTAACATCAATGTTCCCGTCTCTTATTAGTCCAAATGAATCTAAATATTCTAAAACATCTTGGCTTAGCTTACCTGCAAAACTCTTAATTACCCTCTCTAAAACTCCAGCCCTATTTTCTATGGTAATCTTATTTTTAAATTTGGGAAATTCTAGGTATTTTCCTTGAAAGCTGTTTTCTAAGGCCATGGAAGATGCTAGGTCAATAGAGCTTTTTAAATCTGTTTGTAGCCTAGACTTGCCTCCTGTTGCCTCTATTAAAGTTTTTTCACTGGCCTGATATACAAGTGAGAAGCAGGTGTTTTTGTTTTCATTAAGCCATTTCAACAAATTCTTTCTATAAGTTTCGACCTTTTTCCCATATATATTTTTTGTGTTCTGCTCTGCAGCATCTTGCCTCATGGCACTAGCTGCTGCAAATAAACTTAAATTTTCATGGAATTCATCATTATTTGTAAATTTAAATAGAACCTCATCTGGTTCTGGATTCTCTATCTTAGATTTATCAAGATATGGAGGCAGAATATAGATATAAAAATCTCTTGGTGGCTGTGCTGTAGATCTTTCTGTAGGTAGCCCCATAAAGAGATAGCCTTCCCTATACACATTTCTTGATTCCCAATTTAGGGTATACTCATATATGTCAAAGTTAGTCACATACTGCTCAGAATCCCAGTCCAAAGCACTATAAATTAGCCTATTAAAATATCTATTAAAATCCTCTGGAATCATCATATCCACTTTCTGTTGAATCTTGGCATCATAGTCTATGTCTTTTTTTAAGTCTAGGAAATACTGTCCATTATCTTTGTTATGCTCAATAAATTGCCCACTAACTAGGGTTATAACCTCATTTATTGAAGTTTGTACCGTTGCTAAAAGAAAGTCAGCATCTAATTCAGGCATATTTTCCATAAAGAGGCATAGATCATCTCTTAAATCCTCAGCTGTTAACCCTATCCTAACATCTATACCACTAGTAGTTAACCTATGAACGCTAATAGCATACATTATTTGCAGGGCCATGTCCTTATAAATTTGCTTTCCTCTAGGAAAGGTTTTTTTGATTTTTTCTTCTAGAACCCCACTTTTCTCCATTACTTCTTTTACTTCAAATTCAGATTTTCTAGCATAATTGTCTTTAATAAAAGTCCAGTATGAATCAAAGGATATTATTCCAGGAGCTTCCTCTGGAATATCTTGATCTAACAAAGCTTCAACTGTTAAAGAAATCGTTCTTAACACTTCCCTGTTTTCAGCTATATATACCCTATTAAATATATCTATGTAGGCTGGATGAATAGGGTAAAGATCTACATAATCATCAATTCTTTCTGACATTCCTGAATAAAGTTTATGATAGGGTGCAAGATGGTCTCTTACCATGGCTTTTTGTTCACTGCTTTTACCTAAAATTCTTTCCGATACCACATAAGCAGTATCTTCCTTCCTAATTATAACCTGTTCAAATCTATCCTTAACCCTATTAAGGGAGTTAGCAACAAAGGAAAAAGTAGGATTTTCAAATAGTTGCTCTTGTATTCCACAGATTAGTCTAAACCTAGAGTCTTTTATAAACTCTCCCACTTCTCTTAGAAAGTTTAAATCTAGTATTAATTCTTGTTCCTTACGGGTTCTAAGGTAGTCCAAAAGCTCATCTACCACTAGTAAATATCCCTTATCTGGATATTTATCTTCAAATTTATACATCATTTCAATTAATGCTTCTTTATTGTTAGTAATTTCATCAGCTTTGGGAAATTTGAATGTAACTCCTCTCTTTCCCAAATCCTTTTCCAACTCAGCAATAATAATATTTCTAAGTGAATTGCTAACAGAGCCAATTTCAATTCTTAAAACTTCAAATTTACCGGCTACTTTTTGGGAGTGGCCTGCAAATTTTTTGTTTCCTAAATAATTAAGATTCTCATCATTATTTGCAATAGCTGATATAAGGGACATCAAATGACTCTTACCTGTTCCGTAATTACCTACTATAAGTACCCCTTTATTATCTATCACTTCATCAAACTGCAATTCTTCCAAGATACCACTATTAAACTTTTCTGCCATTTCATCAGACATAACATAAGATTCTACTAAATTTTTAGCCTTAGTTTCGTCATTAGCATCTTTTAATTGAATTACTGTTTGAATGGGATTAAAATTAATAATATCAGAATATTTCATTCTAAAACTCCTCTCTATTTGACAACTACAATTTTATGATCATCAATACTATATCTTTGGTAGTCAGGATAATTTATTTCTGAATATTCTAACTCCCTACCTTTCAAATGTCCAGGCCATTCTATAAAGACTAGCCTATTTCTAGATAAATTTATAAAATAATTTAGTATATTAAGTTTGTATTCTGGGTTAAATAATATATCTAAATTTTTTACCAAAATATGTTCTGTTTGGGCTCTAGCTAATATATTAGTAAGTTCATCTAAAACTTTGCTATTTCTAAATTCCATAGGGTATTCTTTAAGCCCTCGACTTAAATCTAAGCCTAGATTAATTATACTTAAATCCTTTATTTCCTTGTATTTTAAAAATTCATCATACTTCATACATATTACGACTAGTGTTTTATTTCTTTTTACCAAATTTAAATCAAAATTGTATTTTGTGTATAGCTCACCCATATTAGTAATCGTCCTCTATACTCAATATTTTATTTATTACTTCTAATCTTCTCTTCCCACATTGTTGCTTTATAACAGTTGTAAAAGTTTTATCCTTTACCATTTTAGAGGAGTTGTTTTTATAAAGATATTTTATGGCTTTAATAAGGTCGTTTTCATCAATTTCATCAGACCAATAGGAATCTACTACTTTATTAAGAACTTCTCCTAACTCTCTTTGAGTCTTATAAAACATTTTTATTTCCATATTGCACCTCACAATTCTTATTAAAGTATTATCTAATTCTTATTTTACTATTACACAGGTGTTTTTGCAACAAAAAAATAGGGCAGACCGAAGCCTGCCCATATCCAGTAGTTGCTTATGCCACTGTGCTTATATCTCCCTATCTTTCTTCTTATCCCCTAGCTTGTCTTGTAGCTCATCTCCACTATCCTTTGCTACTTTATCTTTAAACTTGTTAAGTTTTTCAATAGTAGACTCCTTTATATTATCTTTTTTGCCTTTTATAACATTTGTTTTTTCAGGGTTTTTTTCTTTGCTCTCTTCAGATATATTTAACTTACTTGCTTCAGCCCAACTTATAAAATCAATATCGTGGAAAGATTTATCTAGTGAGTAATCTTCTGCAAAATATAGTGATAGGTAAGTGTTTGATACTATCTCCCACTTTTCCCCCACTCCACACCGTACGTGAGACTTTCACCTCATACGGCGTTCCCTCGTTTGAATTTTAGATATATTATGCGACTGATTTAAAA
>NZ_LTDM01000007.1 GCF_001940565.1 Tissierella creatinophila DSM 6911
TCAAGATAAGATTTCCCATCATCATTAGATGAGTAAGACTCCAGGAAGACCACCTGGTTGATAGGTCTCAGGTAGAAGGATAGCAATATCTGTAGCTTAGAGATACTAATAAGTCGAGGACTTGACCTATAATGACCTAACTTAACGAACGATAGTGATTTGAGTCAGGTCAGATGCAGTAGCACCAAATCTATGCGACCGGTAGGAAGCAAATAGATTTGTGTAGCGGATGCGAATTAAATACTATCTATCATACTTTGTAGTTTATCTGGTAACAATAGCAAGAGGGACACACCTGTACCCATACCGAACACAGAAGTTAAGCCTCTTAACGCCGATGGTACTTGGATGGCAACGTCCTGGGAGAGTAGGAAGTCGCCAGATTAGTGACCTAACTTAACGAACGATAGTGAGTTCTAGTAGGTCAGATGCGGTAGCACCAAATCTATGCGACCAATAGGGAGCAAATAGATTTGTGTAGCGTACGTAAGAAAAAACACCTTATCAAATTGATAAGGTGTTTTTTATATGTCATAAGACAAACTCCCTTTCTAATATATTTATATATAGAAAGGGGATATTTATGGAGAAAAATTGGATTAAGATAGCTGCTATCTACATAGGAACTGTAATAGGAGCAGGATTTGCATCTGGTAGGGAGATAGTAGAGTTTTTTGGAGTATATGGAGTAAAAGGATTGTGGGGTATTTATATTGTTGGGGTACTATTTTCTATTCTAGGAAGTATGTTACTTCTAAAGGTTCATGATTATAAGATAAAAAGTCTAGATGAACTCTTAGAAAGACTTTTTCCTAAAAAGATTAAAGTTTTAATTGATATACTCATAATAATATCTTTATATACAGGATTTTCTATTATGGTATCAGGTAGTGGTGCACTATTTAAAGAAAACTTGAATCTATCGTATAATATAGGTATAATTATAATGATAATATTCTCATTTATAGTCTTTTTATTTAGTTTAGAAGGATTTTCTACTGTAAATACCATTCTTGTACCACTTCTTATTATAGGGATCATATTTACATCACTCTACCTTAGTCGTGATGGTGGATATGATATAAGTGTTTTAGAGGGTGAGACTTTAACAGCTAAGGGTAATTTTATAACATCGTCAATTCTTTACTTTGGATCTAATTCACTTATAATCATAGTAGTATTTTCTTCTATACTACCTTTGATAGATAGCAAAAAAACAGCTATAATGGGTGGTATGGCAGGAGGGGTATTACTATTTTTATTAGCTATATCCTTAATAAAACCTATATTACTCTACTATGAAGAGGTAAGTAATATGGATATACCTATGCTCTATATCTCTTCTTTAGTAGGCGAATTCTATAGAAAAATGTATTCTATAATACTTTGGATAGCTATGTTTACTACAGCACTTGCAAATGGTTTTGGATTTATAAATAAGTTTAAAATCAGAAGTAAATTTATGATTTTTTTATTTTGTATTTCTTCTATACCAATTGCAAGAATAGGTTTTTCAAATTTAGTATCTACAATATATCCTATATTTGGAGTCTTAGGATTTATAATGATATTGCTCATATTATTTACTAAACCAAATAAAAATAGTTCTATTATAAAAAATAAAAAAAATTTTCCTCATAGAGACTATAGTAATTAAGCGTGATATATTATACAATTAAATAATACACAAAGATAAAAAAAGAAATAGGTGAGAATGTGGAAGATAAAAATATAAAATTACCTAAATCATTTAAGATATATTTGATGATACTTTTGGTATTAGCTGTTATCTTTATAAATTCAGTCAGTCGCAACCAAATTTTTAGTACACTTAATTTATTTAGTAAACCACAAAAAGAATTAGAACTGGTAAATGGATTTGCTATAGATAAAGAAGTAGAAAAGATAGATATATTCAATAAAAAAGTTATTGTGTGGAAAGATAAAAACTTATCTTTTTTAGATTTCAATGGATTTGAAACCTTAAAGAAGAATTTTGAATTTAAAGATGCAGATATAATTTTGGGAAAAGAAATTCTATATGTAATGGATAGATCTTCAGGAAGTTTATATCTATTAGATAAAACTGGTAAAACTATAGAGAGGTTAGATTTGAAGACTCCTTTTTCTAAATTAAAGGAAAAGGGAGAAAATATATATATCTATAGAAAAGATGGAGATAAAGAAAATGTAGACATAGTAGATAGAAAAGGTAATATTTTAAAAACTCATAAAGAAAAGATACCTATTTTGGATATAACAACGGGAAATAAAGATAGAAAGTATCTTGTATCAACACTTGATATAGATAAAAATCTTAAAAGTATAGTTAGCATCTATTCTATAGAGGGTAAAAATATAGGGAGCATAGAATTAAAAGATGAACTTGTAGTCTATAATGAATTTATAGGAGATAAGATAATAATTGCAACTGAAAAAAACATTTATCTTTTAGAAGATGAAAAGATAAAGTGGGATAAAAAAATAGATAATTTAAAAGATATAAAAGTAGTAAATAAAGATATATATGTCCTATATAATAATAAGTTTGAAACAATAGATTTAAAAGGAAATACTAAAGAAGAGGTAGTTTTAACTTTAGACTTAGAAAATATAAGATTTATAGAAGATAGTATATTACTCTTTGGTAAAAGAAATATACTTATGCCTCAAAAGAAGAAAGATATATTAAGTTTTAAAACTAAAGAAGATATACTCGATTTAAAATACGATGATGGAAATCTACTTATACAAAAGCAAGGTAAAGTAGAAATATACAATATAAGAGAAAAGGGAGATAAATGATATGAATAAAGAAATTGATGCAAGAGCAATGGATTGTCCAAGACCTGTTATAATGACTAAAAAAGAATTAGATAATCTAAAAGAGGGAAGTATTACAACTATAGTAGATAATGATGTAGCAAGAGAAAATGTGTCAAAACTTGTAGCAAGTATGGGTTATAACTTTAATGTAGAAGAAAAAGATGGAGACTTTTATATAAATATAAATAAAGATGGTGAGATGGTAGAAGAAGTTAAAGAAGATAAAAAGCTTAAAAATATGACAATAGGTATTTCTTCAGATACCATGGGTAGTGGGGATGATACTTTAGGAAAGATTCTTATGAAAAGTTTTATATATACTGTTTCAGAAACAGAACCTTATCCATCTACTATAGTTTTCTATAATGGAGGTGTAAGACTTACAGTAGAAGGATCAGAAGTAATAGATGAACTGATAGCTCTAGAGGGAAAAGGTGTAGAGATAATATCTTGCGGAACATGTTTAGATTTTTTAGAGCTTAAAGAAAGATTAAAAGTAGGAAGTATATCAAATATGTACACTATATATGAAAAACTAAAAGATAAAGATTCAAATCTGATAATAGGATAGGAGATAAAAATGGAAGAATATGGACTTACAACATTTAAATCAACTCAATTTGCACTTCAAGGTGAAAGTATTCTTAAAGAAGAAAAAATAATATTTAAAACTATACCAACACCAAGAGAAGTAAGCCAAAGTTGTGGACTTGCTCTTTTATTTGGAATTGATGATATAGAAGAGGTAAAGAATCTTATAGAAGAAAAAAGATTAAATATAGATGGATTATACAAATATACAAAAGAAAATCATAGAGCAAAGGCAGAAAAGATCCTTTAGTTTAGGAGGATATTATGGAAAACATTAAAACTTATCTTAAAAGCATGGTACAAAAAAATGCAGCTGAATTAAATGTAATAGAAAAACTTATAAAAGTAGTTATAATATTTGTAGTTATTTATATATTGACTAAAATAATTAATAAGATAATAAATAAGACTATAAAGTCCAAAAAAAATTATAATCTCTTAATAAACAATAAAAGAGCAACTACTCTTATAAATACACTTAAAAAGACTATAAACTATTTTTTAGTATTTGTAGGAGTAGTTATGGCTTTGGATTTATTTAATATAGATACAAAGTCAATAATAGCTACAGCAGGGATAGGGGGTCTTGCTATAGGTTTTGGTGCTCAGTCTCTAGTAAAAGACCTTATAACAGGTTTCTTTATACTTTTAGAAGACCAGTACTCCGTAGGAGAACTAATCCAAACAGAGGGATATGAGGGCATAGTAGAAGACTTAGGGGTTAGAGTTACAAAGCTTAGAGCATTTTCAGGTGAACTTCATATAATCCCAAATGGAAACATAAAAATAGTTACAAATAAGACTAGAGGAGCTATGAGAGCATTAGTTACTATGTCTATATCATATGAAGCAGATGTAAATAAAGCTATCAAAGTTTTGGAAGATGTATGCGAAAAGATAAAGAATGATAATGATACAATAATAGAAGGCCCAACTGTTCTTGGTATTGTAAATCTAGGCCATTACAATGTAGATATAAATATAGTAGCAAAGACAAATCCTATGGATCAGTGGGCTATTGAAAGAGAGATAAGAAAACGTTCAAAGGAAGCATTGGAAGAGGCAGGTATAGAAATACCTTATCCAAAGAATGTAATACTGAGGGAAAAAGATGATAATAATTCTAATAAAAATATATAAAAATAACTGTTTTAACTTCTAATTTAGGGTAAAAGTATAGTGGGATAAATTACTCAACTAAATATAAATTGGAGGAGAACAATTATGAAAAAAATATATGGAAGCTATCTAACTTCTACTAAAGCTAGAAAAGCTGTTGATGAATTATTACAACAAGGATATACTAGAGATGAAATAAAAGTTGTTTCCAATAGTGATTTAGGCAGAGATTTAAACTATTTGGAAGATGATGTAGAAAAAGATGACAGAAGTCTTTGGGAAAAGATAAAAGGTGCATTTACATTTGATGAATACGATGATGAATATTGGAATAAAGATTTAGATAGTAGTGAAAGAAGTCTTTTAGAAGGATATAGGACAAATCTTCAAGCAGGAGAAATTATAGTGCTTGTTGAAGAAGGGGCAAGTCTATATAGAGATACATTTAGAGATGGAGTACCTGACTGGGATGAGAGAGAAAATGAATTTAATGAAGATCTAGAATATAATTCTCAAGTAAATGTAGATACAAGTAGGATTGATGAATCTAGCATAAATAATATGGATAAAGATAAACTATAATAAAAACTAGAAGGAAGGCTATAAACGGCTTTCCTTTTGTACATTAATTTAAAGGAGTGATACTTTTGATTTTACATTATAAAGCAGGAGACATAGTTACTTTAAAAAAAGGGCATCCATGCGGAGAAAATAAGTGGGAAATACTTAGAACAGGTGTTGATATAAAGCTCCAGTGTAAGGGATGCGATAGACAGGTTTGGCTCTCTAGAATAGAATTTGAAAAAAGAGTTAGAAAGATATTGGTAGGAGAAAAATGGATATCTATAATCCATCACAAACCAGAAGAAGGGGAATAAATCTTATACGATAAACAGGTAAAATTAAAATTTATTGCACTCTTATTCTGATAGCAGATACAGGATACATAATAGAAATGATATAATAAAAATAAAACTACTCATAGGAGGAAAAGGATGAAAAACTTTGATTTTCAGATTCAAACTAGAATTATATTTGGTAAAGATACGTTGAAAAGTTTAGAAGAGGTTTTAAAAGATAAATATAAAAATATACTTATACACTACGGTGGTGGAAGTATAAAAAGATCTGGACTCTATGATGAGATTACTAGTATATTGGAAAAAATAAATGTAAACTATTATGAACTAGGAGGGGTAGAGCCAAATCCTAAACTTTCTTTAGTACAGGAAGGAATAGCAATATGTAAGGAAAAGAATATAGACCTTATACTAGCAGTAGGCGGGGGAAGTGCTATAGACTCTGCAAAAGCTATAGGAATAGGTGCAAAATATGATGGTGATGTATGGGACTTTTTTACTGGTAAAGAAAAGATACAAGAAACCATTCCAGTTGGAGTAGTGCTTACGTTTCCAGCTACAGGAAGTGAGATGAGCACAGCAACTGTCGTAACAAAAGAAGAAGGATCCTATAAAAGGGGTGCAGGTGGAAATGTTGTAAGACCTGTATTTGCAATAATGGATCCAAAATATACCCTTACTCTTCCAGATGAACAGACATTTGCAGGAATTATGGATATTATTTCTCATATATTTGAAAGATACTTTACAAACACTCCTAATGTCGACTTTATAGATTCTTTAAGTGAAGGCGCTATGAAGAGTATTATAAAGAATGCATATATATTAAAAAAAGATACGCAAAACTATCCCGCAAGAGCTGAGATAATGTTATCAGGAAGTATAGCTCATAACGATTTATTAGGCCTTGGAAGAGAAGATGATTGGGCAAGTCATGACATAGGTCATGAAATAAGTGCAATATATGGAACAACTCACGGAGTAACACTAGCTATAATATTCCCGGCTTGGATGAAATACGTCTATAGAGAAAATATAGATAGATTTGCACAGTTTGGTAGAGAAGTTTTTGGCGTAAAAGAAGATGATGATAGGGGAAAAATGGCAATAATGGCGATCGAAGAATTTGAAAACTTTTTAAAGAATATATCTCTTCCAACAAGACTTAGTGATATAGATATAGATGAAAAAAACTTTGAATTAATGGCTACAAAGGCTACAGAAGCTGGACCACTTGGAAGTTTTAAAAAGTTATATAAAGAAGATGTACTGGAAATATATAAATTAGCTAAATAATTTAATAAGAATGTATATACTCCTCTTATAACAAACAGTTTAAATAATAAAAACTGTTTGTTATAAGAGGAGTGTTTTTATAGAGAAATTTATAAAAACTTTACATAGATTTAACATATACCTCTTATAGATTTAACAAGTATGGGATATGATTTATATAAAGATAATTTGAAAGGATGATAGTTTTGAAAAAGATAATTGTCTTAGGCTTATTTAGTATTGTAATCTTTTTATCACTTACAGGATGTGGGAATTCCACCAATAGTGATTTAAAGAATATAAATCTTGTAAGTAGAGAAGATGGTTCTGGAACTAGAAAAGCTTTCACAGAGCTTTTAGGGGTTTTAAAACAAGAAGAAAACGGAAATGAGATAGATCAAACCTATGAAGAAGCTATAATTCAAAATACTACCAATTCCGTGATAAGGACTGTGGAAAGTGACGAAAATAGCATAGGATACATATCTATTGGATCGTTAAATAATACTGTTAAAGCTTTAAAGATTGATGGAGTAGAAGCAACTCCTTCCCATGTAAAAGATGGTTCTTATAAAATTTCAAGACCGTTTAATATAGTCTACAGTAAGGATATAGATAATCTTACAAAAGATTTTATTGTTTTTCTATTATCTGATATAACTCAAGATATAGTAAAAGATATGGGGTATACTAGTGTAGATTCTAAAAATAAAGAATATAGTACTAAGAATTTAAAGGGTAGTTTAGTAATTGCAGGTTCAACATCAGTAACCCCTGTTATGGAAAAAGCAGTTGAAAAGTATAAGGAGCTAAACCCTCTAGTTTCTATAGAAATACAATCTACTGGTTCTTCAGCAGGTATTCAATCTGCTATAGAAGGAAGTGCCCATATAGGTATGTCATCTAGAGAACTAGATAAAGATGAAAAAGAAAACCTTCTATTTGAAGCTATAGCAATAGATGGAATAGCGGTAATTGTGAACACTAAAAATAGTTTAGACGATATAAAATTAGAAGATTTAAGAAAGATTTATATAGGTCAAATAACATCTTGGGATAATCTTAAACAGAAAGAGGAGTAAATATGAAAGGTAAAAGATTTGAAAAATTTATGAAAGGCATCTTCATTCTTTCTTCTTTAGTATCTATAGTTTCTATTGTACTTATTTGCGTATTTATATTTAAAGGAGGTATACCTTTTATAAAGGAGTATGGATTAAAAAACTTTTTATTTGGTAGAGAGTGGAAGCCATCAAATTCTCCCCCGATATATGGAATACTTCCGATGATACTTGGTTCATTTTATGTAACTATTGGAGCAGTTTTAGTTGGAGTTCCCATTGGAGTTATGACAGCAACATATATGAGTTATTTTAGTGGCAAGAGGATATATAGTATTTTAAAACCTAGCATAAACTTAATGGCTGGAATTCCATCTATTGTATATGGATTTTTCTTTCTTACTGTAGTAGTTCCAATTGTTAGAGATGTCTTTGGAGGAACTGGAATGAACTTTATAACTGCATCTATTCTTCTTGGAGTTATGATTCTTCCTACGATAATAGGTATATCAGAATCCGCTTTAAAGGCTGTTCCAAAGGAATATTATGAAGGTAGCATTGCACTTGGTGCAAGTCATGAAAGTTCAATTATAAAAGTAGTTATCCCCGCTGCAAAGTCAGGTATTATGGCTTCTATTATACTTGGAGTGGGTAGAGCTATAGGTGAAACGATGGCTCTTATATTAGTTGCAGGAAATCAAGCACGTATGCCAAAAGGAATTACTAAAGGATTTAGAAGTCTTACTACCAATATAGTTATGGATATGAGTTATGCATCAGGAACGCATAGAGAAGCACTTATAGCTACAGCGGTGGTATTATTTATCTTTATACTTATTATAAATGGAATTTTTTCTATAGTTAAAAGGAGGAGCTTGAGATGAATAAGTTTATAAATATAGCAATAAAATTAGCTGCTCTTTTAACTTTTAGCATTTTTTTCTTTATAGTAAGTTATATTTTTATTAAAGGAGTTCCAAATTTAAGTTTTAAACTGTTTTCGCTAGAATATACAAGCGAAAATGTATCTTTACTTCCATCTATTATAAATACTGTTTTAATTATAGTTTTAACTCTTCTAGTAGCAACCCCTATAGGAGTATTTACTTCATTTTATTTAGTGGAATATGCTAATAGAAGAAGCAAGCTAGTATCACTTATTAGAATTACAACACAGACTCTTGCAGCTATACCTTCTATAGTATATGGATTATTTGGGATGTTGTTTTTTGTAATAGATCTGGGATTTAAATATTCTCTTCTTGCTGGAACTTTGACTCTTTCTATTATGATACTACCCATTATAATAAATACTACAGAAGAAGCACTTCTCTCTGTAGCCAATAATTTAAGAGAAGCAAGTTTTGCACTTGGAGCTGGAAAGGTTAGAACAATTTTTAAAGTTATCTTTCCTATTTGTATAAATAGCATATTAGCAGGAGTTATACTTTCTATTGGAAGAATAGTAGGAGAAACGGCTGCATTGATATTTACACTAGGAACAGTTCCTAAAATAGTAACAGGATTGTTTTCATCAGGTAGAACCCTTGCCCTTCATATGTATCTACTCTCTACAGAAGCAGTTCATGTAGAACAATCTTATGCAACGGGAGTTGTTTTACTTATAGTTATATTTATGATAAATTCATTATCAACTTATATTAGTAAAAGATTTGGGAGGCTAGGAAGATGATAAAAATAAGTGTAAAAAATTTAAATCTTTATTATGGTAAATTTCATGCTTTAAAAGATATAAACATGGATATAAATAAAAATGAGATCACAGCATTTATAGGTCCTTCCGGTTGTGGTAAATCATCCTTTTTAAGGACCTTAAATAGAATGAATGATCTCGTAGAAGATTGTAAGATAGAAGGAGAAATATTACTTGATGATAAAGATATAATTAAAGACATCATAGATGTAAATATACTTAGAAAAAGAGTCGGTATGGTTTTTCAAAAACCTAATCCTTTTCCTATGAGTATATATGACAATATAGCATATGGACCTAGAACTCACAATATAAATAAGAAAAGTATATTAGATGATATAGTAGAAGAAAGTCTTAAAAAAGCTGCCATTTGGGATGAAGTAAAAGATGATCTTAAAAAAAGTGCTTTAAGACTATCAGGCGGACAAATGCAAAGGATATGTATAGCAAGAGCTCTTGCTGTAAGGCCTGAAGTTATACTTTTAGATGAACCAACATCTGCACTTGATCCTATATCTACTTCTAAGATAGAAGACCTATTAGGGGATTTAAAAAAGGAATTTACTATAATAATGGTTACGCATAATATGCAACAGGCAACTAGAACATCTGATAAAACAGCATTCTTTTTAAATGGTGAACTTATAGAATTTAACGACACAGAGACTCTTTTTTCTATTCCTTCAAAAAAGAGTACAGAAGACTATATAACTGGAAGATTTGGATAATAAAAGAAGAGGTGATAAAATGAGGGCAAAGTTTGATATGGAACTTAATGTATTAAATGATAAACTTTTGGAAATGGGTGGACAGGTGGAAAGTGCTATAGAAAATGCCGTAAAAGCCCTAGCAAATAAAGATTTAAATCTTGCTAATGAAGTGTTTACATCTGATGATATTATAAACTCTATGGAAAAAGAAATTGAGGATATGTGTCTTAGAATAATATTAAGGCAACATCCAGTAGCAAGTGATTTAAGACTTATCTCTTCGATATTAAAAATGATAACTGATTTAGAAAGAATAGGAGACCAAGCACAAGATATATCTCAAATAACTATGCATCTTGTAGATAAAAACTATATAAAGGATTTAAGACATATAAAAGAAATGTCTGAAATAGCGATTAGTATGGTAAAAGAAAGTATTAATGCATTTTTAGTTAAAGATACCCAGATTATAAAAGAGATAATAGAAAAAGATAAAAGAGTAAATGATTTGTTTTATATAATAAGAAGAGAACTTATTGATTTAATAAGAAAGGATATAGAAAATTCTACTCAAGCTATAGATTTTTTAATGATAGCAAAATATCTTGAAAGAATAGGAGATCATGCTAAAAACATAGCGGAATGGGCACTTTTTTCAATAACTGGAGTTCATAAAGAAAACATATAAATTAGGAGAATGTACTATGGTTGAAATTTATTGTGTAGAGGATGATAAAAATATACTCCAGCTCCTAGTATATGCTTTAAAAAACAATGGCTTTGAAGTTAAAGGTTTTGTTGATACAAAGGGGTTTTTTGAGGAAATAGAAAAAAATGTCCCAAGTCTTATCCTTCTTGATATAATGCTTCCAGATGGAGATGGGCTAGATATATTACAGAGCCTTAGGACTAATCATAGAACTAAAGATATACCTATAATTATGATTACAGCAAAGTCTTCGGAATATGACAAGGTAGTGGGTTTAGATTCAGGTGCTGATGATTATATAGTAAAACCATTTGGTATAATGGAGATTATATCTAGAATCAATGCACTTTTACGAAGGGTAAATCTAGATACTACTAAAGATATATTGAAATTTAAGAGTATCTATTTAGATTATCAAAAGAGGATTGTTAAAGTAGAAGATCAATCCATTAATCTTACTTATAAAGAATTTGAGTTATTGTATTATTTATTAGAAAATAAAAACATGGTATTAAGTAGAGATTTTATATTAAATAAGGTATGGGGCTATAGTTATGAAGGAGAAACTAGAACTGTAGATGTTCATATAAGAAGTTTAAGGCGAAAACTTGGTATAGGTGGAAAGCTTATTCAAACGATAAGAAATGTAGGATATAAAATAGGTGAAACTGATGAAAAAAAAGATATATAGAAGTTTGATGATGGTATCTAGCATATCAATTTTTTTAGTAACCGTTTTACTTTTATTTATATTTAATAATTTTTATATAAATAATAAAATAGAATTAGCTCATAATATATTTCCTTTGTTTTTAATCACTCTACCAGCTTTTATAATTATTATTGCTCTAATATTTATTATATCATCTTATTTATCATCTGTTTTAAGTGATCAAATATTAAAGCCTATTAATTATGTAGGAGAAAATATAGAAAGATTACTTATTAAAAATGAACTAGATACTTTAAATATATACGATGAACTTCTGCCATTTGTAAAGGCCTTAATATTTCAAAGTGAAAAGATTAAACATCAATTAGAGGATATAGCTCAAAAAAACGATATAACAAAAACTATTATATCAAACATGAAAGAAGGACTAATATTTGTAGACAATAAAAGAGATATTCTCTCTATAAATAAAAGTGCTATAGAAATTTTAGAAGGAAATGAAGCGTTTAATTATAAATCTAAGTCTTTTATTACAATTTGTAGGAATTCAGCTTTAAATCTAGAATTAGATAAAGTATTAGAAGAAGGAAATGACTTTGAAAGGATAATAGAACTAAATGGAAGATATATTTATTTTTTTATAAATAAAGTTTTTTCAGAAGACAAATCCTTAGGGGTTATAATTCTTATGTTTGATTATACCCAAAAACATAAATTGGATTTGATTAGAAAAGAATTTTCATCAAATGTTTCTCATGAATTAAAAACACCTTTAACATCTATAAATGGGTATGCAGAAATGATAGAAACTGGTATTGCAAAGGGAGAAGATATTAAAAAATTTGCATCCATAATCAGGGACGAGGGATTAAGACTTTTGGAACTAATAAATTCCATAATTAAATTATCAAAGATAGAAGACGATTCATATAAGAGAGACTTTTCATATAAGAAAGACTTTGAAGATGTAAATTTATATAGTATTTCAATCGATGTAATAGAAAAATTAAAGCTTATTGCTTCTGAAAAGAATATAGATTTAAAATTAATAGGTAGTGACCAAAATATTAAGGCAAATAAAGTAATGATAAAAGAACTTCTCTATAATCTTATAGAAAATGCTATCAAATATACTCCTAATGAAGGAAAAGTAACTATTGAAATCTTAAATGATTCCAATTTTACTGTTTTAAAAGTTAAAGATACTGGAATTGGGATATCAAAAGAGGATCAAAAAAGGATATTTGAGAGATTTTTTATGGTAGATAAAAGCCGTACAAAAAATAAAAATAGTACAGGACTTGGACTTTCAATTGTAAAACATATAATCGAGTATCATAATTTTAAGATTTCTTTGATAAGTGAGATTGATAGGGGATCACAATTTATAATTTATATGTAAAAGTACTTGTATCACTGATCACTTAGTGGTATAATACTTAAGTATTCCTTGCTCTATAAATTTATAGAGCCGAAAGTCCATAAGGAGGTGAATTTTTATGAGAAAATATGAAGCGGTATATATATTTGCACCAGCAACAGAAGAAGAAAAAAGAACTCAAATACTAGATAGATTTAAAGGCATAATAGAAGAAAATGGTTCCATTTCGAACATCGATGAGTGGGGTAATAGAAAACTTGCCTATTTAATCGATGATATAGGTGAAGGTTACTATGTCTTAATTAACTTTGAAGCTCAACCAGAAGTTATTCAAGAATTAAATAGAATTGCTAAGATTTCTGACAGCATTATGAGACATATGATCATTAAGGAAGATGAATAATCTGAGGACGGTGAGATAAAATGAATAATGTTGTATTAATAGGAAGATTAACAAGAGATCCTGAATTAAGATACATACCAAATTCAGGTCAAGCCGTATCTACCTTTTCTTTAGCGGTAGATAAAAACTTATCAAAAGATAAAAAACAAGAGATGGAAGCTAGAAATCAGCCAACTGCTGACTTTGTAAACATAGTGGTTTGGGGTAAATCTGCAGAAAATTGTGCTAATTACTTAGTAAAAGGTAGACTTGTAGGAATACAAGGCAGAATCCAATCTGGCAGTTATGAGGCAAAAGACGGAACTAAAAGATATACTACAGATGTAGTAGCAAGTACTGTAGAATTTCTAGAGTGGGGAGATAGTAAGCCACAAGGGGATTCTAATTCTAAGGGTTCTGATTTTTCTGATTTACAAGATTTCCATCCAATAGACAATGATGATATTCCATTCTAGAGGAGGGGAAAAAAATGCAAAGAAGATTTAAACCAAGAAAAAAAGTTTGTAGTTTTTGTGCAGATAAATCAAAAAATATAGACTACAAAGATATAAATAAATTAAAGAAACATATAACAGAAAGAGGAAAAATTCTTCCAAGAAGAGTTAACGGAAACTGTTCAAAACATCAAAGAGAACTTACGATAGCTATAAAAAGAGCTAGACAAGTTGCACTATTACCATATAGTGCAGAATAAGAGAGGAATTTTCCTCTCTTTTTTATTTGACTTATTAGCCTTAAATATGTATTATTTTAGTAAGAGATCTAATAAAACAAGGGGTGAAAACCATGAATAAAGAAATTGATGTTATTAAAAATATGAAGACTATAGAATGGTTAAAAGCTGAACTTCTAAGCAATATATCACAATTATATAAAGACATGGCAAATAATGAGGATACCTCTAGAGAAAATTTAGAAGACTTAATTTCTAATATAATACTTGAATCTTATGTATTGGCAAAAAGATTGGGTATAGATTATAAATCACTAGATAAAGCTTTAAAGGGAAATATAAAGTTAAACTTGGTCGAAGAACATAAGATTGAGAGATGGTATGGAGATTTAAGTGCTCTTATGGAACATATAGAGACAGCTGAAGAATAAGAGGTGAAGTTTTTGAAAGAGAATAATATAAACAGTTTTTATTTAAGATCATTTATTATAATCATATCTACTACATTTTTAACATTACTTGGAATACACTATATTGATATTGTTTTAATCCTATTTCCAGTACTCTTTATAGTAAATAGTATACAAGATGGACTCAGTGAAGGTATTACAAATATGGTAGTAACCATTATAATAATATCAATTGTAGAGTCTTTAAATACAGGAATTTTTTTAGCTATTAGTTTTATACCTTTTACTATTATGATTTCTACTTTAATTAAAAAAAGAAAGGGTAGCACTAAGATTTTGGGATTTTCAAGTATAGTGTTTTTTATATCTATACTTACTATGCTAGTTATTACGAAAATTTTAGGAGTAGATGTAGTAAAATATATAGAGACAATATTTAGAGACTTATTAGATAGTCAGCTCAAATCGTATAAGAATTTAGGACTTAGTAATTATGAGTTTTTTAGAATGAGAGAAGCATTGGAAGATGCTTATAAACATGTATTGCTTATTATACCTTCTATATTTTTAATCCTTTCCTTATTTGTAAGCTATATAAACTATTGGTTATCTGGTATAATATTAGGAAGACTAAATATACAAATTGTAAATATACCAAGATTTTCTAAGTTTAGTCTACCCAAAAATATAATGCCCGGATCTCTTTTAATGTTGGGTATAACTTTTTTAATAGGTAAACTTGGATTTTCATATTATGAAGCAGTATTTATAAATATTGGGGTATTACTTATGATAGGGTTTTTTATACAGGGTGTTTCTGTAGTAGATTATATTTTAAATAAACTTAGATTTAATCTGATATTTAAGATTATTTTTTATATAACTTTTGTCTTTAATCAATCTTTAATATCTATTATAACTATGATAGGACTTATAGATTTAATATTTGACTTAAGAAAGATTAGAAAAAAAAGATCCCTTTAGGAGGATTTATATGAATGATTTGTTTCAATGGCATGATAATAAAATTCAAATGATTATTTCAGCTATATTTGTAGTTATCATAGCAATATTTAAGCCTGTACTTGGCCTTATTGCAGCTATAGCTTTTTCTTATATAGTATATTTAAACTTTATAAGTGCTAGGGATAATAACAAGAGAATTGATAAATATGTTGAAGATCTATCAGAAGATTTTGAATCAGCCACAAAACATGCAATATTTAATATGCCTTTTCCTCTAGTTATGATAAATGAAATGGGAAGTATAATATGGTATAATACACCATTTCTTGATATGATAGTTGAAGAAGAAATATTAAATGAGAGAATTTACGATTTAATGCCAAAAGTAGCTTTAAAAGATGTATTAAGTCATAAGGAAAAAGAACCTATACAGGTAAACTATGACGATAAGGATTATTTAGTATATCCAAACTTTGTAAATAGTAAGGGAAAGTCTAATTCAAATGGTAAAATTATAATGTTATATTGGGTAGAAAACACAGAACATATAAAACTTATAAATAAATATAATGATGAAATAACTGTTATAATGCTTGCCTATATAGATAATTATGATGATGTAAGAAATACTACACCAGATATAAACAGACCTTTATTATTAGCAGAGATAGATAAGACAATATCACAGTATTTTTCTAATTATGATGCATTGGTTAGAAAATATGAAGATGATAAGTATATGATAATTATAGACAATAAAGATTTTAAATCTATAAAAAACAAAAAGTTTGATGTCCTAGATGAGATGAGAGAATTGCAATTTGGAAACACGATTCCTATAACGCTAAGCATGGGGATATCTGAAAATGGCAATGATTTTGTAACTAGATTTAGGAACGCTAGGGCTGCTGTAGACATATCCCTGGGTCGTGGAGGAGATCAAGCAGTTATAAATAAGGGTGGAAACTTTGAATTTTATGGTGGTAAATCCAAAGCAGTAGAAAAGAGAAACAAGGTTAGGGCTAGAGTTATAGCCTATGCACTTAGACAACTGATAGAACAATCTAGTACAGTATTTATAATGGGTCACAAAAATCCTGATATGGATGCTATAGGCTCAGGAATTGGAGTACTTAGAGGTGTAAAAAACAGAGAAAAACAAGGATATCTAGTTTTAACTGAAGAAAATCCTTCTATAAAGAATCTTCTTCAAAAATTAAAGGTAGAACAACCTGAACTTTTAGATTCTATAATCACACCAACAAGGGCTAAAGAGATAATAGACAAGGATTCACTTATGATTTTAGTAGATAACCATAAGCCAAGTTTTACTGAAAGTCCAGAGCTTGTAGATTTAGCCCAAAAGATTGTAATAATTGATCATCATAGAAGAGGTGCCGAGTTTGTAGAAGACCCAGTACTTACTTATTTAGAACCATATGCTTCTTCTGCAAGTGAGCTTGTAACTGAAGTTTTAACCTATATGAGTGATAATATAAACTTAACTAAATTTGAAGCAGAAGCTCTACTTGCAGGTATTACAGTAGATACTAAAAACTTTAGTTCTCAAACTGGTGTTAGAACATTTGAAGCAGCCTCTACTTTAAAAAGAGCAGGAGCTGATACTACAAATGTAAGACAACTTTTTAGAGATGATTTTGATACATTTATTCATAGAGCTGATGTTATAAGGGAATCTAAAATATTCTTTGAAAAAATAGCTATAAGCATTTTAGATAAAGAACTTGAAAACGGAATACTAATAGCTGCCCAATCTGCAAATGAATTATTAGATATAAATGGAGTGGAAGCTTCATTTGTATTGACACCTGCAAGTGATAGAATTCATATATCTGGTAGAAGTCTTGGTAATATTTCAGCCCAAATAATTTTAGAAAAATTGGGTGGAGGAGGTCATTTAACAAGTGCAGGAACCCAGATTATGGGTGTTAGTATGGAAAAGGCAAAAGAGATGTTAATAGAGGCAATTGATAAATACTTAAAGGAAGGTGAAGAGTAATGAAAGTTATATTATTAGGAGATGTAAAAGGATTAGGTAAAAAAAATGAGCTTGTAAATGCGAAAACAGGGTATGCTAGGAATTTTTTATTTCCTAAAGATTTAGCCCTAGAAGCAACACCAGCAAACTTAAAGAAGTGGAAAGAAGATATGAAAGATAAAGAAGCAAAAGAAAGAGAAGAGAAACAAGAGGCTTTAGAATTAAAAGAAAGCATTGAAAAAGTAACTGTAGAATTAAAATCCAAGGGTGGAGAAGGCGGAAGACTATTTGGTTCTATTACATCTAAGGACATAGGAGAAGCACTTAAAAAGCAACATAAAATAGAAGTAGATAAAAGAAAGATAGAGTTAAAAGATAATATAAAAACTGGCGGAACTACACTAGTTGAAGTAAGGGTTTATCCAGAAATAACTGCTAGTTTAAAAGTAAATGTTACTGTAGAATAGGATTTGATAAATATGGAAACAGGGATGGGACGAATACCTCCTCATAGTATAGAAGCAGAGCAGTCTGTTTTAGGATCTATGATAATAGATAAAACAGCAATAAATACAGCAATAGAAATAATTCGCCCAGATGACTTTTATAAACAGTCAAATGGTGAAATATATAGTGCTATAATAGATTTATTTAATAAAAACGAACCAGTAGATATAATAACACTTCAAGAAGAATTAAAAAGACGTGGAAGCTTAGAGGCAATAGGTGGGGTTACTTACCTAGCTAATTTGTCCGGTGGAGTTGCGACAACAGCAAATACTGAATACTACTGTAAGATAGTAGATGAAAAATCAACTCTTCGAAAACTTATCACTTCTAGTAATGATATAATTGGAAAAGCCTATGAAGATAGTGAAGATGTAAATATAATAATAGAGGCAGCTGAAAAGAATATCTTTGATATAACACAAGGTAGTCAAAGAGAAGGCTTTTCACCTATAAATGAAGTTTTGTTAGATAGTTTTGCAAAGATAGAAGAGATGGCTGCAAACAAGGGAGGACTTACTGGTCTTACAACAGGTTTTATAGATATGGATATAAAACTATCAGGTCTTCAAAAGTCTGACCTAGTGCTTTTAGCTGCCCGCCCTTCTATGGGTAAAACTGCTCTTGGAATAAATATGGTAACTAATAGCGCTCTTAAAGCTAAGGCAAAGGTAGCTGTGTTTTCACTTGAGATGAGTAAAGAACAACTTGTTCAAAGGATGATAGCAGCTACGGCTCATGTAGATCTTCAAAAGATTATAAGTGGAAGGCTAGATGAAGAAGAATGGTTAAATATAATAAATTCTATGGGCCCTCTTTCTGCTGCTGAGGTATATATAGATGATACAGCAGGAATCTCTCTTATGGAAATGAAAGCAAAGTGTAGGAGATTAAAAATAGAAAAAGGACTTGATTTAGTTGTTATAGACTATTTGCAACTTATGCAAATGGAGGGAAGACAAGAAAGTAGGCAACAAGAAATATCATCTATATCTAGAGGACTTAAAGCTCTTGCAAAAGAGATGGATTGTCCTGTAGTAGCCCTTTCTCAACTTTCACGTGCTCCAGAACTTCGTGCAGACCATAGACCTATACTTTCAGACCTTCGTGAGTCTGGAGCTATAGAACAGGATGCCGATGTGGTACTGTTTTTATATAGAGATGATTATTATAATGAAGACTCTGAAAAGAAAAATATTGGAGAAGTTATAATAGCAAAACATAGAAATGGACCTACAGGAACTTTGGAACTTGTATTTAAAAAGGAATTTACAAAGTTTTTAAACAAAGAAAGTTTTGCAAGTGAATGATTTTCCTAAAAGTGTGAAGCTCTTTTCTAATAGGGTATAAAAAGACTAAGTGTTATTAGATAAGGAGGATTTAAAATGGTAGATGATAAGATTTTAGATGTAACAGAAGATGTAAAATGGATTGGTATACTTGATGAAGGACTGGTAACTTTTGATGTGGTAATGGAAACACAATATGGTACAACTTATAACTCTTATTTTATCGATGCAGATAAAAAGACATTGATAGAAACTGCGAAGGAAGACTTTAAAGATATTTATTTAGATAAGCTAGAGAAGGTCGTAGACTATTCTAAGATAGAATATATAGTCTTAAATCATACAGAGCCGGATCATTCAAGTAATTTAAAACATTTACTATCGTTAGCACCTGGAGCTACAGTTGTAGGAAGCAAATCAGCTATAAGCTTTTTAAGCCATATGATTGACATTGATTTTAAACAAATGGTGGTAAAGGATGGAGATACATTAGATCTTGGAAATAAAACTCTTAAATTTATAGGAGCACCTTTTCTACATTGGCCAGATACTATGTATACTTATCTAGTAGAAGATAAAGTTCTCTTTACTTGTGATTCCTTTGGATCACATTTTTGTGACGCGAGAATGTTTGATGATTTAGTAGATGACTTTGATGATGCATTTAAGTATTACTTTGATGTTATCCTAAGACCTTTTAGTAATTATATGCTTCAAGCAATAGATAAAATAAAAGACTTAGATATAGATACTATTTGTCCGGGTCATGGCCCAATACTTAGATCCAACTGGAAGAAATATGTAGAGTGGTCTAAAGAGATGGCAAAGGATACAGAAGAGGTATGCAAAGAATTAAGAGTATTTATTCCATATGTATCAGCCTATGGAAATACAGGAAAGATGGCTGAAAAAATAGCAGAAGGTATAAAAAAAGTATCGCCTGAAATAGATGTTACTGTAATGGATATAGAACTTGTGCCTGTAGAAGTTATAGAAAAAGAAGTATATAGAAGTTGTGCATTTATAGTTGGAAGCCCTACTATAAACCAAAATACACTTCTTCCAATATATACACTTCTTGCAGTTATAAACCCTATTAGAAATAGGGGAAAACTTGCCGGTGCATTTGGATCTTATGGCTGGAGCGGTGAAGCGGTAAAGATAATACAAGATAATCTTAAAAACCTTAAATTTAAATTATTTGATGAGGAAGGTCTTAAAGTAAACTTTGTTCCTGATGATAAATCAGATGAAAAGGCAATAAAGTATGGGTTTGAGTTTGGAAAAAGATTATTAGAAAATAGAAAATAATTACTTCGGGCCTTACAAGGTCCGAAGTAAATTTTATCTATAGGAGAAAAGATATGGAGATAATTGGAGATAGAATAACAATAAGACCTTTAAAAGTGCAAGATGTATTTGATATGAGAAACTGGGGAGAGCATGAAAACCCTCTTCTTTGGGATTATAATTTTCCAAGTATGTCAGATAGTCAAATTAGAAGATGGTATGATATTAAAACAAAATCATTTTTTAATAAATATTTTGGAATAAGTTTAAAAGACGGTAGACTAATAGGATATATGGGAATAAAAGAAATAAAATTTTTAAAGAAAGAGTCTACTCTAGGAATAGTATTTGACCCAAACTTTCTAAATATGGGATATGGTACTGAAACATTAAAGTATTTCTTAGAAAGTTACTTTACTCAAATGAATATGAAAAGGATGTATTTAGAGGTTGCTGAGTTTAACGCTAGAGCCCAGAGTGTTTATAAAAAGATGGGATTTGAAAACATTGGATATTATTTAGAAGAATTCTTTGATGATGACTTAGATTTAGACAATTCTTATTATAAAGATGCAAAATATTGCTTTGTAATAAACGGGAAAAAGATATATAATTATATATATAAGATGAAACTTGATAGAGAAACTTTTTTTAGTAAAATATCGAGTATTAAGTAACTTAGGTGGAGTTGATTATAGATGAGTTTTGTTTTACAAACTACAGATATGGATTTAGGAGATACTCCTATTGAAAATATATTTATAAATGATTATATGCCAATGGCAAATGGAACTTATGTAAAAGTTTATTTACTTGGATATAAATATGCTCATGATAGAGATATAAATATAGAGGTAAATAACACAACTATTTCAAAACATTTAGATATTCCTTTAGAAGATGTCCTAAGATCATGGGATTTTTGGGAAGAAAAGGGAATCATAGAAAAGATTAGACCGGAGAACACTAGGAACGTAAACTATGAAGTAAAGTTTTTAAACTTAAAGCAATTATACATAAAAAACAATATAAATCTTTGGTTAGAAGATGATAGTTTAGCAAAGACATATGTATATAATACTCGTGACCTTGTAGATGCAAACAAAGTTCCCGAGATAAATAATATGTTTAACAATATAGACCATATTTTAAGAAAACAAACTGTACCAGGTGAAAAAAAGAAAATACTAGATTGGATTCATGACTATAATATGAACCCTGATGTAATAGAAAAAGCTGTTTATTATTCTGTAGAGAGAAGAGGAGTAAAAAATCTTCCTTATATAGAGGCTATAGTTAGAAACTGGTATAATGATGGACTGACAAATATGGAAGCACTTATGAATCACTTTAAAGAAAGTGATGAAAAGTACTATAGATATCAAAGAGTAATGAAAGCTCTAGGACTAGATAAAAGGCCTATGAGAGATGAAGAGAGAAAATTAATAGATATATGGTTTGAAAAATGGAAGTTTACTCTTGAACTAGCACTTCATGGATGTGAACAAGACAAAAACCCTACCCCTAGCGTTAGCTATGTAAATGGAATACTTAGATCTTGGAATGAAAAGGGAATAAAAACTATAGAAGATATTGAAGTATTAGATAAGAGAAAAGAAAATCCAAAGACAAGTGGTGCAAAAAAGCAAGTTAAAAAAGCTCAGGCAAGTGTAACCCGATTTCACAACTTTGAACAGAGAACAGATAAATATAGTTCTGCTCAATTAGAAGATATAGCTAGAAAGAAGAGAGATGCTTACAGTCAAAGGGCTAAAGGTGATGCTTAGATGTATAAAGATATATTAAAATCTATTCATTTAGATTATGAAAAGAAAAGAGATGAAGAGGAAAGACTTCAAAGAATGAGGGTTCAAGAAATATATAGAAAGATCCCGGCTATAAAGAGAATTGATGAAGATATATTTAAAATAGGTTTAGATATGGCAAAGTTTATAATAGTAAACCCTCAAGGCTATAAAGATGATATAGAAAAAGCTAGGAGAAAAATAGAAAAGTTAAAGATGGAAAAGGCATTTTTACTTACTGAATCAAATATTGATCCAGAGTATATTGAAAAAAATTATACTTGTAAAACCTGTAATGACACAGGGTATCTGGAGAATGGTAGAAAGTGTAGTTGTTTAAAACAAAGACTTGTTTCAAAAGCATATAAGATGAGTAATATAGAGACAAATCTATTAAAAGATAATTTTAAAAACTTTGATATAAATATATTTAAGGATGAACCTTTTGAAGATGAAACTATGACGCCTCGTGAAAACATGATAGATATAATAGGTATATCAGAAGGATTTATAGGAAACTTTGATGAAAATAATGAAGACAATCTACTGTTTTATGGAACTACAGGTCTTGGTAAGACATTTCTTTGTTCATGTATTGCAAAGGCACTAATAGATAAGGACAAGATAGTGGTATATCAGACAGCTTTTACTATACTTGATATACTTGAGCGAAAAAGATTTGGCAAAGATAGAGACAAAAACTCATATGAATATGATCTCCTATTTGATGCAGATCTACTTATAATAGATGATCTAGGTACTGAAGTAACAAACACATTTACAAATGCAGAAATATTTAATATAGTAAATACTAGAATTATAAAGGGAAAGAAGACAATTATATCGACAAATCTAACTCCAAAGGAAATCTCTGAAATCTATACAGATAGAATTTTTTCTAGAATCCTACAAAAATTTATACCTCTAAAGTTTTATGGAGAAGATTTAAGATGGGAATAGTAAATTTAAAAAATATATTTAAGGGGATAGAATAGTGGAGAATAATCAAACTGGAATAAGAGGATATTTTATAAAGGTGTTAAATGGAATGGCTTTAGGACTTTTTGCTTCTTTACTTATAGGTCTCATTATAAAACAAATAGGAACTTTCTTTGGATTAGAAACACTTATAGTATTTGGTAATATCTCACAAAAACTTATGGGTCCAGCTATAGGTGCAGGAGTAGCTTTTAGTGTAGGAGCGCCTCCTCTTGGAATATTTGCTTCAATAGTGGCAGGTACCATTGGGGCAGGTAGTATAACATTTGATGGACAATTGGCTATGATAAATATTGGAGAGCCTGTTGGGGCTTTTATAGCATCTCTTGCAGGGGCTGAAAGCTCCAAGCTTATAAGTGGAAAGACAAAGGTAGATATAGTTCTTGTACCTATAACTACTATTCTTATAGGAGGATTTATTGGAAAGTTTGTAGCACCATATATGACAAGCTTTATGGACTATATAGGAAGATTTATAAATATGGCAACACAGCTTCATCCTATACCTATGGGTATTATAATTTCAGTGGTTATGGGTATGATTTTAACCCTTCCTATAAGTTCAGCAGCTATTGCAATATCCCTAAAACTATCTGGTATAGCAGCTGGTGCAAGTGTTGTTGGATGTGCATGTAATATGATAGGTTTTGCGGTTATTTCTTATAGGGAAAATGGTTTTGGTGGATTTTTAGCTCAAGGTATTGGTACTTCTATGCTTCAAGTTCCTAATATAATAAGAAATCCACTAATTTGGATTCCAGCTATAGTTTCTTCTGCAATCTTAGGGCCTATATCTACTTTTGTCTTAAAGATGGAGTCCAACATGATAGGTGCTGGAATGGGTACAAGTGGATTTGTAGGTCAGTTTGGAGTAATAGACTCAATGGGTTCATCATCAAATGTTTTGATTATGATTCTTTTTATGCACTTTATCTTCCCAGCTATAATATCTTATACTGTTTATAAATGGATGAGGAAAAAAAGATATATAAGAGATGGAGATCTGACACTTTAAAGGGGGAAGAAGATCTTGGATAAAAAATATATATTAGCACTAGATCAAGGGACAACTAGTTCAAGAGCTATAATATTTAATCATGAGGGTGAAATAGTAAAGGTAGCGCAAAATGAGTTTACACAATTCTATCCAAAAAGCGGTTGGGTAGAACATGACCCTATGGAAATCTGGGGCACGCAGTCAGGAGTAGCAAGAGAAGTACTTGAAACTGCAGGGATAAGGCCTGAGAAAATAGCTGCTATAGGAATTACAAATCAAAGGGAAACAACAGTAGTATGGGATAAGAATACTGGTAGACCAGTTTACAATGCTATAGTTTGGCAGTGTAGAAGAACAGCTAAGATATGTACTGATTTAAAGAAAAAGGGACTTGAGAAATATGTAAAAGAAAATACAGGTCTTTTAATAGATGCCTACTTTTCTGGAACAAAGATTAAATGGATACTTGATAATGTAGAAGGAGCCAGAGAAAAGGCTGAAAATGGAGAATTATTATTTGGAAATATAGACACTTGGCTTATATGGAATCTAACTCGTGGAAAGGTTCATGTAACGGATTATACAAATGCTTCTAGAACTATGATTTACAATATAAAGACATTAAAATGGGACGAAAAGCTATTAAAAGAATTAGATATACCCCCTTCAATGCTTCCTGAAGTTAGAAACTCAAGTGAAGTCTATGGAACTACTGATCCTCAAACATTTGGCGGAGCTGAGATACCCATATCAGGTATAGCAGGGGATCAACAAGCAGCGTTATTTGGACAAACATGTTTTACCCCTGGAATGGCAAAAAATACTTACGGAACTGGATGCTTTATGTTAATGAATACAGGTGAGAAGATGATAACTTCTCAAAATGGACTTTTAACTACAATTGCTTGGGGAATAGATGGTAAGGTAGAGTATGCCCTTGAAGGAAGTATATTTGTAGCTGGAGCTGTAGTGCAATGGCTAAGAGATGAGCTTCAAATAGTTCACGATGTAAAGGATACTGAGTACTTTGCACGCAAGGTAGAGGATACTGGAGGGGTGTATTTAGTGCCTGCTTTTGTAGGACTTGGTGCTCCCTACTGGGATATGTATGCACGAGGTACTATGGTGGGTTTAACTCGTGGAACTAATAGAAATCATATAATAAGAGCGGCTCTAGAATCTATTTGCTATCAAACTAGAGATATATTAGAAGCTATGGAACAAGACTCCCATATAAAGTTAAATACTTTAAAGGTCGATGGAGGAGCAGTAGAAAATAACTTTCTAATGGACTTCCAAGCAGATATTTTAGGAGTACCAGTTCATAGACCTAAAACTATAGAAACCACAGCTCTAGGTGCAGCTTATCTTGCAGGGCTTGCGGTAGGTTTTTGGAAAAACAAAGATGAGATAAAAGATAAATGGAGTGTAGATAGAATCTTTACTGCAACTATGGAAGAAGATAAAAAAGAGAAGTTGTATAAAGGGTGGAAAAAAGCAATTAGTAAGGCGGTTGATTGGGAAGAAGAATGACATGGAAAAAAAAGACAAGATTTTTAATCTTGTCTTTTTTTTATTCACTCAATATCTCTATTTCTTTACCATCTATAACTTTTGTTTTAGTAGTTTCATTTTTTAAAAATTCTTTATAATATTTTATTAAATCATTATTTATTATATTGGAAGAAAGTTCTAATCTCTGTTCTATTCTCTCTATCACTGGTGTAATATCCTCATCTAAATCTTCTCTTACTAATAGTTCATTAGTTTTAATATCATAGAGTTCTGAAGTTGATGAAGAGTAATAGTAGTCTTTATCTATAAAGCTTCCATCAGGGAATGCTACTGTATTTTCTTCTACATTAAATATATCTTTTCCCATTTGATAAGGATTAAATACTCCAAGCATATTTGAAATCGTTGGAAGAACATCTACCATTCCTATTGGTTCTTCAACTTTTTTTGCTAAAGATCCATCTTTAGACCAAATTATAAGTGGAGTTTTTCTTACTTGTTTTAAATAAGAGTTATTTACTTTAATATAATTTGGATCATCTTTGGCTAATACTGTATCAGTATCTTTATCATAGTTATAGATTTTCTCATAATCTTCAGTTGAAATCTTAGCATGGTGATCACCATATATCAATATAACCGCATTTTCTAAAAGTCCTTCTTTATCCATTTCTTCTACAAAGACCTGTAGGGACTTATCTGCGTAGTTAAAAGATTTTAGATAATTAGATATATCACTTCCTTCTAAATAACCAGTATCGAATTCTCCATAAGTCTTTAAATCATCAAAAGGATAATGATTTGAAAGAGAAATAAGTTTTGCCATAATAGGCTTCTTCTTTTCTTCTTTTATCTTTTTTATCTTTTGAACAGATTGCTTGTAGAATGACTCATCACTAAGACCAAGCCCAACTTCTTCATCTATCTCATAACTATCTTTGCTTACAAATTCTTGATAACCAAGATTTTCATGCATTATATCTCTATTCCAAAAGTCTCCGTTGTTACCATGCATACTCATTGTATAATAATCTTTTTCATTTAATAACTTTTGAATTGATTCATACTCTTTATTACTATGGTCTATAAAAACTGTACCATTATTTATAGGATATAGTGAAGTATTAAAGGTAAACTCTGAGTCACTACTAGTACCTATAGAATGTTGAGGATAAAAGTTATTAAAGAACAATCCCTCTTTTGATAATTTGTTTAAGAAAGGAGTAACTTCTCCATCTCCAAATGATAAATCCATAGCAAAATTTTGTGCACTTTCATAGTGAATTACATATATATCTTTTCCTTCTAATATACCTGTATACTCATTTTCTATTCTTGAACTATTATTTTCATCTACTAAACCTTTTAGTGCTTCATTAAAATCTCCAGGATTTACTTTAGTAGGTTTAGGTACAAATGCAGATTTAACTATATCTGCTGTAGCATAAGAATATATACCAAGTTCTTCTACAAGGTAAGATCTATTCCATTGTTTTTTAAGTCTACTAAAATCACTTGATGTTAGTGTAAGAGATACCATTAGAAGCATTACTGTTCCAAGTACAAATGGTCTTATAACCTGTCTTTTACATACTTTTCCTTCTGGCTTTTCAAAATAACCTTTCTTTTTAAGTCTTTTAAAAGCTATTATCAAAAGCACAGTTGGAATAACAAATAGCAATACCTTTATATCCAAAGTTTCTGTAACACTATTTTTCATCTTTCCAAGTTGTTTAGCTTGATTAAAAAGTGTAACAGATATAAACGAGTTAAAATGTGTATAATATAAGTAATTTGCTGCACTTAAAAAACTAAATACCCCAGACAGAATAATATAGACATAGTTTCTGTTTTTATAGGATAAAAACAGAGCAAGTATACTTATAATAAGTATCATAGAGATACTTGTAACAATTGGCTTTAATTTAAATACTCCTCCTATAGTAAGAGCTCTTAGAACTAAGTCATTAAATATTCCTCCAAGAACTAGTAATACTAATATAATATTGTTTTTAAAATTTCCATAAACTTTTCTTTTTTTGTTTTCCATTTATACCCCTCTTTTTCTTTTTACTAATCTTACAAGCTACACTAATATATTAGATTAAATCTTCTTTTATTCTTAAATAGAACTATATAATAAGAAGATTACACATAGATTAAAGTCGCCTTACAAATTAGTAAGATTAAACAAACATTAAATCTTATTTACTTTTCTAGTTGAGATAACATTTATACCAGTATTCATTATATCTTCTATTATAATAGCACCTTTAGATACAGGGGCCTTTACTCTAGTATTTTCTATTATCTCTATAAATTTATCTTTTAGATAACTTGGTACTATATCATCAGTTTTGACATGTAATCTACTCATAGGGCCACTATCTAAAAGCACTCTGGAAAAAACCACTCTTGATGGCTCGGTCATTTCTTTTAATGCATATTTTTGTCCTTGTGGGCATCTATTGCCGCTTACTTTATAGGAATTATCTTCTTTGTTTTCTTCTATGTTTAACTCACACTTCATAGGACATATTTGACATTGCATAATATTATTCACCTTCTCTAACAAATAGGTATACCAGCATCAAGATATATTATACCATATATTTTAAATGAAAAATGTTTTTTTATAAAAAAAATATAATTTTTTAGAAAATTGGTTGATAATTTAGTTAATTTGAGTTATACTATATTATAATTAAATATTGTAGCGAAGAAGGGAATAAGTAAAAAAACGAACTTTTAAGAGAGCCAATGCGTGGTGAAAATTGGTAAGTAAATTTTTTGAATCCATCCTGGAGCTAGTAATCTTTTAAGTGAACTTTAAAAAGGTTAATTAGGGTGGCAACGCGGGCTTTACTCTCGTCCCTACTATGGGAAGCGGGGGTATTTTTTGTTTTTTGATAAAAATAGGAGGTTTTTAAAAATGTTAGATATCAAAAGAATAAGGATGAATGCAAAAGAAGTAAAAGAAGCTTTAGAAAAAAGACATGGATCTTTTCCAATAGATGAAGTGATTCAAATAGATGAAAAGAGAAGAAATCTACTTATAGAAGTAGAAGAAATGAAAGCTAAACAAAATAGTGTATCTAAAGAAATACCAAAACTTAAAAAGGAAGGAAAAGATGTAGCGGAAGTTTTAGAAGAGATGAAAAGCCTTTCTGATAAAGTAAAAGAAAAAGATATATTAGTAAAAGAAATAGATGAAAAACTTAAAGCTCTACTACTTGAAATACCAAATACCCCTCATGAATCTGTGGTAATAGGTAAAAGTGATGAGGACAATGTAGAGATTAGAAAATTTGGAGAACCTAGGAAGTTTGATTTTGAAATAAAGGCCCATTGGGATATTGGAACTGATTTAGATATCTTAGACTTTGAAAGAGCTTCAAAGATTACAGGAGCTAGATTTACTGTTTTTAAAGGACTAGGTGCAAAACTTGAAAGAGCTATAATGAGCTTTATGTTAGATACTCATACTTCTGAACATGGATATACTGAGATGCTTACGCCTTTTATGGTAAATAGAGATAGTATGATAGGTACAGGTCAACTTCCAAAGTTTGAGAATGATATGTTTCATCTTCCAGAAAAAGATTATTTTTTAGTACCTACTGCTGAAGTTCCACTTACCAATCTTCATAGAGATGAGATTTTAGAGGGGGAAAATCTACCAGTATATTATACAGGTTATACTCCTTGTTTTAGGCAAGAAGCTGGAGCTGCTGGACGAGATACCAGAGGACTTATAAGAAATCATCAATTTGATAAAGTAGAACTTGTAAAGCTTGTAAAACCAGAGAGTTCTTATGATGAGCTTGAAAAGCTTACAAAAAATGCAGAGGAGATATTAAAGCTTTTAAATATTCCATATAGAGTTGTAATGCTTAGTAGTGGAGATTTAGGTTTTTCTTCTGCTAAAACTTATGATATAGAAGTTTGGATGCCAAGTTATGATAGATATGTAGAGATATCAAGCTGTAGTAACTTTGAAGATTTCCAAGCAAGGAGAACTAATCTTAGATTTAGAAACGATAAAACTTCTAAAGTAGAGTATCTTCATACACTAAATGGATCAGGTCTTGCAGTTGGTAGAACTTTTGCAGCAATACTAGAAAATTACCAGCAAGAAGATGGAAGTGTAATAGTACCTGAAGTTTTAAGACCATATTTAAGAAATATAGAAAAAATCCAAAAGTAAATTATTTAAAATACATCATAGATAGATATCTAAGATGTATTTTTTCTAGTTATTAATATCTCTTAAATGGAATATATTGTTATATACTAGCAATAATATTGTTATAATACATATAAATCTAAAATTCTAGGAGGAATAAATTGAAAAATAAAAGCAGGATTTATCTATTCTTATTGATATTTACTTTATTTTTAACTGGTTGTAAGGGTAATGATGATAAAACGAGTTCTAATTTTAAGCCATCTACTTTGATAGAAAAAGATGCAAATGGCACAGTAGAAGGGGATTTAAATAAATATAAAATAGATATAAAAATTGATGAGAAGGAAAAATCCTTTACGGGAAAACAAAAAACTCTATTTAAAAATAATACAGGGGTTGCCCTAGGAGAAATATATTTTAGGCTATATCCAAATGCTTTCAAACGTTTTGAAGATTCACCTATTCTTTTTTCACAATCTCCATATACAAAGAAAACCTTTAAAGAGGGATTTATAGAGATGAAAAAACTTAGTTTAAAAGGTGAAGATTTAAAATATACAATAGAGGGAGAGGATAAAACACTTTTAAAGATAAAACTTGAAAGACCTTTGATGGAAGGTCAACAAATAGAGATAGATATGGAGTACTTTGTAAAACTCCCTACATCACAAGATCGATTTGGATATGGAAAAAACACTATGAACTTTGGAAATTGGTATCCAGTTCTATCAGTATATGATGAAGATGGATGGAGTAAGGATCCTTATTATTCAGTAGGAGATCCATTTTATACAGATGCATCCAACTATGATGTAAATATAACAGTAGATAAAGATATAATTGTTGCAAGTAGTGGAAATATCTTGGAAGAAAAAATAATAGGCAAAGAAAAAATCTATAAGATAGAGGGAAGATTTATAAGAGACTTTGCCTTTGCGGCAAGTAGTGACTTTAAAATAAGAGAAGAAATGGTAGATGATACTTTAGTAAAATTATATTATTTAGATAATAATAAAACTATGATTGAAGAGAGTTTAAAATATAGTGTAGACTCTATAAAGGCTTTTAATAAATCTTTTGGTAAATACCCATATGGTGTATATTCAGTAGTTTTAACAGAGTTCCCAAGTGGAATGGAATATCCGAGTATAGTATTTATAAATGAAAGATATTTCACTAAAGATGCTAAGACAATCCTAGAACAAACTATAGTCCATGAGACAGCTCATCAATGGTGGTATGGCCTTGTTGGGAATGATCAAGTAAAAGAAGCTTGGTTAGATGAGGGATTAACTAGCTATTCTGAAGTCATATATATGGATAAAATATATGGGGAAAAAGAGGGAGATTTATATTTTGAAAATGGTTTTGAAATGAATTATGACATCATAGAAGAGTATCTAAGAGGGGAAGATACTCAGGTAAATAAATCGATAGAAGAATTTGAAGACTGGGATGACTATGGTATTTTAGTATATACAAAAGCAGCTGTATTTTTAAGAGATATAGAAGATAGATATGGAAAGGATACTCTTTTAAAAATCCTTAGCACATATTTTAAAGAATATAAATATAAGAATGCTACTACTGAAGGTTTTTTAGAAATTTGTGAGAAAGTAACAAAGGAGAGCTTTAAGGGATTAGAAGAAGAGTGGCTAAAATAAAAAAGAGCTTTAAAGCTCTTTTTTAATATTTACAACCACAACCACCTGAAAAAATAATTACTAATAATAAAAAGAAAAACAATAAACTACTATCTTTTTTCTTATAACCACCACATTGTAACATAGTAAATACCTCCTTAGTAGATTTTGGATTGCTCACTATATTATATTAAAATTTCTAAAATATGTTACTATTATGATACTAAAGATAGTAAGATATAATAGGGATATAGAAGATTGAAAAAGGAATAATAGACTAAGGTTGACAAGAGGTAATAGTTATTATAAAATAATGTAGTAATAAAATAAGAAGAAGCAAAATAGGCCCTCGTAGTTAAATGGATATAATAAACCCCTCCTAAGGGTTAGTTGCTGGTTCGATTCCGGCCGGGGGTGCCACTTAAATCTTATAAATATAATATTTATAAGATTTTTTTATGTGATAAGTTTCAGACACTTAAAAGTAGGTGAAAAAATGGATGAACATTTTATGAAAGAAGCTTTAAAAGAAGCTAAATATGCGTATGAACTCTTAGAAGTTCCAGTAGGTGCTATTATTGTATATGATGGTAAGATAATAGGAAGGGGTCACAATAAAGTAGAAACACTTAAAAACTCACTATCTCACGCAGAAATAATTGCAATAGATGAGGCGAGTAAATCTATGGATGCCTGGAGATTAATAGATTCTACTATGTATGTTACACTAGAACCGTGTGCTATGTGTGCAGGAGCTATAGTCAACTCACGAATAAAAAGACTTGTAATAGGCTCGCTTGATCCCAAGAGAGGATGTGCAGGAAGTCTTATCAATATAGTAAATCATCCAAGTTTAAACCATAGGGTAGAAGTAGAAACTGGGATTTTAGAAAAAGAATGTACAGAAATTTTACAGAACTTTTTTAAGGAGCTAAGGAAGATTAAAGAAATAAATCACTCTAAGAGTTTAGATAAGTAATCCATTTAATCCCATATCGCATATATTGACAAATAAATACAAATTTTCACATACTATTCTTGACAAATAGGCTATATCACATTATAGTATAAATTATGTACAAAAAAAGGGGGTTATGGTAAATGGAAAAAAGAGAAGGTTTTAGTTCCAAGTTTGGTATACTTGCAGCTGCAATAGGATCTGCAGTAGGGCTTGGAAACATATGGAGGTTTCCATATGTAACGGGTAAATATGGCGGAGGTGCCTTTTTAATTATATATTTAGGGATAGTTGCAATAATAGGATTACCTCTTATGTTAAGTGAGTTTGTAATAGGTAGGGAAGCGAAACTTGACGCTATAGGATCATTTAAAAAGCTTGATTCTAAGAGGCCTTTTTATATTTCGGGAGTGCTTGGAGTTTTATCTGCATTTTTTATTCTTTCGTATTATGGTGTAGTAGCAGGTTGGACACTTGAATATGTATTTTCATCTATAACAAACAAGTTTGCAGGCCAAAATAGTGAAGAGATTGCAAATATGTTTGGGACGTTTATACAACATCCATACAGACCAATTATATGGCAAATTATATTTATGGGTGTAACTGGACTTGTAGTTTCTACTGGGATAGAAAAGGGAATAGAAAAAGTTTCAAAGATAATGGTTCCTCTATTATTAGTTCTTATCATCGTACTTGATATTAGAGCAATTAGTCTTCCAAATAGTATGGAGGGACTTAAGTTTTTATTTAAACCGGATTTTTCTATAATAGATAGAAGAGTAGTTTTGGCTGCACTTGGACATGCATTTTATTCACTTAGTCTTGGTATGGGAATTATGATAACTTATGGTTCGTATATAGGAGATAAGGAAAACTTAGGAAAAACAGCACTTCAAATTTCAATAGCAGATACACTAATTGCTCTGCTTGCAGGGGTAGCAATATTTCCAGCTGTATTTGCATATGGATTAGATCCTGCAGAAGGACCGGGGCTTGTATTCACAACTCTTCCAAATGTATTTAATCAAATGCCAGGAGGATACTTTTTTAGTATAATGTTTTTTTCACTTTTAGCACTAGCAGCTCTTACAAGCACTATATCTCTACTTGAAGTAGTAGTAGCGTTTTTAGTTGATAGTCTTAAAATGGAAAGAAAAAAAGCAAGTATACTTTCCTTTACAAGTATAACAATAATAGGATTTTTTGCATCACTTGCTAATGGTCCACTCTCAGGTAAAGTCTTCTTTGGTAAGAATTTCTTTGATTTTTTAGATACGACTACAGCAAATTATTTTTTAACTACAGCAGCACTTATAAGCGTAATATTTATTGGTTGGTTTATGAATAAAGATAGAGTAAAAGCACAGCTTACTAGTGAAGGTTCATTTAATGTAATGTATGAAAAGGCATTTTATACAATAATAAGATATATAGCTCCTATTGGAATATTATTAGTGTTTTTATACCAAATTGGAGTATTTGGTGAAAAATTATAGCAAAAAACCGATAGTTTAACTATCGGTTTTTTCTTTTAGTAGCTTATCTTTTATTGTCCATAGTTTAAGCGATAAATCTACTACATATTCATGAGGGTTTTCAAATCGCTTTACTTCTTGCCAAAGGTTTTCTATATTCTTACTGGTATATTCTTTGATTTCATGTATATTTCTATTTTTATAGACCTGCTCACCCTTATCAAATATTTTAACTAAGAGTTTTTCAACATAAAAGTTTTCTATAACCTTTCTCTTCCATGTAAATAGAGGATGAAATATTTCATATGGCTTAGTATCATCTATTTCTTCTTCATGAAGAGTTACAACATCAGCTATAGCTTTATTTGTAGTCTTATCAAACAATCTATGAACTTGTTTAAAACTTGGAGTAGTTATCTTTCCAACATTTTCACTTATCTTTATCTTAGGGATTATCTTTCCGTTTTCCTCAAGAGCTGTAAGCTTATATACCCCACCAAATATTGGTTCACTCATAGCAGTTATAAGTCTTTCACCTACACCAAATAAATTTATCTTAGCACCTTGATTTATCAAATCTGTTATAATATATTCATCTAAACCACTTGATGCCATAATTGTACAATCAGGAAAGCCAGCTTCATCTAGCATCTTTCTAGCTTCTTTAGAAAGATAAGCCATATCTCCACTGTCTATTCTTATGCCCTTAGGTCTAAAGCCTCTAGGTAAGACCTCTTCGTTAAAAGTTTTTATAGCATTTGGTATACCTTGTTTTAATGTATTGTATGTATCTACAAGTAGATAACAGTTATCTGGATAGACTCTAGCATAAGCTTTAAACGCCTCAAGCTCAGTGTTAAATGACTGAATCCAGCTATGAGCCATGGTACCCATTGCAGGTATATTAAAATCTCTATCTACTATAGTGTTAGCTGTACCCATACAACCTCCAATATAGGCTGCCCTAGCCCCTAAAATTGCTGCTTCATAACTATGTGCTCTTCTACTGCCAAATTCTATTACAGGTCTACCTTCAGCTGCTCTTACTATTCGACTAGCTTTAGTTGCTATCAACGATTGATGATTTATAGTAAGAAGTATCATGGTTTCTATAAGTTGAGCTTGTACCATAGGACCTCTAACTATAACTATAGGTTCTCTAGGAAAGATGGGAGTGCCTTCTTTAAATGCCCATACATCACAGGTAAACTTAAAATTACGAAGATATTTTAAAAACTTTTCTGAAAAGATACCTTTGCTTCGAAAGTATTCTATATCTCTATCGCTAAATCTTAAGTTTTTAAGATATTCAATAAGTTGTTCTACTCCAGCCATGATGCCGTATCCTCCATCATCAGGAATAGATCTAAAAAACATATCAAAATAAGCGATTTTTCCTTCCATATCATTTTCTAAATATCCATTTGCCATAGTGAATTCATAAAAATCTGCAAGCATTGAAAGATTTCTATTATTTGACCAGTCTAAATTATTCATAATCGTCTCCTTAAATTATATTATTACCATTATAAACTTAAACTTCTTGAATTACAATATATACAAATGATAGCCAAAGGTTTTAGATTTAAAAAATAAGATGGATGTCTTCTATATTGTTTACTAGAAAACACCCATCTATTTAAAATAAAACTTAAAACTGTTAACAGAGTCTAAACAACTCTCAATGCTTAAATCTTGTACTATACTAATCTTCTCCTCAATTGAACTTATTAAACTTAATCTTTTTATACTTCTTTATTAAGTTTATTTATTAAGTTTCAGTATCCGTCTTTAGGGGAAACTTCCATCTTAACAATTCTTTAAACCGATATTAAATTGTAAACAAATTTACTCTTATTATCTTACTCTTGTTATCTTTGTTTATTTAATACTTTTACTCTAGTTACTTTAAATATTTTACATCTAAATCAACCTTCGTATTTTAAAATCTAATCTCTTTTGCGATAATTTTTATAAATCTAATTATCGTTTCTAAACTCTTACTTCTTTAATACTTTAGACTCTGTTAACTAAAGTTTTATTTACAAGCCATAAAATTTATATAAGATAAATCTAAGGGGTATAAGTTATCTTATCTTTTATGGTTGTATCTATATTATACCCAATATATATTTTCTAAACATCTTTTTTGAAAATATATTAAGTTTTTTAATATATCTTCAAAAATAAAAAATACTTAGCTGTTTACAGCTAAGTATCATGTCTAGATAGATTTCAACAAATTTTCTCCTTTAGAAGAAATTTTAAATGTTTTTACTAAAGTCGTGTTACAGCTTCTAGCATAAGGACATCTATTGCAAGAAGTTTCACAAGTGGAAGAACCTATATCTTCTATTAAATACCCCATTCTTATAAGATCTTCTACTAGAGCCTTTGCCATATCTTTTGAAATATTAAGTGATTTGCTTATATATAAATCTGAATAAAGATTTGTTTCATCTATTAATTTTAAAGTTTCCTTAAGCAAAAGAATTCATCTCCTTTAAAACCCTAGTAAAGTTCCAACTTGATAGACAAGTACAGCTGATATCCATCCTATTATAAATGTATAGATAGATATAAATATTGCCCATTTATAGGAATTAGTTTCTTTTTTTACTGTAGCTATAGTAGCAGCACATGGAGTATAAAACAATACCATAACCATAAAGGAAACGGCAGTAAGAGGTGTAAATATACTTTGAAGCTCAACAGCTAGGGCGCTAGGATCAGATGAACCAGCAGCATATACCATTCCAAGAACACCAACAACTGCTTCTTTAGCAGCTATACCAGAAAATAGACTTACAGCCGCTTGCCATGACCCAAATCCAGCTGGTTTAAATATTGGAGCTACAACAGTTCCAATTTTACCCAGATAACTTCCCTGACTAGATGGCTCTACACCATATGGAAGTATCGAAAGCACCCATAGTAGACTTACAACCACAAAGATCACCGTACCTGCTCTATGAAGAAAATCCCATACTTTATCCCACATATTTCTAAGTACACTTGTTATAGAAGGAAGTCTATAAGGAGGAAGCTCCATTATAAAGTCAGAACTCTCTCCTTTAAAAAGTGTCTTACTAAATATCTTACCTACTACAAGTGCCATTATAATACCTAGTAGATACAATGAAAATAGCACCAATCCTCCGTTGTTTGGGAAAAATGCTGCAATAAACAACATGTATATAGGTATCCTTGCCCCGCAGCTCATAAATGGATTTATAAGTATCGCTATCATTCTATCTTTTTTATTTTCGAGTGTCCTAGTTGCCATAATTCCAGGCACATTACATCCAAAACCTATTATCATTGAAATAAATGTCTTACCGTGAAGACCAAGTTTTCTCATTATACCATCCATAACATACGCAGCTCTTGCCATATAACCTGTATCCTCTAATATTCCTAAAAAGAAATATAAGACTACTATAAGAGGTACAAAGACTAAAACAGCTCCAACGCCTCCAAATATCCCGTCAATTATAAATGAAGTAAGTAGAGTGGGAGCGGATATATTTAATAATACTTCTTCTACATATTTTCCAAGTGTTCCTATTAATCCTTCAACAAGTCCACCTAAAAAACCTTCTCCAATTGTAAATGTAAGTTGAAATACTATAAACATTATAAGCCCAAAGATAGGAATCCCCCAAAACTTATCTGTAACTATTTTATCTATCTTATCTGTTAAACTAAGCTGGTCTTCAGCAGGTCTTTTTACACTATGGGAGAGAATATCTCCTACAAAATTATATCTATTATCTATTATTTCAAGTTCTAAATCAGAATCTATTGATTGAATCTCATTGACTTTATTTTTTAAATTTTCGGTTCCATTTTTATCTATATAATTTATAATTTCTTTATCTTTTTCTAAAATCTTAATCGCTAACCAGTTCTTAGGATATATATATTCAGAATCTGAAAGAAGAGGCATTATAGATTCTAATTCGTTTTTAATTCTTTCAGTATAAGTAAAAGGTTTTATCATTTTTTCATAGTTAATATATTCAGTTGCAGACTTTAATAAATCTTGTATACCTTGTTTTTTTGAAGCAATCGTTGCAACTATTGGTACACCAAGTTCTTTAGATAATTTATCTAAATCAATTTCTATGTTTTTAGCCTTTGCTTCATCCATCATGTTTAGAGCGAGGACTACCTTTGTACCCATCTCTATAAGTTGAGCTGTTAAGTATAAATTTCTTTCAATATTGGTTGCATCAATTACATTTATTACTACATCGGGATTTCCCTTTAATATAAAATCTCTTGCAACAATTTCATCTTCTGAAAAGGCTCCAAGGCTGTAAGTACCTGGTAGATCCACTATATTATATTCTTTATTATTATATTTTACTTTTCCTTCCTTTTTTTCAACAGTAACTCCAGGCCAGTTTCCAACATGTTGATTTGATCCTGTTATAGCATTGAAAAGCGTAGTTTTACCACTATTTGGGTTTCCTACCAAAGCAATTGTGTCCATGTATCCATCCCTTTCTACATTTAAAATCTATCTTTCTATAATTATCTTACTTGCAAGTCCTTTTCCAATAGCAAGCTTGTGTCCTTGTATATTTAATATTAACGGTCCAATGTCATTTTTGACTATTTTTACTAATACTCCTTTGTTAAGTCCTAGTTCACATAATCTACTTCTTGAATTGCATCCGGCAGAAATTCCACAAATCTTACCACATTCACCCTTTTTAAGAGATGATAGAGATGATTGTTCTATGTATAGATTTTCCATTTAAATTCACTCCTTTATAATTAAAAAGCATGAATTGATAACGATTATCAACTATTTATATTCTATAATAAATTATTGAAAAAATCAACACCTTTTTACTGGGAATTAAATTGTTTTTATTTGACAAACTGAAACTAAGGTGCTATTATAAATAAAAGACCCCCTATAGAGGGGGGTGGAAGGAGGAGTTGATATTATGATAAATTCAAAAATAGATATAGAAATCAATGGTATGACTTGTGCTGCATGCTCAGCTAGAGTTGAAAAAGCCTTAAATAAAAAAGAAGGTGTTATAAATGCAGTAGTAAATCTATTGGGTCAAAAGGCCACTATAGAATATGATTCTAATATAGTAGGACCAAGCGAATTAGTAAATCTGATAGAGAAAACTGGATACGAAGTACCCTTGGTTAAGAGAACTTATCTTATAGAGGGCATGACTTGTGCTGCATGCTCAACTAGAGTAGATAAGGCCTTAAATAAGAAAGAGGAAATCCAAAAGGCGAATGTAAATCTTTCTACCAATAAGGCAGTTGTAGAATTTTCATCGGGTGTTTTAACCGATAAAGACATAATAGCTATAATAGAAAAAGCAGGATATAAGGCAGAAGTAGAGATAGATAGAGATTTAGATCGTGAAAAAGAACTTAGAGAAAAAGAAATAAAGTCTTTAAAAAATTCTTTTATAGTTTCTGCTATACTCACCATACCACTTTTCTCAGCTATGTTTTTTCATATGGCAGGAATAAATAATATACTGACAAATGGTTGGTTTCAGTTTGCCCTAGCAACTCCTGTACAGTTTATAATAGGATATAGATTTTATAATGGAGCGTATAAAGCTTTAAGAGGCGGAGGAGCTAATATGGATGTACTAATTGCTATGGGTACTTCCGCTGCTTATTTTTATAGTATATATAATCTTTTTGCAGGAGTGCATGAATACTACTTTGAAGCATCGGCAACTATTATAACTCTTATACTTTTAGGAAAGACATTTGAAGCTATTGCAAAGGGAAAGACTTCAGAAGCTATAAAAAAACTTATGGGTCTTCAACCAAAAACTGCTTTAATAATTAGAGATGGTGAAGAAATTGAGATAGATATAGATGATTTAAATATAGGGGACATAGTGATAGTAAAACCTGGAGAAAAGGTTCCAGTAGATGGTGTTATAGTAGAAGGAACTTCCTCACTTGATGAATCTATGATAACAGGAGAGAGTATACCAATAGATAAAGCAATTGGAGATGAAGTAATAGGAGCTACTATCAATAAATTTGGGGCATTTAAATTTAGGGCTACTAATATAGGAAAAGATACAGTGCTTTCACAGATAATAAAACTTGTAGAAGATGCTCAAGGTTCAAAAGCACCTGTTCAAAGACTTGCAGATAAGATATCAGGTATATTTGTACCGGTGGTTGTAGGGATAGCACTTGTTACATTTTTAATATTTTTCTTAGTATTTAAAGACTTTAATGAAGGACTTATAAATGCAGTAGCAGTTCTTGTTATAGCCTGTCCATGTGCGCTTGGCCTAGCAACACCTACAGCTATAATGGTAGGAACTGGAAAGGGAGCAGAAAATGGGATTTTAATAAAATCAGGTGAACATTTAGAGAGAACTCATGAAATGGACACTATAATATTTGATAAAACGGGTACAATTACTAAAGGAGAACCTGAAGTAACAGATATACTTTTCTTTAATGGATTTGAAGAAGATGAAATTTTAAGGATTGCAGCAAGTGTAGAAAAAGCCTCAGAACATCCTCTGGGTCAATCAATTGTTAAATATGGTGAAACAAAGCTTGAAAAAATAGTTGCAGCTAAAAACTTTACAGCAGTTCCAGGTAAGGGGCTTGAAGCAGATTTTGAAGGTAAAAAAGTTCTTATTGGAAATAGAAAGCTTATGAAGGATAATAGTGTGGATATAGAGGAAAAAGAAAATACTCTAGCAGAACTTGAAACGCTTGGAAAAACTGCAATGCTTATAGCTATAGATGGTCAACTCTCTGGTATAATTGCAGTAGCAGATACGATAAAAGAAACTTCTTTAAAAGCTATAAAAGAGCTTCAAGAGATGAATCTTACAGTATATATGATAACAGGAGACAATGAAAGAACAGCAAAAGCTATAGCAGATCAGGTTGGTATTACAAATATCTTAGCAGATGTTTTGCCGGAAAACAAAGCGGAAAAAGTAGAAGCATTAAAAAAAGAAGGTAAGCATGTAGGAATGGTAGGAGATGGTATAAACGATGCACCAGCTCTTGCAGCAGCAGATGTAGGTTTTGCAATAGGAACAGGAACTGACGTAGCTATGGAAGCAGCGGACATTACTCTTATGAGGGGAGACCTTTCTGGAGTAGTTACAGCTATAAGGCTAAGTCATAGAACTATGAAGACAATACGCCAAAATCTATTTTGGGCATTTTTCTACAATACTATAGGTATACCATTCTCAGCACTTGGATTTTTAAATCCTATGGTAGCAGGTGCAGCGATGGCATTTAGTTCAGTTTCAGTCGTTACAAATTCTTTAAGACTTAAAAAGTTTAGATAAATAGTAAATAAATAGGAGGAATATAAAAATGAAAAAAACATTGATAGTAGAAGGCATGAGTTGTTCTCACTGTGAAAACGCAGTTAAAAATGCATTAAGAGAATTACCAGAGGTCTTAGATGTAGAGGTGGATTTAGCACAAAACAAAGTAGAAGTTGAAGGAAGCGATTTGGAAGATAGCAGATTAAAAGAAGCAATAGATGAAGCGGGTTATGAGCTCGTAAGTATAGATTAAAGGCGGAAAAAAACTATGAACGAAACAAAGAAAAAAGCCTTAAATAAATTAAAGACTGCTAGGGGACAGATAGATGGAATAATAAACATGCTTGAAGATGAAAGATATTGCGTAGATATATCTACGCAAATTCTATCTGTAATAGGTTTATTAAAAAAGGCAAATATAGATATATTAAATAGTCATATTAGATCATGTGTTGCCACAGCTATACTCCAAAGTGAAGATAAAGGCGAAGAAAAGATACAAGAGATAATAAATATAATAGATAAATATATAAAATAAAAGATTTCCTTAAATTTAAGGAAATCTTTTATTTTATGCTTTACAATTACTTCGAACGCATGTTATGATTGAATAGACTGATGAACATACATTCATAAAAATATTAGAAAATGTGATTTAAATTTCTAAAGATGGAGATAATATATATATGTATATACGTACTAGAACCTTTCCTATTTGTTATGAAGATAAGGAGAAGATAAAAATGCTAAAAGAAATCAATAAAACGAGAAAATTATTAGAAGAACTCTTAGAAACTCACAATATAAGAGATAAAAAGGTCGTTGAAGTTAGTCAAAAACTTGATAGCCTTATCTTACAATACTATATTTTAGAATATAATGATTTAAAACTTAATTTTAGATATGAAGAAGAGATGTCTTCAATAAAAAAGGCAATTTAAATTGCCTTTTTTATTGAAATTTATACCAGAAAGGTATATAATAAACTTATAAAGGTCAAATAAGGTCAGAGATTTTAAACTTAAAAAAGAGGTGAATATATATTGGAATATAAAGATTACTATAAAATACTTGGAGTAAGCAAAAGTGCCAGTGGAGATGAAATAAAAAAAGCTTTTAGAAAAGCAGCTAAAAAGTATCATCCCGATTTACATCCTGACGATAAAGATGCACAAGAAAAGTTTAAAGAAGTAAATGAAGCATATGAAGTATTAGGTGATGAAAAGAAGAGAAAACAATATGATACATTTGGTTCAACTGGAGGATTTCAAGGGGGACAAAACTTTGATCCCTCACAGTACGGCTATGGAGGCGGTGGATCTTACACATATACAAGTTCTGATGAAGGATTTAGTGACTTCTTTAATACTATATTTGGAGGAGGATCTGGGGCTTCTAGTGGGTTTAATATAAACGATTTATTTGGTGGCGGAAGAAAGACTTCAAGACGTGCTAAAGCTCAAAGGCAAAGCTACGATTCTGAATTAAACATAACAATTGAAGAAGGATATAAAGGGTTTGAAAAAGATATATCTTTAAGCTTTAACGGAGAAGTTAAAACCATAAAAGTAAAAGTTCCAAGTGGGATAGGTCCAGGTAAGAAATTAAAAGTTAAAGGGGAAAAATGGGGTATAGATGGAGATATTCTATTTAAAATAAACTTTATAGAAGAAGATGGTTTAGAACTAGACGGACTTGATCTTATATCTAAAGTAGATGTACTTCCTTGGGATGCAGCTCTTGGAAATAAACAAGTTGTAGATACATTAGATGGTAAGATAAAGGTAAATATTCCTGAAGGAATAGAAAGTGGTAAAAGAATTAAAATACCTAAAAAGGGGTATAGAGATATGAAAGGAAATAGGGGTAATTTATTTTTGAAGATAAATATAGTAAATCCTAAGACCCTTTCAAAGACTCAAAGAAAACTATATGAAAAACTAAAAAATATGGAAGAATAAGAAAGGAAGATGAATTTATGGATTTAAACAAATTTACACAAAAGAGTATTGAAGCTATTCAAGCTTCTCAAAATTTAGCTACAGAATATGGCAATCCTCAAGTAGATGAAATCCATATTCACTATAGCTTGATGGATGACAAAGAAGGACTAATTCCAAGAGTACTTTCTTTTATGAATGAAAATGTAAGCATGATAAAAGCTGAAGTTTTAAGAGAAATAGAAAAGCTTCCAAAGCAACAAGGAGGTTCCATCTATCCTAGTAGAACCTATACAAGACTTCTTCAAGATGCAGAAACAGAAATGAAAAAATTTGGAGATGAATATATAGGCGTGGAGCATATATATATTTCTCTTTTAAAAGAAAAAGGAACTCGTTCAGAAAAGATATTTCAGAAATACAATATAAGCATGCAAAGATTTTTGGAAAGCTTAAAAAGTATAAGAGGCAATCAAACTATAACTACAGATAGTCCAGAGTCAACTTACGAAGCTCTAACACGTTTTGGAGTAAATATGGTAGAAGAGGTAAAAAAAGGATCTATGGACCCTGTAATTGGAAGGGACAGTGAGATACGAAGTGCCATAAGAATACTAAGTCGAAGAACTAAAAACAACCCAGTACTAATTGGAGAACCGGGAGTCGGTAAAACTGCAATAGTAGAAGGATTAGCTCAAAGAATAGTAAATGGAGATGTCCCAGAAGGTCTTAAAGATAAGACTATATTTTCACTAGATATAGGTGCACTTCTTGCAGGGGCAAAGTATAAAGGTGAGTTTGAGGAAAGATTAAAGGCAGTATTAGAAGAGATAAAAAAATCAGATGGAAAAATAATCCTCTTTATAGACGAAATTCACAATATAGTAGGTGCTGGTAAATCAGAAGGTTCTATGGATGCATCAAATCTACTAAAACCTATGCTTGCAAGAGGAGAGCTTCGTACTATAGGGGCTACAACTTTAGATGAATATAGAATGTATATGGAAAAAGATGCAGCGTTTGAAAGAAGATTTCAAAAGGTACTTGTAAGAGAACCAAATGTAGAAGATACTATATCTATCTTAAGGGGACTTAAAGAAAAGTATGAAATCCACCATGGTATAAGGATATCTGACGGAGCAGTTATAGCAGCTGCTACATTATCGGACCGATATATAAGTGATAGATTTCTTCCTGATAAAGCAATTGACCTTATGGATGAGGCATCAGCTATGCTTAGAACCGAGATAGACTCAATGCCAAGTGAGGTAGATGAAGTTCGTAGAAGAGTTCTACAACTAGAAATAGAAAGAGCAGCTCTAAAAAAAGAAACTGATGAAGCTTCTAAGAAAAGACTTGAAAAACTAGAAAAAGAGCTTTCAGATTCAAAAGAAGAGCTAGATAGATTAAAAGCAAAATGGGAAGATGAGAAAAAGAGTATAGGTGGGGTAAAAAAGATAAAAGAAGATATAGATAAAGTAAAAAGAGAAATAGAAGATGCTGAAAGAAAATATGACCTTGAAAGATTATCCCAACTTAAATATGGAACACTAGTAGAATTAGAAAATAAACTAGAAAAGGCAAATCAGACTGACGAATCAGAAGATAAGATGCTAAAAGAAGAAGTAACCGAAGATGAGATAGCAGAGATTATATCTAAGTGGACAGGCATACCTTTATCTAAGCTTGTAGAATCAGAAAGAGAAAAACTTTTAAGTCTTGATAAAGTTCTTCACGAAAGAGTAATAGGGCAAGATGAAGCAGTTGAATCCGTAGTTGATGCAGTTATAAGGGCTAGATCTGGAATGAAAGATGAAAATAGACCTATAGGAAGCTTTATATTTTTAGGACCTACCGGAGTTGGTAAAACCGAACTTACAAAGGCACTGACAAGAGTACTTTTTGATGATGAAAGAAACATGATAAGAATTGATATGAGTGAATATATGGAAAAACACACAGTATCAAGACTAGTAGGTTCCCCTCCTGGATATATAGGATACGAAGAGGGAGGACAACTTACTGAGGCAGTAAGAAGAAAACCTTATTCTGTAATTTTATTTGATGAGATAGAAAAAGCCCATCCTGATGTATTTAATATACTTCTTCAAGTATTAGATGATGGAAGGCTAACAGATAATAAGGGTAGAACGGTAGACTTTAAAAACACAGTTATAATTATGACTTCAAATATAGGTAGTCACTATCTCTTGGAGGGAATAGACTCTAAAGGCGATATAATGGAGAGTGCTAAAGAAGAAGTTTTAAAAGAAATGAGAAGCCTTTTTAGACCAGAGTTTTTAAATAGAGTAGATGAAATAGTAATGTTTAAACCATTACTAAGAGATGAAATCTTTAAGATAATAGATATTCAAGTTCGTGAAATACAAAAGAGATTAGAAGATAGAGAAATCCAAATAAACTTTACCCATGAAGCTAAAGAATATGTATTAGATAAATCTTACTCTATTAGCTATGGTGCAAGACCTGTTAAAAGATTTTTACAAAAAGAACTTGAAACAAAAATAGGTAGAAAACTTATCAGTGGAGAAATAAAAGATAAAGACACTATAATAGTAGATGTAAAGGATGGAGTATTAGACATTCATATATAAAAAATCAACATGATAATTGCACCTATATCAGTTATGAAATAAAATATAGGTGCAATTATTATTTATAAAGGAAGGGAAAGATGAATAATATAAAACAATTTGTCAATGAAGAAAAGATAGAAGATATATTAAAAAACTTAATAAAAATAAACTCTACTCAACCAGATGGAAATGAATCTGATGTAGTCAAATATATACTATCTATTTTTAAAGATTATGATATAGATTATAAAGAAATTAATCATGGTAAAAATAGATCTTCCCTTATAATTACTATTCCTGGGAAGGAAAAGGAAAGTTCAATCTCTTTCTTAGGTCATATAGATACGGTACCCGTGGAAGATTACGATAAATGGATTTATCCACCCTTTGATGGCAAAGTTAAAGATGGTTTTATGTATGGCAGAGGTAGTGCTGACATGAAAGGTGGAGTTACTGCTACCATACTTACATTACTCTATATATTGGAAAATGATATCACTCCAAGCTATAATGTAAAATTTTGCTTTACAGCAGATGAAGAATATAGAGGTATGGGTGTATTATCTATAAAGGATACTAAGGCTTTAGAAGACTCTAAATGCATAATAATACCAGAACCTACAGATGAAAAGTTAGGAATAGCAGAAAAGGGAGCACTTTGGTTAGGTATCAATGTAGAAGGATTATCTGCCCATGGATCTAGGCCTGATTTAGGTGTAAATGCCATAGAATATCTTTATAAGTTTATAGAGGAATTTAAAGAGAAGATACAAAGAGAAGAGACTCACGAATTACTCGGTAAGACAACTATTTCTGTAAATGAATTTTGGGGAGGAGTAGGTACAAATGTGATACCTACAAATGCCAGTGCCAGTTTAGATATAAGAACTATACCAGGATGCAATCATAAAGAGATACTTCAAATAGCAAAAACTATAGCCGATGATTTTATGAAAGAGATAGAAAAATTAAAAATAAATATAGAAGTTAAAAACAATAGACCCGCACTAGAAGTTTCAAAAGATAATGATTTGATAAAAACTATAAAAGAAATCTTTAAAACTCTAAATTATGATACTGACTATAAGGGATTATTTTTCTATACAGATGGTTCACAGATCATACCTGATACTGATATCCCATTTATAATATTAGGTCCTGGTGATGATAAAATGGCTCATCAGAGAGATGAAAAGGTGAAACTATCTTCCATATCAAAGATGGCAGAAGTTTATATCACATATATATTAGAGATATAAAAAACGAGTGAAAGATTAATCTTTCACTCGTTTTTTTATGTAACCGTACACCCAATATCGATATCCTATTCCAGGCGTTACCCAAGCAGTTAACTCGGACCAGGCGACCTCACGGCACACGAAAGGATTCACTTACCGCTGCTTCCTTCCGGATCTGACGGGGTTCATGAGTTTTCGTTGCGTAAGACCCAATCGTCAACGCCACTTACTTGGGGCAGACCCCACAATAGAGATACCTCCATTGGGAATTCAATCCTGCTATAGCGGATTGCAGGTTATAGGGTGCCGCTAGCTCCCCATCTAGTACGGCAAACTTTTTAAATGGCGGAGAAAGAGGGATTCGAACCCTCGAAACGCTTTCACGTTTACCCGCTTTCCAGGCGAGCGCCTTCAACCACTCGGCCATTTCTCCATAGTTACTTACAGAAGTATATTATAGCTTAAAATAGAGTAAATGTCAAATAGGTAAAATTTTAATGCTTTGTTAATATATTGCAATATCATATGATATAATAAAAATATAGATAGTAAAACATTAATTTAATTGGAGGAAAAGATGAAAAAAGATAATCTTATAGAATATATAAAAAAGGCATCAGTAAATTCAGTTCTTTTAGCCATAATGTTAGTTTACTTTGTAGTTATTACATTAAATGGTGGAACTACGGATGTAGAAACCCTTGTGAGATTTGGAGCACTATTTCCCCCACTTGTAAAAGAATATGGACAATACTATAGGCTTATAAGCTCTATATTTATCCATATAGGCATAATGCATCTGTTCTTTAATTCATATGCACTATATATATTTGGAACTCAAATAGAAAGAGTTATGGGTCATAAAAAGTATATATTGTTTTTTCTTCTTACAGGACTTGGAGGAAACTTATTAACTTATATTTTTAGTTATGAAACAATTTCAGCAGGAGCATCTGGAAGCTTGTTTGGTATGTTTGGTGCTTTTTTATATCTAATAAGGCGTCATCCAGAGATGGTAACTCCAGAAGGTAAAAAAAGCATATTACAATTATTAGTAATAAATATAGCCATTACCCTTTTAGTTCCCAATATAAGTGCAACAGCTCATTTTGGAGGATTGATAGCAGGATATTTACTTTCCTATGGATTTATTAAATAGAGTATAGAGTCTTTTCTTTATCCTTTTTATGAGTGTAAAACTTGAGCTTATCTGATATAATATATAGACAGAGGTGAGAAAATGTATCAAGCTCTTTATAGACGATATAGACCTAAGACTTTTCATGAATTATTGGGTCAACATCATATAACTACAACATTAAAAAATCAAATTAAAAATGAAAACATAGGTCATGCCTATCTCTTTTCTGGAACGAGAGGAACTGGAAAAACATCTGCTGCAAAGATATTTTCAAGGGCTGTAAACTGTTTAGATTCACAAGATGGTGAGCCTTGTAACAAATGTAAAAACTGTGTTGAAATATTGAAAGAAACCACTGTAGATGTAGTAGAGATGGATGCTGCTAGTAACAACAAAGTAGATGATATTAGAGAACTAAGGGAAAAAGTAATATACCCTCCTACAAATATAAAGAAAAAAGTATATATAATAGACGAGGTTCATATGCTTAGCAACTCAGCATTTAATGCCCTTTTAAAGACACTAGAAGAACCTCCAAAACATCTAATATTTATCTTAGCAACTACAGAACCAGAAAAAATCCCTCAAACTATTCTTTCAAGATGTCAAAGATTTGACTTTAAAAGAATACAATCTACAGATATAGTAGAAAACATGGAAAAGATAACGGGTGAACTTGCAATTGAAGTAGATAGGGAAGTTCTAAGCTTAATAGCTAGAAATTCAGATGGAGCTATGAGAGATGCTTTAAGTTTGCTTGATCAATGTATTTCTTTTTCAGAAAATAAAATAGAATATAGTGACGCACTAGATTTACTGGGTATAGCAAATACAGATATTCTATTTACTATGATAGATAATATAAAGGATAAAAAACTAGAAGATGCACTTGACTCTTTAGAAACCATCAATCAAAGTGGAAAAGATTTAAATAGACTTGTAAAAGATTTAATAAGTCACTTTAGAAACTTGATGATAATAAAATCATCTAAAAACCCTGAAACTATAATAGATATAGACAATATAGAAAAGTTTAAGACCCAGGCTGAAAAGATGAGTATAGAGTTTATACTAAAATCATTAAATATACTTATAGATGCAGAAAATAAGGGAAGATGGTCTGGAGAGATAAGACTTATACTAGAAATAGCCATTATAAAGATGGTAGATATAGAAGAAGAACTCTCTCTCTTAGAGAGAATAAAAAGACTTGAAGAAGGTTTTGTACCTAGAAAAGAAGTAAAAATAGAGAATACAAGAGAAAACCTTCAAACAGAGAGTGTAGTAGAAAAGCCTAGAGAAAAGTCTGTAGCAACTCCTAAAAAAGAAAACATAAAAGAAGAGCATGAGGGTGAAAGCTTTATAGATTTAGACCTTGAAACCATCTCAAACCATTGGGATATAGTTTTAAAAGAGATAAAGGTTAAAAAGGTAAGTTTGTATGCACTTATAAGAGAAGGAAAGCTAAATAGTTTCTCAAATAATCAACTTGAAATAAACTATGATGAAGAGTTTGGGTTTCATCATGGAGCTGTTAATAAAGAAGACAATAAACAGCTTGTAGAAGAGATAATATCAAAGTATTTTAATATAGATATAGTAGTAGATTTTTCTTTGGGAAGTATAATATCAAATAAATCCAAAGAAAAAGAAAAAACTGATGAAGATGCTATTAAAGAAGTCATAGACTTTTTTGGAGAAGATATAGTAGAAATAGAATAAGAAAGGAAGATGTAAAATGGCAAGAGGTAAATTCCCAGGAATGGGCGGAGGAAACATGGGTAATATGATGAAACAAATGCAAAAGATGCAAAAGCAAATGGAAGATACACAAAAAGAATTAGAACAAACAGAAATAGAAGTAACTGCTGGCGGAGGAGCTATCAAAGCCGTAGTAAATGGAAAAAAAGAATTACTTAGCATAGATATAGATGAATCAGTAGTAGATCCAGAAGATGTAGAGATGTTAGAAGATTTAGTTTTAGCCGCAGTAAATGAAGCACTTAGAAAAGCAGAAGAGATGATGGCAAAAGAAATGGGTAAATTAACTGGTGGAATGAATATACCAGGATTATTTTAATGGAGGAAAATTTATGCAGCAGTATGCAGTACCTATAGCAAACCTTATAGATCAACTATCAAAATTACCAGGAATAGGTAGAAAAACTGCTCAGAGGCTTGCGTTTTTTATACTTGAAATGGAAAATTTAGAAGCCCAGAAGATATCAGAAGCTATACTTGAAGCAAAAGAAAAGATAAAGCTTTGTAGTGTATGTCAAAACCTTACAGATATAGATCCTTGCATACTATGTCAAAATGCAAATAGAGACAAATCTATTATATGCGTGGTAGAAGGTGCAAAGGATATAATAGCAATGGAAAGATCGCGTGAATATAAAGGAGAATACCATGTACTCCATGGAGTCATATCTCCAATGGATAATATTGGTCCAAATGATATAAAGGTAAAAGAGCTGCTAAACAGATTGGCAGATGGTAAGGTAAAAGAAGTAATCCTAGCTACAAATCCAACAGTAGAAGGAGAAGCCACAGCACTTTATATATCAAGACTAATAAAGCCACTTGGAGTAAAGGTTTCAAGAATAGCCCATGGAATCCCAGTTGGAGGAGATCTCGAATACTTTGATGAAGTGACACTATCAAAGGCGATGGAAAACAGAAGGGAACTTTGATAGATATAGGGGGAGTTGTCTTATCATAATAAACATTAGTGAGATATAATAAAGATTAGTGGATGATAATAAAGTTTGGTTAAAACCCTGGTATTTTTTGCAAGAGAAGTCTTGCGAGTATTACTGGGGTTTTTGCTTGGTGCGACCTACAAAGCCTCCGCAAAGCCAAATGCGGAGCATCGTAGTCAAACCTGCAAACTGAAGGTAATCCAAGGCATAGAGCAAATAAATAAATAATTAAATATATATTTTTTATAGCCTAAGCAAGTAGGATATGCCTTAACTGGTCAAGTTTTAGGAGTTGCATATGCCCTGAAACTCCTCAGTTTCCACCAAACTTTATTATGATTTTTTATTGATTTATTTCCTTATTTTGACTTGTAAATGGCTGAAAATAGGGTGATTTCCCACCAAACTTTATTATTACTCATAAAAATAAATAAATATATAAATAAGGTTGTAGACTAGTTGGTACAAGGCTTTGCAGGGTTCTATGAAACTTTGTGTTTCCACCAAACTTTATTATTATTTGACATAGATACAATATGTATATCAAAAAAATCAATGCGATTTTAGAAAAATTATAATAAAGTCGTGTGAGAATTATAATAAAGTTTAGTTGACAAATATATTAAAAAAATATCTATATGGTTGGTTGACAAGCATTTTCAAGTGTTATACAATTTATTTAAACTAAAAAATATAATAAAATTGTAAATGTCAACCCCAAAATGTACATTTATTAGAATTAGTTATTGCTAGCTTTTTTAGACTCCATCATATCTACCTTACCTTTTAGTCTGTAAGAAGGGCCTGTAATTTTAATAATACTTGAATGATGAATCAATCTATCCAGAATTGCATTAGCTAGCGTTATATCTGAAAACACTTCTCCCCACTTGCTAAATGGTTGATTTGTAGTAATTATGGTAGAATTCTTTTCATATCTTTTATTTATTAATTGAAAGAGTAAATTTGCTCCTTGCTTATCAATAGGTAAATAACCAATCTCATCAATAATTAGAAGTCTATATTTAGCAAAGTGTTTTAATTTAGTTTCTAACCTATTTTCGGCATGAGCCTTGTTCAACTGCATTATTAAATCATGACAAGAAATGAAGTATACCATGTTTCTCCTTTTAGCTGCAGCAACTCCAATTGCTATAGCTAAATGAGTCTTTCCAACACCTGAAGATCCAAAAAACAATATATTTTCTTTGTTTTCTAGGAATCTTAAACTTTCAAAGTCAATCATCTGAATTTTATTTAAAGAGGGTTGAAAGTCAAAATCAAAATCTTTAAATGTTTTTTCAAATGGGAAAGCTGATACAGATATTTGAATCTTTGAAGCTCTTTCATCTCTAAAACTCATTTCTTTTTCTTTTAGAAATCTAATAAATGGTATTTCATTAGTTGCTTGTGATATTTCTCTATTTATATCATAATTAAAATCTTCTACTATTTTATTAAGTTCTTCAAATGTATCAAATTCTTCATTAAATGGTGTTAATCTATCTATTAGTTTAGCTAAAGTCTTAACTTTACCTTTAGTTTTAGGTCTGTAGGGTCTACAGGTAATTATTTCAAATCCAGCATCCATTGCAAAATATTTAAAATCTTGATTTATATTTACATTTTTAAAGGTTGTCCTGCTTCGATCTACAACAGTAGACATATTATCAAAGAGAAGCTCTTTAGGAACTCCATTAAAGTATTTAAAGCTTTCTGTGATGCATTCAAACAAAGTTTTTTGAACCCTATCTGTAGTTAATTTGATAAATTTGAGTCTAGAATACCCTAGAACTATTAAGAAAATATTTATATCAAATATTTCTCCTTGCCGACTTACCATCGTAACACTTTCCTTCCAATCTACTTGAGCTTGAAGCCCTGGACTTGTATCAAACCTAATATTTGCCTTGTTTACTTCTGTTTTTATATGGGTTTTGATAAAATTATTTACCGTATGATACCCACCATCATAGCCCTTTTTTTCAATGAATTTAAATACAGCCATTGAGTTTGAACCCCAATTATCTACTTTATCAATAATTACTTCTTTAAAATCATCAACTTTAGTTTTAACTTCTCGTGATTTTCTTGTTTGAGAATCTGTTTCATTTAAATACCTATCTACTGTTCTTCTATCGCAATTAAATCTTCTTGCCAGCTCACTTTTATTCAATAGATCAGTCTCCTCTCTAATTAATTTTATTTGATTTGACACATCTTTCCGCATTATATCTCTCCTATCTTTTATATGATAGAATTATTATACAAGAAAAATGTACAATTTTGTGTACTTTGAGATTCTAATATTTGTGTAGTTTCATCTTAACATTTACAGTATATAACGATATTGGGTATAATGTCTCTAGTGTTTGGGAAATTTGATATTTAAAGGGAATTTTAAAGTGGGGTATTTTGATGGAAAGAATATATTTATCTAATTGGGTTATAGATATAAATGTTAAAAGGACAAAAAATATTATGATACCATAACAGTTGAAGAAGGCTGTGATTGTGCATATTGTAGAAATTACTTAGAATGCTGTGAAGGTTTTTCAAAAGAAGTTTTAGATTTTTACAAGACATTGGAAATAAATCCACAAAAAGAGGTAGAATTTATGCAGTATGAAATGAATGATTATAATCATTTATATATGGGGTTCTATCATTTAGTGGGAGAAATCATTAAAAAGCCTAATGAAGATGTAGAAAAGTGGAATGACTCAAATATCATAAAAATTGATAATGTAAATTTTATATTTAGTGAGGAGTTAGACCTTGTACCAGATAAATTTCCACAGCCTGTTATTCAGTTAGAATTTGAGGTTATATTGCCGTGGTTACTAAAGGATAGATGTAAATAAAAGAGACTAGATAGAAAGCAACAATATAGTTAAGAATAAGAAAGGTGATTAGGTAGATATGTTCAAACCTAGTAAATTTTATATAATAGTTAGTAATAATAATTTCATTATAAAAAAAGAAGATGACTATTCAAAATATATAATTCCCCTTCAACAATTCATACCAAATATTCCGGCTTATTATCATTTATTTGACCAAGACAAGGAAAACTATATTAAAGATATAAAAAGTCAGATTAAAGAATTAAAAATAAAAAATGCAACCATTGTTTTCCCTGATGATGCCATGGATATAGAAGTGGATAAACAGATGGTCATTGAATTTTTGATGCAATGCGGAGTGAAAAAAATACAATCGGATTTTCAGTGTTTTCATTTAAATCTAGATAATAAAAAATATATATCTATTTCTAAGACCCCAAGGTTAATAGTTATGCAATATATTATACATGGTAAATCTATTTATAAAAAATATTATGAAAAGGATTATACTGATACGGATCAAATTAAAATGGATATAAAAAACCTTCATCCTGATTGCCAATATGGTGGGATACCTATATATATAAATAATATAAATAATATAAATAATGATATGGAAAGATTTAGGGGTGTTGGAGATTTGATTTCCTTGGATAATATTATTGGAAATATTAAGGGTTGAAGAATATGGAGTTAAAAGATAAATTAAGGATATTTTTTGTGATACTATCTCTTTGTTCTTATTGTATTATTTTTATAGGATATAGGAAGTTGAAAAAGGCAGTTAAAGAGTTAGATAAGCAAAGAGACACAGAAATAATAAAAAAAGAAACTGAAGAAATTATCATAAGAAGCGGAAAGTTAATTGCATTAGGAAGTATATTGGGTGCTATTTTTGGTATAATTGCTATGTTATTCTTACATAGAATAATTTAATTTCTTATAGATATAGGAGACATATATATGGATAGGTTTGAAATTAGAGGAAATAATGGATATATTGCAATAGATATAGGAGAAACATCTCATGCTGCTGAAGATATAAACATATTTGGAGGATATGATGTTATAGGGAAGATAGATATAAAATCAGGTAATTATAGAGCATGTGGTGCACTATGGCTTAATACTAAGGAACTTTATAACTTCTTTATCTCGCTTAAAGAATGCTGGAGGAACTTAAAGGGAGAAATCAGGTTTATGACCCATGAAAGAAATCTTGAACTAATAATTAAATTTGATAAGTTGGGACATGTAATTGTCTTTGGTGATTACATTGAAAAGCATGATGAAGATAATAAATTGATATTTGAAATTATTAGTGACCAAAGTTTTATACAGGAAACAATTCGCAATTTAAGTAGCATTATTAGTAAATATGATAGATAAATTGTATAGAAATAAAAAAACAACCATGTACAAAGTTAAAAAAACGGATATATAGATTCTATATGGTAAGAGATAAGGAGGGGTAAAATGAATGAAAATAAATATACAAGTAAATCTTGTTGAAGTTCATTACTAGATACCACTGGTGTAGTGGTAGAAAAGAAATGTTGTCCATTATGTCATCAGGTAGGAGAAAATGTACCAAATATAGCTGTAAGGCATTTGGTATTAGAAGACCTTATTAAAAAAGTTATTGATAAAGAAAATTACTATGTATGTATAAATGAAAATTGCAACGTAGTGTATTATAGTTCAAATAATAAAAATACTTTTTATGAAAAGCACGTAAAGGTTCCTGTATGGTTTAAAAAAAGGGCTAATCCTAAGTATATTTGTTACTGTAATGACGTAACTGAAGAACAGATTATAGATGCTGTTTTAAATAATGATGCTAAAAATATGAAAGATATTATTAGATTAACAGGAGCCATGAAAAATGGACAATGTGAACTTAATAACCCTCTAGGTAAATGTTGTAGCCCTGTTATATTGGAAACCTTAAAGAAGGCATTGGATAGTAAATAATATAGGTTACAGTGTCTTATCATAATAAACATTGGTGGAAGATAATAAAGAATAGTGAATGATAATAAAGTTTAGTTAAAACCCCGGTATTATTTGCAAGAGAAGTCTTGCGAGTATTACTGGGGTTTTTGCTTGGTGCGACCTACAAAGCCTCCGCAAAGCCAAATGCGGAGCATCGTAGTCAAACCTGCAAACTGAAGGTAATCCAAGGCATAGAGCAAATAAATAAATAATTAAATATATATTTTTTATAGCCTAAGCAAGTAGGATATGCCTTAACTGGTCAAGTTTTAGGAGTTGCATATGCCCTGAAACTCCTCAGTTTCCACCAAACTTTATTATTATTTGACAGGGAGTATAAATGCTACCAAATCAACAAGAAGTTATCTATGAAGAATTTTTAGAAATAGACAAAGAAAGTCAGGACAATTTGGAACTTATAGATGGTAAGATATATCTATTGGCTGCTCCTTCTGTAATTCACCAAATAGTTGTTACAAATCTTTTAACCGAATTTGGAAATTATTTTAAAGGGAAAGAGTGTAGACACTTTGTTGCTCCTTTTGATGTTGTACTAAAAGATGAAGAAAAGACCCATAAAGTTCAACCTGACTTAACTGTAATTTGCGATAAAAGTGGTCTAGGAGAACAAAACTACCAGGGCGTTCCTACATTAGTAGTAGAAGTCCTTTCACCCTCTACAGCCTCTATTGACTTTATCAAAAAAATGGATATATATATGAAAGTGGGTATAAAAGAGTACTGGATAATCTCACCTGGAAACAGTACTGTTCAAATATTTTCATCGTTTTTATTGCAAGGATACCTCCACTTCTATAAGCGGGGGATGAATTGCAATCTGCGATAGCAGAAATCCTTGCATACTCCTTTCCTTTAATATATTTATCTTTCACTAAAACATATGAT
>NZ_LTDM01000008.1 GCF_001940565.1 Tissierella creatinophila DSM 6911
ATTATTATCTCTATATACAATTGGACTCATATAGATTATCACATATATAAACAACAATCAATATTTAAAGATAGGGTATAAGACATGTAGAGGTTATCTATTTTAGTTTTTAGTTATATACTATTATAAGGATAGAAAGTAAGTTAGAGTTAAAGTTGAATTATTATCCTTAAGTAAATAAAAAGTAAGCGGTCAATAATATCATGGATTTAAAAATGTTACGTAACATGAGATAATACTCTCTACAAATGTTTATGATATTCTAAAAGTGGTTCTTTCCATAGTTAATTGAAATCAATTACTACTTAATAGAAAACCTAAATAAAACGCTTGTTAATCAAGTAATAATATTTTAAATTTCAACTAAGATTGGAAAGAACCAAATTTCAATTGACAAATACAACAAAATATTTTTAAAGTTAACGAAGTAATTTTGCAAACATTAAAAGCGTAGGGAGATGATTAACATTACAACTATGAAAGCAACTAACCATGAAATACTTAAGGTTGAATGGATGAAAATCATTGAAAGTCATGCCATAAGCGGTCAGTCCATAAGAAAATGGTGTGAGGAAAATGACATTTCAAGAACCAAATTCTACTACTGGCAGCGGGTAATTAGACAAGATACTCTAATTAAAGTTGGAACATTAGCTGTTACAGGGCAACCTCAATTTGTAGAAATTAAGCCTAATGAATCTAAGACCCCTAGCCAAGAGTCCAAATCTAACAATCAAGGTACTTGTGCTATCCTTAGTTCTAATGGAAATGAAATTGAAATTTTAAATGGAGTAGATCCAAATACATTAGGAACAGTACTAATCTAATAGGTAGGCTATGAGAATAGGACTTCCTGATGACATGCGAATATACATTGCCTGTGGTAAGACTGATATGCGCAAGTCCATAGATGGTCTTTCAGCAATAGTATCTCAGAATTTCAACCTAAATCCATTTGAAAATGCACTATTTGTTTTTTGTGGAGGAAAAAGAGATAGAATGAAAGCCATACTTTGGGAGGGTGATGATTTCCTTCTTTTATACAAAAGTCTAGAGGGAGGCGTGTTTTAGTGGCCAAGAACCACAGAAGATGTTAGAGAAATTAGTCCACAGCAATATAGATGGTTGATAGAAGGACTCACTATTGATCAGAAAAAGACAATTCAATAGGAGAAAAAATATATGCAAATGGCATTGCTATTTTACTTGTTGAAATAAATCTTATAGCTTTATTACCTTCAATCTATACACTATGGATAGGTTACAATAAACTAGACAACTAAATTAAGGTCATGTAAAATAAAAGTATAAGAAGGAGCGATTTTATATGACTAAAAATCAAAGAAGAACATTTACCCCAGAATTTAAAGAACAAATGGTGAAATTATATGAAAATGGCAAACCTAAAAAAGATATAATAGCTGAATATGAATTAACAACTACAGCTTTCAATAACTGGATTAATAGAAGTCAGACTACTGGATCTTTCAGCGAGAAAGATAATAGATCTCCAGAAGAAAACGAATTAATCAAATTAAAGAAAGAAAACCAGCAATTAAGGATGGAAAATGATATTTTAAAGCAAGCAGCGCTGATCTTAGGACGAAAGTAAATGTGATTAAAAGCAATTCTCACAAATACAGTATTTCAGCAATGTGTAGGGTCCTAGAAGTTAATAGAAGTACCTATTATTATGAATCTAAAGTTAAAGAAACAACAGATGAAATAACTCCAAAGGTAATAGATATATTTAAAGCAAGTAGAAACAACTATGGTACTAGAAAAATCAAGGTGGAGCTTAAAAAACTAGACTTTATAGTATCAAGAAGAAAAATAGGTAGAATAATGAAACAAAACGGCTTAGTATCAAATTATACAGTCGCTCAGCATAAGCCTCATGTAGATAAATGTAATGAATCAAAAATAGCAAATGAACTAAATAGAGAATTCAATCCAGATAATCCTTATGAAGTAGTGGTTAGCGATTTAACATATGTTAGAGTTAATAAAAAATGGAACTACGTATGCTTTTTAGTCGATCTTTTCAACAGAGAAATTATAGGCTATAGCTCTGGATCTAATAAGGACGCACCTCTAGTATACAAGGCATTTGCAAAGGTTAAAACAAAATTAAATGACATCACTTTATTTCACACAGATAGAGGTAATGAGTTTAAAAACAAACTAATAGATGAAGTATTAGATACATTTAAAATTAAAAGATCTCTGAGCATGAAAGGCTGTCCATATGATAACGCTGTAGCTGAATCAACCTTCAAAATATTTAAAACTGAATTTGTTTATAACTATCATTTTGAAAGCTTAGAGCAACTAGAAATAATGTTAGCAGACTATGTAAATTGGTTCAATAATATTAGGATTCACGGAGCACTAGGATATTTAAGTCCTAAAGAATATAAATTCCATAACCTTAAAAAAACTGTCTAAATAAGTGTTGACAATCCACTAACTCTCTTACTAACGTATGGGAATAAAAGCGTAGAAACTACAAAATATATGCTAACCAACATATAGGGAAATTTAAGAGGGTTCAACTTGAAATAGTCAGGCATTAAAATATAATAAGCAAAATAAAAAAATCCTCCTATTAATAAACCAATTATTATATCAAAAGATGTAATTTTACTTTCTTCTCTACTTTTATTTTCCTTGCTTATGTCTCTAAAGTTTTTATTTAAATCTTTTCTCATAATTTATCATCTCCTTTTATGAAGGGTATCATATTATAAATAGTTTGTATATTTTCTAATACGTATAATGGAAAACTACAGGAACAAATAAATAAAACCTATAAGTGCAATAAATTTAATTAAAAATGTCGTTATATCCTTATCTTTTTCTTTTTGTCTAGTAAATACTCTTCCATCAATTATACTAATAAGAAGTAGAGCTATGATCATATAAGGTTTTAACCTTGGTTCAGAAGGAGATTTTATAATCATAACAACCCCTGCTGAAATTATTATTATTAAAGAAAATATGATTCTTGCTATTTTCAAAAAAACACCTCTTTTAATTTACAACTTAATATTTATATACTTGAGCTTTTTATTAATGATGTTCATCTTTTTTAGTTCCTGATTCTGCTATCTTTTTATGTTTTCTTCTCCAAAATAATGAAGGTATTAAAATAATTGCTCCAGTTAAAGCTCCTGCTAAATGTGGTAAAGACCAAACTCCCTGTTTATAATACTTAAGTATAAAACTTCCAAAGGAAACGGCAATCATAAACATTGAGAAGTCAATTAGAAGCTTATTTCCATTCATGTTATAAAACCTCCCTTGTTACGTCCTTTATTAACATTGCATATTAATTAATAAGTAAACCCATCATTAAAGAATCATAAAACTTATCATCTATTAAAAATTCTCTTTTTAACATACCTTCTTCTACAAAACCAAGCTTTTTATATAAACAAATACCTCTTTCATTATCTGTTCTGACTCTTAAATTAATCTTTCTAATTATTCCAGTTTCTTCACTCCAGTTAATTAAATAGTTGACTAGTTCTTCTCCTATCTTATTTCCCCAATATTCCTTAAGAACACTAACTCCAAACTCTCCAGTATGAGCGGTTCTTTGTCTTAAACCTCCAGAAAAATTAAGATTTCCAATTATTTCTCCTTTATATTCAGCTATAATAAACAACTTGTTGTCTTTTTTTAAACTGTTTTCAATAATTTTTTCTTCCTCTTCAATACTTATATTAAATTCTCCTACTCCAAATGTCAAGAAATCTGATTGTCCACCAATTATATTAACATATTCTACTAATTCTTTAGCATCAGATTTGTTAGCCTTTCTAATTATAACCTTTTCACCATTAACATTTATCTCTCTCACTAATTACAACTCCTTACTTCTTCGTATAATTCTACTAATATTAAACAAAACCTACTTCTAGATCGAAGAAATTTTGAAAATAAGGACTGACTTATGAAAGGCGATTTTTCCTTTCATGGAAGGACGTTTTTCAAAGTTTCTTGAACCAAGCTTGAATTCACAAGTATTTACATATATTCATCAGTCTTTTCCAAATACATCATCTCCATTTAGTAAATTATAGTACATTTGTACTATAATTAGATACTAAAAGAAGATTATAAAAAAATACAGCCCTTGAAGGCTGCATTTTCCACAATTGTTTAAGAGTAAATCTATAAGCCGTGTTCTGTTTATTTGATCATCTATCTAGACTTATTGTTGCCAATAAGTTCATGCGACCTACCATTGGAAAGGTAACGAGCCACTACCCTTTGTTATCCTTTTTGGTCTTGCTCCAGATGGGGTTTACATAGCCGCTTAGTCACCTAAACGCTGGTGAGCTCTTACCTCACCTTTCCACCCTTACCTATCTATATAATAGATAGGCGGTATCTCTCTGTTGCACTATCCTTAGGGTTGCCCCCACTGGACGTTATCCAGCATCTTGCTCTATGGAGCACGGACTTTCCTCATGCTTATAAAGCACGCGATCAAACAACTTACTCTTAGTACATTTAAAATTATAACATGTTTTTAAGTTTTTAGCAAAGAATTTTTACTTAATATTAATCCCTTAAATAGAGAATTCTTCCACAGGATTCACAGTTTATAATGTTTTCTTTGTTTTTTAATTCCTCTAGTTGATATGTCGGTAATCTCATATTACATCCTATACATATATTGTTTTCTATTAATACAATAGGACTATGTTTTCTTTCTTTTAAGTTATTATATTGTTTTAATAAATCATCATCTAATTTATCAGCAATTTCTTTTATTTTACTTTCTTCTTGTTTTACTTTTTCTTCTAAACTTTTTAATTCATTTTTAATAGAAGAGCTTTTTTCTTTTGAGTTTTCTTTAAGTTCTTTTAATATGAACACATTATCCTTGTGTTTTGATTCTATGGATTCATCTTCTTCCATATATGCTATCATTTCTATTTCGATTTCTTTTAATTTCTTTTTTATTTCTTCTTTTTCAAAGCTTAAATATTCTAGTTGTCTAATATCTGTTATATTATCTTTATATAATTTATCGTTTAAAAGATTTATTTCATATTCATACTGAGTTAAACTATTCTCTTGTTCTATAATACAAGCTTTTATTATACCACTATTGTTAGTTAATATTTCTAACTTCCTATTTATATTTGTAATCTTCTTTTCAATACTTCCTGTTTCTAATTCTTTTTTTAAAATGTCTAGTTTTTTTAAATTTTTATCTAGATTAACATTATTCTCTTCTAGTTTCCACAATAATTCTAGTTTTTTCATTTCTTTCCCCCTAATATATTTTTTTGGGTAGACTTTGTTGCATAACAACTTCTATACTTAATGTTTTAAATTCTTTTTCTAGATATCTTTTTATAACAGGTAAGATGATTTTTTCACTATGAAAATGACCCACATCTATAAGCGTTAAACCTCTCTCATAGGCATCTTGGGCTTCATGGTATTTTATATCTGCTGTAATATATAAGTCTGCTTTTCCTTCTATTGCATTCTCTATAAAGTCACTGCCACTTCCACCACATACTGCTACTTTTCTTATAGTCTTATGTATAGAGCCATATAGGATTAGGTTTTCAATATTTAAAGAACTTTTTATTACTCCTATAAATTCTTCTAAACCAGTCTCTGATATTTCTCCTATTCTACCATATCCATAGGATATGCTTTCACCATTGATTTCTCTTTTAAATATTTCTTTTAAATTAATTGTATTTTTAATATTTAATAACTTGGCAAGTTCATCATTTACTCCACCTATAGCTAAATCTAAATTTGAATGAGCATTATAAACCGCAATATCATTTTTTATTATATCCAATATAAGTTTTTCTTTTGGATTTGTAGAAATTATATTTTTTAATGGCTTGAATATTATAGGGTGATGGGTAATTATAAGATCAAATTTATCTTCTATGGCTTTTTTTAGTATATCCTCATCTAAATCTAATGCTATCAATATAGATTTTATATCCTTTTTTTCTGAACCTATTTGAAAACCTGTATTATCCCAAGTATCTATAAGGCTCTTTGGAGCCCAATCTTCTATATAATCTATTATATTCTTAAGTTTCAACTTGATTTAACACCTCCATATATTGTTTTGTTTTTATTTTTAATTCATTATATCTTTCTATACTTCTTTTATTAGTTTTATCTTTTAGCTCTTCCATAACTGAGTTTATAAGTTTTATTTTATTTTCAATGAATTCTTTTAATAAAGGATGTTTTTTTTCTATTAATCTTTCACTTATTTCATAATATATTTCTTCTTTTGGGTTTTCAAACCCTTTTTCTACATAGAGTATTTCATAAAACTTATCACCTTCTTTTGACAACTCTTCATCTATTATTTTAAATTTATTTCTTGATAAATATTGTCTTAATTCTTTGCTAGCTATCATAGGTTGAAAGATAAAATAATCTATAGAGTTGGTAACTTCTTTATTTTTCTCCAGTATATTTTGAATAAGTATCCCCCCCATACCTGCCATAATAACACCTTCAACTTCAAATGGATTAACCACATCTAAACCATCTCCAAGTCTACTGTCAATGTTTTTTTCTAATCCTTTCTTTTTTACAAGTTCTATAGTCTTGTTTAAAGAATCAGGGCTAATATCTGAAGCTATTATTTTTTTTGAAATCTGGTTTTCAATCAAATATATAGGTATATATCCATGATCTGTTCCTACATCAAGTACTACTGTATTCTTTTTAATAAATCCAGCTATTTTAATAAGTCTATCACTTAAATTCATTCCTTTACTCCTTTTATTTTAATATAATTAAAGATTCGCATAAAAGCGAATCTTTAATTATTCTAAAAAGTCTTTTAATTTTTTGCTTCTGCTTGGGTGACGAAGTTTGCGGAGCGCTTTTGCTTCAATTTGTCTAATTCTCTCTCTTGTTACATCAAATTCTTTACCTACCTCTTCAAGTGTTCTTGCTCTACCATCATCTAATCCAAATCGTAATCTTAAAACTTTTTGTTCTCTTGTGGTAAGTCCATCAAGTACTTGTATAAGTTGTTCTCTTAACATGGTAAAGTTAGCAGCTTCAGCAGGAGATAGTATATCTTCATCTGGAATAAAATCTCCTAAATGACTATCTTCCTCTTCTCCTATTGGAGTTTCTAAAGACACTGGTTCTTGAGCTATTTTCATGATTTCTCTTACCTTTTCTACATCTAAGCTCATTTCTTTAGCAATTTCTTCAGGAAGAGGATCTCTTCCTAGTTCTTGTACAAGTTGTCTTTGTATTCTTACAAGCTTATTTATAGTTTCTACCATATGAACAGGTATCCTAATAGTCCTAGCTTGATCGGCTATTGCTCTTGTTATAGCCTGTCTAATCCACCAAGTTGCATAGGTACTAAATTTAAATCCCTTTTTATATTCAAACTTTTCTACCGCTTTCATAAGTCCTAAATTGCCTTCTTGTATAAGATCTAAAAAAAGCATACCTCTTCCCACGTATCTTTTTGCAATACTTACTACTAATCTTAAATTGGCTTCAGCCAACTCTTTTTTAGCTAATTCATCTCCATTTTCCATTCTTTGAGCTAAATTTACTTCTTCTAATCCAGTTAGTAGTGGTATCTTACCTATTTCCTTTAAGTACATCCTTACAGGATCATCTACACTTACTCCCTTTGGAACTGATAGATTTTCAATTTTTTCAATCTTTTCATCTTCAATCATTTCTTCATTATCTATAAGTAAATCTTCATCTTTTTCTCCAAGTATTTCAATTCCTAGGTCTTCTAAATGTTCATAAACTTTATCTATATCCTCAGTTTCTAGTTCAACACTCTCTAAGGTATCCATTAGCTCTTTATATGTCAAATTGCCCTTTTTCTTTCCCTTGGTTGTTAACACTTTTAGTAAAGCTTTTAATTCATTTACTTCTTTATTATTTGTATCTTTCACTATTGTACCTCCTACTCATATCTAATAGATTTAATTTCCTTATTCAAATTGGTTAATTCTATACAAAGCTCTTTAAAATGAACTCTATCTAATTCCATCTTTTGGGCATCTTCTTCAAGCTCTTTAATAGCCTTAATGGTTTTTTTTCTTTTTTCTTCTAAATTATTTAAAATTAAAGTATTTGTTAAATCATCAATTACTTTCTCTATGTTTGTAGGTTTATATTCTAAAGAATCTTTTTTTAATTCTTTTATTATATTTTCATTTACACCTATATTTAAAGCTTCTTTTATTAAATCATCTATAGATAAAATATCTGTATTTTCATATTTAGTTTTTATTATATTATATATTTTTCTACATGCCAAATTTGAAAAGCTCTCTTCTAAAATCTTGTCTCTGATAATATAAAAATATTCTTTATCAATTATCATAAGCTTTATAAGATCGATCTCTGCTTTTATATGAGCAGATTGGATTCTAGAATTTATGTTTTCTCTATTAGGCTTTTCTATTTTAGTATTTTCTTTTTTATTATTAAAATTATTATAATAATTACCCCTAACTTCTTTTTCAATTGCTTCTTTAGTTATTCCAGTTTCTTGAGATATCTTTTCTATATAAACATCTTCCTCTATTGGACTTTTTAAATCCTTTATGACTTTTGATATCTCTTTTGTAAAAAGAATTTTTTCTTCAAAATTATTTATATTAAACTTCTCTTTATTTAAGATTATCTTATAATCAATTGGACTTAAGGCTTCTTTTAACAGCCTTTCAAACCTTATCTTTCCCTTGTTTTGTATATAATCATCTGGATCCATACCCTTAGGTAATTGAACTATTTTAGGCTTTACACCTTCTATAGACATTATATCTATAGCTCTTAAAGTAGCTTTTGTACCAGCTAAATCCGAGTCATATGCTATATAAATTTCTTCTCCATATCTTTTTAAAAGTTTAGCTTGATTAGGTGAAAGGGCTGTTCCAAGACTTGCTACAGCATAATTTATTCCTTTAGCAAAAAGTGCTATTACATCCATATATCCTTCTACTAAAAGTATGTTTTTTTTATTTGAATATTTTTTAACTAAATTTAGTCCATATAAATTATTTCCTTTATTAAATATAAGACTTTCTTTGGAGTTTAGATATTTAGGCATAGTTTCATCTATGACCCTTCCTCCAAAACCTATTATTTGATTATTTCTATCTATTATCGGAAACATTATTCTATTTCTAAATCTATCATAATATCCATTATTACCTTTTTTCTTGTTTATTAGACCTATCTTTTCTATTTCTCCACTTACGTATCCTTTAGATTTTAAAAACTTATATAGATTTCCCCATTCATCTGGTGCAAAACCTATTCCAAATCTTTTTATTTCACTAAGTTCCATTCCTCTTCTCTTCAAATAATCTAAGGATGTGTTGTTTTTTAAAAGTAGTTCATGAAAATACCTTCCTGCTTGTCTATTTATTTCATATAATCTTCTTTTTTCTTCTATTTCTTTTGTGTCTACTTCTTTTCCATCTAATTCAATTCCTAGCTTATCTGCCAAAAACTCTACTGCTTCTTTGAAATCTAAATTTTCTTTTTTCATTATAAAAGTGATACTATCTCCACTTTCACCACATCCAAAACAATGAAAAAATTGTTTTGAGCTTGATACTGTAAATGAGGGTGTTTTTTCATTGTGAAAAGGACAAAGACCTACTAAATTAGATCCTGATCTATTTAAAGTTAGATAACTTGATATTATATCTACAATATCAGCTCTTTCTTTTATTTGGTCTATTAAATCTTCATTTATATACATTTTAATGTCATCACCTTGATATTCACCTACTATTATTTTTAATACTTTTCCCACGGTTTAGGCACAAATAGATTCTCAAAGACATGTATTACATAGCGGTCTGTCATTCCTGCTATATAGTCACATATCCTATCTTCAAGAGAAGAATTTTCTAAAGAATAAGAATATTGATATTCAAAAGGCATTTCATCAGGACTTTTAAGGTAGAATTTATATAATTCTTTAATTATATACTCGGCTTTTTTCTCTTCAGACTTTGCTATATTATTATAATAGACATTTTTAAACATATACTCTCTTAATTTTTCTGTTTTTTCTCCTATTTTAGGACTCATCTTTACTTCGTTTTTATTTAGACTCATATTTACTATATCAAGAATCATATTATTTATACGAACACCATGAGATGAACCTAAGACTTCTATACAGTCTTTTGGTAAATTTCTTTCATCTATTATATTAGCTCTAATAGCATCATCTATATCATGATTAATATAAGCAATTCTATCAGATAATTTGACAATTTGTCCCTCTAAACTCCTACTTGGACATTTTCCAGAATGGTTAATTATACCCTCTCTCACTTCATAAGTCAAGTTCAAGCCCTGTCTATTTTTATTATGTTCTAAAAAATCTACTACTCTTAAACTTTGCTCATAATGTTTAAAACCACGTGGGTGAAGTTCATTTAATATGGCTTCTCCAGTATGTCCAAAGGGAGTATGCCCCAAATCATGACCTAAGCTAATAGCTTCTACTAAATCTTCATTTAAATTTAAAGCTCTTGCTATTGTTCTTCCGATTTGAGAAACTTCTAATGTATGAGTAAGTCTAGTTCGAAAATGATCACCTTCTGGAGAGATAAATACTTGTGTCTTATGCTTTAATCTTCTAAAAGCTTTAGAGTGTATTATTCTATCTCTGTCTCTTTGGAATTCTGTTCTTATATCACATTTTGCTTCAAATACTTTTCTACCTTTGGAATCAGAAGCAAGAGATGCGAAAGGAGATAGTATTTCTTTTTCTCTTTGTTCTATTTGTTCTCTGATCTTCATTTTATATTCCTTCTTTCCATAAAAGTATTTTAAAAATAGTCTATATTATATATACTACAAAACATGTTAAATTCCTTTATCTTTTTAAACTTTCTTTAGAATATTAAAAGAAGTGTTTATATAAACACTTCTTTTAATTTATTAATTAAACATTTCTGCCATATGATTTAAAATAATACCTGCGGTCTCTTCAATTGCCCGACTTGAAACATCTATTACTATACAATCTAACTCTTTCATTATCTTCCTGGAATATTCAAGCTCTAAGTTAATTCTATCTACATTAGCATAATTAGCTGTAAATCCTAGTCCAAGAGTTTTAAGTCTTTCTGTTCGTATCTCATTTAACTTATAAGGGTTTGCAATAAGTCCTATAATTTTATTTTTATCTTTTTCAAATAATTCTTTAGGGGGCATTACTTCAGGTACCAAAGGAACATTTGCTACTTTATAGTTTTTATGTGCTAGATACATACTTAAAGGAGTTTTTGATGTTCTAGAAACTCCTACCAAACATATGTCAGCCTTTTTAACTCCACGCGGATCTTTTCCATCATCATATTTTACTGCAAATTCTACTGCTTCAACCTTTTTAAAATAATCTTCATCAAGTCTTCTAATTATTCCTGATTCTCTTTTAGGTGAAACGTTTAAAGTGTTTTCCAAGGCAACTAAAGGAGGAGTCATAATATCTACTGTAGGTATACCCCGTTCTCTTCCTTTTATTTCTATAAAATCTCTGGTTTTTTCAGAAACAGTTGTATATATAATTAGACTTTTACCTACTTCCGCCTCATCAAATATACCTTTTATTTGATTTTCACTCACAATATAAGGGTATCTTTTAATCTCGTAGTTTTCTGTAAATTGTCTTACTGCTGCTCTTGCAATTAATTCTCCAGTCTCTCCTATAGAGTCTGATATCACATAAATGGTAAGTTTTCTTTCCACATAATTCCCCCTTATAAATCTTCTCCAAGTTCCACAAATAGCCTCGTTATATTTGTCTTAGTAATCCTCCCTATAACATGTAATGCTTTTTCTTTTTTTATTTCTACTACTGGAATGCTATCTATTTCATTGTCTATCAATTTCTTGGCAGCACTTAGTGCACTTTTATCGGGAGTAGTATATACTATATGAGGCATTCTTGTCATTATTATACTTATTGGAACGGTATAAAGGTCTTTTCCACCCATAAGAAATTTAATAATATCTTTTCTAGAAACAACTCCTGATAGTTCTCCATCGTTTGAAAGAAATATAGATCCTACATCCTCTACAAACATAGTAACTACTACATCATAAACAAGAGTAGTATCTGCTAAAACAATTGGGACAGAGTAAATTTCTTGCACTAATATATTTTCTAATTTAGTATATATATCGTTAAAATTTGTTCTTCCAACATAAAAATAACCAACTCTAGGCTTAGCATCTAAAACTTCTATCATAGTTAAAAGAGCTAAATCAGTTCTTAAAGTACCTCTAGATAAGTTCAATTTACTTCCTATATCTTCACTAGTAATAGGTTCATTTTTTTTCACGATATCAATAATCTTCTCTTGCCTTTTACTAAATTGTATTAGACTCACCACCTATTTTAAAATATAGTTATTATTAGTTAACTATCACAGATAAGTCACACACCTTGATAATGGTATCATATATCTTTCTTAATAGTGATAAATGATTATTTTTAATAATTTCATCATCGACCATTATCATTGTATTATCTAAAAAATTATCTATAGGTTCTTTTAAACTAGTCAATAAATCTAATGCTTTATCATACTCTTTTTTATCTATAGAATTTAAAGTCTCTTCTTCAATATTATTATAACTATCAAATAATGATATACCATATTCTGAAAGTAGGTCTCTTTTTACATCACTAGATAATGTATTCTTTGCTAATGTAGCAACTCTATTAAATGCAGTTAGAATTTCAGATGTATCTCTAGTTTTAAGCCACTCATTTAATTTATTTGCTTTTATCTTTATATCATAAATATCATCAATCTCATTTTGAGTTACAGAATCAATTATATCATATCTTATTCCCATCTCTAAAAACATACTTTTTATTCTACCTAAGAAAAACTCATTTATCTCCATTTTGACCTTTTCATAGTCAAAGGTTAATACATTTTCTTCTACTTGAATATATAGTGCAAACTCTATTAGTTCTTGTAGGGAGAGGTTTAATTTTTTATCTAATATTATCTTTATAATTCCAAGTGCACTTCTTCTAAGTGCAAAAGGATCTTGTGAGCCAGTAGGATGTATTCCTATTGCAAAAAGCCCAGATATAGAGTCAAGCTTATCTGCTATACTAAGAACAGCTCCTGCAGTAGTAGAAGGAAGTTCATCTCCAAGCGATCTTGGAAGATATTGCTCAAATATAGCTAAACTTACTATCTCATTTTCTCCTGAAATTGATGCGTATACCATTCCCATCTTACCTTGAAGCTCTGTAAATTCAGTTACCATTTTAGTTGTAAGATCAGCTTTAGATAAGATAGCCGCTCTTTTAATATTTTTCTTTGTCTCTTCTCCAACTTCTAAGTGTTCCCCTATTTTTTCACCAAGTTTTGCAATTCTCACACTTTTATCATATAAAGTACCTAATTTTTCTTGGAAAGTAATGTTCTTTAAAGATTCTGTATAGTCCTCTAAAGGTTTACTTATATCTTCCCTAAAAAAGAATTTAGCATCTTCAAGCCTTGCTCCAAGAACCTTTTCATTTCCTTTAATTACTGTATCTAAATGTTCATCATTACCATTTCTTACGGTAATAAAATAAGGAAGTAATCTATCTTTAATATCTAGTACTGGAAAATATCTTAAATGTTCTTTCATAGGAGTTACTATAACATCCTTAGGAAGATTTAGGTATTCTTCTTTAATTCTACCTATAACTGGAGTAGGATACTCTACTAAATTTGTTACTTCATCTAGTAGGTCTTCATCTTGAAGAAGTTTTCCACCTTTTTCTTTGGCTAATCTCTCAGCTCCATATTTTATTATTTCTTTTCTTTCATTGTGATTAACTATTACAAAGTTTTTCTTTAAAACTTCTTCATATTCCTCTACATTTTCTAAAACAATATCAGAATCTCCTAAAAACCTATGACCATTTGTCTTATTTGAAACTCTTATACCTTCAAAATCAAATGAAATTATTTTGTCATCAAGCAAAGATACTATCCATCTAATCGGTCTTGCAAATCTAATATCTTTCCCTCCCCATTTCATTGATTTTGGAAAGTTAATACTCTTTATTAGTTCAGCTACATTTTCTTCTATAATGGTTTCTATATCTTTACTTCTTTTTACTACCTTTGCATAGGCATATTCCTCACCATTATGATCTATAAAAGAGATATCTTCTAAATTTACTCCTTGACCTCTCATAAATCCTAAAAGAGCTTTAGAAGGTTCTCCTTCTTCATTAAAAGATATCTTTTTAGAAGGACCTTTTATATTTTCTATTTTTTCACCTTTATCTTCTTGAAGTCCCCTTATTATAGTAGTTAATCTTCTAGGTGTAGAATAAACTTCTATTTTAGAAAAGGAGATATTTTCTTCTTTAAAAAGATTTGAAAATTTTTCTTCTAACTGTCTTAAAGTGTCTTTTACATATCTTGCCGGAATTTCTTCTATTCCTATTTCAAGTAAATAAGTATTATTCATTTACTTCACCTGCTTTCTTTATTAAAGGAAATCCTAATTCTTTTCTTTGTTCTATATATGAAGATGCAGCTACTTTTGCTAAATCTCTTACTCTTCCAATATATTTTGTTCTCTCCGATACAGAAAGAGCTCCCCTTGCATCTAATACATTGAATACATGTGAACATTTTAAAACATAATCATAAGCCGGAAGAACCAGTTTTTCTTTTAAAATTTCTTTAACTTCTTTTTCATATATATTGAAGAGTTGTTTTAGTGTATCTATATTTGCTATTTCAAAACTATATACTGAGTGTTCATATTCTGCTTTGTTAAATATATCTCCATAAGTTAAGTTTTCGTTCCATCTTATATCAAATACATTTTCTACATCCTGTAGATACATAGCTATTCTTTCAAGTCCATAAGTAAGCTCTGCAGATTCTAATTCGCAGTTTATACCTCCAACCTGTTGAAAATAAGTAAACTGAGTAATTTCCATACCATCTAGCCATACTTCCCATCCAAGTCCCCATGCTCCAAGGGTAGGCGCTTCCCAGTTATCTTCTACAAATCTGATATCATGTTTTAAAGGATCTATTCCTAATACTTTTAGACTATTTAGATATAAATCTTGTATATCTTCTGGGGATGGTTTTATTATAACCTGCATTTGATGGTGTTGATATACTCTATTAGGATTTTCTCCATATCTTGCATCTGCTGGTCTTCTTGATGGTTCTACATATATTATTTTCCAAGGCTCAGGTCCTAGTGCTCTTAAAAAAGTATGTGGACTCATAGTTCCCGCACCCTTTTCTATGTCATAAGGCTCCATAATCGTACATCCTTTTTCGCCCCAATAATCGTATAACTTTAATATCATGTCTTGAAAATACATAAACATCCTCCTCATTTAGAAAACAAAACCTTTCATATTTATCATTATGAAGGTTTAATTCTCACGTATCCTTATTAAACTTTTCTTTTTATAATTTAACAAATTATTTACTATATGTCAATATTGTATCATTTTAAATCCTAATTCTCTAGTATCATATCTATCATTTTAAAGCTATTAAATTCTTTTCTATCAATATTAAATAGTATATATCTTTCCAAAAGAGATTGCATTGATTTTAAAGTTTTTAAGGAAATATTGATATTTTCCAACTCTTCAAATGGTATATAAAGCAGTTCTATCATTGCCTTATATATATGCTTATTTATATAAATAGAACTCATATCCTTAGAAAAACAACTACTACAGATAATCCCACCTTCTATATTACTCCATCTTATATCTGATATAGGTGTTTTATTACAACTAACACAAGTGTTAAGATGAGGCTTGTATCCAATAAATGAAACAAATTTCAATTGAAATGCTACGATGAACTTTAAAAACCCATCATTTAATTCTGATAGTATTTTAAGACTTTTTTCTAAAAGTAAAAATAAAGTTAAATTTTCCTCTTCTTCCGGAGAAGACTTTTCTATTAACTCTAAAATATAGGATCCATACACAAATCTTTCAACGTTTTCTCTCATATTATAAAAGGATTCTATTATATTACCTTGATTTAAATAATAAAAGGTTTGTCCCTTTTTTAATATATATTCATTGTAGGAAAAAACCTGAGTACTGCCCATAAGCCTAGAGTTTGCTTTATAAGCTCCCTTTGCCATAACAGGAATTTTCCCTAGATTCTTTGTATATATATTTAATATCTTACTGGTATCTTTAAATCGCATTTCACTTAATACGATTCCTTCTGTTTTTATCATATTTCATACCTATTTATATCCAAAATATTTAACCTTATTGACTTTATCTCTCCAGTTTTTTTCTACTTTTACCCAAAGTTGAAGATTTATTTTAGTGCCCATAAGTCTTTCTATGTCTTCTCTGGCGCTCTGTCCTATTTGTTTTAACATTTGTCCTTTTTTACCTATTACTATGCCTTTGTGAGACTCTTTTTCAGTATATATAGTTGCAAATACATCTATTAATTCACCATCTTTTCTAGTCTTTACATCATCTATATTTACATATATACCATGGGGAACCTCTTCGTTTAAATTTATTAAAGCTTTTTCTCTTATAAGTTCTGAAATTATAAATCTTTCAGGTTGATCTGTTATCATATCCTCAGGGAAATATTGAGGTCCTTCTGGTATTAGTGACTTTAAAACTTCTACATACTTTTCTACATTATCATTATTTAATGCAGAAATCGGGATAATTTCTTTGAAAATATTCATCTTATTATATTTATTTATAAGCTTGGCTATATCTTCTTTTTCCATCTTATCAATCTTATTTATCAGTAAAACTATAGGAGTATCTATTTCTTTTAATATATTTAAGATATAGCTATCTAAACTTCCGATATCCATACTTTCATCTACCATAAAAGTAACTACATCTACTTCTCCAAGTGTACTTTTAGATACTTTTAACATGTATTCTCCCAGTTTGTTCTTTGGCATTTGCATACCAGGAGTATCTAAGAATACTAATTGAAAATCATCTCCTGTATATACAAGTTGTATTTTATTTCTAGTGGTTTGAGGTCTATCTGATATTATAGATATCTTTTCACCTATTACTTCATTTAAAAGGGTGGACTTCCCTACATTTGGTCTTCCTATAACACTTATAAATCCTGATTTATACATCTTTTTTATCACTTCCTATTTTTTTTAGATCTTCTGGCCCGAAACTATGTGGAAGAAGATCTTCTAGAGTGTATTCCTTATATTCATCTTCAGATTTTGCAATTATAATCTTTGCATCTTTACCAAATTCTCTTATTACTTGTCTACAAACCCCACATGGATAAGTAAATCCTCCATCTCCCACAATCGCAATTTTTTTTATTTTTTTACTTCCTTCTGAAACCGCTTTAAATATAGCCGTCCTTTCTGCACAAATAGTTGGAGAATATGATGCTATCTCTATATTGCAACCACTATATAACTTTTCATCTTCTGTAAGAATAGCTGCCCCAACATGAAAATTTGAATAAGGTACATAAGCTTTTTCTTTAACTTCTAATGCTTTTTTTATGAGCGTTTTTTCATCCATTTTAATGCCTCCAATTATTCTTTAATTGTGATTTCCATCTTAGGATTTACTACTTGAATAAATGTAACACCAGGGTTTAACCTTAGTTCTTGACCATTTTCATAACTATATATAGTTTTTTCTTCTCTGGAATTTTTAACCCAATTTATATCTACAGTTTTCCCATTTGTAAAGTATTTACCCTTTCCCTCTCCTACTAAATCCATCTCTAATTTCTTACCATTTTGTAGTGCTTTAGTTTCTACTTCTCTTATAATTATATTTTTAGCAGTTATAGGAGTATTATCTATTTCATCAATGTGTTTCTCACCATCTTTTTTTCTATAATACTTTTTCTCTTCCTCATTATATAAATAATCTGTTGTATTCATGCTATTATATTTGATGTTTATTTCGTTTGCTAAAGAGCCATTTATATCTTTATCTTCTCTATTAAATATAAACATATTTATATCGCTTTTTTCATTTAAACCTTTTTCATCTGCCAGTTTTCTAAGAGTTTTCATGTCTGAATATAGATTGTTTGGAGATTTTTTATGTTTTTTTCTCCAAAATATATTAGAACCACTAACTCTTGCATCTAAATCATCTATATCGTATTTAACTATATCAGCTTCAGCTTCAGTACTTCCTCCACATCTCACATAAAGAGCATCATACTCTAAAATAGTTGTAACAAAATATGGTCTAGCACTTCTCATAGGCCCTATAGATGAGGGGTCATTACTTAAAAACAGAGCTAGATATCTTGTATATGGAGCTTCTACTGCATATTCATAAACTATTTCTGCATCTTTAAGACCTGCTTGCCATCTAGCTTTTGGATGATTATCAAACATAACTCCCATTATTCTTCTATTTACTTTCTCTTTTTCCACATATATTCCACTTAAAGGAGACTTAGACTTATTGATGTCATTTTCTTTATCATCTTCTTTTTTAATTCCCTCTTCTTTAGTTAGGTCTTCCTCAACAGGCAATTTAGCATCTATATCTTGTTTGTCCTTTTTACATGCAGTCAATAGCATTAGTATAGACATCAATATAAAGATGTATCTCAATTTGATTTTCATCATATAAATCTCCTTTATCCAATAATTTGAAATATAAGAATTCCCACTATAGTTCCAAGTATAGCTCCAAGTACCACTTCAGATAGGCTATGGATTCTACCTTCTACTCTACTTTCCCCAACTAGTAATGCTAAGGCAAAAGTCATAGTAATCACTAATATATTTTCTGATAAAAAAGCCACTATAGTAGCTATACAGAAAGATATGGCTGAGTGTCCACTTACAATTCCTCCTTGAAAATGTGTTCCTCGTCCTCTATAAAATTTGGCCTTAATCCCTATTGTAAGTAGAACCACTAGTATCAGGCTTACAAATGTTAAATGGACACTTGAACTTCTTATCTTAAATATTATTACCTCTGTAAAAGAATTTAATCTATCAAAAAATAATAAATATCCTACTAGAAATGCATTTATAGCAGATATAAGTACCGCTCCTGCAGCTATATCTTTGGCAAGCCTTGCTAGAGGATGATATTCTTTTGTTATCATGTCTATAGTCTTTTCTATAGCAGTGTTTATAAGTTCTAATACTATTACCAATGTAGTAGCAAATAGGAGAATTAAAAATTCCATTCTGCTAAAATCAAAAAAAAGGCTAGCAAAAAGTACTCCTATAGCAACAATGTAATGAATTAACATATTTCTTTCAGTTTTTATCGATAGAATTATTCCCGATACTGCATAATTGAAACTATCGATTATGCTTCTTTTCATACGCCTTTTTCTCCCTTAAAAACACCTAAACTTTTCATTATTTCTTTTTCTTTATCTCTCATAATTATTTTCTCTTGGTTTTCCATATGATCATGACCACAAAGATGAAGCATACTATGAGCAGTTAAATAAGCTAATTCTCTTTCAAGACTATGACCATATTCTTGAGCTTGTTCTAAAGCCTTTTCTACTGATATAATTATATCTCCAAGGAGAGGTACTGGAACTAATAAATCCTCATCCAGTGGGAAAGATAAGACATCTGTTTCCTTATCTATTCCTCTATACTCTTTGTTTAACTCTTTTATTTCTTCATTTTCTACAAATGATATAGATACTTCAAAGTCTCCTTCCAAATCTTCAACTCGTAAACTCTCCTTTACTACACGAATTAAAGTATCTAAGATTTTTTCATCTATATCAACTTTTGACTGTCTGTTGTCAAGAAAAACCTCCATAAAAATCATCCTTTTTCCTATAGTCTATTTATTCTTTTCAAACTCTTCATATGCCGTTACTATTTTTTGCACTAATGGATGCCTTACTATATCTGCTTTGGATAAATGAATCATATCTATTCCTTTTACATCACTTAATATATTTATAGCTGTTTTAAGGCCAGATTCTTTTCCACGCGGTAAATCTATTTGGGTTATATCTCCTGTTATAATAGCTTTTGAGCCAAAGCCAAGTCTAGTTAAAAACATTTTCATCTGTTCATTTGTTGTATTTTGTGCTTCATCCAGTATTACATATGAACTATCTAAGGTTCTACCTCTCATATATGCAAGTGGGGCTACTTCTATAAGTCCTTTTTCTAAATATTTAAGATAATGATCTGATCCCATTATATCAAACAATGCATCATATACAGGTCTTAAATATGGATCTACTTTTTCTTGAAGATCTCCTGGTAAAAACCCTAAATTTTCTCCTGCTTCTACCGCAGGTCTTGTAAGAATAATCCTATCTACTTCTTTATTTTTAAAAGCCTTTATAGCCATGGCCATAGCGAGATAAGTTTTTCCCGTACCAGCAGGTCCTATTCCAAATACAATATCCTTTTTCCTTATAGAATCTATATATCTTTTTTGACCTAAAGTCTTTGGCTTTAAAGTTTTTCCACTTGCTGTTACCATAATTATATCATTTAATAAGTCCTTAATCTTTCCATCTTCTCCTTTTAATACCAAATCTAAAGCATATAATAAATCATGCATATTTAGTTTTTTTTGTGATTTTATAATTTCTATCAAATCATATATAAGTCTTTCCCCTAAATCTACTTGCTTTTCTTTTCCTACTAGCTTTATTTTTCCTTCTCTTAAAAGTAAGTTGATATTTAATTTATCTTTTATTACATTAATATTTTCATCTAATCTACCAAATATTTCATTTATTATATTATTATTTTCAATTATAATTTCCTTTTCTATTTTCCCATTTTCCAAATTATAGCCTCCTATTTTTTTATAATTTTTACTTTGCCTATATCTTCTATAGTCTCTATAATAACTTTTGTGGTAAGTATATTATCTTTTATAGTAAATACTGCATTTTTAGAGATTATTTCACTTTTCTTGGCAAGCTCTTTATTTATATTTTCAATTGCTTTAATTTGAGACGACTTTTTGAGTGCATCTACATCACGTTTTACTTCTTCTACTTCTACTTCTTTATATATATATTCTACCCATTTAACAGGAATATCTATATTATTTAAACCCAATATAGATTTTTCTTCTATTTCCTGTATATAATCCTTATATGGAATATCACTTGAAAAAAATTTAACTCTTTTTTTCTTTAACTTTATCCCTCTTTGAGTAAATTTATTGCCAGTTTCTCTTTTTTCTTTTATTATTATGGGAGATTCTACAGTATCAGAATAAGTAGTATATGCTAAAACCTCTCCTTTAGCAGATACTAAGCCCGTTTCTTCTGTTATTTCACTATCTACAGTTCCAGAAATCAAAAGATCATTTTCTTTTACAATTTGACCCTTTTGAGCTATAGCTTTACCTTTTTTAGCTATTACTTTAAAAATTACTCCCTTTCTTTTTGCTACAATATTACTAGGATATTGATTATAATTATCTTCCATCGGCATATCTTCTTCTTTGATTTCTATAATAAGTTTAACACCTTTTTTCTTAACTTGTATATATGATATGTATTTAAATTCTTCAAGTATCTTTTTTTGTACACTGTCTTCATCTATGTTTTTCTTAAAATTACCTATTTTAATCCCATCTCTGTTTAACTCTTTTATTATTTCCTCATGAGGGATTTGTTGTAATCCTATTATATCTATCTTCCATATAATAGAGGATAATACTCCAAATAAAACAAAAAAAATAATTGCACCTATGCCTAGTGATTTTCTTTTCTTAAATCTGTCCAAGAAGAAGGGAAAACCCACTCTTTCCTTTATTTCAACCCTACATCCTACCTTATTGACTAGCTCTTCTAAATCATTATACCCTAAAATAGAAATAGAAGCTTCTATTTCTACATTATTTATTCTATCTACATTCCATAGATAAATATCGTTAACTAAACAAAGATTTAAAAGCCTTTCTAGGCTAAGTCCCTTAATTCTAATAATAACATATCCCTTTAAATAATTCCATATTTTTATAGCTAACATAAAATCCTCCTTAGCTCATTATTTCTATATTTTCAATATTTCCATCTATATTAATTTCTTCTATTAATATATTTTTTATCTCTAATGAATCACCCGTTATTTTTACTATCCCAATATTTGTATTTATTCTTATAATCTCTTTTTTGTATTCTATAATCCCCTTATGATTTGTAATATCAACCTTTAAATTACCAACCATTGTAATTTTAGGTAAATCTAATGCTATATCTAATGGCAATTCTAATGCATCTGTAATACCTTTTTTAACTTTATCAATATTTTTCTTCATAGAAATCCCTCCAATTATATATATGATAAAAAGCAAGTGACTATTACAAAAGAGTACCCTAAAGTTAAATTTATCAATTTACTTTAGGGTACTCTTTACTTAGTTTATTTATTTTTTAGACTTTTTGGTTTACCTAGAATTTCTGAAAAGATTATCCCATTTAAAATATCTTTTTTGAAAGTTGAAGCTTTAGGTGCTAGGTTAACTATTGTTTCATCACTTTTTCCATAATTTCTTACATCTAACACATCATATTCTTTTTTAGCACTTGGCTCTATTGAGTTTGGATCATAAAGACCTTGACTTTGCATATCTGTTTTTTTATATTTATAACTCTCTCTTATATCTTCATACCTTTTTTCTATATCTTTATAGAGATTTTCATATTTTTCTTCATCAAATTGATAATCTTCTATATAAGATTTATTTTCCTCAAATAAATTATCTCTTTCCTGACTTCTAGAAAGACTCGGTTTTCTTTGGAATTCTTCTTCTAATCTTGTTTGAGTTTGTTTAACTGTTTTAATATTCCCTATGTTTTTTAATTCCTGCATCTTTTTGTATCTTGCTTCTTGTATCTTCTTTTTATCTTTTATACTCTTTAAAAAAAGGTCTATCCCTATTATAAACGCAAAAAATATTAAGGATTTCATATTATCACATCCTATTTACCTTTTTTATCGTCATCAGTAATCTTGGAAATTGAGTTTCTCATATCCGTATCAGCTAATACGTTTTCCATATTATAATAGTCCATTACTCCAAGTTTTCCATCCCTTAAAGCAGTTGCAAGTGCTAGTGGAACTTCAGCTTCGGCTTCGACTACTTTAGATCTCATTGCCACAACTTCCGCCTTCATTTCTTGTTCTTTGGCTACTGCCATTGCTCTTCTTTCTTCAGCTTTTGCCTCAGCTATCCTCTTATCGGCTTCAGCTTGATCCATCTGTAACCTTGCCCCTATATTTCTCCCGATATCAACATCTGCTATATCAATTGATAGAATTTCAAATGCAGTTCCAGAGTCAAGACCCTTACTTAAAATAGTCTTTGATATACTATCTGGATTTTCCAATACATCTTTGTGGTTGTTAGAACTACCTACTGTAGTAACAATACCCTCTCCTACTCTTGCTATTATAGTTTCCTCTCCTGCACCTCCAACTAGCCTTTCAATATTAGCCCTAACTGTAACTCTAGCTTTAATTATTACCTCTATTCCATCTTTAGATACTGCAGCTATTTGGGGTGTTTCTATCACCTTTGGATTAACACTTACTTGTACCGCTTCTAACACATTTCTTCCTGCTAAATCTATTGCAGCAGCTCTATCAAAGTCTAGAGGTATCTCTGCCCTTTGTGCAGCTATAAGTGCATCTATTAGAGTATTTACATTTCCTCCAGCTAAATAATGTGCCTCTAGTTCATCAACATCTAAATCAAGTCCTGCTTTTGTAGCTTTTATCATTGGATTAACTATCCTACCTGGTGCTACTCTTCTAAGTCTCATTCCCATTAGAGTTAATATCTTAATCTTAACTCCTGAGAAAAAAGCTGTTATCCATAAGCCCACTGGAATAAATGTAAAGAATAACATAACTATAATTATAATCATTATAGCTAATACTATTGGCAAAATAACTGAACCTCCTTCTATCATATCAAATCCTCCTAACAAATATTTTTGATCCTTCAACCCTTATTACTTTAATAGATTCTCCTGAGTGAATAAATCCTTCATCAGATAATGCATCTAATCTTTCACCTTCTATATTTATAAACCCTGAGGGTCGAAGTTCCGTAACTGCTGTTCCTATCTTTTCTAAATATACATCTTTAGATCTAGAATTTATATAGATTTCTTGTTTTTTATTTTGTCCGGTTAATATAAACGCATCTAAAAGTTTACTTCTATAACCAAGTTTGACTAAAATTATAGTTACGATTGTAGTTATTATAATAGAGATACTCAATGAAAACAGTGCAATATTTAAAGAATCAGTAGCTAAAACTATCCCAACTAATACTAAGATTACACCACTTATACCTGGCAACCCAAACCCTGGAATTATAGCTTCTATCACAATAAGTATAAGCCCTGTGACAAATAGTGCAAGTGAGGTCCAGTTTGAGCTTCCGGCTAAAATATTTCCTGAGAAATATAGCCCAAAACCAAGTATACTCAAAGTTCCTCCTAATCCAAACCCTGGGGTTAAAAGTTCTATTATAAGTCCTACAAATGCGATAGTTAAAAGTAAACTACTAAGAGCTGGTGTTGCAATATATTTAGCAAGCTTTATTTGTAAACCTTCTTTGTATTCTTTTATATTGGCATTTTCAATGTCAAGCTTAGCCAATATATCCTCATAATCATTAGATATATGATCAGTTATTTCATATTTTAAAGCTTCTTTTGATGTGAGATTTACTAATTTCCCTTTTTTATTTAATCCTTCTACTTCTATATCTTTATCTGCCATAGCTTGAATTATTTTATCATTTCTACCTCTATATACAGCGGTATCTCTTAATACCGATCTCCAGAATGAAAGGTTTTTTTCTGTATTTGGAATTGTTTCTGCAGATCCAATAGTGGAATTTGTAGACATAACTACGTTTTCACTTGCTATAGTTATTAGAACCCCTGCTGAGATAGCTTTGTTATTTACAAAGGATATAGTTGGTATATTAGTAGAAATAATAGCATCTTTTATTTCTATAGCCTGATCTACCAAACCTCCATATGTGTTGATTTCAAATATTATAGCTTTTGGGCTATTTTTATTTGCATCTTTTATAGCATCTTTTACAAAATTTGCAGTAGCCTTGTTTATTTCTCCCTTTATAGGTACTACATATACATCATCACTATTATCTGCAATGCTAAGAGAACTAAAAACTAATAAAAGTATAAGTATTGGTAAAAAAATTCTTATCTTTTTCATAAATCCACCCCCATTATATTTATATTTTAAAAACATAAATAAATTCTATATAAAACATAAATAATGTATACTTATTATATTTACCCATCTTTAGTGATTTTAGTTACAAAAAAGCCTGGATTTAATCCCAGGCTAAGTTAATTTATTCTTTACTATTTTACTTACTATATTTCCATCTGTTCTGCCTTTTACTTTTGGCATAACACTTTTCATCATAAGTCCAATATCCTTCATAGAAGAAGCCCCTATTTCTGCAATAGTTTCTTCAACTATTAGTTCAACTTCTTCTTCTGTAAGTTGTTTAGGAAGATATTCTAAAAGAATGTCCATTTCTTTATTTGTCAAATCTATAAGATCTTGCCTATTTCCTTTTTCAAAGTCTTCAATTGCAAGCCTTTTTTCCTTTAATTGCTTAGAAATTATTTCCATAATCTCATCTTGTGATACTTCTCTTCTTTCATCAACTTCAATTTGCTTTATAGCAGCTCTTACCAATGTTATAGTATTTTTTCTAATGGTATCTTTGTTTTTCATGGAGGTTTTTAAATCTTCCATAAGTTTCTTTTCAAGGGACATATTTTCACCTTCTCAATTAGAATCTTTTACTTTTTTTCTTTTTAGCCGCTTCAGCTTTTAATTTTTTTCTAACACTTGGTTTTTCATAGTGTTCTCTTTTTCTTACTTCCCCTATTACTCCAGAGCGTGCACATTGTCTTTTAAATCTTTTTAAAGCACTATCTAGTGATTCACTTTCTCCTACTTTTATTTCTGACATGTTGATTTCCCTCCCCTCTACCCATTAGACTGTTGCCATACTATTAACTGGTAGAACTTTCATACTAATTCATTATACATTAAATCTAAATTTATTTCAAGAATCTTTTTAACCTGGTGGCCATAACATTTGTCTTCCACCTAATAAATGAAAATGAATGTGATCTACACTTTGACCACCATCTTCTTTGCAGTTGTTTACAATCCTATATCCTTTTTTAAGTCCCATATCTTTTGCAAGTTGACTTGCTATTGTAAATATCTTTCCAATTAAATATGAATTTTTTTCATCAATATCATCTGCAGAAGCAATATGAGTTTTAGGAATGATTAAAATATGAATTGGAGCTATTGGGTTTATATCAGAAAATGCCACAAATTCATCATCTTCATATAAAAACTCACTAGCTATTTCTCCATTTGCTATTTTACAAAATAGACAATCATCCATAATTTTCACCTCCTTTAATTTCCTACTAGTATCTCTCCATCTGTATCCACTATATTTATCTTCTTTATATCTCCTATTATATCATAATCAGAGTGAACTTTTGCTCTAATATAATTTGTAGTATAACCTTCTAATATATTTTCTTGTGAACTTTCTTCAAATAGCACCTCAAGACTTTGACCTATAAATTTACTATTAAATTTTTCTGTTAATTTTTCACCTAATTCTATAAGGCTTTTACTTCTTTCATTTTTAATAATTCCATTTATTTGAGTTTTAGATCTAGCCGCTGGCGTACCTTTTCTTGGAGAATATTTAAATACATGGATTTTTGAAAAGCCTATTTTTTTCACAAATTCTAATGTTTCATTAAACTCTTCTTCAGTTTCTTCTGGAAAACCCACTATTATATCTGTAGTTAACCCAGCATAGGGCATGAATTTTCTAATTAAACTAGTCTTTTCCTCAAATTCTTCTGAAGTATATTTTCTATTCATTCTCTTTAATACAGTATTTGAACCACTTTGAAGTGAAAGATGGAAATGATCACATACCTTTTTAGTTTTAACTATTCTTTCCATAAACTCTTTATCTATTAGATTTGGTTCTACTGAACTTAGCCTAATTCTCTCTATCCCATCTATCTGGGATATTTTTTCTATAACATCTATAAGAGCAAGATCTTTTAAATCCTTTCCATATGATGCAACATGAATACCCGTAAGGACTAGCTCTTTAAATCCTGCTTCAGAAAGAGTCTTCGCCTCTTCTATTATATCTTCTAAGTCTCTACTTCTTATAGGACCCCTAGCATATGGTATTATACAATATGAACAGTACTGATTACATCCATCTTGAATTTTTATATATGCACGAGTCTTAGAATTGATATTATCTATTTCAAGTTTTTCAAACTCCGTATTAGTGCTTATATCTTTTACTATATTAAATTTTTTATTTTCTTGTTTAGCCATTTCACATAAGTCTACTACTCTATTTCTTTCAGTAGTTCCCATTATAACATCTACAAACGGTAAATCTTCTATTTCTTCAGGTGAAACTTGAGCATAGCATCCTACTACTGCTATTATGGCTTCTTCATTTAGTTTTTTTACTCTTCTAATAAATTGCCTAGATTTTCTATCTGATAGATTTGTAACTGTACAAGTATTTATAATATATATATCTGCTACTTCAGTATCACTTACTATAGAATAATCTCTATCTTCAAACAACTTTTCCATAGCCCCAGTTTCATATTGATTTACTTTACAACCTAGAGTATGAAATGCTACTTTCTTCATCAAATCACTCCTAATCCAGAAAGTTCATATAATATAATTGTAGAAGCAACGAAACCCGCTGTTTCAGTTCGTAGTATCTTAGAACTGAGAGAAACAATGCTTCCTCCTACATCCTTTATAGTCTCTATTTCTTCTTTTTCAAACCCACCTTCTGGTCCTATAATTAAATTTATTTTTTTCTCATTTTTACCTTTTATTTCTTTTAAAACTTCACCGATAGAGATGTTTTTTTCATCTTCATATGGAACTATAATTATATTTTCTTCCTTTAATAATCCTATCATCTCTTTAAAATTTATTATGTCTTTAACCTCAGGTATATAAGTTCTCTTTGACTGTTTAGCAGCCTCCTGGGCTATAGCATTCCACCTATTAAGTCGATTTTTTTCTTTTTTTTCATCATTTATCTTAACTATTGTTCTATGGGTTGAAACAGCATAAAAATTTTTGATACCTATCTCTGTTCCCTTTTGAATTATTAAATCCATCTTGCTACCTTTAGCTAATCCTTGAAAAAGCGTTATCTCTATGTCTTCTTGGCAAGAAACTTTGGATTCTAATATATTTATAATTATAGAGTCATCTAAAATACTAGCTATCTCTCCTGCATAGAGCATTCCATCAGAAGATACTTCTAGTTTTTCCCCTACTTGCATTCTTAAAACATTTTTAATATGGTTAAAGTCTTTATCTTTTATAATTATTTTGTCTTGTTTAACATCATCTTTAATTGCAAAAAACCTATGCATCTTATCACCTAATTTTTAACGGATATTATAGATACCCATTCACCTTGTATTTTTATTTCTTCTATTTTGAAATCATTCTTATTTAAAGCTTCTAAAACCATATCTTTTTTATTCAATATTATACCAGATGATATAAATATACCACCATCAATTAAATAGTTTTTGATACTATCTGTCATATTAAGTATAATTTCTGCTATTATATTGGCTACTATTACATCAGCCTTACCTTTTATGACCTGTAACAAGTCTCCCTTTTTAACTTCTACTATATCTTCTAGATTGTTTTTTAATATGTTTTCTTTAGATATTTTTACGCATAGGGGATCTAAGTCTATAGCTACAACTTTTTTAGCTCCAAGTTTAGCACATACAATGCTTAAAATACCACTCCCACACCCTATGTCAAAAACAGTATCACCTTTTTTTATATATTTTTCTAATGCTTCGATACAAAGAGAAGTTGTCTCATGAGTTCCCGTACCAAATGCCATACCAGGGTCTATATCTATAATTATATCTTCTTTCTTTTCATCATACTCTTCCCAAGAAGGCTTTATAATTATATTATCACCTATTTTAAAAGGTTTAAAGTACTTTTTCCAATTGTTTAGATAATCTTCATCTTCTATTTCTGTAGTGCTTATGCTCCCTAATCCTTTTGCTTCGATGTTTTCTTTTAAAAAAGATAATATTGAATCTATATCTTCTTCCTTAGAAAAATAAGCTTTTATCTTTATCTTATCAAAATTTAGACCTTCTAAGTCTATCCCAAAAAAGTCCCACTCTTGTTTTCTCTGGGATAAATCTATTAAATCATTTGGATCTTCTATATCTAACGCATTTGCCCCTATGCTATAAAATATTCCTGCAACTATTTCTTCATTTTCATTAGATATAGTTGCATTTATCTCTAACCATTTCATCTATAACACTTCCTATTTTTGTATTCTATTTAATTATATCTTAAAGAAAGTTTATTTTCTAGTAAAAAAACTATTGCCTCAAAAGAGGTAATAGTTTTTATTTAAAAACATCTTTTACTTTGTCAAAAAATCCTTTTTTATGTTTATGAAGTTCTTCTCCCATACTCTTAGAAAACTCTAAAAGAAGCTCCTCTTGTTTTTCATTTATAGTCTTTGGAACTTGAACAACTACAGTAAAGTATAAATCTCCCTTTCCTCCACCTCTTAAGCTTGGTACTCCTTTGTTTTTTAGTTTAAACTCAGTACCAGTTTGAGTTCCTTTTGGAAGATCAAACTTTTCAATTCCTTCTAAAGTTGGTACTTCAATCTCTGAACCAAGAACTGCTTCTGGGAAAGTTATAGGTATCTCTACAAATATATTGTTTCTATCTCTTTTAAATATAGTATCTTCTTCTACATCTATATAAATATAAAGATCTCCCGGAGGTCCTCCTCTTTCTCCTGCTTCTCCTTCTCCTCTCATAGATATAACCGAATCACTATCTACTCCAGGTGGAATGTTTATGTTTATTTCTCTATTTTTATATTCTTTTCCTATTCCATCACATTTATCACATTTTTCTTCAAATAGCTCTCCAGTACCTTCACATGTATCGCAAGTAGCACTCCTTACAAACTGTCCAAATGGAGTTTGTTGAGCATATCTTACTTGACCCGACCCATTGCATCTACTACATGTTTTCTTATCTGTACCAGGCTTTGCACCGCTCCCATCACATGTACTACATGTTTCTTGTCTTCTTATATTAATAGTTTTTTTAGCTCCAAAGACTGCATCTTTTAAATCTATATTTAAACCATATCTTAAATCTTCACCTTGCACAGGACCTGATCTTCTACCCCTACTGCTTGAAAATCCTCCTCCAAAGATATCAGCGATATCTTCAAATATATCTCCAAAACCTCCAAATCCTCCAAAACCTTGTCCATTTGAATCTACTCCATCATGACCAAATCTATCATAGCGAGATCTTTTTTCTGAATCTCTAAGTATTTCATAGGCAGCTGTCGCTTCTTTAAACTTTTGCTCCGCTTCTTCATCATTTGGATTTAAATCAGGATGATATTTTTTAGCTATAATTCTATATGCTTTTTTTATCTCATCTTCACTAGCATCTTTTTCTAATCCTAATATTTCATAATAATCTCTCAAACAAAATTCCCCACTTTCTTAAAAGAACGATATGTAACATTAAAAATTCAAAGCTAAATCTTAAGATTTAGCTTTGAATTTTATTTGTTAATGATTTAATACTAATCTTTATCTAGTATTAGTCTTCATCTACTACTTCATAATCTCCCTCTACTACATCATCTTCAGGAGCACTTCCCTCTGGGCCAGCTTCGCCTGGATTTGCATTTTGATATAGTTTTTCTGAAATCTTATAAAATTCTTGATTTAGTTCCTCAGTTTTTGCTTTTATTTCTTCCATATTATCAGATTCTAATGTTTTTTTCAACTCTTCTAATTTAGATTCTACTTGAGATTTTTCATCTTCTGAAATCTTACCTTCTAAATCTTTTAATGTTTTTTCTGTTTGATAAACTAGTGTATCTGCTGTATTTCTAACTTCGATAGCTTCTTTTTTATTTTTATCTTCTTCTGCAAATCTTTCTGCTTCTTTTATTTTTTTATCTATTTCATCATCTGTTAGATTTGAAGAAGATGTTATAGTTATTCTTTGTTCTTTTCCTGTTCCTAAATCTTTAGCACTAACATTTACTATACCGTTGGCATCTATGTCAAAAGTAACCTCTATTTGAGGAACTCCTCTTGGAGCTGTTGGTATTCCAGTAAGTTGGAATCTACCTAGAGTAGTATTATCCCTTGCCATCTCTCTTTCACCTTGTAGTACATGAATGTCTACTGATGTTTGTTGATCAGCAGCTGTTGTAAATGTTTGAGATTTCTTAGTAGGAATGGTTGTATTTCTTTCAATTAATCTTGTAGTTACCCCTCCAAGTGTTTCAAGCCCTAATGAAAGAGGTGTAACATCTAATAATAATAAATCTTTTACTTCTCCACTTAAAACTCCACCTTGAATTGCAGCTCCTAATGCCACACACTCATCTGGGTTTATATCTTTTTGAGGTTCTTTTCCTATTAAGTTTTTAACTGCTGATTGAACTGCTGGTATTCTAGTAGATCCCCCTACTAACAATACTTTTTCTATATCTCCCGCTTTAAGATTAGCATCTTTAAGAGCAAGCTTCACAGGTTCCATAGTCTTGTCTACTAAATCTGAAGTAAGTTCTTCAAACTTTGCACGAGTTATATCCATATTTAAGTGAACAGGACCTGCTTGAGTTGCAGTTATAAATGGTAAGTTTATACTTGTAGACATAGTTGAAGATAATTCTTTTTTCGCTTTTTCTGCTGCTTCTTTTAATCTTTGAAGACTCATCTTATCTTTTGTAAGATTTACACCATTTTCTTTTTTAAATGAATCATTTATATAATTTATTAATTTATTGTCAAAATCGTCTCCTCCAAGAACATTGTTTCCTCTAGTAGAGAGTACTTCAAATACTCCATCTCCAAGTTCAAGTATAGAAACGTCAAAGGTTCCTCCACCTAAGTCAAACACCATTATCTTATGTTGGCCTTCTTGTTTATCCATTCCATAAGCAAGAGCTGCTGCTGTAGGCTCGTTTATAATTCTTTTTACTTCTAAACCTGCAATTTTTCCTGCATCTTTAGTAGCTTGCCTTTGGCTATCAGTAAAATAAGCTGGAACAGTTATTACTGCTTCTGTAATTTTTTCACCTAGATAACTTTCAGCATCTGCTTTTATCTTTTGAAGAATCATAGCGGATAATTCTGGTGGCGTATAATCTTTGCCATCTATGCTTATTTTATAATCTGTACCCATTTCTCTTTTTACAGATTGTATAGTTCTCTCTGGATTTGTTATAGCTTGTCTTTTTGCAGTTTCTCCTACTAATCTTTCACCATCTTTTGTAAAAGCAACAACTGATGGTGTAGTTCTATTTCCCTCAACATTAGGTATTATTGTAGCTTCTCCACCTTCCATTACAGCTACAGCAGAGTTAGTTGTACCTAAGTCAATTCCTATTATTTTTCCCATTTAATTTTCCTCCTAAATAACATATTTATTGTGAAACTATTACCATTGATGGTCTTATAACCTTATCTTTTATAATATACCCTTTTTGTAAGATTCTAATTATTGTATCCTTATCATATTCTTTAGAATCTTCCATTCCGACTGCATGATGATACTCTGGATTAAATGGTTTTTCTAAAGAATCTATTTCTTCAATACCATTTTTATTTAAAACTTCTATGAGTCCATCATAAATCATCTCTATACCTTTAAAAAATGAATCTTCCTTATCTTTCTCAACATCCATTGCTCTTTCGAAATTATCTAATATAGGCAGTATTTCTAACACTAATGTTTCTACGCCATAGCTTACAAGACTTTCTTTTTCTTTTTCAACTCTTTTTCTATAATTTACAAAATCAGCTTGTAGCCTTTGAAATCTAGTAGTAAGCTCTTCATTTTCTTTTAAAACTTTATCTAATTCTTCATTGTTAGAATCTATTGATTGTTCTGCTTGGAAATTTTGCTCTTCTTCTAGATTTTCATCTTTCAAATCTTCTTTTTCTTTTTCATCTTTATCTAGTTTCATCTTTTCACCTCAGATTTAATTATTTATCTACATCTACTCATCAAATAAAAAATTCATTGCTTCATTTATATCTTTAGAGAATCTTTTTAAAGTATTGATCAAGTTTTCATAATCCATACGCATAGGGCCAATAAGTCCTACCCTCCCAAAGATTTTATCTCCAGTCTTGTAATTGGTAGTTATAATACTTATATCTTTTATTGGAGAGTAAATATTTTCATTTCCAATTATAATATTTACATCTTCATTTGAAGAAGTATTTGCTAACATATTTAATATTAAATCTTTGTTTTCTATAAAAGACATCAGTGATTTAGCTTTTTCTATATCTTTATATTCTGGAAAATTAAAAATATTAGTAAGCCCTTCAAAATATAATTCTATAGTAATTAGATCCTCAATAGAATTTAAAATTATCGGAAATATACTATCTATTAACTCCTTATACTTATGGGGTTCTTTTTTATCATCTTTATAAGAATACCCATTTTCCAATTTAATAAATAGCTCTTCTAAATTTATGCCCTTTAATTCTTCACTGATAATATTAGATATAGTATTTAAATCATTTGAACTAATCTTTTTAGTTGATTTATATATAGGATTTTTAACCATTCCATTGTTTAAAACTATAACTATTAATACCCCAAGACCTTCTAAAGGTATCAATTGAATATGTTTTATTATGCTATCTTGGAATTTAGGTGAAGCAACGATAGAGGTATAATTTGTAAATACAGAAAGAAACTTAGCTGCATTTTGCATAAAATCCTCTATATCATATCCCTCTTTAGATGTCATGTTTTTTATATCGAAATCCTTTGATTTCTTTTCAATTGTTGCTTGTGACTTTAATAGTTCATCTACATAAAGCCTATAAGCTTTTTCCGAAGGGATTCTGCCCGCTGAAGAATACGGTTTATTTAAATATCCTTGTTCTTCTAAATCTGACATTTCATTTCTTATGGTAGCTGAACTAACACCTAAATTAAAGTTTTTAGAAATAGTTCTAGAACCTACAGGCTCAGCACTATCTATATAACTATCTATTATAGCATATAAAACTTTTAACTTTCTTTCATCCAACATTATTCTCACCTCGGAATCTATATCTTGGATGTTGTTAGCAGTCTATCCTTTAGAGTGCTAACTACTATAGTATTAAATTATCACTTTTAAACTTATTTGTCAATAGATAAAGGCAAAATTTATAATAAAAACTTCAATAAAAATATTATAAGGTAATTTTTATTGAAATTCATTGACGGAAAGCTCTTTTTATCTATAAATTTAAAAAACAAGAACTTTCCTATTTATTATAATAAAAAATCTATTTCTACTAGATTAGAAAGGTCCAATCCTTTACTTGTAAGTTTTATAAAGTTATCATCTTCTACTATTAGTCCATCCTTTAAATGTTTATTAATTATTTGTTTAAAATAATATTTTATATCTTTTTTAAATCTTTCTTTAAATCTTTTTTTATCTATACCTTCTATAAGTCTCAGGCTCATTATAGAAAACTCTGCAATCTCCATATCTCTATTTGTATCTTCTCCACCTTCTATAGGTAGTATTCCTTTGTTTAAATCTATAAAATAATCCTTAAAATTATCTCTATTCCAAAACCTTCTATTGTTAAGATATGAATGACTAGAGAGCCCCACTCCTATATAAGGTTCTATTGTCCAATATAGTATATTATGTTTACATTCTTTTTCTTTTAATGCAAAATTTGAAATTTCATAATGTCTATAGCCCATATTTTTTAACCTTTTCTTTATAAGATGATACATCTCTCGTTCTTGACTTTCGCTTGGAAGATTTAGTTTATTGTTTTTATTTAATCTATATAAAGGTGTATCCTTTTCAAGTATTAATCCATAATAAGAAACATGCTCTGGTTTGAGAGATTCTATCGCTTTTAAATTTTCCTCTACATCTTCTATAGTTTCATCAGGAAGACCAAATATAAAATCTACGTTTATATTGGTAAAGCCTGCTTTTCTTAAAATATCATATGAATCATAAAATTCTTTTTGAGTGTGAATTCTCCCTATATTTTTTAGATGAGTATCATTTAAAGTTTGTACACCCATACTAATTCTATTTATCCCAGCATTTTTATATACTTTTGCTTTTTTAATATCTAAAGTACCAGGATTTATCTCTATAGTTACCTCTTCTAAAGTTTCTATATTAAAGTTTGCTCTTATAAACTTAAGTATTTGCTCTATATGTTTTTCATCTATATAAGAAGGAGTACCACCTCCTATAAATATAGTTTTTATCCTGTCTTCCTTTATAATTTCTTTATAGATACTTAATTCTTTTACCAAGTTTTCTATATATTTTTCTACGATATTTTCTTGGTTTGAAAAGCTAGTGAAATCACAATAGTAACATTTGCTTTTGCAAAATGGTATATGAATATAAAGTCCTATTTCTTTCATTGTTCCTCCCATATTTAAAAATACGTACCTTTCCGGTACGCATTTTTTTATTCATCATATTTTAATACAGTTAAAAATGCCTCTTGAGGAACTTCTACTGAACCTATTTGTCTCATTTTCTTTTTACCTTCTTTTTGCTTTTCCAATAATTTTCTCTTACGAGAAATATCTCCTCCATAACATTTAGCTAATACATCTTTTCGGAGCGCTCTAATAGTTTCACGTGCAATTATTTTAGAACCTACCGCAGCTTGTATAGGCACTGCAAATTGATGCCTTGGAATGACATCTACTAGCTTTTGGGTTATACTTTTTCCTCTTTCATATGCCTTATCTCTATGAACTATAAGTGAAAAAGCATCTACTGATTCAGCATTTATAAGTAAATCTAATTTTACAAGATCTGATCTTACATATCCTTTTAGTTCATAATCAAAAGAAGCATAGCCTCGTGTCTTAGATTTTAAAGCATCAAAGAAATCATATATAACCTCATTTAGAGGTAATTCATAATGAAGTATTACCCTAGTTTCTTCTAAATACTCCATATTTATAAAGCTACCTCGTTTGTTTTGACAAAGTTCCATTATAGTTCCTACGTAATCAGTAGGTGTCATAATAGAAGCCTTAACTATTGGTTCTTCCATATAATCAATTTCAGTTTGGGGTGGTAGATTACTTGGATTTTGAATCTCAAGCATCTCTCCATTATTTTTCATTACTTTATATATAACACTTGGAGCTGTTGTAATTATATTTAAATTAAATTCTCTATCTAGTCTCTCTTGTATTATTTCCATATGAAGCAGACCTAAAAATCCACATCTAAATCCAAACCCTAGAGCAACAGATGTTTCCGGTTCAAATATTAAAGCTGCGTCATTTACCTGTAGTTTTTCTAAAGCCTCTCTAACTGAGTTGAAATCTTCTCCTTCTGCTGGATATATTCCACTATAAACCATTGGTATAACTTCTTTATACCCTGGTAGAGCTTCTTTTGTGGGATTTGATTTTTCTGTTATAGTATCTCCAACTGTAGCTTCTTTTACATTTTTGATGCTTGCTGTTAGAAATCCTACATCTCCCGCTTCGAGTTTATCTAAAACAACGTGCTTGCCAGTTATTACACCAACTTCTACTACCTCAAAAGTCTTACCTGTAGCCATAAGCTTTATTTCCATTCCTGGCTTTATAGTTCCTTCAAAGACTCTTATATAACATATTACTCCTTTATAGGTGTCATATATAGAATCAAATATTAAAGCCTTCAAAGGAGCATCTACATCCATTTGAGGAGCTGGTACTTTACTTACTATTTCTTCTAATACACTTTCTATATTTGTACCATCTTTAGCTGATATTAAAGGGGCTTCTTCACAGTCAATTCCTATTATATCCTCTACTTCAGCTTTTACTTCTTCAGGTCTTGCACTTGGAAGATCTATTTTATTTATAACAGGAAGTATTTCTAAATCTTGGTCTAAAGCTAAATACACATTTGCTAGAGTTTGTGCTTCTATTCCCTGTGTTGCATCTACTATTAAAATAGCACCCTCACATGCAGCTAGAGATCTTGAAACCTCATAGGTAAAATCTACATGACCAGGAGTATCTATAAGATTTAGTATGTATTCTTCCCCATCTTTAGCCTTATAAATAAGTCTTACTGCCTTTAATTTAATTGTTATGCCTCTTTCTCTTTCTAAATCCATATTATCTAACACTTGAGAATGCATCTGACGAGAAGTTAACATTCCAGTCTTTTCTATAAGCCTATCTGCAAGAGTAGACTTGCCATGATCTATATGGGCTATTATGGAGAAATTTCTTATATTCCTCTTATTGTTTTTATTCATTTAAGGTACGTTCCTCCTTTAGTTCATTCTAAATAATTATAGCAAATTTTCATACATATGTAAAACACTATTAAAATAAGGATATCTTACTTAAGATATCCTTCAACCTTACGGTAAATATTTGCTAAAAAAGTTTAAATCCAAATAATATTTTTTCCCTAAAAAATTTATTGCTCTATCTTCTATCTCTAATTTAAATAAATTAGAATTTTCCAGATAATTTTTTCTTTGTATTTCACTATTAACTATATATAGTCCTACTAACATTAAAAAAACCATCCAAATAATAACAAATCTTTTTGCTTTCTTTTTTCTGCCTAATTTTCGAAGTCTTTTATTTTTTCCCATTCTAGTTTCCAATAATTATCACCCAAATTATTTTAACCAGTTATCTGGAAGTCTATTCTAATTTAAAGATCCAAATCTATTATCTATAGGAAAATATCTAAATCCAGTTATTCCCTTTACACTTTTCTCATCTACAGTTCCAAAGCTTCTACTATCCTTGCTAGCATTTTTTTCTCTATTATCTCCTAATACAAAGACTTCTCCTTTAGGAACTTCCCAAGTGTCCGTATTGTATACATGTGTATAAGAGTCTTTTTCTATATAATCTTCTTCTAGTAGTTTTTTATTTAAATATACTCTTCCTTCTATTATCTCCACTAAATCGCCTTCTACACCTATTACTCTTTTAATATAATCTTTTTTAGTATCATCTGGTGCTTCTATAACTACTATATCTCCTCTTTCAGGACCCTTAAAAAACAATGACACCTTTACAGAAAATAGCCTATCTTTTTCATGTAAGGTGGGCTGCATAGAATTTCCTAATACATAAGTAGAGTTAAACAAGAAAGTATTAATTAGAACCGCAACTATTATAGCAAATGTAATACTCTTTATCCAATCCATTATATCATCTTTATTTCCTTTATTATTATTGGATTCATTTTTATCATTTCTATTATTTACCAACTTTATTCCTCCTTCTATACTTATATTATACCATTTTAATAGGATAATTAAAGGATAAGTTTTGAAATTACAATATTCAATATTTCCCCTATAAGTTTTGCAGTTTCTTTTGACTGATCAATTGTATTTACATTTGCCCCTACTTCAATAAGAGCAGAGTAATCTGATAGGTATTGATTAAATCTACCTACTTTTTTTATTATTATACCTTTACAAAGTCCAGGATATACTGCATCAGAAACTGCCTTTATATATTTAGCATAACTTAAGTTTTCTTTAAAATTTGCACTATCAGGTCCTACTACAAGCGAAAATGTGGCTACATCTTTCCCATCAATTGTTGTACTAAACTTTTCAGCATTTTTCTTAATTTTTTCAAAGTATTCTTTATCAGTATTTGCTTTAATCTGAACTCCATCCCTATGAATATCAAATAAAAACTTAAGATTTCCTTCTTTAGCCATTTCAGTTTTAATGGTATTTAAACTCCTAGAATAACTTTTATTAAATGAAGGTACATCATGATGAGTTTTATTGTGAATTATTTTATGACTACCATTTTCTAAAACCTTAGAAAATATATCTCCAATAGATGTTACATTTTGGTTATTATCAGAAGTATAATTTATAGGCTTTTTTAATGGTTGATATCCTTCATTAGCATGAGTATGGAATGCTAAAATATAAGGTCTGGTTTTATCTACTTTAATCTTTTTAATATTTACAGGCTCTGGTATATCTTCTAGATTGATCTCTCCACTAGGATCTCTTACTACTATAAAGTTTTCATATTCCTCTAGATTATCTATTATAATAAAATCTTCAACAGTTTCATATCCAGTCTCAACATCTTCTTTAGCTTGTTTTTTATCTTTTTTATTAAAAATTTCTTTTAAAAGAATCCCTACCTTATCTAAATTATTTTCCTGTGAAAAGTCTTCATTTTGAATACTAATACTAGCTTTAATATTCTTTGATAAAGTTATAGTCATATATACTATATTTAACCCAATCATACATATTAAAGCTATTATTATATATATACTTTTATTATTTTTAAAAGAATTTTTTGGATTTTTAAATCTCGTTTTTCTTCTCATGCTTCCTCGTCTTCTCATAGTTTACCCTCCTATTTTAAACTTATAGTCTAATATATATTCATTGGGTGAAAAAACTATGATAAAAAACATTTACCTTATATATCTATTTACATCTTTTAAATCTATCCCAGGGTGAACTGCAATGTTTAAACCATTTGCAATTATAATAGAGAGATCTTCTATAATCACATCTATATCTTTAGGAGTAACTATTACATTTCCCATAAAAGGGCTTAAGACTTCATCTATTAAAGAATATTTATCTTCTTTGGAAAGATCATCTAAAAGATTATAAAATTCTCTCCCTACTCCTTCAGTTTGTTTCATAGAATCTATTATTAGATCCATAGTATCATTTACCATAGTAGCTGCATTTACAACTGTAGGTATACCTATAGCAAATACTGGTACCCCAAGTGTTTTTTCAGTTAGCCCTTTTCTTTTATTTCCTATTCCACTTCCAGGATTTATTCCAATATTGGATAGTTGAATAGTCGTACTTATCCTATCCATCTTTCTAGAAGATAGAGCATCTACTGCAATTACTATATCTGGCTTTATCTTTTCTACTATTCCCTTTACTATATCAAAAGTCTCTATTCCCGTAGTACCCATTACCCCTGGTGATACAGCTGCTACATTTGCCATGGACTCATCAAATTCTTTGTTAAAGTTGATAAAATATTGACGAGTAACAAGTACTCTCTCAATAACCTTAGGACCTAATGAATCAGAACTTATATCCCAATTTCCTAAACCAATTATTAGAACTTTATCCGCTTTATAATCTTTTATTAACCCTTTAAACTCCTTTCCTAAAACTAAGCTCATTTCATCTTTTAAATCCTCATCTGCATTATCAAGATTTGGGGAATGAAGAGTTATATATTTACCTATTGGCTTACCAATTTTTTTGCTTCCTTCATCATTTAACACTTCTACTAGAGTTATAGTGTAGTTTTCTTGCTCTTCTACTTTTACCGCTACCCCCTCTACTTCTATATCTTTTCCTTTACTATATATTTCTCTACTTTCAACAGCTAAATCTGTATATATATGATTCATTTTTTCCTCCTTTTATAGCTTATTTACCTCTTTTATAATTTTAACCATTTATATGATTATTTATCCTTGCAATTTCCATCCCCACGTGATAAAATATTTTGTGTTAGATTAATTGGAGGTGAAAGTATTGGCTAATATTAAATCAGCTAAGAAAAGAATAGAAGTTGCTAAATATAGAACTGAATTAAATAAAGGTAAAAAAACAGAAATAAAATCATATGTGAAAAAATTTGATCAAGCTATTGAAAGTGGAAACATAGAAGAAGCTAAAGAATTAATAAAAATGATCGATAAAAAACTAAAAAGAGCTACACATCATAACATACTTCATAAAAATGCATCTTCTAGGAAATTAAGTCACTTAACAAAAAAATTAAATAAGGCAATATAAATAAAACTTCGGATATCCGAAGTTTTATTTATTATACATGCCATTTCCTATCTCTACAAAAAATGTTTCTATTAATAATTTATCATCTGTCATACTAGTTTTCATAGCTTTATCAATTTCTAATAGTCTTTGCATTATATTTTCTAATTCTTCAAGCTTAAAGCCACTAGCTTGATTGCGAATCTTACCAAATTCATATGGTTTTATACTTAATTTCTCTTGTATACTTTTATTATCATATCCCTTGGTTTTGTAAATTACATATCCAAGTATAAGTCTAATTTGCCTAATCATCATAAAAAACATTCTTTGAATTGGTTCACCAGAAATATACATTTGATTAAATAGCATCAAGGACCTCTCTGTTGACTTACTGCTAAATGCTTCTAAAAATTCAAATATATTTGTATCTATAGTTTTAATAAGTACATTATCTATATCTGCTTTTGTAATTTCTTCCTCTTTCGCATAATCTACAATTTTTAAAAATTCGTTTTCTAAATCATAAAGATTTAAATCTACATTTCTACTGTTATAAGAAGTTTGGTCTATAAAATATTTAATATTTAGTTGAGAAATTTTCTTTATATTTTTTTTAGCAAGAGTATTAATCCACTTATTCATATCTTGTCCTATAAGTTTTGTAAATTCTACTTGTCTATCATTCTTTTTTATCAGTTTGTAAAATTTAGTGTTTTTCTTAAGACTATACGATCCATCCATAAATATTAAAACTAAGAAATCTCCTAAATTAACTATGTATTTGTATAGTTGTTCTTTAGCTTTATCATCTAATTCTTCTAAAAAGTTTGAAATGTCTTTTAAAATAACTATTTTTTTAGAAGACATAAATGGAAGTGTTTCAGATGCATTTATAAGGGTATCTAAATTTGCATTTTTGCCATCTATCACATTATAATTTAGAGTTTCAAAGTCATTACTTATATATTTATTTTTGAGTTCTTCTAAAGCAAGTTTCATCATATATTCTTCTTCGCCCGTAAAAAGATAATAATTTTCTATCTCATCTTTTTTTAGCTTAGAAAAAAAATCTTTATAAATCATTTATTAATTCCTCCTCTGGAGATTTTTTGATAAGTATATAGGCACTTAAAAAGAATAGTAAATTATATAGAAAATAATTATAATTATGAAGTAAATAATCTTCTAAATATACTTCCTTCTTTTTTTCATCTATTAGGTATGGACTTACCTCATATCCATCTTCTACTATTACGATTTTAACTAGTCCATTTTTATCTGTCCTGTAAACTTTAGTTTTGTTTTCTTCAAATATACCTATTACTCTACCGCTTGGATGATTATACATGTTCTTTTGGCCCACTGATATAACTCCTATTTTTGGACTTATGGCTTCTATAAAACTTAAAGTAGAAGAAGTATCACTTCCATGATGACCTACTTTTAATATATCTACCCCTCTAACCTCTTCTAAAAGACTTTCTTCTACTTCCTTTTCTATATCACCTGTAAAGAGAACTTTTATATCCTTATAATTTAAAACGCCTACCATTGATTTATTGTTTATATTGTCTTCATAATCCATATCATCTATTGGCCAAAGCACTTTAAAATTAGTATTTTTATCTATAGTAATATTATCCCCTTTTCTTAAAAGCACGTATCTATTATCTTTTAGTAAGTCTAAATAAGGGTCAGTAGGTATATGACTTATAAATATATTTCCTATCTTGAAGTTATCTAAAAGTATCTCAAGTCCTTGAGAGTGATCTTCATGAAAATGTGATATGAATATAGCATCTAGTTTTCTAACACCTATCTTTTCTAGATAAGGAAGAACAATCTTCTCTGGTATATTATGATTTTTAAATATACTTCCTCCAGTATCTATCAAAATATCTTTTTTCCCACTTCGAATATATATACTATCACCTTGTCCAACATCTATAAAGTGAATTTCCATGTTTTCTTTTATACTCACTATATTTATCAGTATTAAAAATAATAGATATATTACTATAGTCTTTTCTATACCTTTACTAAATGAGCTTATATCTATCATCTCAAAGATTATAAAGAAAAATATAAATATAAAAACAATAGTTATTATTTCAGGTGAAAAAACTCTGATTAAGTTAATCGGAAATTTCCCTATAAGTCTTAATATAAAAAACTGTAAATTTAGACTTCCATTTAAAACGATTCCCAATAAAGAATTTAAACTGGGTACTATAAATTCTATCCCAAGCATTATAAATGATAGTATAAGCGAAAAAGATAATATAGGAACAATTAAAATATTGGCTAAAAACCCTAATATACTTATTTTATTAAAATAATAGGCCTGTACAGGGCTAACTCCTATATTTACTGCTAATAAGCTAGATATTGTATCTATAAACTTTCCCTTTAATGGATAAAGTAAATAAGTTATCCTATCAGTAAAAACTATTATAGACCCACTAGCTATAAATGATAACTGAAAGCCCACAGAAAATAAATTATATGGATTTATAAAAAGTAGTATGATTGCTGCTAGACTAAGTATATTTAATGAATCATAAGGCTTATGTATAATCTTTGATAAATAAAGAAATGAAAAAAGAATGCTCGCTCTAAGGATAGAAGGAGGATAACCAATTATATATCCATAAGACCATATAAAAATAAGAGTTATAAAGATATTTGTCTTTCTCTTTATTCCAATCCTTGAAATTAAAAACATTAAAAACGAAGAAATGATCCCTATATGAAGTCCTGATACTGCAAGTATATGGGCAAGTCCCATATCCCTATAAAGTTCTACATTTGACTCATCTAAATAATCGCTATCTCCTAATATTATAGAAGTTATAAGAGAATTATTTTCTTTATTTAAATAAGACTTAAATACATTTTCTATTGTTAAAATTGACTTTTCTTTTACTTTATATCTAATAGGTATATTAGATATATCTATTTTCTCTATAGCATTACTATCTATACTCATAAGCGTATAAATACCTTTAGTTTTAAGATATAGCTTATAATTAAATAGTCCTGGATTTGTATTTTCCATAGGGAGTTTTAGAGTAGCCTTAAAGAAAACCCTACTTCCTAGTTTTAAATCTTTTTCTCCGATAATAGTTAAAAGAGATTTCTCTTTTGGGACACTTTTACCATTTACTTCTTTTACACTTATAATATACTTTTCTATTTCAGAAGTTTTTTTATCTAAATGCTCTACTACTCCTTTTACATATACTTCTTGTCCTAGTGATTTTTCTAAATTTCCATTTGCGTGTAAAAAGCTTATAGAAATGCCTAATATTAAAAACAAATATAATAAAACACTTTGATTTAAACTTGATTTTATTATATTATAAGATAAATAGAGTATTGAAAATAAAAATAAAAAAATTATTATGTTAGAAGAAATATTCACGAAATAAAAGATGAGTATACCAAAAATATAAAAAACTAATAGATTAGTAAAAGATCTTTTCATATAGCTCTCCTAAAATATATATTTTAGATATTATACCATAGTTTAGAGGAGTAAAACACAACAGAATTTGAAAGGTGGACATTTAATTGACTAAAAAACTATATATAAATAATCCTTATTTAAAAGAAACACATGCTACTATAATAAGTAAATCATTTAAGGATGAGAGTTTTCTTATAAAACTTGATAGAACCATATTCTTTCCCAATATGTCTGGGGGTCAGCCTAGGGATTTAGGCACTATCGAAGGCAAAAATGTAATAAACGTATATGAAGATGGTAGAGATATAATTCATGTAATAGAAGAAGATATAGAATCTAATAAAGTTCATTTATCTATAGATTGGGAGAATAGGTTTGATTTAATGCAAAATCATACTGGCCAACATATACTATCTGATGCATTTAAAAAACTTCTTAATGCAGAAACTATAGGTTTTCATATGGGAGAAAAGTATATAACTATTGATATAGAACTTCCAGATATAACAGAAGATGAAATTTCTAAAATCGAAGCTCTTGCCAATAGAATAATACAATCTAACTTTAAGGTTCTAAGCGAGTTTTCAGATTCTAACAGTATAGAAGTTTTAAAGATTTCAAAAATACAAGAAGGGAGGAAAACTATCAGAATAGTAAATATAGATAATATAAGTTCCTCTCCTTGCTGTGGTACACATGTAGGTAGTACAGGTGAGATAGGACTTATAAAAATTATAAACTTTGAGAGATACAAGGGTAATACTAGAGTGAGCTTTATATGTGGAAATAGAGCCTTAAAAGACTATTCATTAAAAAATAGATATATAAAGGATATAGCCCTATCTCTTTCATCTGGAGTACCAGATGTACTAGAGAAGTTTCTTAAGCTAAAAGAAGATAAAGAAAATATGCAAAAAGAAAATAGAGCTCTAAGAGAAGAGCTTATTTCTTTAAAAGCAGAAATCCTTTTAGATAAAAAGAAAACAATTAATCATGTAGATTATGTCGTAGAAAATCTAGGAAATATAAATAAAGAAGAACTAAATCTTATATCTTCATATTTAGAAAAAAATGAAAATCTAATCCAAATCTATAAATTAGGAAATGAAGATCATTGCAGTTTTTTAGTAAGTAAAAGTCATAATTTAGATATAGATTTAAAAGAAATATTTAATTTAGTAGCAGAAAAAATCATAGTAAAAGGAGGTGGCAATAAACAAAAGATTCAAGGCACTACCTCCCTGGCTATAATTGATAGGGTAATTGAAATGTTTTATAGAGAAATTAAAAATCATTTTAAAGACTAGTGGATCACTAGTCTTTTTTACTTGCAAAATCTAATATTTCATTCCATATTTTTTCTCTCTCATTATCAATTCCGTTAAAGTCTACAGTAGGTCTATAAGTTTCCTCTAGAATAAAATGGTTTTTCTTAGCTCCCTTTAAACCTTCTATTCCCTTTTCCTTTAACTCTTCCAAAATCTTATAGTCATCCTTATTTTGATTTGAAGGATTAAAAAACTTATCAAAATTTATTAATTCACATTGAAATTCTTTTGACTTAGGATTTGAACTTATAATAGTATCTAGATCCCATATGAATACTGATTCAATTTTTTCTGGAATAAAAGAATTATAGTAAATTTCTATATCGTAATCTTTCCACTTGCAGATATCTACAATTCTTTGTAAAAATTCAGATGTTCCTGTACCTATTTCTCCTTTTATAAAATATCTTTTCCCTATGTTTTTAAGTAAAGAATCCGTATAATCAAAGTATCCTTCAGGTGTGTAAGCTGTAGAAAATAAATGTCTTATTTTAAATAGAGAATTAGAAACCTCTACTTCCTCTTTTTTAAATATTTCTTCTATAAACTTATCTTCATAATCTTTTAAACCTTTAAAGTCTACAAATTCTCTATTGGTCATCTCTATTTCTTCATAAACAGATCTAGCAGCTTTAAAATAATTAAAAGCTCTTCTATAAGACTTTTTATTATTCTTTTTAGCTTTAATTATTTTCTCTTTATGAATCCTAATTTTTTCTTCATCAATAAATATAGATAAGTCTACTATTCTTTCATTTACACCAGGATAAAGTGGGTCCATACTATGTGGTGGTGTACCATCTAATATAACTATCTTTAACTCTACTATAACTACAGCATCTACAGATGTAGGGTCAGATGGACAATGGTGATACTCTACAGTATATCCTTCTTCAAGTGATCTTCTAGCTATTTCCTTCATAAGAGAAGACTTTCCTCCACCGGGCATTCCTTTTAATATATAAAGAAAATTTTTATCTTCTCCTATTATATTTTCTTGAAGTGGAAAAAATCCTCTACTTGTATTTCCTCCAGGAAACATTCTTCTTATTTTTGTCATAAAAAAACCTCCCTATTTAAGTATATTATCAATTTATTCTAGGTAAGCTTATTATGTGCATGGCAGTAAAAAAGAACTCATTCTTTGAGTTCTTTTTTACTGCCTATTTGAATTTAACTGCTGTTCCATATACAATCACTTCAGCTGCTCCTTGCATAATTGCGGCGGATGCATATCTAATATTTACAACTGCATCTGCTTCTAAACTAATAGCTTCTTCTACCATTCTCTTTGTAGCAAGAGCTCTTGCATCGTTCATCATTTCATTATAGGCTTTAAGCTCTCCACCTATAAGATGTTTAAGACCCTGTGAAATATCTTTACCGACATTCTTAGTCTGAATAGTACTTCCCTTTACAAGGCTTAACATTTCAAGTTCTTTACCAGTTATATAGTCAGTATTTACTAAGATCATCCTCTTCACCATCCTTTATTTCTTTAACTCTTTCAAATAGCATATATACACTTAGTGCTATTAAACCGACAGGAAAAACTAATAATAACATTTTCATAATTGAAGGTATTTCGCTTATAAATAAACCCATCCACATATAAAAAACAAAATAAGAAACTATTAAAACGGTAATTATAATTGGAGCTATTAATTTTTTTGTATGTTTTTTCACAACAATCTACCTCATTTATATTATTTGAGTTTATATAATATTATTCATATAATTTAATACCCTTAATTTCATATTTAACATCTCTTAGGTCTTATATTATACACTATTGATGGATTTAGCAAAATATCCTTAACTATAATTATTCGTTTGCCTTATTTACATTTCTTAGCCTTCCCTTTATCTTTGTAGTCTGAAGCTTTTCTAAAACAAACTCACCTTTACCATTTAAAATTTCTACAAAAGTGGATATATCTAAAACATTTATAATACCTATATCATCTGCAGTCATTCCTTCTATATTACATAGTGTTCCTACGATATCTACTGGTCTCATCTTTGTTTTTCTACCAGCATTTATGTGTATTTTCATTATATTTTTACTTAATTCTTCACCTTTTAATTCTTTTATCGCAGGTCTTTCTCTCATCTTTTCTTCAAACTTATCTATTAAGAAGTTCACTTCTTCCTTTTCAGGCATTTCTCTAATGAGTATTTCTCTTTCTATATAATCTTCGATATCTTTTAAAAATCTCTCATCTCTAGATGTAACAAATGTAATAGCCTTTCCTTTCTTACCTACACGACCTGTTCTACCAATTCTATGAACATAGGATTCTCTCTCCATGGGCACATCATAGTTTATAACATGAGTTATATTATCAATGTCTATTCCCCTAGCCGCAACATCCGTTGCTACTAAATATCTAAAGTAGCCTTGTCTAAAGTCCTCCATCACTTTTGTTCTATCTCTTTGTTCCATTCCTCCATGGATTTTATCACAGGTAAAATTTTCATCTTCAATTTGCATAGTAATTTCATCAACCTTTTCACGGGTATTTGCAAATATTATACAGCTATCTGGATTTTCTAAAACCGTTACATCCTTTAAGAGCTTTATTTTATCTTTTTCTTCTACCATATATCTCCATTGATCAATTTTATCCACAGTTACACTTTCATCTTCTATTTCTATATATGTTGGATTAGTCATATATCTATTGCATAGAGATTCTATATCTGTAGGTAATGTTGCTGAAAAAAGCATTGTCATTCTTTCTATTGGTAATTTATCTATTATCGTTTCTATTTGTTCTAAAAATCCCATATTAAACATTTCGTCAGCTTCATCTATTATTAGGTATTTTATCATTGATATGTCGAGCGTACCTTTATCTATATGGTCAATTATACGTCCTGGAGTACCAACTACTACATGGGTTTTTTGTTTGAGTTCCCTTTGCTGATTATAAAAAGGTGCCCTACCATAAACAGGTACCACCTTTAATCTTTTAAATCTACCTATATTAAAGAAATCTTCTCTTACTTGCATAGCTAGTTCTCTAGTAGGTGTAATAACTAAAGCTTGAGGTCTATTTTCTTCCCAATCTACTAATTCACAAACTGGTATCGCAAAAGCTGCTGTTTTACCACTTCCAGTTTGTGATTTTACAACTATATCTTTACCTTTAAGACCAATAGGTATTACTTTTTCTTGAACTTTAGTAGGTCTTTTATAATTTAAAATCTCAATCGATTTTAATATATCACTGCTTAATTTATAATCTTTAAAATTCTCTTTTATCATATAATCAACTTCCCTTTTCTATTCGATATAATACTAATTTACAAGTATCTTTAGTATATGCATTATATCATAATAATAAAGATAGTTAATATGTCCTTATTAACTACAGAATATAGTTTGTATTCTGCATATTAACATTTAAATCTATAATTTTTTAGAATAAATAATTGTATAGGTTAACTTTCCTTCCACGTGCTCTGATTTCATTAAATCTATTGAATCAATATTTATCTTTATTTTTTTTAATCTATCTAAATACCCTTTGTTTATCTACACTTAGGAAAGTTTGAACATCCATATAATGCTAATATATTATGTTCTACATTTATCTTCAAAATCCTTCATTTAAATTAATTTTAATAAAATAAAAACCAAACATCAAGTTTGGTTTTTATCTATATAACATTTAAACCTTCGGTCTCTTTTTATTTGTTCTATATTTTCTCCAAGTCTTTTCATATTTTGATTCATCCTTTTTTGAGTCTGTTTTCTTTTTATCTCTCCTATAATTATCTGATGATTTGCTCTTGCTTGAACTAGAGTTAGATTTTCTAGAAGGTTTTTTCTTTTCTTCTACTGTTGTATCTTTTAATGGATATGGGTGATCTTCTATTTCTTTAATCTTTTTACCTATAAGCTTTTGAATGCTAATAAGCAATGGTTTTTCTGAATGACTACAAAAGCTAATTGCAGTCCCCCCATGACTTGCACGTCCAGTTCGACCTATTCTATGGACATAAGTTTCAGAAACCTCAGGAAGATCAAAGTTTATTACATGGGAAAGCTCATCTATATCAATCCCACGAGCTGCTATATCTGTAGCAACTAATACTCTTATTCTCTTATCTTTAAAATTACTCAAAGCAAGTTGTCTCGCATTTTGAGATTTATTGCCGTGAATTGCCTCAGCCATAATTCCATTATGCTCTAATTGCTTTACTATCTTATTTGCTCCATGTTTAGTCCTTGAAAATACTAAAGCAGAAGATATATCTTTATTTTTAAGTAAATGTATAAGTAAGTTTGTCTTATTGTTTCTATCAACATAGTAAAACTCTTGCTTTATTATATCTACAGTAGAAGAAACTGGAGAAACTACTATCTTTATTGGATCATTTAATATATTATTTGCAAGTTTTTCAATTTCAGTAGGCATAGTAGCCGAGAAAAACATTGTTTGTTTCTTTTTAGGCAAGTATGTGATAATCTTTTTTACATCCTTAAGCATACCCATATCAAGCATCATATCTGCCTCATCTAGCACAAAATATTCTATTGATTTAAGACTTATATATTTTTGGTTTATAAGATCTAACAATCTTCCTGGAGTTGCTACTATTATCTCTACCCCTTTTTCCAATCTCTTTGTTTGAGGTTTTTGAGAAACACCACCATATATAGGAACTATTCTAAATTCTAAGTTTTTCCCATAAGCTTTAAAACTATTTGAGATTTGAATAGCTAGTTCTCTCGTCGGTGCAACTATTAAGGCCTTAGTAATTCTATTACCCTTTACTTTCTCTTGTGCCTGTGCAAGTCCTTGCAATATAGGAATAGAAAAGGCAGCCGTTTTACCCGTGCCTGTCTGGGCACATCCAAGAAGGTCTTTACCTTTAAGTAGTTCTGGTATAGCTTTAATCTGTATAGGTGTTGCTGCCGTATAACCTTCAGATTTTAAAGCCTTCTGAATGGGCTGTATTAAATTTAAATCTTCTATTAACAAAATTTATTTCTCCTTTATAAACAAAAATCATAGAGTAAAATATCACAAATGTGAATTAAATACTCTATGATTTACATTCATTTAATTTATTTTTATAATTCTTAATATAGTATATAACAAATTCATCAAAATTTATACTCTAATCTAAAAATAAATATTACAATTAAATAATTTATTTGCTATTTTTCTTTTTTAGAGCAAGCATTGATAAAAATTCAAATACAATATTAGCAGCTAAAAGCGATGTAATTTCACCAAAATCATAAGGCGGTGCAACTTCAACTACATCAAATCCTACAAAGTTTAAGTCTTTAAGTCCCCTTATTAAATTTAAAGTCTCAAGAGATGTAAATCCTGCAACTTCTGGTGTTCCAGTCCCTGGTGCATAAGCTGGATCTACAAAGTCGATATCAAAAGTTAAAAATACTTTATTATCTCCCACTCTTTCAATAACCTGTCTTATAGTTTCATCAAATCCTATTTCTCTCATCTTATGAGATGGAATGAGCTTTAATCCAAGTTCTGCTGCCATTTTATGTTCATCTGGATCATATAGGGAACCTCTCATACCAATTTGAATGGATTTTGAGGGGTCAATTAGTCCTTCTTCTATCGCACGTCTAAAAGGTGTTCCATGGTTGTACTTTTCACCAAATACTTCTTCATTTATATCGGCGTGTGAATCAAAGTGAACTAATGAAACTGGTCCGTGTTCCTTAGCTACTGCTCTTAGCTCAGCAAGCGTAATAGAATGATCTCCTCCTAAGGAAATAGGAATAACTCCTGCTTCTACTATCTTTGTCAGTTCTTCTTCTATCCTTTCGTAGCTTGGAAGTATATATCCTGGAACTATGTTGATATCGCCATAGTCTCCACCTTTTAATTCATCTAAAATATTGATTTCTAATATTACATTGTTTGGTTTTATCATTACGGATATATTTCTAATTCCTGAAGGACCAAACCTAGCACCTGTTCTAAAAGAACTAGCTGTATCAAAAGGAATACCTACAATAGCAAAGTCAAGACCTTCTAAATCTGTGATCCTTTCCATTCTCATAAATGTACCCATATTTACAAACCTTGGAGATGATGAAGCACTCGCTGGTTGTTTTATTATATTTTCTTTCAAATTTATTCCTCCTATTATTGATTTAATTGACTTTTGTATAATTTATCTTACTGCTTTAAGTTTTGCTATATCTAGTGAATTATATGCTGTGTTCATTTCAAGTTTTAAAAAGTTTTCTCTGATTTCTAAAGTATCTGCTTTTATTGATTTTATTTCATTGATTGTTTCCTCTTTAAATTCAGTTAAATTAGCAGTTTGTTCTACAACTGCATTTAATAACTTTTTAATCTCTATCTGTTCTTCTTTTATTGAACTTATGTCTGCTTTCATTAGCGACTGTTCTTCTTTTATTGAACTTATGTCTGCTTTCATTAGCGATTGTTCTTCTTTTATTGAACTTATGTCTGCTTTCATTAGCGATTGTTCTTCTTTTATTGAACTTATGTCTAGTTTCATTAGTGACTGTTCTTCTTTTATTGAACTTATGTCTGCTTTCATTAGCGACTGTTCTTCTTTTATTGAACTTATATCTGTTTTCATTAGCGACTGTTCTTCTTTTATTGAACTTATGTCTGTTTTCATTAGTGACTGTTCTTCTTTTATTGAGCCTATATCTGTTTTTATAGTTCGCAATTCTTTTAACACTAGACTTTGAAATTCTTCGGTTGACATATATATCCCCTCCAATATACTTTGTCCAAGTTTTATTATATATATATTATACCACATTTAAAAAGTTCTAACATGGATTTTCTCTTTATATTATATCTTTTAAAAAACAGGTTGAAGAGTTATAACTCTTCAACCTGTTTTTATTGTGCAAACTATATTTAAGTTATTAAATTATATTATGAAAGTCTTGAATAATTTTCATTGTAATCTGTTACTAGTTTTCTTACCTGAGGAGCTAATATTAGAAGTCCTATAATGTTTGGTATAACCATAAGTCCGTTAAACATATCTGCAAGTTTCCAAACAAGTTTTACATCTAAAGTAGAGCCCAAAACTATAAATACAAGTACAACTAATTTATATGGACCTGATCCTTTTTTACCAAATAGATACTTTATATTTGCATCTCCAAAGAAAGTCCAACCTATTATAGTTGTAAAAGCAAAAAAGAATAAACTTACCGCTATAAATACTACACCAAATCTACCAAGTCCTATTTCAAATGCCCTTTGAGTCATAGCTGCTGCATCGAGTCCTTCAGTATTGGCACCAGTTACTATGTTTACAAGTGCTGTAAATGTACAAATTATTAAAGTATCTATAACTACTCCAACCATCGCAACCATACCTTGTTCTGCGGGATGATTTACTTTAGCTACCGCGTGAGCGTGAGGGGTTGAACCCATACCAGCTTCGTTTGAAAATAGCCCCCTAGCGATACCATATCTTACAGATTCTTTTACAGTAACACCTACCAGTCCACCACCTAATGCCTGAGGACTAAATGCACCTACAAAAATACTTTTAAATGCTGGAAGAATTTGCGAACCATTTTTAGCCATTATAACTAAACCACCCAGTATATAAAGAATTGCCATAAAGGGTACTACAAGTTCAGCAAATGATGCTATACGCTTTACTCCACCTATAAGAATAGCTCCTGCACAGATTGCAACTATAATACCAATAATAAGTTTGTTTATTCCAAAAGCAGCGTGAACTGCATCGGCTATAGAGTTTGACTGAACCATGTTTCCTACAAATCCTAAAGCGATTATTATAAGAACTGCAAATGTACTTGCTAAAAACTTACTATTAACTCCTTTAGATAGATAATAAGCAGGACCTCCTGTAGTTTCCCCATCTATTTTTTCATTATACTTTTGAGCAAGTACTGCCTCTCCAAATATAGTACTCATTCCAAAAAATGCACTTACCCACATCCAAAATATAGCCCCTGGTCCTCCTGCGGCAATAGCTGATGCCACACCTGCAAGGTTGCCAGTACCTACTTGAGCTGCAATAGCAGTAGCTAAAGCTTGAAAAGAAGACATTTCTCCTTCTGCTGTTTCTTTTCTTTTGGAAAATACACCTCCAAAAGTATGTTTAAATGCTCTCCCAATTTTAGTAAATTGGGGCAAACCTAAATAAAGAGTATAAAATATTCCTGTTCCCATTAATACAAAGATTAGGACATTATCCCACAAGATTCCGTTTACTTTATCTACAAACTTAATTAAATCCATCACTTAATTCCTCCTTTTTCTGTTTGTACTACAAATGATTAATTACTCATTTATATTATATCACTTAGTTTTAAAAAATAAAATAATATATTTTGTAATTTAGGCAATTTATCAAATGTTTTTACTTTTCTAGTTATTTTAATAAATAACGAAGTTTAAGCATACAATTTGTATTTTTATTTTAATTTAAAATCAATTCTAGTATTTCCAAACCTTTGTATTATATGCTTTATTTATATAGAACTATTTTTAGTCAATAAAAAAAGACGGATAAACCACCTTAAATTAAATCGATGTAAAAAAACTTTGTAGATAAATTAAACATCATTCATCTTTAAAAAAGCTTTAAGAAAAATACATATTATTTTATAAAGTTAGAAGAATACTTTTTATTTTATAAAGCAAACTATTATATATCCTAATTAAAAAGGAGGATAAACTTTTATGAGAAAGCATAAGTCCACTAATATTATTGTTGTTATTACATTTTCACTAATATTAGTATTATCTATTGGGTATATAAGTTTTGGAAATGAACAAAGCTTAAAAAATAATAAGCAAAATTTGATCAGTTATGGTTCTAAAAAACAAAAAAACATTGCTTTAACTTTTGATGATGGACCTCATCCTGAATATACTGCTGAAATATTAGACCTATTAAAGGAGTATGATATTAAAGCCACCTTTTTTGTGTTAGGAAAGCTCGCAGAACAATATCCTGATATAATAAAAAGACAAGCAGCAGAAGGACACGAAATTGGAAATCACACTTATTCTCATGTCGATGTGCGTAAAGCCACTAGGGAACAATTTGAGGAAGAGTTCAATAAAACTCAAGAAATTATCCGATCATTAACAGATATTGAATCCAAAGTATTTCGTCCCCCTTATGGTTACTTTAGTAGCTCGTTGCAGAACTCTGTAGCGAGCTATTTTACTGCATTTCAATCTATTGAAATGGCTGGGATTCCCCCGATTTTGGGTATATATACAGTATCAAGTTGTTTATAACTCAAAACGGAAATTGAA